>JAKBEL010000009.1 GCA_021833825.1 bacterium
CGAAGCCCCATAACGCTATTCATTAATGTTTTCTCGGCATTAGCCGCTTATTCTTTCAGAAAAAATAAGCCTTCTATTTATAAAAATAGCTCTGAACTGGTAATAGCTTAGATCGAACTCACGTTATTTTATTTATAATAAAGAGAATAATTACCCAAAAACAACTTCAGAGCATCGCTGACAAAGATCTTGCCCCTGATGATTATTCACTTGCCATTGCCAACAGCGGGCACATTTTTCACCTTGAGCCTGTTCAATTGAGACATAAAGGCTATCTATCGAAGTCTTTACAAGATCACGCACTTCGCTTTTTAATTCAATTTGTGACACAATTAAGAATTCTTTGAAAAAATCCTTAATACTTTGCTCACCCAATTGCTGAGAACATTTTTCAAACCAGTTAAAATCTGACTGATTATGATCAAAAAAGATACTCACTCGGGCTTCAAGCGAATGTTTTATCTCTCCTCGCTCTCTTAACTGCTCAATAGATTTCAAAATTACAGACCGAACCTGCTTTAGCTGATCCCATATTTTTTCATAATCATTAATACAATCAGAGGTCAATCTATCAAGACTTACAAATTGCTGCAAATGAATCGATTTTTGTTTATTATGCTGATAATGATCTGATATCTGTTCTGCCGTAAATGACAATATTGGAGCCATAAGCCGCGTTAAAGTATCTAAGATATACCAACAAACTGTCTGCGCAGAACGACGCTTAAGACCATCTGACTTTTCAACATAGAGCCTATCTTTAATAATATCAAGATAAAAAGCGCTCAATTCAACGGCACTATAATCTGCAAGCATATGAAATATCTTATTAAAGTCCATTTTTTGATAAGCTTTTAAAATATCCTGATTAAGTATACACAATTTTTGTAAAGCATAAGCATCTATCATCATAAGTTCAGATGGCTCAACAGCATCTTTATTAATATCAAAATCATAAAGGTTAGAGAGCAAAAACCTAGCAGTATTACGAATCTTTCTATAAACTTCTTTTACATTAACCATCAAGGTTTGAGAAACAACCGCATCTCCAGAAGTGTCGATACTTGATACCCATAGGCGCAAACCATCAGTTCCCAATTCTTTGATCATATCTTGAGGCGCAATCACATTGCCAATAGACTTGGACATTTTACGACCTTTTTCATCAACTGTAAAACCATGCGTCATAATCAATTTCATTGCAGGCTCGTCCTTAAGAACCATACTTATAAGGAGAGAACTTTGAAACCACGCTCTATGTTGATCACTCCCTTCCAAATATATATCTGCAGGAAATGCTAACTGATCACCATGCAACAGAACAGCATAGAAACTGACCCCTGACTCAAACCATACATCTAATATATCCTGCTCTTTGCGCAACTCTTGCAATGGATATTTCTTAAAATCAAAATCTTTTGGTAAAAGATCTGCAATGTCTGCATTATCCCACCATTCAATACCCGACATTGAAACTTGTTGGGCAACTTTATCAACAAATTCTCGTGATGTATATACATAATCTGTTTTGTCATGAATAATAGCTGGAATTGGAACCCCCCAGACACGTTGACGAGAAAGGCACCATTCAAGACGACCCTCTAAAGTAGCCTTTAATCTATTGATAGATTTTTCTGGTATCGTTGTAACATTAGCATCTATAGCATCTATAGTTCTTTTTTTCAGATCATGCTTTGAAAGATCACAAAACCATTGTTTAGTTGCACGGAAAATAAGCCCTTGATGGCAACGCCAACAATGTGGATATGAGTGAACAATGGTGCTCTTATGATACAATTTGCCAAGTTCTTGCAACCTACGCAAAACCCACCATTGACCTTCTGAGACAGGCACTCCTGCCAATGGTTCAGGCTTAATATCTTGAGTATAACGCCCGTCACCAGTTATTGGTGAATAGATCTCTAATCTATTTTTAATACCAACTCCATAATCTTCTGGACCACAACCCGGAGCGCAATGAACAACAGCCGAACCATCCTCTAAAGATACTGTTTGATCTAAAATAATAGGGACTTCTAAATTATCAATAAAAGGGTGCTTAGCATATAAGCTTCCTGAAACAATTGCTCCAGTATTAAATGTGCCAAGAATCTCTTTAGAAGCAGAAACAAGTCCAACAATCTGATCAGCAAGTTTTTCAGCTGTAATCACATATTTGCCACCAACATCAAGAACTACATACTCCGCCTCTGGCTTTAAAAGCACAGCTCTATTCAATGGCAGTGTCCAAGGAGTTGTTGTCCAGACTACTAAATTGACCTCTTTGCCAACTAATGACGGAACAATTGCTTTAATTGCTTCTGACGACAAAGGAAATAGTGTATAGACTGATGGATCTTTACGATCATTATATTCAATTTCAGCAGCAGCGAGAACCGTCTGACATGAAGAACACCAAGGAACAGTTTTATTACTTCTCTCGATATAACCTTTTTCTATAAATATACCAAATGCTCTTAAAATTGATGCTTCATAAGAATAGTCCATAGTCAAATAAGGATTCTGCCAATCCATTAAGACGCCGAGCTGCTTAAACTCTTCCCGTTGAATATCTATCCATTTTTGGGCATATGCACGACAAGCTCTTTTAAGATCCGTTCTATTCAAACCTGGATGCTCTTGAGTAACTTTCAGCTCGATAGGCAGACCATGACAATCCCAACCAGGAGTAATCGGAACCTGTTTGCCCAACATACGCTGTGATTTGCCCACAATATCTTTTAATATCTTATTAAGAGCATGACCTAAATGAATATTACCATTAGCATATGGTGGACCATCATGCAAAATAAATTTCTTCTTACCCTCATGAGCAGAAAAAGATGCATGGTATAAATCCTCTTTATCCCATCGCTCAAGCATAGCCTTATCATCTTCCTTTGGATTTGCTCGAATAGGAAAATCGGTTTGAGGTAAGTTTAGTGTATCTTTGTAACTTTTTCCATCTTGATTTTGAGCCATAACAGTTCACCTATTTTCATGCTATTGGTATATATACTAGATCAGTATAAAAGAAATAACATTTATTTCAAAGGAGCCTCCTATGATCTCATTACAGGATAAAAAAATAGGCATCTGGGGCTTTGGCCTTGTAGGCAAATCAGCATTGTATTATACAACAAAAGAGGGTGCCAAATGCTCTATTTTTGATCAACGAGAACTGAATAAAGATGAACAGGACTCAATAAAACAACAGCATGGCACCATCGAAAAGACCCTTGAACTTTTTTTGCATTCTAATGACTATATCCTTCCAAGCCCAGGTGTCGATATCTCATCATATAAACAAAAACACTCTTTTATATGTGAGCTTGACCTATTTGCAAGCAAATGGCGTAAACCATCAATTGCCATTACCGGCTCAGTCGGCAAAACAACTGTAACAACCCTTATTTCAAAACTTCTTGCAAAAAGACTATCTGTTATAACGGCTGGCAATATTGGCACTCCCATGCTCTATACTATAGAGAGACAAGATGAGGCTGATATAGCTGTTATGGAACTTTCAAGCTGGCAACTTGAATATTCAAGTTATTACGCACCAGAGATTGCCATTATTACCAATCTTTACCCCAATCATCTTGATCGTCACAAAACAATGGAAAACTATCTACTTGCCAAAGCGCATATCTGCAGATATCAAAATGAAGATCAGACCCTCATTGCACCACTCCAACTCCAACAACAGTTGCAATATCTATCTATTAGATCAAATTGCATATGGATCAGTCTTACAAGGCCAAAGACGCATTTTTTTAAATTATGTAGCAACATCCTTTTTCTTGACACCAAAAGGGTCATTTATTGGCATAATAAGACTGAAAAGATGATTATAGAGATCAACACATTGTCAAGATCTATTATGATCGAAAATTGGCTCTTTGCGCTTGCAACATTATTACAAATGCAACTACCAATGGAACTCACAGATGAATGCTCTTTACAAATTGAACATCGCATTGAAAAAGTTACAACCATTGATAAGTTGACCTTTTATAATGATTCTAAAGCAACAACCACTGAAGCAACCCTTGCCGCTTTAGAGCAATTTAAGAATGAAAAAATAATACTGTTTTTAGGCGGGCTGAGCAAAGGTGTTGATAGATCAACACTTATTGCACAATTACCAAACAATGTAATATCCATCGTCTGCTTTGGCAAAGAGGCTGACCAACTCAAAGAATACTGTGCCAATGCTAATCGCTCTGCCCAATCATTTTGCAATCTTGAAAAAGCGTTCATTTATGCGATAGAAAATAAAAAAGATGCTACAATAGCCCTGCTTTCACCATCCGGGTCAAGCTATGATCTGTATACTAATTATGAAGAGAGAGGAGAACACTTTAAGAGGCTGATTACTGGTGCTATCACCCCCCCCAGAAAACAGCTTGACAGTCTGAATATATAAGTGTAATATTATATACTATAATTGCATAACTTAGTTTTAAAGGTGGTTATCGTGCATAAAATATTGTTCAGCATCCTCTTACTCTCAAATGTGAACCTATTCTCCCTCTGCCAGGAAGATGCCAATGGAAATAAAACCCTAGATTTACATACAACAATAGCCAGAGACTCTCACAATAATGAACAGAAAGCTAAAGGCTCTTATCTTCTATCAAAAGAGATAATTCTTTTAAAAATAGAAGAAATTATAGATGTATTCAAAAAAAATCCACTCAGTGTTATAGCTCCTGTAGCAATTGCTGCCGCTTTTGTTTATTACATATATAATTACACTCCTTCACACTCAATAAAATTAAGACCAGAGATAGATAATCTCAATCAAGCGTGTCTATGGGGAAACATTGAAGCAACAAAAAGATATCTACAACAGACACTCAACCCCTCAAAAATATCAGAAGCATTAACATATTTGATTAATGGGGTCCCTCTCTGCAATCTTAATATGCATCATGTTGCTAACGATATTGCTCATCGAACAGAAATTTTCAGATTACTTCAAGAAGTTACTCCTCAAGGTAAAAATCTTATGGAAGTACAATTTAATAATAAAACTCCAAAAACCCTACTGCTTGAGGTATGTAAAGAATACTGCGCCCAAAATGATTTAGATACAACTTGTCAGAGATACAAAGAATTCATAACCCTCTTAAATGGCTATCTCTAAATCAGCAGCAAAATTTTTACATCTAAACCCTGATTAATATAAGAACCCTATCCAAACCAAGTATATTAAGATCGCTCATGTTAAATTAATCATCTCTAGACAAAACAGAATGTAGCATCTGATAACTATTGACTCTCTGCTTCCTGCAACACTACTATAAAAACAAAAAGTATGTATCAAAAACATCGCATGCAAGCTCCCCCTTTTCTCTGGTTGTTTCTTGGCACAATCACAACATTACTCACTTGCGGCCTCATTTTTGTCTACTCAGCAAGTTCTGTTTATGCGCTTGAACGATTAGGCTGCGCTCACTATTATGCACAAAAACATATTATAGGGCTTATTCTCGGCTCCATATGCTTACTCATCATTTTGCAGCTACCCAAATTTTTTATCAAACAGATGGCCCCTTATGGATTTTTATTTAGCATATGCCTAACATCTTTAACTAAAATTCCAATCCTATCACGAACTGTCTATGGATCAAGCAGATGGCTCCATTTCGGACCAATAACTTTTCAACCAAGCGAACTTTTAAAATATGCGTTTGTGATCTATCTAGCATATTTTTTATCAAAAAAAGAGCATCTTTATTCGCTTGACAGATCGATCTCATTTCTTATCATAGTTGTTATAACCAGCATTACTCTTCTATTACAACCTGATTTTGGCATGACAATAACCCTCTGCCTCACCGGCATCTTCATGGCCTTTATAGCTGGATTAAATATAAAACATCTTGGTATAACTTTTTCAGGGCTCATTCCGATCGGCCTTATATTAATCTATATAAAACCGTACCGCTTTAAACGCATTATGACCTTTTTAGATCCATGGTCAGATCCACAAGGCGCTGGTTTTCAGATCATACAATCATTCATCGCCATTGGCTCTGGCAAATTCTGGGGAATTGGTATTGGACAATCAAAACAGAAATTTTTTTATCTACCTATGCAACATACTGACTTTATATTCTCAATCATTGCAGAAGAGATAGGATTTGCAGGATCTTTTTTTATCATCACACTCCTTATATTAATGCTTTACACCGGACTACGAATCGCCCTTAGGCAAGAGGATCTTTTTGCTCGTTACACAATGTATGGCTTTCTTATCCTATTATCACTACAAGCATCTATTAATATTGCTGTTGCAATCGGATTGGTACCAACTAAAGGATTAGGATTGCCATTTGTCAGTTATGGCAATAGCTCATTAGTAGCCACACTAGCAATGTTAGGAGTTGTCATACGGCTCATCAAGCCTTAAAATCAATCCAATCTAACAACACGAAAGAGTATTAATTTTTGACGATAAAAGAGATCTTCCAAAAATATCGATCTTGTTTCAGGATAATTACCTAAAAAATCAGAACTCTGCTCATAATAAATAGTTCTCCAATAATCTATATCTGTCGGAGGATTATTTTTAACCGTTGGATAAAACGATTCATACAGACTCTTTTCTGAATAGGTATAATAACAATCACGCAGCACTCTATATTGGCGTTCCAATGTAGAGGGAAGATGAGAACGATCATTGGCTGAAAGCTTACTCCAAAACTCTCCCCATTCATCTTCATTTTTAAATCTTTTTAGAAACTGCTCATATTCATTAATTTTTAATGACATTAAGTATTGCAATTTATTGCGTGTATCAAGTTTTAAAAATTCATTCTTAAAATATGCTTGATCATCTATACGATTTAATCGCTCAGCAAAAGTTAGCTGATCACTATTATTATTTTTAGTTATAATTTCTCGTATAATGGTAATCTGCCGCTTAGATGATTGTTGTTGCTCAGAAAAATCTTGTTGTTTTGACTCCTGCTTGGGCAATAATTGTTCACAATGAGATTGCAATATATAAGATACGCAAAAAAAGATTAAAGCAGATTGAATAAATCTACGATGCTTCACGCCAACTCCTTCAATAACCTTAATTTTTTAGCCATAAATTGATTATGTAACCATTGCTCAAACCTTGCTTTTCTTATATTAATATGAACCGGTGCCCTTATCGACTCAAGTAACATTGCAGAGACATTCTCCAATGCAACATTACGCCACCAGAGCATATCAGCTGCTTTATCATGACGCTTTCCTTGAGTATGCCTTGTTGGATCACCACTTGCACAATCAGCCCAAGCGTCACGAATTGCAATCAATTGCGCAACTTTAGTAACGGGAAGTGCTCGTCGCTCAACTTCTGACAATTTTTGCCTCATCTGCCCCCATTGCTCTTCAGAAAAAGCGAACAAAAACCATTCATATTGTTCTATGGTCATCTCTTTAAGCACCATCCTCTTTGTCTGTAATGATAGCTGTACAAATATATTTAATACCTTCTCAGAAGGACCATCAACCAAGTGCTCTATAATTTTTTTTATAGGAAGCTCATTATAATTAGTATCATTAGTTATAGTCGCTCTCTGTTCAACTTGCATCACCGGTATCTGTTTTTGGAGAGGTTTTGCATTCATTATTAAATGTTTTTGATCTGCTTGAGTCAAAAATGTCATACAGAGATAGAAAAATAGATGGTAATAGATCACCATAAGACCTCCAAGCACCTCCTATATCTTCACAAAATAACCTTCACATATTATCATAATAATATGACTTTATTCTAAAAAACAATCCTTTAAAAAATAACCCCTCTCTTAAAGAATTGCACAAAGTTTTTTTTTCTTTTAGACTTCATCAAACCATCCAACTCTTAACTCATGAGGAATTTATATGCTAGACAGAGAACAAAATCCACAACCTGCCACTATTGATCAAGAGCATCGCATAGATCCTTTAAAAGACGGTATCAGCAGCGTGACCCTTGTTCGTGCGTCTGGATCAGATATTGATGTAGTAAATGCTGCGCGCGTCTCATACGGCAAATATATAACACAGATGAGTGAGCGCGATGAAAAACTGATCCGTTTTTTAATGCAACATAATCATACAAGCCCTTTTGAACACAATCAGCTATCATTTCGAATAAAAGCTCCTTTATATGTTGCCAGACAATGGATGCGTCATCGTATGAATTCATACAATGAGATAAGTTATCGTTACGTAAAAGTACAAGATGAACATTATGTACCTAAATCGTGGCGCCTGCAAGATACAGTCAACAAGCAGTCCTCTGTTGGTGGTTTTCAAGATAATCAGGTTACAGAAATATATAACAATGCCATTAATCAGGCAATGCAAGCATATGAACAATTATTGGCTGCAGGAGTATGCCGAGAGCAGGCAAGAGGACTCATCCCAATGTGCACATATACAGAATTTATTTTTACATGCAATCTTCATTCATTGTGCCATTTTCTAAAACTCCGCTTGAGCAAAGGAGCTCAACATGAGATCAAATACTTTGCATATGCACTGCTTACATTAGCACTTCCACACTTTCCTGTCTCCCTTGGAGCATGGAAAGAGATCCATATGCCAGAACTTGAAGCTTTTAATTTAGATGGACTAGAAACCGTTCTTGGCGATAATGCAAAGTAAGTGAATTAACAATTTAACTTTTTTTGTGATTGATCGATTAACTAAATTCGCTCATCCTGAGGACCCTTTGTAGCTCGTAAAGCGCAAATGGGTATCAAAGGATTTTTATTATCACTCGAGTAACAATAATTGATCCTTCGATACCTCCCATCGGAGGTCCTCAGGATGAGCGAAATCTATTTCCAATATCGACATTATAATTCATCTAAAAATTGGTTCACATAACCTAAATCATTATTTCCAATTACGTGCAACATCAATCAACAAACGAACCGCAGCACCAGTTGCTCCTGCACGATAATATGATATATCTGGCACATCAAATGCGGTTCCTGCTATATCAAGATGAACCCATGGAGTCTTCTCAACAAAATGTTGTAGGAAAAAACCTGCTGTAATAGCTCCAGCACGATATGACGGATTGCCAATATTACAAATATCTGCAATTTTAGACTTGATTGCAGCTTTATAATCATCATGAAATGGCAATGACCAGACACGATCACCTGTTCTATTTGCAGCCTCTTGAACTTTTTGCTCTAAATCATGATGCTGGCTCATCATGCCAGTAAAAAATGGTCCAAAAGCATACGCACAAGCACCGGTCAATGTTGCAACATCTATCATCGCATCAGGATTATAATGTTTTTCAACATATGAGAGTGCATCCGCTAAAATCAGGCGACCCTCTGCATCAGTATTACGAACCTCTGCTGTTTTACCATTATAAAAACGGATAATATCTCCCGGCTTGGTCGCTTTACCACTTGGAAGATTTTCTGAAATAGGCATAGCAACAACAATATTGACCGGAGGATTCAATTGAGCAAGTGCATCAATAGCCTCAAGAACTGCTGCTGCACCAGACATATCCTCTTTCATCGTCTCCATATATTGGGCTGGCTTTAAGCTCAATCCACCAGAATCGAAGGTAATCCCTTTGCCAACAAATGCCAGTGTTGGAGCATTCTTTTTTTCCGACTTATATTCTAGAATCATTAAATGGCAATCACGATCAGAACCCTTTGAGACAGCTGCAAGACCTCCCATTCCCATATTAACAATCTCCGCCTCTTTAAATTCGGTCACTTTCAAGCCACGCTCTTTTGCCACCTCTTTTGCACGTGCAGCAAGTTCAGATGGAGTTATATGCTCTGAAGGCATATCGATCATATGACGAGCTTTGTTAACAGCTGTACCAATAATAGAGCCGCTATCTAAACCTTTTTGAAGATCAGTTCTGCAAGCCTCATCAGCAACCAAAACAAATTCAAACTCTTTTACCCTTTTTTCTTTGAAGAATTCATCAAAATGGTATTGCGCCATTAATGTTACAACAGAAGTCTCTTGCCCTAGATCTTCTGCCTTAATACCAAAAAATGATGGCTCAGGAAGTTCCAAAGCTATCTTTTTGCACTGATACTGCTCTGCAAGACGAACAAGAGAGCCCAATGCTCGTCGATAGATCTCAACATTCTTTTCATTATGTTTACCAGCACCGAGCAATATTAAACATTTCGTCTCTTTATCATGCATCATATGCACTAAAAAGCTGCTCTGCGCTTTGCCTGTAAATTCATGCTTTGCAAGCAATGCTTCAAGATCAGGAATAATATCTTGCGCAATATCCTTTAAATGGCCCGTCAATTTAAAATCTTCCGGCACAAAAAGAGCATACGCATCAGCTTTATGTGCCAATAATGGATTACTACTTATCGTATAATTAATCATATAAAAATCCCTTCAGACATGGTTATACCTTATTGCCATAAGAATACCAGAAAAAGAGATGATAGTTGATTAATAATTAAATGGCAGAGATAGCACCTTATTAAAAAATCTATTAAAAATTTTCAACCCAAGCAACGCTCAATGTTCTAGTATGACTACTGGGACCTTTCAATTGAAACATCGTAAAAGCTATTACATCTCCCGGATAGAGAGTAACAGAATAGGTATTAGGTGGCATATACGTGCCCGTTGGCCCTCCAGAAATTGAGGCACTACCAACGTCCATATTGAATACATCAAGATATACAGGCGTTCCACCTGTAATAGTAATTCCTTGATTATTAGATGCAACCTGCATAACAGAGTTATTAGTATCAATATCGGTAAATATAGCTCCCGATACAGTAGGATTTTTATAAAGTTTTACCTGAAGAGCAACGTCTCCATTTTTATCATAACCTTGCACAGCAAATTGCACAATTTGAACAGATATCTTGTTAGGAACATTACGAAAAACAGATTTATTTTGTAAAACCATAAAGACACTCTCAGTGCCTGTATTAATATTTGCTAAAACCTCGACAGCAAAAAATCTATTTCCAGGATCGCTACTGATCGAAATCGTACCCGCATTCCAACTTGCTGTCTTTAAAGTGAGCACAGAGGTTCCTGTCAGATTCTCTACACGCGCTGTAATGGGCAGGAGTGGCTGCCCAATAGATGGTATGTTAGATGCATTTGGATTCTGAATAATATGGAATGTTATCCAATTGCCATTGCTGTTCATAATCTGAAATTTGACAATTGCACTTCCAAGCCAACCGTATGATATTCTAAATATATTCAGATTTCCCGGAACGTAGACAAATCCACTTGTTCCTGTACCATCAAGCTTATCCTGATTAAAGCTCGATTGGGGAACAAATGTGTCAACCACTACGCTCGCATTTGAGGCATTACTACGCTGCAGAACTCCAAATGTTGTTCCATTAAATCCTACTGCAAATCCATTCTGATAATCATATGGCCCAATAAGTTGTGATGATGTGGCAACAAATGAGCCGGTAAATGCTGCAGTAAAATATGCATAGGCATCGTGACCAGATTGATAAATAAGGCTCTGATCTGACTGCAATTGTGCAATTGAATTTGCAGAGGCTGCCGTGCTCAATACAGCCATACTATTGGCAGAGGTTACTGTACCTCCCCCTTGAGTATATGTTGTTGTACTATAATTGGGAATACCATACTGAAACTGCACATTCACATCATCAGTCCGACCCTCTTCTATTTCACTACCAAAAATACCGACAAAACCGCTCGCCTCAGAACCAAATTCTGATGATTGTATTGTTGTACATATCATTAAAAATAAAACTAATATAGTCAACATTTAAAAACGCTCCTCCCATGCAACTCCACCCAAGACGCTTTGACTTGCTGATGCGGCAGTTACGGTTATAGTTATGGTCTCTCCTGGATACACAAAAATATCATACGTTCCTGTTGGAAAAAGATCAATTGAAGGGCCATTTCCTGTTGTTATAGAAGGCTTAAGGAACATTAATGTCCCCGTACCGGCTGAATAGGTGCCGGCAGTCGAAAGCGCCATTACTGAATTTCCAGAACTTACTTGAGAAAAAGAGGTTCCAGTAACAGTTGCATTTTTCCTTAACCGCATTATTGCCTGTTCAACTACTGCATCTATCGGCCCACCACCAAAAGCTGCTATTCTCACCTTAATCTTATTAGGCTTATTACTAAAGACTGTCTGATTTTGCAAGGTTAAAACATGAGTCTCAGTACCAGCTGCAGGACTAGCTATAGTATTATTTGCCTGGAAATATCTGTATGAAGCATTGCTCTGGTTTGCAACCGTTCCACCATTCCAACTTGCTGTTTGTAGAGTGAGTACAGAGGTTCCTGCCAGATTCTCCACACGTGCTGTAATGGGCAGGAGTGGCTGCGCAATAGAAGGTATGTTAGATCCATTTGGATTCTGAATAATGTGGAACGTTATCCAATTACCATTACTGTTCATAATCTGGAATTTGACAATTGCACTTCCAAGCCAACCATAAGATATTCTAAATATATTCAGATTTCCTGGAACGTAGACAAATCCACTTGTGCCTGTACCATCAAGCTTATCCTGATTAAAGCTCGATTGAGGAACAAATGTGTCAACCACTACGCTCGCATTTGAGGCATTACTACGCTGCAGAACTCCAAATGTTGTTCCATTAAATCCTACTGCAAATCCATTCTGATAATCATATGGCCCAATAAGTTGTGATGATGTGGCAACAAATGAGCCTGTAAATGCTGCAGTAAAATATGCATAGGCATCGTGACCACAATTATAGGTGATATTATCAATCGATTGAATCTGAGCTATAGAATTTGCCGACCCTGCAGTACTCAATACAGCCATACTATTGGCAGACGTAACCGTTCCTCCGCCTTGAGTATATGTAGTAGTACTATAAGAAGGAATTCCATACTGAAATTGAATATTGATAGTATCGGTACGCCCTTCCGCAATCTCACTACCAAAAATACCTATAAATGGCTGATTATTAGTTGAAGTACCTACTGATGACAAAATAACATTAACATTAGATGCGATAGTCTGATCTAGACTATAAATATTGTTTACCGTTGTTTGAACAGCAGCTATAGCACTTGCATTATTAACAACACTTATCTGCGAAGCAATAACCTGTTCAAGACTGAATATCGATGCTGTTCGTGTATCAATAGCATTGACCGCACTACAACAGTTCTGTGCATTTGCCACATATGAAAGTATTGTCTGATCGGTATTATAGATACTACTTGTTCTTGTATCGATCACATTCACTGTTGATTGTGTAGATCGATCAATAGCAATATCTACATCAATTTTAGATGATACACTATTAACATTATTAACAATTACTTGATCAAGACTGAATATCGATGCAGTTCTTGTATCAATAGCATTGACCGCACTGCAACAGTTCTGTGCATTTGCTACATATGAGAGTATTGTCTGATCTGTATTGTAGATTGAAGTGGTCCTTGTATCTATCACGCCAACTTTAGATGCTGTTGTCTGATCGAGTGCTGTGAGCGCATCAACTTTAGAATTGATTGTCTGATCAAGGTTGTATATTGAACTCGTTCTTGTATCTATCACATTGACCGTTGATTGAATGCTATTAACATTTGCCGCAATGCTCTGATCAAGACTGAATATAGATGCTGTTCGTGTATCAATTGCATTGACCGCACTGCAGCAGTTCTGTGCATTGGCTACATATGAAAGTATTGTCTGATCTGTATTATAGATACTACTTGTTCGTGTATCGATCACTCCAACTTTAGATGCGGTTGTCTGATCCAATACTGTGAGCGCATCAATTTTAGAATTGATCGTCTGATCTAAATTATAGATTGAACTTGTTCGTGTATCGATCACATTCACTGCGCTGCAGCAATTAACTGAATTGTCTATAGCTGATTGAATTGAGATAACTCGTGGATCAATGTCCTCAACTAATGACAAGATCGTCTGGTCTACATTATAAATACTGCTTGTTCTTGTATCGATCACATTCACTGTTGATTGAATGCTATTAACATTTGCCGCAATGCTCTGATCAAGACTGAATATCGATGCTGTTCGTGTATCAATTGCATTGACTGCACTACAACAGTTTTGCGCATTTGCTACATATGACAATATCGTCTGATCTGTATTGTAGATACTACCCGTTCTTGTGTCGATCACGTTGACTGTCGATTGAATGCTATTCACTCGTGGATCAACATCTTCAACATATGAGAGTATTGTTCTGTCAACATCATAGATTGATGCCGTTCGTGTATCGATCACGTTGACGGCGCTGCAGCAATTAACTGAATTGTCTATAGCTGATTGAATTGAGATAACTCGTGGATCGATGTCCTCAACCAATGACAAGATCGTCTGATCTACATTGTAGATACTACTTGTCCTTGTATCAATAACGTTCACTGTTGATTCAATCGTACAAACTTTCACAAGAGTATCAATAACATAATCCCATACTCTTACACCCGAAATTGGCGTACAACTAGCGGCATGTATCTGATTGATAAAAAATATAGTATATAGAACAATGCTTCTGAAAAGACTACACTTAATCATTGCTTACCCTTTTTTAAAATAAAGAAAAACTCTTTTTTTTTATAAGGCAACCAAAATTATTTGTATCCGTCAAGATAATTAATAAAAATATTAAATTTGTAAGCACTATTGTTGATTCGGACAAAAAAACGATTATAAATTAATAATTTGAAGCAAAGAAATTGACCCCTATGTTGCCACCATAATTTCCTTGTGCCATACCATAATAAGGCCATCCCCAATAGTCATTCCATGGATTTGCAACTTTAGAAAAATAGGGGCTATAATAGACATGAGCGCGATCTCTGATAATATCTTGATACTTTTTAAATAGACGCTCTTCTTGAACATATTGAGCAATATCAATAGTGATATAACTATCAATAAAACGCTTAAGCTCCTCTCTTGATGGATTACCTCTTAACATCACAGTTCCATGCTGATCTTCAACAACAACACCATCTTTAAAGAGCACAACTGTAGGCAACTTATCTATGGTAATTGCATTATCTGCAATAATGGTCTTTCCTGCAGATTTTGTTACATCTAGCTGCATAAAAAGAACCGCTTTGCGTGGATAATATCCCGAAGAGGATAATTGACTAAAAACTTTTTTAAATTTTTTTGCAGCATTATCTCTATGATCAATAGAATTGCATGAAGATGAATTATAAAGAAAAATTACCGCTGCCTTGTACTTTCTAATCTGATCATATAGCTTTTGCTCTGAGAATTGATAACGATATGCATGAGGCTTACTACTCAATTGCGGCCTTAACAAAAGAGAACCTATCAAGACCGACAGTATAATTCCATATCTTTTCATAAAATCCTCCCTCCACCATCAAGAGGAATCTGATCTTCAATAATTTTAGCCTGCTTTCTTTTATAAATCGAACCATCAAGAACAGCTTTAACAAACTTATTAAGCTGCTTGCTGTAACATTCAGGATTATAGAAAAACGAGTCACAATGAGCCCTACCATCGGTCAACCAGAGCCGTTTATAACCACGAGCACCATCATAGACAGACTTTATCGCATCAATACTGACCCGAGCATCATTTTTACAACATATAAACAGGCAAGGAATAGTGATCTTTTTAATCGATTCTTGCGGTCTGACCGGACAGATATGCACATTGATATTACGGGGATCCATATTGGCCGACAACCTCAACACCGGTTTTATAACCTCTTGAACATAGGGATGCAACGCATATTTATGCAATAATTGCCTTCCTGGGACATATACCTGATAACCAAACATTGAGATGGTCATCGTATTGATACTCCGCTTGAGAACATTCTCAATTGAATCAAAAGGACAATCAAGAATCATAGCCTTAAAGAGATCCGGATGCTGCGCTTGAGCTTCAATAGATGATGCTGCCCCCATAGAAAAACCATATGCAATAAGGGGCAAATCTTTAATCTTAGGATGATGTTTCATAAACTGTGCAGCAGCGATCACATCCAATGCCTCATCACGACCAAAGGTGCAGGTCTGATCATCAACATCTTCACCATGAGCACGAAAATCATAGGCAAGAAAATTGTATTCAGGTCCAAAAAGGCCCCTTAAAAAGCCAATATCAAATTTATTGCACATAAATCCATGACTCATCAATATGTTCGCTTTGGCATTATCACGACGTATCAAAATTCCCTTGCGAACAATCTTTTCAGCAGAAACACTATTTTTTTGTGGATAAATAGAGACCTTTTCAACTATTGCATTAGGCACTAGATCATTAATAACCTCATCAATAGTTCCATAATCATCAATGTGCATAGGAATGACAGCAAATTCATCCGCGCAAAGATGTTGCACAAGAATCATTAATATTAAAAATAGTACCCGCTTCATTTTCTCAACCCCTATAAATCAGATCACTTACAGAATCATCGTATCATGAAAACTTTTCAATTTGCAATAAAAATATTCCGGATCTCAACCGGCGCCCCATGCATTAGACTTTTTTAAAATATTGCAATTTGCATATTTACTGTGTCATAGTAATAATAAAAGGAGAAATACCATGAAATTAGTAAAAATAGTATGTTTAACAGCAATAGTTATTGGATCTACAGAGGCCATTCAGATAGAGAATCGTTCTATGGATAATGCCTATATCAACCAAATAACGACTCTGCGCAATAACGGCCTTGGCCAGATTCCTTATATTGAGCAGACCTATATTGTTGTTGTTCCAGGCCAAACCATAGATACCCATACTTATGGTGGCCACTACCAGAAAGTGAGTGCTATCAGTTTTAACTTAGGCAATAACAAATTTGACATAAGTGCATCGCCTGAAAATAGCAATGCCCGAGTAACCATCAATAATGATGGGTCAGTTGTCACCTCTGAAGGGGTTGGCATGTCGCGCCATAGCCAAAATATTTCAAAACAGATGAGCATTCAAGGGCCACGTATTTTATAAAAACTATAGTTTCTATTAAAACAGAGTTATTCATGAAGCTCATTAAAAAGATAGCATGTTACACCTTATTGCTCACCATAACAGGCCAATCGCTCTGTGGTGACTCCTGGTGGTCCCGCCTTACCAATTATCTCTCATCTTGGAAAAATTCCGCCTTTGCAACCGCAAGTTCAACCGGCACATGGATCAAAGAAAATCCTGGTAAGACCACATTGGTTGCTGGCGGTTTGACTGCTGCTGGCATCGCTTGTTATCTATATAAAAAAAATTGTCAGCTGCAAAAAGAGCCTCAAAATAAAATTAATCAATTTGTTCAAAGTGGACAATTAATCAAATTAGAAGAAGAAAATTATGATTTCAGTGATAATACTAAAAAAAACCCTGAGAAAATCGGAATGTCTATCATAAATCCTATCATTTTAGCCATAAAAGAAGAACAGCAAAGAATGAGCAATCCTCAATTTAATGACAATATGCTAGAATTGATATGGGCAAAGAAAGATTCGCTATTATTAAATGAGCATGATTTAATAATATTAAAAAATATATTAAACTCAATTATCAAAGAAAAAAACGCCTCTCCAACAAAGATCTTCTCAATAATAAGTGAGAATATTAGAAATGATAAAAATTCTTTGAAATACTTTAACGAAAAACAATATAATAACCTTAATTTTTTTAATCCTCAAGCGGCAAATGGCGCTAAGAATGTTGAGCAATTGATACATATAGCTAGAAATAAATTCGATTATCCAGAAAATTCCATAACTCTGTTACAATTAGCTTTATTGAACTTTAACTACGAAATGAAAAAAGAGTATCCTGATGCCCAAACAACTCACTCCCTCGTCGAACAGATACAAGCTCTCTCAAATGAAATTTTGAATTCTTTGATGAAAAATAGAGTAGGCAACACTCCTACTCTATTAAACTTTTGACATATTCAGCCAACTCGGTTCGTGTGAACACCTTTTTGGTAAATCGCGCTGCGATCTGGCCATCTTTAAATACCAACAGCGTTGGCAGATTTGAGACATGATATTCTTTCATTATCTGATCAGCTTTGTCAGCATCAACCTTGACAAATCGAACCTTGTCCTGAAATTCATAGGCAACTGCTGATACTACCGGTAACATCTGCATGCAAGAGGAGCACCATTCTGCATAAAAATCGACAACTACCGGCATCTGCGCATCAAGAACCATTGTCTGAAATTCATTCATCTCATTGGCTTCTGGAATGGTATAATCAACCAACTCTTCAATGCTCATGAGCCTATTTGCATTGCGCAACTTGTTCTGAACCGATTCGTTATACCCGATCTCATTTAAAAAGAAGGTTGCATCTAATGCTGCTGAAATGCCATGACCTGCGGCAACACCCGCTTGGCGATAGCGCGTATCTTCAACATCACCTGCCGCAAAGACACCATTGACCGATGTTGCCTGTGTTCTATCTGCAAGATGAATATGCCCATCATCTGTCAAAGCGATTGCCGTGCCAAGAAAACCGGTATTTGGAATATGGCCAATAGCCAAGAAAACGCCACTGATTGGCATAACAGTTTCGCTCTTCTCTCTATTATTAAATAACTTAATGGCAGTAACTTCGCGCTCATCACCCTGAATCTCTTTTAGCTCAACATGATACATAATCGATATCTGTTTGTACCCTTTGAGGCGATCCTGCATAGCCTTTGATGCACGCATCTTATCACCGCGCACCAATAGAGTAATATTCTTAGCATAAGGGGCCAATTGCATCGCCTCTTCGGCTGCAGAATCACCCCCGCCGACCACTACTACGTCCTGATCTTTAAAGAAAGGGGCATCACAAACTGCACAGGTGGTCACACCTTTACCCCAATACTCCTGCTCTCCAGGGATACCCAACTTACGGGGAGTTGCTCCCGTTGCCAATATAACCGAAAGAGCATTGATCTCTTTGCCGCTCTCGGTGTAGAGCTTGAATGGCCATACATTAAAATCAACACGCTCTATAATATCAGAAGCGAATTGAACCCCCCATTTGGCAGCTTGTGCTCTTAGATCTTTAATAATATCTGGACCATCAATTTCAATAGATCCTGGCCAATTTTCAACCAATGTTGTCTGAGTAAGTAGCCCCCCTGCCAGATGCCCTTCAAATACAACGGTCTGAAAACCGGCTCTTGCACCATACACCGATGCTGAAAGACCGGCCGGACCTGAACCCAAAATAGCTATAGGAATAATACTCTCTTTGCGCTCAAGGCTATCGATGTTAAAAAGAGCTCTATCCAATGCAATGTGGCCAGCCTGGGCACAACATCTGTGGGAGACATGAAGCACTGTCGCTGGTAAAAAGAAAAGAACAAGGGCCGCAAGTGAAAGAAGGCCAACAATCAGAACGTTTTTGTTGAATTTCATATAGAAACATCCTTTATTTTAAAGTCTTTTTTGATTGGACAAATATGCGATTATAGTCTATCATAAGATAATATGAAGCCTATTGTAAAATATAACGTATACACAATCTTCTAATCTACGTAAAGAGGTTACCACATTATGAACATTTCTATAAGAAAATCGTATAATCTTATCTTAATTGCAGCAGTTATGTCGGCTCAAGTATGTGCAATGCCAGACGATCAAGCTATGGCCCAAGCCTATGATCAGGTGACCGGCGCTTTACCCAATAAGCTTGATTATGCTTTGGCAAAAGAGGCTGAAATATTGATAAATAAAGTAAACTGCACTTTTGGAGATCTGGCATGCCTAGTACAAGAGGATGCTCTTTCAATACAAGAAAAAGAGAAAAAAAGCAGACTTCTTCAAGAGATCACTCAGACCAGAAGAATTATCCAACAGTTACTTAGAGAGTTGATGAGCTTCCCTGTTAGAGAACAGCTCGATGTTTCGATGCAGATCATAAAGGCTATATTAAAAGACCTTGAAACATCTCTTAATGAAGATTTTTCAAACTATAAAGCATTTGACATAGAGGCTCTCATTAAAACCCGCTCAATAGCAATAACAGAAGGCCTTGATGACAAGATACTCAAAGAGATACTTGATCAAACAAGTCAATACTACAAGTCTATTCAAAAACGGTCTGAAAACGTTGGTTTAACATTATGGAATCACGTCTATCGCAACTCTATTGATAAATTTATCATTCAGCCGTGCGCTAAATATAATCTTCACGGAAAGGCATTCATAAGCCTTGCTACATGTGCTGGGCTCACCTATGTCTGGTATCGTATGAACACAAGTATTAATGGCTGCTCCGCTTATGATGCTGGCAAACCTGAGGGTTACGACATGAGCCAGCATTCTAGCTATAATCCTGAAGACCCAAAGTGGAAGCAAACCTTCGGTTGGATTCATGATAAAATCAACGGCTTTGTTCGCTATTCATGCGGCTGGCCAATGTTTAATTACGATAGCATAGTCAAACAGTCTAAACTGCACCCAACAAGCCCAGAGGATTATCTTTTAGGGCCACAAAAATGGCTGGCACAACTGGATCAAGCTGGATATGCTATTGCATGCAATCAGTGGTCACCTTTTATGACAGCGCTCTGGATTCCTTATCATGGCGTAATTCAGGAGCAATACTCTAAACTTAAACGAAAAATCGCTCGCACCGCTAATGAATGGCACCAATGGGCAAAGGGTGGAGCATTCTATAGACAATACAAATTGAATGAGCATGAATTTAGAATCAACCCTCAATGCACGTTCGATGACATTATTGGCAATGATCATGCAAAGAGAGTTCTCAGTGATGTTATAAAATATATTCAAGATCCGGAGCTTTATGAACGTGCTGGCCTTACTCCTGCAACTGGATACATTCTTTACGGCCCAACACGAACCGGGAAATCGATGATCGCTGAAGCGCTTGCTGGAGAGCTCAAAAAGGCTTATGGCGGAACAGCTGATACATTCCCATTCTTTTCGATCAACTCTCACTACCTTTCAGACAAGCATAACTTTGAAATGATGCTCGATTACTTCAAAACAAAAGCTCCTTGCATTATCTTTATTGATGAGATAGATCTTCTTAATCTGACACGTACCAAAGGGCAACAGAATACTCTTCTGAGTGAATTTCTAGCAACTATTAGCGGCTGCATGAACAACGCACCAGACAAAAAGGTTATTCTGATTGTTGCTACTAACAATCCTGATGATCTTGACCCCGCTCTGCTTGCAAGACTTCCTGAAAGAATACCTTTTGATTATCCGTCGTTCATGAATCGTGCAGAATATATTGCTCGCGAACTTGAGGGCAAAGGTCTACCTATCGATCAATTTGATATTAAAAAACTTGCTGATCAGACAGATGGATGCTCTTATGAACAACTTCATAAAGTTATCAATAAGGCTCAATTTAGTGCTCGAGAAACAGGAAAGCCTGTAACACAGATCGATATTGAACAATGCATTAATACAGAATTGCGCCACATCATCTATCATGACTACAAAAGATTGTCAGAAGATGAACTCAATATCCTCTCATTGCATATGGTTGGACACGCAATTGCCTATAAACTGATCGAAAGTTCAAGTGAGCAATTATCACAAGTGACCATTCGTCCAGTCAAAAACAGTGTAAAAAACACCATACAGAGCGGAAACGGCCACTTCGATAAAGATTGTCATGCCATTAAATATGGCCATATATTCACCAACGTATCTGGCGATTCATTAAAATTCATGAGCAAAAATGATATGAAACGCAAATGTATGATCGAACTTGCTGGCTCAGTCGTTGAGGCCATAGTTCTTGATAACTGTTTTTTGAGCAAACAGAGCTGCTCTGAGCATGATAGAACTGAGGCGCTCAATTGGGCAAAGAGATACTTCCTCAATGGTATGGATGAAAAGACTCTTGTTAACTCAAAGGCACTACAGAACAAAATTGCGGAACTCTCTTTTAACTTTGTAGAAGAGTGTGAAAAAGAGCTGAGGACTATCTTTGAACCACATAAAGATCTGATCATTTTTATGGCCAATTTCCTAAAAAAGGCGGAGACCCTCACATCTGAAATGATAACCGAAATAATGCACATACATAAAAATCTCAATGGCCGCACATTGGAAGAATATTTCCAAGACCTTATACAAAAACAGCAGATGGCTGCTCAGGCGCAAGAGGCTATTGAAGATCCACTCAATGAAGTAACAATATCATAATAATTGATCATCAATAATTGATAAGTCAAGCCCTCTGCAATTTTGCAGGGGGCTTTTTATTGATCACTTCTGAAACAAAAATGGTTCTTTTTCCCCGTTCATGCTGAGTTATCACAAGCCTTGCGTAGTGATAGTATCGAAGCATGGACACACTAAACCAACCCAAAAAAACGAACCCGTAACAGTCATTTACAACCCATTAAGTTGCTTGTTAATCTGTGTTTACCCATCCTTCGATACACCTCTTTTCAGTCGGCACTCAGGAAGAACGGAGCACATCTACAGTTATTAAGAATTTTTATTACGCATGATGTTTCAAAAGATAAAACCAAACTTAAGGTTAACATAACCTATTTATCCACCATTGCAATGCGTTGTGCGTACCTACCTCCCTTAAAACGCGCTTGTAGCCATGCTTTAATAATCGGTATTAACTGATCATCGGCAAGATAGTCACTTGGCAAAACCAGGAGATTAATATTATCATCCTCTTTGGCCCTTATTGCATCTGCAACTGATGCTATTACTGCAGCATAAATCTGGCTATTCCTATTTGCAGCAATAGCCATTCCAACACCATTGCCACACAACAGAATACCTCCTTGAACTTGCCCAGAATGCATCAGCTCTACCACCTTTTGTGCATAGAGTGGATAATCTGTTCGCTCAGGGCTATCAGTTCCCACATCAATAAATGCATATGCTGAATCATTTTTAAAAGCATCTAGAATGAATTTTTTATGATTGAATCCACGATGATCAGCGCCAATTGCAATTTTCATATCAATCTTCCTCTCTTTAGGATATACTCACCTGTAATAGTAGTGTAATAATATGAAACTTTAATATACCAGATATTATGAACAGATTTCCTCTATTGTTAGCATTTCGATATCTTTTTGGAGCTCAACAGAAAAAGAGTATCTCAACGATGATTATCATATCATCATTAGCCATTTTTATCGGCTCATTCTCATTGATGCTCACTCTTGCTATTATGCATGGATTTGATGTGGTCACATGTGAGCGGTTACAGAGCATCCACTCACAGATTATCATTCGCACATTTGACGATCCAATTAATATGGGTGCATTAGAAGCTGTGCTAAAAAAAGAGTTTCCTGAAATTGCATCATTTAGCCCTACTGTTATGCAACAAGTAATTATCCAAAATCCTCACACCAATGACATCAGCACTGTTGTCACCATAAAAGGCGTCGATCCTCTTACAGGTTGGTCAGTCAATAGCTTAGCTCAAAAGATATATCCAAAATGGAATCAATCGAACTGTAAAAATCTATTTGATAATAAAAAAATTATTATAGGCAAAAGATTAGCAGAATCATTAGATATTTCGATAGGTGATATCGTAACATTACTCTTTGCTCCAGGGGAGACCCGAAAGAAAAGAATCAATCTCAATGAGGCAAAAGTGACTATTGGAGGATATTTTTCAACCGGCATTGAAGATTTTGACATGGGACTTATCTTTGGCTCATTAGAACTTGTTCATGACCTATTTCCAGAAAGTGGCATTAGCCATGTGCAAATAAAGCTTCGTGAGGGTATCGATGAAAAAATGATTATTCAAAAATTACGAAATAGATTAGATATGCAAGTCTATTCATGGAAAGATCTCTATCCAGCATTGGTCTCGGCTTTAAAACTTGAGAAATATGTAATGTTTGTTATTTTGCTGCTCATTTCATTAATAGCAAGCATGAACATCATCTCCTTGATATTTATGCAAATACATCAAAAGCGCTCCGACATCGCCATTTTAAGAGCATATGGCATGAGGGCAGATGATATACGTATAATATTTATCTATATGGGTTGCTTTGTATCCTTTTTTTCCTGCACATTGGGCATTATATGTGCGATCATCTGCTCATTATTTTTAAAAAAATATCCATTTATCACCCTGCCCGATGCTTATTTTGTCACACATTTACCGGTACATTTAGAACCAATACACATTATAACTGTTTTTTGCTGCTGTATGATTTTAAGCTTTATTGGCATATGGATTCCACTACGAAGAACAGAAGAGATTGATATTGCCCAAGTCTTACGTTATAACGGATAAATTTTTTAAAGAGAGTAATAATGAAAAGTACCATTTATGATTGGGATGTAAAAAATAAAGCTGTTCTGTTGCGTATTGATGGAAATGTGCCTATCGATCAAGGAATAATTCTTAATGATCAGAGATTACTTGCCAGTTTACCAACTATCAACTTTCTTCTTGATCATCATGCTCGCATAATCCTTTTAACGCATCTTGGAAGACCCTGTAATTATGAACCAGATCTCTCAACAAGACAGCTCATCCCTTGGTTTTATGATCATGGCTACGATATCGCCTTTGCCGATTCCATAGCTAAAGCCCACGATCTTTTAAAGACTGATCACAAAGTTATCCTCTTTGAAAATCTCCGCTTTTTCAAAGAGGAGCAACGGCCTGATATCTCATTTGCAAAAAAGCTTAGTGAACTTGGAAGTTATTACATTAATGATGCATTTGGAACGATGCATAGAAATGACTCTTCTATAACACTATTGCCCGCACAATTTGATAACCGACACAGATCAATCGGCCTGCTCGTTCAACATGAGCTTGAGATGCTCAATACATGTATAAAACATATTACAAAGCCCTCTGTGTTAATAATAGGTGGAGGTAAAGTCCAAGAAAAACTACCTGTTATTGAAAAATTACTACCAAAACTCTCTACCCTACTGCTCGGGCCTGGCCTTGTATTTAGCTTTTTAAAAGCTGAAGGAAAATCGATCGGAAGATCCTTAATCGATAGCAGCGCTCTTGATCTATGTCATACTATTATCAAAAAGGCTGAATCTCTACAGGTCTCCATATACTATCCTATTGACTACATTATTGGAGAAAAATCATACGAGGGGGAGCTCTTCCTTATCGACTCAAATGAAATAACCCAAACAGATGTAGGCATTAGCATTGGACCCAAAACAGCAGCTGAATGGTCAGAAAAAATTTTAAAAGCTAAGACCATTATTGTCAATGGCCTTATGGGATCTGTAAACAGACCTGAAACATTAATCTATTTTAAAGATATTCTAAAAGCTCTAAGTTATAATGATAAGGCCACCAGAATTGTTGCTGGTGGCGACTCTGTAGCGGCTGCCGACTACTTTAATCTTACTCACGAAATAGGCTACATCTCAACCGGTGGTGGAGCAACATTAGAGTATATCAGTGGAAATCAACTACCCGGACTTGTTGCATTAAAAGATCGGACAAAAACCTAATAAACTGAGCCCATTAAGCAACTCTTCAGCCTCGATTTCATGTTCATTTGGCTGATAAATAAGATAACCATGATTATCATGCTTCATCGTCCAAGTACAATATTGAAAATTATCCATACCCAAATCTGTTGCTATCTCTTTGAGCAACTGCTCATCTGGTGTATCACAATTTTTACAACTATATTGCATACAATTTCGCACCTTTTGATTAAAAGATGCCGTCTGCATATGCTGACTAAATGCAGCAGCATCACTCCAGATATTTATTGGATTGTGATAAGCCTCATTTTGATCATAACCAACCACCCCTTTTAAGCAGTTAAATGCCGGATTATCAACAAAATAGGCCGCTTTTCGTAAATTAAAACAATCTTTACAACAGAGATGATGCAGAACAAACTCCGACATATTCTCATTACCATGAAGTTGAATCATATTTCTCGGTATGCAATTGAGCATACGTAATCTATCTGCTGAAGAGCTCAGATGCTTCATAAAACAATCCTTTACTTAAAAAAATAGGTTAAAGACCACTACTCGCTTTTTCTTATTTTTAAGATATCGAACTTTAAACATTACTGCAACTGGGCTCCGATTATAAGCAAAAAGCCCTATAAAATAATCATTTTTATAGCTCATTTACCCTCACAGCTGTTGACTCAAAAGTGTGATTATTATACATTTGAAAGGTAAATCCTTACATATTCCTTATTTTAACAACTGAGATATTGTGAAAAATTATATCATTATAGGCCTGCTCTTTTTTCCTATCTGCCTCCTTTCCCGCAGCCACCTGCGCCCAAAACACTCCGATAGCCCTATGTTGATTGCAAAATGGGCCAATGATAATAAAGAATATATCGTTCGTGACTCTCACATTGAAGAATATCCACTTTTTGTCGTCTATAATGAAGAACACTTTAATAATCATATATTACCTAAAAGCGATATCTCATACCGCTATGAGGCAAATAAAACAGTTCAGGGAGCTCTTCTTTCAGAGCTTATTGAACAACTTGTTGATGAAATAAAGAGCTGTAAGAAGAAATTTACACACTTCACCATGATTCAAGATAAAGACTTTAACCATCGCAAAGCGGCCGGTCTTATTGTCTTAAAATTTAAAGATTACCCATTTATCGTCAAGTTATTTATCGAAACACCAGAGAGTTTTGTCAATCCATGGTGCAAAGGAATACTACCCATTTGGTTCTTTTATATGGGCGGATGTGGCAATCGGCACATGACAGGCCTTACACGCATTAAGAATCTTGAGTGCATTAGAAATAGGCTTAAGGATGACACCCAATGGAGTGAACTTGTCGACACTCCACGCAAATGGTTCTGGACGCCAAAAAAACAGAACTGGGTAATGCTAACTGGCTATAATATAGGGGGCAAAAAAGAGATCTCAACACGCATACCGGGAATATATGCCATAGTTGCCGATCAGATTATAGCAACAGAAGATGGCACCAATTTTGATAAAAAGCGCAAAAAAGTTGCCCTTGATCTTTGTAATCATCTTAATATGTTTATCGACCCACATCTTGATAACTTCTTTCTTGAAGAAGGAACTGGTAAGATGGTCATTATCGACACTGAACATTTCCCCACATTGGTAGGGCTTAAAGATAAAGTCTATTTTACATCATATGTTGATTGGTATCTGGGACTGTCCAAAAAAGCATTACATGATATCTATTTCAGGTTAAAAAGCGAACGTAAACGAGCACAATTTAGATGCTCAGAGCTGAGCCTGTTCAGCACTATGAAATAATATCTATGATGCTCAACAAATAGTCCGCTCTATACCTTTGACCGTATCGGCCAGCTGCTGATCATGTTCAATTGATTTTTCTATCTTGCTGTAAGCATGCATGACCGTTGAATGATCCCGCCCACCTAAAAAGAGGCCAATGTCTCTCAATGATTTATTGGTACATTTTTTCATTAAGAATATCGCTATATGCCTTGCAAGAGCAATCTCTTTGCTTCTGCTCTTTGATTGCAACTCCTGCAGACTATAGTTATAATGCTTGCAGACTGAATGAACAATCATACTAAAATCGACCGGTTTAACATTTTCATGACTTTTTTTAGTCAACACCTTTTTGGCCAAGTTAATATCAATTGGTTGTTTGGTCAATGCAGCAAATGCCATGACACGAACAAGAGCGCCCTCAAGCTCCCTGATGTTTGAATCTACCGTATCTGCAATAAAATAGGCCACTTCATCTTGCAAAACTTCACTATTTAGTTGAGCTTTTTTCTTAAGTATCGCTATTTTAGTCTCAATTTTTGGAATGTAAATGTCTGTTACTAACCCCCATGCCATACGGGAGCGCAACCGGGTTGCAATTCCTTTAAGGTCTTGTGGTACAGTATCGCTTGAAAAGACAATCTGCTTGTGAGCCTCATGGAGAGTATTAAAGATATGAAAAAATGCCTCCTGAGTCTGCTCTTTATTTGAAATAAACTGTATGTCATCGATAAGAAGCACATCAATGCTCTGGTATTTTGCTTTAAATTTATGAACTTTATCAAAGCGTATTGCACTTATAAACTCATTTACAAAACGATCCGCGGTCTGATAGAGAACTGCAGCATTGGCATTGATCTGCTTAATGTTATTGCCAATCGCATGTAAAAGATGAGTTTTGCCCAATCCTGAATCGCCATAAATAAAGAGTGGATTATAGAGCGTACCAGGCTTTTGAGCGACCGCCTGTGCTGCTGCATAAGCAAGTGAATTACTTGGCCCTACAACAAAATTTTCAAAGAGATAATGGCTACTGATATAACCACCCGTTTTTGATGGAGCAGAAAATGATGCGGAAGAACTTTTTGTAGCCATTGCAACAGGAAGATGTGCACCTTGCATCCCAACAATATCAGAACTATCTTTTTCACCTACCAGAAAACTGATCTTTAATTCATTAACGTGCAGCAATCGAGACAGATTTACCTGCATTAACGACATATACTTACTGGCAATCCAATTCTGGACAAATATATTAGGGGCTTGAAGATAGACCACCTTCTGGTCCATATCCCATTTTTTGAGCATGACAGCCTTAAACCATGTCTCTACAACACGGCTTCCTGCCTCCTGGCGGACAATATCTAAAAATTCTTCCCAAATATCGGTGATCACAATATTCTCTTAATATGTAGCTTGAATTATGCAATATGCTGTTTATCAAAGTACACGGTTCTAAGCTAAAAAACAACTAGTTTCGCCTGAAAATATTATAGCGCAAAATATGCTCTAATTCCATTACAGATCCCTTGTGCAATTTTTTTTTGATATTGTGAGCTTGCCAAGCAGAGCGATTCTTCTGGATGAGAAAGAAATCCAAGTTCTATAAGGACTCCTGGTATATTTGTTCCTAATAATAACTGAGCAACTGCATGGCGCACTTTTCCATCAAAGAGCTGATGCCCCTCTTTATACATATGTGACAGAATATGTTGATGCACAACATGAGCAAACTGATTGCTACGATCATATACCCTCTTAATTGCTCGCTGAAATGGATCAATTATATTATTATGCCGAAAGAGGTGGTCATCCAAACAGAATGTCTGCAGCCCATGTACATCCTTTTTTTTTGAGCTATTTGCATGGATAGAGAGATAGAGATCTGGCCTTATCTGATTAATAAAAGAGGTTCTATTATCAAGCGCAATGCTAAAATCATTATCACGCGTAACATAGGCATCATAATTCTCTGTTTTAAGCAATTGGGCAAGAGTAAGCCCAACTTGCAAAGTGATATCTTTTTCAAAAACACCGTTAGAGCTTATTGCACCAGGATCTCTTCCACCATGAGCACAATCGATCACAATCGATGGCCTTGCCAATGATGCCACATGTATAGGTGGCCTCTCTTGTAACGATAATTGATCAATAAGATTCTTATTAATTAATCTAAAGACAACCCCTTTATGATTGGTAATTGCGTCAAACTCATCAAATGAACAGGTAACTTGCTTAGGGTCATAATAGAGATCAATTTTTATACCAGCTTGTGGCGCTTGTTGCTCAGAACAGACTAAACGATAATATGGATGGACTTCATGCTCTAAAGATTTTAATCTACCTCTGCATGCATTATCAATCTCATCTGTACTTATCATATAAGATTCATGCCTAAATCCATCTTTTTCAACAAGAGAGCTTATCTGTTTAATATTTGGCTCATCACTAAAACAGAAGACCAGCTTTGCCAATTCAAGATGCGCTTCATGTTCAAGTGGTGTTTTATGCAAATAGATCTTTTCAAGCTTATTAATAGCATGCAGATTCGTGATGCAAAATATGATTAAAAATAACAATCTCTTCATAATATCTCCTTTTTACATATAAGATCATTTCAATTCAGGAGCTGCAATATATGACAACCTGCGCGAACGCTCCCATGCACGAACAAAACTCCCTATAGGATAATTCTTAACCGTCTGACAATCTTCATTTTCGGCAGGATCATGACAAATAACTACCCCCTTTTTTGCATCAAATCCAACAACTACCAATAGATGACCATTGTTATATACCTTTGGAGCACCAACAATATCCCCACGCACACTAACCACAACAGGAGTTCCGCTCATTAAATGTTTATGCAACTGAGCAAATGAATGCAGTCGACCAACATAAAACTGAAATGCTCCGTTTGATAATTCAAAAGCATGTGCTGTATTGAATGGCCAACTTCCATAAACATTAAGTCCTTGATCAAATGAGCTCTCTGCAAAATGCAAAGGATTAATACTCTTTTTAGTCAAATATCCAAGCAACATGCTACATGATGTTGGTGAACACATCGTTCGACACTTTTCATGCAATAAAGCAATCTGAGATAATGCAGGGACATCTGCAATATAAACCGATGGAAGTTTATGATATGCGATCAACTCTGGTTCAAAGCGACTCATATTAGAAATATTAATAGTCACCGATTTGATATTAGAAAAATCTCCTGCAATATTGGAAACCTTAACTTTAAATGCATCTGCCATTCGAGATCCTTCTGTCTCAAGCCTTACATGAAAATATCTGCTCATTCCGTCTGACAATGTACTATATGAGCGTTGCAGACCATGTCCCCAATCAATCATTTTATGCCACGCTCCCCATTTTTTAGTTGCAGCATCTCTGACTTGAACAAAAAAACTATAATGGCTTTTTCTCGGCCTCAATGCATTCCAACTGAAAAGTAACTGACTAAAAAGAGGGACATCAACTTTGCTAAATAATAACTCCCTCTTATCTTTTGCAGATGGGCACTGATTCTCTAAGACCTTGTGATAATGCCAAGTCCATGCTTCCTGCTGCGCCACTATTACTTGCACAATAAAACAGAATATAACGAAATAGTTCATAAGATACATTCCCCACACCACACACAAAACTATTTTCTATTATGATAATTTATTCGCAAAATTTAAAGCAATGATTTCTCTTTTTAGACTCAATTCATGCATATCTTTCTATTACTTTGCACGTTTGTGCATACTAAGGTTTATAAATACACACTAAAAAAATTTGAAATGCTCTTAGTCCCGTTCCTGCTAAGCCCCTATGGAGCATAACACAATAGGATTATCAAAGCCTTACAAGAGAGGACTATATAATGAAAATAATCTATATACTACTCCTGTGCATATCGTTACATGCTCAAAAGGGGGTTGTATTAAAACCAATTATCGATCTTGTTGGCTATCCAATAGCAGATAACAGAATATCATATCATAACCTTCCTTCTGCAGGTGGCTTACAACAATCTCATGATATATGCCCACGCACACATCAACTCCTTTACAATGAGACCGTAGAGATCATAAAACAGACAGAGACGGAATACTGCATAAAAGTTCCCCATCTTTTCTATGTAACAACAAATAATGGCAATCCACAATCAACATTCTGGACCCATAAAAAGAACATCACTCTATACTCACAATTGAGCAAAAAGGCACAATCCTCCATTCCTGAGCCGTATACTAAAAAAAAGAACACTGATCAAAAGATCCTTGTGCTCTTAAAACCATCGCACAACAGAAGACTCAGTTATACTTTTTCTGCAGGAACCCGCTTTATCTGCTCTTTAAAAAACAACAACAAGAGATATTTCAGCGTCTACGCAATATGCCCAAAAACATTACAACCTATTACTCTAAAAATTCCCCGCTCTGATGCCATAATTATAAAAGAGAATGACAGACAAGCAACTCAAGCTCTTTTTGTTACATTGCTTAAATCATGGGCTCATCTACCAGGAACAATACCCTATATTTGGGGAGGATGCAGCTTAACAGATATGTTACATTCAGACCGTTTTAAAGAAGAATTTTTCAATAACATATACAACACACATGAACATACAACAATAAAAGAACAACCTAAATCTGGCTTTGATTGCACAGGACTTATCTTAAGAGCGGCGCAAGCAGCTGGACTTCCCTATTATTATAAAAATAGTACAACCATCGTGCGCTATCTAAAACCGGTTACATCACTGGATAACCTGCAAGAGGGTGATCTCATATGGATTCCAGGGCATATTATGGCCATTGCAGATCTTAAAAAGAACACAATCATCGAAGCGCGCCATTATAATGACGGCTATGGAAAAGTACACGAAATAAAGTTAAACTATCTCTTTAAAGATATTGCAACATTTGCCGATCTTTACGATGCAATTGCTCAACATAAGCTCCTCTATAGACTAACCAGAGAAGGCAAGGTCTCAAAAACAATTATGCAGGCAAAGATACTATCTATCGATAGCTGCTATACCTGACAACAAGACGCAAGGCCCCTTAAGTTACAATTTGAAGTTCCAAAATATTTGTGTATGCTTATATGTTGCAGGTATAAATATACACAAAACACTTAACAAAAAGGTTTTCTTATTATGATCAAACGATCAACAAAAAAGCTTTCAAGGCTCATCCTTGTTGCACTATGCTTACAGTCATCTACAGGGATCACGGCTTATTATGGTGAAGAGCCAACCTCAGAAGCTGCAAAATTTATAGAAGAGATTTATTATGGCAACATCAGCCAATGGCGACTTGATAAGGTTGCAAGATCCTTAGTAGAAGCATACAATAATGCTCAGCCGCCTTCGGCCTTTAGACGATTTTTTGAAGGATTTGGAGATATGCTAGCAGCAGCAAAACGTAACGCCGATCAAGCTTATCTTAATGCTTCACGAGCAGGCCTGCCTGATGCAGAAGCACAAAAAGCTGCGATGGAAGCTTTAACTAAAGGCATACATGAAGCTTGCTCTATGTTAGGAAGCTCAATTAAAGTTCTTTATCAGAGCGCAGGTTTTAACGTAGATGTTGTTCGAAAAATAGCGGTTTGGGGAACCGTCTCTACAATATCAATATATGCTGCTAAAAATGGTTTTGACTTCTTGAAAGAATATTACATTCTCAAGATGAATACACCCAAATTGGTACGATCTATTATAACACCAAGCGAGATTACAAAAAAGCTTGATGATCTATTATATACCGGAAATACACATAGAGAGATTGAGCGTATCATCAAAACAGCTCAAGGTGTTGTCGATAATAAAAAAACAGGTTTCCTCTATAAATGGAACCCATGGAGAGATACATCAAAAGGGCGTGCTAAATTTGAGAACGTTATGCTATGGGGACCTCCTGGAACAGGTAAAACTGCTATAGTTGAACTTATTGCAAAAGAGGCTGATATGAATCTATTTATGACCAGCGGTGGTGATTTTGCAAAATTACGGGGAAAAGACCTGCAACAGATTGATGAACTCTTTGAAGTGATGCGCAATAGCAATAAACCTTCAATTTTGTTTATTGATGAGATGGAAGATCTATTTGGATCACGCTCTCGCGGCGATGTTTCTGAAGAGAGCAGACAAATATTTGCAAAATTACTTACAGAATTCAGCTCACCAAGCAACCAGATCATGCTTATTGGTGCAACCAACAGACCGGAAGACCTTGATGAGGCTATGCATCGCCGTATGCCTGTTCAAGTAGAGGTTGCATATCCAGACAAAGAGGGGCGCATCAAGATCTATGCACTCTATAAACGAATATTATTTGATAATGATACTATGTATAGTCAAAAACAGCTTGCAGAGATCAATCGGCTATTTAATGATAAGACCATTGCAAAGATGGAGAACACGATGGGCAAAATATCCCCCGCAGAGATTGCCAATATTATGGGAAGTATCAAAAATCGCAGTCTTACTGATAATAAAGGGATCCCTACACAAGCAATTATTGATGAGGTGCTCAAAGACAAGAAAAAGCATCTTGAATCGATTGCTAATGGCTTTATACGATCAGATGTTGATACTATTGTTAAGTCATTACCATCCAAGACTATCAAATAACAAAAGCTCTTATTTGTAAAAGACTGTCAAAAAAGAACCGTGATCTTAACAACAAGATCACGGTTCTTTTTTAATAATATCTATTCAAACCAAACTTTTTTATGACTGATATCTCTTTTCAATATCTTCTATAGCAGCAACAAGTTTTGGAAAATAATCTGCATAAGTCTTCACTCTATTATAAGCTATCTCATCCTGAAGAATCATCTCTGCAAGCTCTTTATAGGCCCCTGGCAATTGCGCACCAAATAATGAATGAGCTTTTTCAAATTGTTTCTCAACATCATTTAACCCCCCAGAATAACCAAAGAGATAAGCTCTATTTTGAGATAATTTATCCAACAAATGTGACTTTAATTCTATATCTTCACCCAATCTTATCAGAATTTTTGACAGAGCACTCTCTTTTTTAATCTGATTAATAGTTCCAACGTCCCCGGAATAGATCCTTCCGTCTGCCCTTACATATTGAACCTTCAGCAATGATTCCAGCGCTTCTTTAAGAGAATTGATGCTCTTTTCAGCCAATGATATCTTACTTAGATCATTCACATCAAATGCTACTCTGTTTAAAAATCTAATCTTTTCTAGATTATTTTTAGTCTTATGTGCCTGTAACTCTTTGAAAGCACCCTTCACTCCTGATGCAACCTGATCAAAATGATCTGCCACTATCAGAGCAAATAGTGCTAAATTTTTTTTATAATCATTATTCTCTAAAAAATTTATAACTTTATTAGGATTAGCCAAATCCTTAATGCTGCCAATCCCAATTAATTGCGCTGCCTCTTCACTCTTATATTCTTCAGCTTTAGCCTTGCCAATAGTTAAAGCAGAAAGACCTAAGCCTCCCGCCAACGATCCAAACAGCTTTGCACCACCCTGCCAAGAGGAACGCGATGCCCCTTGAACATTATGCATATATTGAGAACTCATCCCTCTTTGAGGAATAAATGTTTTACAACTTGCGAGCATAGAATTAATTGGCTTACCAACTGTTAACATAGGATTAGTTGGCCTCCCAAATGTTTTACTGACAAACGATCTGCCAAATGTTGTCGGTTGACCAGGTTTAAAACTAATAAACGAACTTTTGATTGGATTTATAGATGATTGTAATCTTTGCCCTAACACTCGAGAAACCTGCGGTAAAGAGCCTCTAAGGGCAGCCGCAGATAACATTTTGGAAAAAAATATCAGACCAATTATCAATTTTTTTTGCATTTTCATAATAAAATACCTTTTTTAAAAACAGAGCTTCATCTCTATCATTATCTTAAAAAAATTCAGTTTTGAATTTCAATAAAAATATTTTTAACTATTGGTTACAGATTTAAACCCTCTCACCTCTTGATATTTATCAACAATATTATTGACATAATTTGCTGTTTTCTGATCCATAACGCAACCATCACGCTTAAAACCATTATGACCTTTAAAATAGGAGGCCAATGCATACTCAACCTGTTTTGGATGATTATTCCACAGCAAAAGCATTTTTTTTAAATATTGCGCCGTCCCTTTTGCATTTTGTGCTATATCAAATGCATCAGTAATCTCTAAATCTGGAAAATTCATCGATTTAATCTGTCCTAGCCCTTGAGCACCAGTTGCACTGACTGCATTAGGATTGAATGTCGATTCACGATAGATTAAAGCAGTGACCAAAAATGGGTCTATTGAAGCCTCCTTGGCATAGCGTACAATGCTCTGTGCTATATGACCTACCTGTTCTTGAGAAAGATATGGCAATTGAAGCGATGTAATGAAAGATTTTATAATCTCTTGCCTTTGATCTTGATGCGCAAAAAGCTTGCCAGAAGCTATTGCAACCATCAATGCACATAATATCTCTTTTTTCATATGACTATCCCCATATAACCCACCTTAAAATATTTCTATCTGAAATTATTTTATAATATTTATATTAGGAGAGTCAATATATTTATATCATATGAAAACAGATCATCTACCAAGCAGCTCCCCAATGGCCAATAATGGTCTCTCCACCATACACAAGTTGCCCACAACCGACAGATAATGTTACATCTTTAGGCAAAAAGAGTTCAACACGAGAGCCGAATCTGATCATACCAAAAGCATCTCCCGCTTTAACCGTCTCATGTTCATGGACCCACCAACAGATGCGTCGCGCTATTGTACCTGCAATCTGGCGAACCATGACTCTTTTGCCATCAGAGGTTTTGATAAAAAGATCATGCCGCTCATTCAATTCTGAGCTTTTAGGAACATATGCTATAGTAAATGCCCCTGGTGTGTGCATTGAACGGCAAACGGTCCCACTGACCGGAATCCAATTAACATGAACATCAAAAAGAGAGAGCGATATCGATATTTTTTGATCAAATCCATGCCCCACATCACCAAACTGAATATCGACAATTTTACCATCTGCGGGGCAGACAATTGCTGTTTTATCATATTCAAGCTCAGGGCAATGGCGCTCTGGATTGCGAAAAAACCAGACTGAAAAGAGGAAAAAGAGTACTGTTAGATAATAAAAGGGTCTATAAATAAGATAACTCAATATTGCAACAGCAATAATAAAGAGCAAAATGATCTGGCCCTGACTCCACAGGAGGTTATTTGCACATATATTCCATAGCATAAGATTTTCCCTATATAAAAAAAGCGCATATTAGATCAATGATATCCACTTTTTTATATCTTTGCCAAAAATGATTATGTCACAAGCTTTTTGACCGCCATCCCTGTCGACAGATAAAAACATACAACTTAATCTATAATATTATTGCTTTTTTATTATCATAAAAGCTATAGTAAAATTACAAGTTGGACTTTAATGTAATAGGTTTGGAAAGCTTAGATTATGAAATTACCCACAAGCAGATCATTTTTATGCATAACCCTAGTATCAATCGCATCAACTCAGCTATATAATGATATCAAATGCGAACAAAAGCCATTTTTAACGGCTATAAGTGATAAAGCCACGTCTTATATGACGCCCTATTTTGAGACGCCATTCTGGCAAAATACGTATGGAATTGCCTCTAACCTCTGCCAAATAGGTAGCATCTGCGGCTCTGGGTTTGCGTGGTTAGGCCAAAAAGGGCTTGCTGGAACCTATTGGACAACTGAACTCATTAAAAATAACCCTAAAATAGCAACGAGCCTGGCTCTTTATACCGCTTGGTATATGGGGCAAAAGAGATGGGCGCAAGATGTCATCAATCGGGCTCAAGAATTTTTAAATGCAAAGATCAAACCACTTAATTCATTTAGCACATGGAGAACAGGGCTGAATCAATATCCCACTATATTTTCAATTATGAGCAATCTAAATCAAGCTGGCACAAATCTGCTCACAGATTATGATACATTCAATACTAATAGTTTTTGCACATGCCTCAAAAATGCCGGCAATAATTCAAATAAAAAAGCTTTAGCTATTAAACTTGCTCTTGAGATGGAATATAAGACATCAAAAGAGATATTAGAGCTATTTACTAAAGATAGAAATATCTGGCTAACCAATGTGCCCTATTGGATCGAAGAGTACATAAAAAATTCTTTAAACAAAAGCTCGTTCGACATATTTACTCTTTACACATTATACCCTGCACAACAAGAACCGCTCAATAATCTAGAGGCCTCAATCAATGCAAAAATTGCATCAACCGGTCTGCCAACAACAAGATTCGTCTCAGAAAAACCATCTGCCTATTGGAACTGGATGCGCAGAGAGATTGTCCCAAATGAACCCTTCCAATTCTCGAACTGGCTAAGTTATAAAACATTGAACGTTCCATTAGGATTTATCTGGCCTTATGAGCACCAAGCTTCAATGCTCTATTGGGGGCTTTTTAACTATAATCAGCGCGTAGCAGCTCTGCATAGCGCTATTTTAGCATATATTAGAGCCTATCCACAAGCTGATGGTAATCCTGCAGAATACAACCTTAATCAATTTGATCAGATTAATCAGGCAATAAAGCAATTCTTAAGTAATTCATCAGGATGTAATGCACAATATTGCATCAATAAGCTGCAGGCTCAACAGTAATATCTAATCGAGCAACTGATTATTAACCGGCTGCCCTGTCAATAAAGCAGCTCTCAATTGAGCAAACTTCTTGCCATCATCTAACAGGATAAATCCTTTTAATTTGTCACCCTGCAACAGATAAAGCCTGTAAAAATGATCGTTATTCTGCTCAACAACAGTAAACTTAGTATCATCTTTTGCGCCACAACTATAGAACTTCAGACCAAAAAAGGCCGAGCTGGTAATAATTGATGCCCCAGAATATTGCTTTGGTTGACCAGCCATTGCATAGGCTGCATAGCGCCCCTGTTGCATAGCATCTGGCCATGTGCAACTTGCCATAACTTTGCCTGAAATCTGATCAACAGTTGAAATGATATCTCCAGCTGCATAAATGTATTGATCGGATGCCTGCAGATATTCATTGACCTCCAGACCATACTGATCCACACTTAAACCCGCATTGCAGGCAAGCTCTACATTGCGAATCAAGCCGGCGGTCACAATAATCAGATCAGTTTTTACAACTGTTCCATCAGATAAAATAACACGTTGAGCAATATCAGCACTTCCTTCAACGCTAACAACCGTTCTATTGGTATGAATATAAACTCCACTATGACTCATTGCACGTTCAAGAAATTGTGAAGCTTGAGCGGTCAGATGTGCTGAAAGTAGATGCCCGCCGCGCTCAACAAGATGCACTTCTATGTTGTGCCTTGTCAAAGCATCTGCTATTTCAACTCCACTCAAACCTGCACCAATAACAACCGCTTTTTGCGGCTTACGTTTTTCAATAAACAATGATAATTGCTGAGCGCTCTTTAAATTGTGAAAAGCAAAAACGTTGCTGTACGAACCAATATGTTCAATATTAGGCCAAAAGGGCCTCGTTCCTGTTGCCACCAAGAGAGCATCATATGATTCCCTTGCGCCATTTTTTAACGTAATATATCGCTCTTGAGCATTAACTCCAACAACAGCAGTTCCATAACGCATATAAATGGAGAGTTGATCAAGTTGCTCTTTTTTGAGCGTATAAGTATCAGCCTCAGATTTATCGCCACTGATATAATCGGCCAAAAAGCATTTATTGTATGGGCTTTCTTCTTCGTCAGAATAACAGATGATTGTTGCTCGAGGATCTAATGAACGCAAGGTTCTGATGGCCGCTATTCCAGCAGCAGAGTTGCCGATAATGATATATTTTTTATTATTCATATTAAAAGCGTTACACAGATGTGATAATCAGTCAATGATGATTAGAAAGGAGCTTGGTCCAAAGCTTTTTCACAATACAGTTTAAGCCACGGGAGGTTTCCTTGACCACTTGCTATATCAAGATCATTAGTACTATCTTGTATACCTTTGTGAGGCTTAGCTTCTTGATAACCTTCACGTATTAATATCTCTTTTAATAATTCGGTATGGGCTGCTCCAGCAACAATTATAACAGAATCACATTCAGATGATTTGTTAATTGCATCCATATAATGCTTCAATTCTGCATCCTGAATTAAACTAACACAATCAATAATCTTGTTATTAAGATAATCCATAAGATCAGTTTCGCCATTATTTACCAAGTTGGTATACAGTTCTGCCATGTGACGTAATGGAGATAAACCAGTTTTTTCAAGCAGAGTATCTATAATGTTTAAAATCTCTGAACTATGGTTATCATCCAATTCATGGGATACAAAGCAATTATGAAGATTACTAATATAATTTTTCACAAAATCGATCGATAACTTTTTAATCTGATCCGGCAAAGAGGCACTATTATCTTCTTGCAATGCATTCACTATCTGCTCTCTTTGAAAGTAAACATTATGTGTTATGCAAAAATCTTGTTCTGTCCTCCAGGAGTTCCCCATAACCCAAGAAACAGTCTTATCTAAGATCATACTCCTACAATCTTTAAGGTAATTTTGAGTTTTGAGAGCTGTTATATTTTCAGTAAAAATCTGTTGCTTCTCCTGTGGAGTTGTGCCACTTTTCATCACATTTCTCAACAGCACACGAGGAATTCTTGATAGACAACCATCACTTAATTCATCCGATTCACAAAAGCCCCCCTCCTGCTCAAACATACAGGCCATCAGATTTGCGTCAGTCTCCGTTATGATACAGGTTTGCGTCTCGTTATCACGCTCAAGCATATCTGTTATTGTATCTTCTATTTTAAGACGTTGACGGTTCAAGACCTCTATGAATTTTGCAAACGATTCATTTGATGAGTAGCCAACCATCCTCATAATCTGAACAAGATTCTTTTCGTGCATATCACCCCAGAGCTCAATCTTCTTGTTGTATTCTGGATGATTTAGCTTGTCTACAGTAATAATAATAGGAAAAACAGGTTTAAAACCCATTAATAATAAAAGACATATAAGATATTTTATATTCATAGAAATAGTCCTTTGATCAATGAATAGCCCAATAATATACTATCAGAGATGCAGGCTTATGTCCATGCCAATCAAATCAAAGGGCCTTGTTTTTACTCAGAGGGAGAAGTGCAAGAAAATGGACAGGAGCGCTAGCCCGTCCAGCCTTCGTGTCTCATTTCATTTGCTTACTTCGGCGGACAACCTACGTCATTTTTTCTATTAATATCAAACATTTGAAAAGTTGGCCTGCCAACCGTAGCCTTGTGCGTAGGTTGGTGCGCCCGATAGGATTTGAACCTACGACCTACAGATTAGGAATCTGTCGCTCTATCCAACTGAGCTACGGGCGCGCAAGCACTCATAAAAAGATACACTAATGCTCTCGATTGAGCAAATAAGTGCGCCCTATTCGTCATTTCCTACCCTTAGCAATGCTTCTTCATTTGACATATCCAACTCGTGAATAACATATCTTGATTGGCTTTGAGAAATGACGAACGACCTACAGATTAGGAATCTATTGCTCTATCCAACTGACCTACGGGCGCGTAAACACTCATAAAAAGATACACTAATGCTCTCGATTGAGCAAATATACTCAATAGAACTACTCTATTTAATCAACAAAATACCTTCGCAAAAAGACTCTTCCTGCATTAGTTTTCAGATAGCGCTCAAATCTCATTGCCTTCTCTTTCTGATCAAATGCCAAAAAACCAATTACAATCCAAGGCTTAAAATCTCTTGCATAAACAGATTTACCAGAATTATGCTCTTCTAATCTTTGAGATAAATTACAAGTAAAACCTATATATGTTTTTTCTGGAAAACTTTCTGATCTGAGATAATAAACATAAAACATAATATTTTTTATATTAACAAATTCATTAGTGCGCCCTATTCGTCATTTCCTACCCTTAGCAATGCTTCTTCATTTGACATATCCAACTCGTGAATAACATATCTTGATTGGCTTTGAGAAATGACGAACGACCTACAGATTAGGAATCTATCGCTCTATCCAACTGAGCTACGGGCGCGTAAACACTCATAAAAAGATACACTAATGCTCTCGATTGAGCAAATAAGAGTTAGATATGATATCGGCAAATTAGTTAGCAAAATATCGCCGAAGAAATACCCCTCCTGCATTAGTTTTCAGATACCGCTCAAACTTTTTTGCTTTTTCAGCTTTATCGAATGCTAAAAAACCTATTAACCCCCAAGGCTTAAAATCTTTTGCATAAACAGACTTACCTGATAGACCAAGATTTACTTAATGCTGTAGCCTATGACTTAAATCATATGCCCAAAGATTCCCTGGGCTTCCAGACACCTTGTGAGGTGTTTAGAAAAGGTTTTCAGGGAGAAAAAAATGTGTGTTACATTTTTTAATTGACATCATCATAATATTTGCCACTTGCACGGGGCACTTTAACCTTTTTAACTGGAAAGAGAAGAGTTTCTCGCTCATAAATCCCTCTAGAATAAGCACCCGGAGACTCAAATGTTACATTCGTGTTTATGCTATCAATACCAAACACAGAAATAGGACAAATCTTTTCATCATATGGAACGTTTCCACGAACTTTTAAAGTTCCCAATTTTTTCATATGATAGAAATAAGCATATGTAGCGGGATAACTAAAATAGACTGTCTGTGGCTCAAGGGATGTTTTTATAAAATAGCGATACCATGCATTAAGAGAATGGGATGCGCGTTGAACATTAAGATCTATAATAGTTGATTTTAAAAATTTTAGCATCATCTCTTGGCTGGAACTAAGAATATAAAAACTATTTTCATATCTTTCAGATGATCCCTCTATCTGTAGTTTTGGAGAAAATCCTGTCCAAAACTTTTGCTTATTACCAGTGATGAAGTCGAAATAAAACGCTCCTTCTGCTGTCGCACCCATAACCATACCATATTCTTTTAGCTGTTTTTTGGTCATAGTATCAAAAAGATCCTCTTTGGACATCGCTTCAACATCAAGATCTGCATATACAAAAATATTTTTTGTATTTTTCACCTCTTCATACCCCGCAATTACTCTTGTTAAATCTGCCCGAAAATAAACAGGTACTTTTGAAGAAAAGGCTTCAGGATTATCTTTTACATGTGCCAACTCTCTTATATCTTTAAAAACAATTGGCGCAGCTGTCGGGCAACTTCGCAAACGATACTCAATCTTTCTCTTAGTGCGATCCAAGGAATCTTGTGATGTAAATTTACTATCATACCAAAATTGCACTGTACTCTGAGAGTTTTTGCTTGCCCAAAAACAGGGGGATGATAGGTATGTTTCTACAGTAAGCTTATCTGTAGACCGAATAATATATGGCTCATCTTCCTTCAAATCTCTATTCAGCCACATCAAATTAATAGTATAAGGAGTCTCTGGCTCCTTTTTTTCCTTATCCAGCTTATCGCTATACGTTTTTAACGCGTGAGCACCGGCACCAAAAACTATAGCTGCTGCTGCCTTTGCCCATGCCTTACTATTATTATAATAGGGCCAATATCGTCGGTCAGAACCTAGAAGGTTACCACATAACAGCAAAGCAATAACGATAATAGCGCCTTGTCTATACCCAGATTTAAACATAATTCAACCTGCATTTTAAAGTGTTTTATAATTAAGAGCTTATCCGAAAATTAAATAAATAGAGCATCCTTTTGATTTATTGGCTAAAATAGCCAGTGAACTTAAACAAAAAGGATGCTCTATGTTTATAATACCAGATAGTATATGGAATGAAATTAA
>JAKBEL010000023.1 GCA_021833825.1 bacterium
TCAAGGTGGCAATCGTTGCTGTTATGCATAAGCTCATTATTTTGGCTAACACAATATTAAAAAAAGGGCAGCCGTGCAAAGTTTATTAGAATAAAATAGTTGACTTTTAACACAATCACTACGCCCAGGCGAGTGGCGGACAGGCAGGATGATCCGCCGTCGCCTTTGGCTATGACCAGACAAGGTGGAAAAAAGTGAACAAATTTTAATATTAATAAAGGCCGGTAGCTTGTCGCCCACCTAAAATCAAGGCCTTCCAGGCCGCAGAGTGTGTGTGGGTATACAAGCGAGAGAAGCGATCCAACAGCATGTTGGTGTCGTTTTGATTGTTAAGTATTTTTGACAAGAAAAATACTTAACGCCCTTCACCCGGCGAGGGTGATCACAAAACATAAAAGAAAATAAGGTATTGAAGATTATAAAACATAATAAGAACAATAAGCCATCTGCTCAAGATAAAAATACATACTCCCTCTTCACAATCACTTAAAAATTCATTACTCTTATAAATGTGTATAAATTAAAATATAATACACCGTATCCTTTCTTTAAAAGAGTGGGGCCCATAGCTCAGTTGGTTAGAGCAATCGGCTCATAACCGAGAGGTCCCAGGTTCAAGTCCTGGTGGGCCCACCAAAGCGCAATGATAGATAACCTTGCAAACAATACTAGAAGAGGTTTGTTCTATGAGCACGTCCCCCTTTGATCTTTTTATTGATTTAGTCCAGTTTGATCAAGAGATAACAAAAACTATTCATGCACATAATGATGCACTTAAAAAGGTTGTTGACCTTGAGCAGCAAAAGCAGATTTTTATTGATGAGGTAGAGCAACTTAAGCATGATGTTCATGATGCACAAAAACTAGTTCATGAAAAAGAGCTTGATATGAAAAAGCTCGATAATCGTGAAGCGGATCTTAAAAAAAAGCTTGATGATCTTGAGAATATTAAGCAATATACGTCACTTAAAAAAGAGTTAGATTCTGTCCAAGGGGAGCAGCGTTCGCGCGAAGATGTATTGGTTGCAGCATGGAATCAACTAGAGAATGCACAACGTAATCTGCAGCAAAAAAAAGATCTTATTGAACAGAAAATAAGGGAACTTGAAAAAGAGATTGGTGCAGCACGTAATAATGCTCAAGCGTTACAAGAAAAAATTGATGCATATGGTAAAGAGAGGCCTTTAAAAGCTAGTCTGGTCAATAAAGAGTGGCTTGAGAAATATGATATGATGCATGGCCGTGTTGAAAATCCTGTGGTTGAAGTGGTACAAGGAGGTTGTGGTGGCTGTTTTTATACTATTACGGATCAAGAGCTTGCCCGTTTAAAGCGGCGCGCTCTATTGCAATGTAATAGTTGTTACCGTTTCTTGTATGATCCTGAAGTGTTTGATAATAAACTAGCAGGATATACTCGTCAGGTAGTGAGTTAGTTTAATGGAACAGTTGTCTATTTTTGGCTCCCCTTCAGTATCTAAAGTGGCTACTTGGAAGCTCTTTATTGATGGTGCTGCTCGTAATAATCCGGGCCCTGCAGGGGCTGGGATTGTTATCAAAAAAGAGGATGTTATCATGCAAGAGGCCGGTTTTTATTTGGGTAGAAGAACAAATAATCAAGCTGAGTATCTGGCTCTGTTGTTAGGACTTTTTTTGAGCAAAAAGCTGATGAAATTAAATGATCGGTTGATCATCATATCCGATTCACAATTGCTTGTGCGACAATTAAAGGGTGTATATAAAGTCAAAGACGCTCAGCTGAAAAAACTGTTTGATATGGCAAAGCAGCTGCTCACTGGCGTATCTTGTCAGGTGCATCATGTGATGCGCGAAGATAATACTGAAGCTGATGCGATGGCAAATAAGGGGATAGATACTAAACATGCAGTTCCTGAAGCGTTTGTTCAGCTCCTTGAAACCCATCAGATTGAATGGCAATAACAGATTATTTTTACTATTCTACTACGCTCTTCGAGCTACGAAGAATAACTCAGCACGAGCGGAATTGGGATATTTCAAATTTTTCATACATTGTACTTTCTCACTAGTTTTGTTGTTAATAGCAGCACTTACTATATGTCAGATGCAGGCAAAAACAAAACTTGCTTCGAAGCAACATCAACAACAATCAGCATATAAGAGAGTTCGTGTTCTTTTAAAAACAATTCCTACATCTGCGAATGAACCGTTACTCATCGGGACAACGGGCAAACAATTACAACTCTATGATGATGCTATATCACTTAAAAGAATAAAGAATGGCGCGGCACTCAAAGTGCAACAAAAAAATGGGCAGCTTTTCGTTAATAGCAAAAAATATCGGCAGCAGAAATTGATTATTGCATCGAAAGATGGTCATATCTGTTTTGCAGATAAGCAGTATGATGGCATTATCTCATTGGTGTTGCATAAAAACGAATTGCTGATTATCAATGAAGTTCCTATTGAAGAATATATCTGCTCGGTGCTGCGAACTGAAAGCTGGCCCGGTTGGCCACTTGAGGTCAATAAGGTTTTTGCAATCACATCGCGGACCTATGTGGTATCGATGATTGATGAGGCAAAAAAGATCGCAAGGCCTTATGATGTGCATAATTGTAATCGCCATCAGACCTATCAAGGGGTGCATGATAAAAAAATATTAAAAGATGCTGTCAAACAGACTGAGGGTCTCATTATGGCCTACAATCAAAAACCGATCATAGCAATGTTCGATTCATGTTGTGGTGGTGTGATACCAGCCGATGTGCAAGGGGTCAACTTTAGTGATGCTCCCTATCTTGCACGTTCATATGCATGCACTTATTGTAAGCCATGTAATATTTATAGTTGGCAAGTATCATTCAGCTATGATCAGTTGACTGAAAAATTAAAGCAGCATTTGCCAAAAAAAGCACGAGTCTCACATATTCTTGTTTCTAAGCAAGATAGAGCAGAATTGGTTCAAGAAGTGTTTATTCAATGCGGCAAGAAGAGAGCATATGTTGATGGCAAGAAGCTTTATAGTGCATTCAAAGAGGTTAAAAGCTTCTGTTATACGATCACAAAAGATGCAAAAGGGGTCACATTTAATGGACGTGGTTATGGCCATCATATTGGTCTGTGCCAATGGGGTGCGCGGGAGATGGTGCGTGCTGGATTTGATTATAGAAGTATACTTAAATTTTATTATCCTGGTGTTACTTTTTCTACTATAAAGAGGGATGATGAAAGTTCTTTTTACTAAGAGCTTATCTGAAAATTTCTGCAGGCCTAAAAGACTATTTCAATCAAAGATAGTTTGGCAGGTTATTCTGTTGTGCTCCAGTTGTAGTGATATATTAAGTATTGCTTAATATGATCCTGCGGTCATTTTGGGGCCTGCCAAAACAATCAAAGTTGCACTCTGTATCTTTGAAAAAATGATTAGATAGCTGAATAAAAAAGGCTAGCTAAGGCTCCTATAATAGCTGAATTTGTTTTGTTATTTGGATCGTCATATTGAAAAACGTAAGAGGTTAACGTTGTAGCGACACCCAAAAAAATTAACCATGGAGTGAGTCGGCATTTTTCTTGTGTCTGTATTGTACTTTCAAGGATATCGTTATCTTTTTGTGCTGGTTTATATATGCTTGGCCATAATCCTGAAACTGCAGCTAGCATTGGAATCAAGCAAAGTTTTTCCTCTAAAGTAAAGCTACCTCCCATTTCCATTAACGTATACATACATAGGGCTGCTGGTAGTGCACGAAGGATTTGAGCTTTTTGTTGTTGGGTGGTGGAAGGCTTGTATAACCAATCGATGACAGATTGTAATGCAGCAGGAGTCGCAAAAAAAGTTATTGTGATAGGGATATCACGTATTGGGTTTCCCGACAACCCTTGACATGGTAAGGTCATATAAAGAGCAATAAGCAGCAGTGGTGAAATGCCGTTTAAAGTGTTTAAGCCATAGTAACTCATTGTTTTTATTGATGGCATATTAAAATACTCATTACTCTTTTTTTCGGTTTGATTAATGACAGAGCTATTTGTGTTGTTGCACAACCCATTGTCTATCTTTTGGCTGTCACTGCCGAAGCTATTTATAGGGCTAACATAGAGGCAAAAAGCAGTTAAAATGGCCAAAGGTCTATTTTTTAGTATAATCATTGTAATTCTCCTTATAAAAATATTATCCAACCTATTGCGTATTTTCTATTATAGATATTATCTTTTTTTGTTTTTTTGTCAAGGGGCTGTCCTGGTTCCCACCTTCGTTAAAACTATGGTGTGCAGGCAAATACATATGAGGCTTAGGACCCATCTTAATTACCTCATAAAACTGTTTAGGTGTCAAAAGGTCTATACCCCTGTGGGGCGCTTTGAATTGTAGAAATGGGCGAATTTATGTAGGTTTTTCTGTAGCATATGCAGGGTTGGATGGGCTTCGTACTGGGCATAGAACTCATATGTAGCTGTTCCATTGCCTCTTTCTACAGTCCCGTTAAGCTAGGGGCTGCGTGGGGGTATCATAAACAGGGGGATTTTCTCTTTGTAACAGGCACTTTCAAAGCTGGTTCTGAACTCGCCCCCTCCATCGACTTGAATAGATAAAAGTTTAAAGGGGAAGCTTTGTTACATCAACTTCAAGAAGTCTGTTGCATTATATAGAGAAGCAAAATGCTCCTCTATATAAAAGTTTATTGCAGATTAAAAAAACCTTTCCAGTTGCTGTGCCTTGCATCTCTAGCTTTTATTTGCTGTTTAATTTCGGGTATTTTTTGCATATCATTAGTCTTATATTGTTCACGCTGAGTTATTTTGGCTTCATATTTTTTAATAATTTTTTCTCTTTCAACTGGGTCACTGCTTGTCAATTGATTATATTCATTTTGCAATTCTTCAAGCCCAGCTTTTTGATAGGTGCTAAGATAGTTTGTTAATAATCCTTCAAAACTTGCATTATATTGTTCACGCTCAGCTATTTTGGCTTCATATTTTTTAATAATTTTTTCTCTCTCAGTCGGCTCACTGCTTGTCAATTGCTTATATTCATCAATCATTTGGTCAGTATAGGAATGATCTTCCAATCTTTCAATCCTATCTTCAAGGGTGCTATACATGCCTCCTTGTGTTAATCCTCCATAAAGACCTGCTAGCGTTGATGCAAGTGCTGGAATCGCAGGGTGGATATCATTGTTTAAATAATAAGCGGCTAAACCTGCAAGTGCTCCGAATGATAATGCGCGAGCAAAGGAAGCTTTTTGTTGTTCCGTTGGTGTAGGTTCATAGTAAGAATCGATTGCTTCTTGTACTAAATTACCACCTAGCATAAGAATCCATGGGGTCAAGGCCCCTTTTATTCTGGCTCGCGTGATATTGTCATTGCTATTAAGAATGCAATATCTTCCACCTATAGTTGGAATGATAGGGGTTAATCCAGCAGAGCTAATGTAATAACCAAGCGTACGTTTTGATGGCAGCCTGTTATAGAGATTATAGAGCCATCCTTGATTTTGCTCTGTTTTCTCTTTATCTTGTGCGCTAAAACTGTTTATACAGGGTATCATCGCAGCGAGTCCAATTAAGAGCAATTTGGTATTTTTTGATACAAACACAAACATTATGCGCCCTTATTTTTAAAAATGTTATAAAAATATTTTCTATTATACTATACAATACCATTTGTAATTCCCTTCTGTCAAGATTTAAAGAATTGGCAAGATAGCTTTTGCCCATTTTTGAACCTGTATTCAGCTGTTTTTTTATCGAATTTTATGCTATTCTCATGGAATATTTAATACTCATATAATTATAAAAGGTTTTTTATGCCTGGATATAAAGGCCATTTAGTTGGTGGATTTGTTGCATTTAGTGTAACGTATGTGGTGGTGACAGCTTGTCAGATAGTGATGGTCAATAGCATTATGCCGGTGATTACCCTATTACTATTCTGCTTGGCCGGTGCGCTCTTTCCTGATATTGATACAAAGAGTAAAGGGCAGAAGTATTTTTATTGGTTTATTCTTATTCTGCTCCTCTATTTTACATACAAGAAAATGTTTATGCAGTTAGCTTTTTTGTCGATATTGGCGACATTGCCGATGCTCGTTAAACATAGGGGAATATTTCATAACATCTGGTTCTTGCTGGCCGGTCTTGGTGCACTTTGTTATTTATTGGTTCTCTATCTGCCCCATTATGATCAGATTATCATTATTCATATGATATTTTTTATTATGGGGGCCATATCACATCTCTGGCTTGATTTAGGGCCACATCGAATACTTAAATTTAGATGACAAAAAAAGCCTCGGAATTTCCGAGGCTTTTTTGTAGGTTTTCAATCAGATGATGTAGTTCTATTGATAAGAATTTGATCTTTTTTATTTATTCTTTGAGATCCAAGAAGCGAAATAGATTGTCATCAACCCACAGAAAAATCCTGGTACTAATGGCAAAATGGAACTGTTTGTTACCCATGGCCAGATGCCGCTGACCAGGGCACCAACAATCATGCCAGCAATTGCGCCATTGCGTGTAACATAATTAGAATAAAGCGCAGTGATGACCAATGGGCCGAATGCGCTCCCCGTTCCAGACCATGCATAATTGACTAAGTTATAGACTGAGTTGTTATTATATGAAGCGATATAGAGTGCGATTGCTGATATGATCATGCTTGCCATGCGTGAGATCCACATTAATTGAGCAGAATGTGCATTTTTTTTGTAAACAATATTATAGATATCCTCCGCATAGGTTGATCCTGCCACCAGGATATGGCAATCCATTGTGGAGAGTGTTGCTGCCAATATTGCACAGAGCACGAATCCTGCCAAGAGTGGAAAGAATAATGTTTTGGTAATTACAATAAACAGTAGTTCAGGATTACCAAGTGTGGCGCTGGTGAATGCAAGACCGGTAATGCCGATCATAGTGGCTGCAGTGAGCACCATAATCTGCCAGGTGATGCCGACCCATTTTGCGCTAGAGATCTTTTTCGGGTCATCAATGCCCATAAAGTTAATTAATATATGTGGTTGCCCAAAATAACCGAGTCCCCAGCCTGCTGCAAGAGAGAGTGCGGTCAATACTGAATGCTCAGGGTTAAATAGCGATAATGGTATGTTTTTTGCTGTTGCAGCTGCTAAAATTGGTGAGAATCCGCCGACATAAAAGTAGGTGCATACGGGCACAAGAATAATCATCATGAGTAAAAAGAGCCCTTGAAACAGGTTGCACCATGCAACAGCTATGAATCCACCAATAAGTGTGTAGGTTAGTCCGCATAAAAGGCCGATGATCATGCCACTATTATAATCTATTGAAAATGCAGTACTAAAGAGTTTTCCAAGCCCAACAATTGCCGATGCGATATATGCGGTGAAAAACCAGAGGGTGATGATTGCGCTCAATATGCGCAAGAGGCCGGAATTATCATTGAATCGTTGTGAGAAATAGCTTGATAAGGTTAGTGCGTCATATCGTTCAGTCTCTTGGCGCAATCGGGGTGCAATAAAATGCCAATTTAAAAACATGCAAGCGGTTAAACCTATTGCTGTCCAACATTCAAAAAGGCCATTGACATAGACCGCTGCAGGAAATGCCATAAAGAGCCAGACGCCCATATCGCTTGCTTGAGTGGCAATTGCCGTTACGAAATAGTTAATTGAACGATTGCCAATAATGTAATCGGATGCATTTTTATTTTGACGATAAAAGTAGATTCCGATAGTGGTTAGAGTGCAAAAATAGATTAAAAAGGCGATGATCATATACATTTTATATTTCCTCGTATGAGCCATATGTTATTATGTTGGCAAGTATACCATAATATGCAACTATAATACATCTCATAAATGGAGGGGAGTGTTATGATAAGGTCATCTCAATTATTGAGTATGGTCAGTATGTTTTCGTTACATGCTGCTCATAATGGGCATATTGTTTTTGCACAGCTTGATCCATCTTCGATATTTTTTTCTCAGACAATAGAGAATATATATAAGGTTCATGCTCTGCATCTTATAAGTAGTGCGCGTAGCTATGAGGAGAGATATGGAGAGAAAACTTCGATTACACAGCTCTATCGCGCGATGTTGGGTAAAACATTAACAGATCTATCTTGTTTGGCCTCTCATGAAATCAAAGATCTCTGTGCAAATCAAGATATTCAGTACTCTTTTGATCAGGCGTATGCGAATGTTCAAACATCAGCAGGTCTTAATGATCGCATTGCCTGTTGGCTAACTTTTGTATCGAGGCTTTATGATCATCGGGATAGGATTATTAAAGAAAAGTTTCCTGATCTGTGGCTTGTTCAAAAGGGTGATCAAACGGGCTATGATGATTATATTAAACAAAACGAGGAGATTTCATTTGATTGGTTCAAGGGTAAGTATTTGATAGCCTCTAAAGTTGTTACTTTTTTGCCATTTGCAGTGATACAGCGGTATGATCCTGATGTATTTGTTGCTTTTTTAGAGGCAAGAGGGGGATGATGATATGTTGTTTGCCTTGGCCAGGCAGTGGCTTATATTTTTTTCTATTTTTTATCTTTTAAATTTCATTATATTTTTTCTTTATATATTCTTTTTTCACGCTCGCCGGTCCTTCGATACATTTTTTCTTACGAAAAAACACTCAGGATGAGCGGATTGGAAGTTACTTGCTATAAATTTAAAATATAATAAATCATTCTTTTCATGCGATTGTCCTTTGTCCGCCCTGTCTCGCAATAGCCTAAAAGGCGACGGCGGAAGACCTGGATAAGCGTAGACTGATCGCCTATTCGGCTCGAATCAGGTTCAACCTTACATTGGAATAATATTATAAATGTTTGGCCGGTAGCTTGTCGCCCACCTAAAATCAAGGCCTTCCAGGCCGTAGAGTGTGTGTGGGTATACAAGCGAGAGAAGCAATCAAACAGCATGTTTGTGCCGTTTTGGTTGTTAGGGGTTTTGGGCAAACAAAACCCTTAACGCCATCACCTGGCGAAGGTGGAAAATCTTAACACCTGCCCGGTAGGGCAATAAAAAAACAAAAAAGAAAAAGGAATATAAAAAATTAAGAAAGAAAATTAGAACAATAAGCCATCTGCTGAAGATAACTATATACCAAACACCTTTTTGGCATTAACCGTTGTCTTATCCGCCACTTCTTCAAGCGAAACTGATCGTAATTCCGCTAGATATTGCGCAATTAAAGCAATTGAACTAGGACTATTCTTTTTGCCACGCATCGATTGTGGAGGCAAGAACGGTGCATCAGTTTCAAGAACAATGTGATCTAAGCTAACTGTTTGTGCAATTTCACGTAAATAATTATTTTTTGGATAGGTAATAGTGCCTCCAAGGCCTAATACAAAATTCCATTCGATCACTTGCCGCGCAAAATCAAGATCTTCTGAAAAGCAATGAATGATGCCCCGTTTCATATCATTTTTATATTCTTCAAGAACGCGCAATGTTTCATCACGAGCATCACGTGTGTGAACAACAAGTGCAAGATCATGCTCGAGTGCAAGTTCAATCTGAGCTTTGAATGCATTTTTTTGACGTTCAACATTATAATCAGGATAATGAAAGTCGAGGCCACATTCACCAATGCCGACGATGTTACGTTCTTGTTTTTGTTTTAATAGTATTTTCAGTTCATGAATATCATCTTGCCAAGATGCGGTGCAATCATTGGGATGGATGCCGACAACCGCATAACTGTTTGTAAACCATTGTGCAAGCGTGATGCAGTTTCTGCTCTCAATAAGGCTTGTGCCAACATTAATGATGATTGAGACATTATAATCTTGCGCATTCTTGACTATCTCTTGTGCTTTATGCTTATCATCGATATGTAATAGTTTGTCTTCGAAATCTTTTACCATAATATTCATGTGGCAGTGTGTGTCGATAAGCACAATAGATCCTTTTGTTAAGCGAAATCGGTCAATGCTATAATCATAGATCATGAATCTTAATTTGACAAACATGTAAATAGAATTACTCTAAAAAATGAGGGAATATAAAAGGAATTTATAATGAGGTAGCAAGTGTGTTAACCATAAATAACCATTTAAGGAGTATATATGAATAAGAGTGAATTAATCATATCACTCAGTGAAGAGACGACCTTTAGCAAAAAAGATGTCTCAAGAGTTCTTGATGCTTTTACACGCATCATTGAGAGAACATTGAGAAAAGGTCAAAAAGTTTCAATCACTGGTTTTGGGGCATTTTGGATCTCAAGACGCCCAGCACGTAAAGGTATCAATCCTGCAACTAAAGAGCGTATTAATCTTCCAGAGGTTAATGTCCCACGTTTTAAAGCTGGAAAGAATCTACGTGAAGTTGTTCGTACAGTGAAAATAGGCTCATAATTAAGGCCTAAAAGCTCAAAAAACTTTGCTCATTACATAAGGTCGCAGTTTGCGGCCTTTTTCATTGGTCTTGCAAAACCATGTATTTCAAGTATCTTAAAAACAGAGTTCTGTTATTTGGATATTATCATCTAGGGGTATCATGATTGATTTAGGCCTATTGCGAAAAGAGCCAAAAAAAGTTATTGCATTATTACAAAAAAAAGATCCAGGATATGACGCACAACGTCTGTATGATCTTGATAAAGATGTCCAGTCATTAAAGGTGCGGATCGAGTCATTGCGCCATGAGAAGAATGCGCTTGCAGATAGAGCAAAGTCTGGTATTACTGACGATATTCGCGAAAAATCTATCTCAGTTGGTAAAGATCTTAAAGAGCAGGAAGCAAAATTAAAAGAGTTAGAGCCTCTGTTTCGTGAATTGTGGCTCTGCGCACCTAATTTGCCCTATGATGATATTCCAGAGGGTAATAAAGAATCTAATAAAGTTGTAAAAACGGTAGGTGAAAAACCGACGTTCACATTTGATGTTAAACATCATCTTGATTTGGGTAATGCGCTCGGTTGGTTCGATTTTGAAGCGGCAGCTGTGATGAGTGCTGGCAATTTTCCACTCTATAAAGGCGATGCTGTTCGCCTGATCTATTCACTGGCAACATTCATGCTCAAGCACAATATGCGCCATGGTTATGAGCCAATTTTACCACCCTATTTAGTCAATGAACGTTCATTAGAGGTTGCAAGTAATTTTCCTAAATTCAGAGATCAGGTCTATGAGATCTCTAATGATAAACTGTTTCTCACACCAACATCAGAGGTTAATTTAACCAATCTGTATCGTGATCATATTTTTGCATCAGAAGATCTTCCTGTTCGTATGACAGCTTGGACAAGTTGTTTCAGAAGAGAGGCTGGTAGTTACGGTTCTCATGAGCGTGGATTGATTAGAATTCATCAGTTTGAAAAATTAGAGATATATACCATGTGCGAGCCTGAAAATGCAGCTGCAGAGCAAGAACGTATGCTTGCATGTGCTGAAGATATTTTAAAGCAGCTAGATCTGCATTATCGCATTAGCCTGTTGGCTGCTCAAGATTGTTCATTTGCGTCGGCAAAAACATTCGATATTGAGGTCTGGTTGCCGGGGCAAAAGCAGTATTATGAAGTCTCTTCATGTAGTAATTGCACCGATTTTCAAGCACGACGCGGTCAGATCCGTTACCGCAAGACTCCAGAAAGCAAGACCGATCTTGTCTATACATTAAATTCATCATCATTGGCATTGCCACGGTTAATGGTCGCCATTATGGAGACATATCAGCAGGAAGATGGTAGCATTGCAATTCCAGAGGTGTTGAAAAAACAGTCCTTTTTTTAATTGAGTAGCATATGGTGAGCAAAGATATCGTAAAGCGTGTCAGGCAGATAGAGATTCACACCAAGCGTTTATTGAGTGGATCATTGGTTGGTCAGAGCAGTTCTGCTGTCAAAGGTAGTGGATTTGAATTTGACCAGATTCGTGAATATCAGCAGGGTGATGATGTTCGTTTCATTGATTGGAAAAGCTCGGCCCGTATGGACAAATTGATGATACGCCAATATATTGAGGAGCGTAATCGTTCAATTGTATTGCTTGTTGACGTCTCAGGATCGAGTTTTTTCGGTTCAGGAAGTAAACTAAAATATGAAGTGATTGCAGAACTTGCAGCAGTCATTGCACTTGCTGGCGAATATGCAAAGGATCATGTCGGGTTATTACTATTCTCCGATCAGGTTGAACTGTTTATTCCACCAAACTGTGGTCAAAGGCACATTCACCATCTTTTAGAGCAGCTCTTTAGTTACAAGCCCAAGCATGTCAAAACATCGATTACTGTTGCTCTTGAACATGTGGCAAAGCTGCATATTAAAAATGCGATAGTCTTTCTGATTTCAGATTTTATTAGTTCTTCGTTTAAAAGAGCATTGAATGTTGTTGCAAAAAAACATGATGTTATCGCAGTACGCTGTCTTGATAAAAATGAGCTTGCAATGCCGGCGGTAGGTTTTTTGACTGTTGTGGATGATGAAACAGGAGATGAGGCGGTTATTGATGTGCGATCGGCAACATCGGCGGTGAATCATTATTGTCATGAACGCCTGTATGAACAGAATCGCAATTTTAGTCTCTCTGGCGTTGATCTGCTTGATATTAAAAGCACGCAGCCCTATATACATGATATGGTTAAGTTTTTCAAAAAACGTATGCTCTATTAACAGAGGGAAAATCGATGAATAGTTTTCAGGAACAACCACGACTAGAACTCTATCCTATTTATGGCCTTTGGCATGTGCCTTTTTGGCAGCGCGGCTGGTTTATTGTCGCTATTGTGTTTGGAGCGGTGTTGTTATGTACTATTCTTTTGTATCTCTTTTTCAGAAGCTATAGAGCAAAAAAAGTTGTATTGCCATCATGGCAGATTGCACTCAATAGATTACAAGAAGTTAAAAAGAATGGTCTATTGTCGCCCAATATGAGTGAACGTTATTATGTGCAACTGACAAGCTTATTAAAAGAATATATGAGCGATCAGTTTGGCGTTGATGTGCGCAGTTTAACCGATGAGCAGATGTGCAGCTATATTGATCAAAAAATACCCTATACTGATTATAAAGAGGGCTTAAAACGTATTTTCACAGCAGGTGTATTTATTAAATTCGCCAATCAATCTGCAATTGAAAAACAGATGGTTGAAGATTGGCAGCATGCTTATGATTTTGTTATGGTTAGTAAGGGGGTTTGATTTTTTGTTATCTTGCAGATGGCTTATAATTGCTCTTATTGTGTTCTAATTTTTATTATCCATATTCTAAAAATGTTTATTCCAAAAAGATTATTATTGCTCATAATACCATCAGTAACTACTTTATGTCAAAGGTGCATATTATTGTGGAAAGGGGATTTGCAGGTATTATTACTCGATTAATTGATTATAGATGGATTCGATACCCTGCTACGCTAAGGCTGCGCAGGGTCCTCACCATGAGCGGAAGAATTAATGTTACATAATAAAATGAAATTCTGATCGAGATCTTTGATACCCCTGAGATCAAAGCTTTTAGGCTGAAGAGCGTGGGGTGGAATAGATCGACATGAGCAATCCAACAGCATGTTGGTGGCCAGGATTATCAAGGAGGTTGCCAAAAACCTCGCTTGATGCCACACGCGGCGAGCGTGAGACAAAAATATAAAAAGAAATATTGATAATGAAAATTATAAAACATAAAAAGAAAAACATCCGCTATCCGCGCAGGATAAAACAAAAATCACAACTCTCTTTAGACATCTTTCATAAAATAAACTATACTTAAACACATTTCCCAATCATTCTAAACAAAAAATTTTTATAAAATATAATGTATCATTCATTCTATATTCATTGGCCATTTTGCCCCTATAAGTGCCACTTCTGCCCATTTATTGCTTATGCATTTAAGGGGCAAGAGAGTTATATGCCACAATATCATCATGCGTTGCAAAAAGAGCTGCTCGCATTTCATGATCAGCAGGGACAAAAAATAGATGTAAAGACTATCTATTTTGGTGGGGGAACGCCAAGCACCTATCCGGACGATCTGCTACTTGACACGTTTGGTACACTAAGAAAGGTATCAAATTTTGATGATGCAACCGAGATTACTATAGAGGTCAATCCGGGAACTGCCAATAGAGCTAAGTTAGAGCATTGGAAAAGGCTTGGTGTAAATAGATTGAGTATTGGTGTTCAAAGTTTGAATGAGAAGGTGATGCAGGATATAAATAGATTGCAAACCAATACGGATATTTATAACGTATTGCAAGATGCAAAAGGGCTCTTTGATAATGTGAATGTTGACCTTATAATAGGATTGCCTAACATATCTTCCACTCAATGGAAGGAGCAGGTAAAGTCTATTATGCAGTGGCCAATAGCACATATAGCGATCTATTTTTTAACGGTACATGAGTTTACGCCACTCTATTATAGAGTGAAAAAGAGAGATCTTATGTTGCCTCCTGATGATGAGATAGTTGATCTTTATGATTGGACAGTAGAATATCTTGAACGGCATGGATTTATGCAGTATGAGGTCTCTAATTTTGCTCGTGAAGGTTTTCAGTCGGTTCATAATAGAGGTTATTGGCAACGTAAGCCATATCGTGGATTTGGGGTGGGAGCATGGTCATTTGATGGAAGTAATCGTTTTATGAATAGAAAGAATTTGGCTTTATATATGAAGGGTGCGCAGGAGAACGATACTGTAGAGTTTACTGAATTGTTAAATGATGAGCAGGTTATATTGGAATCGATTATGTTGAATTTGCGGCAAAAAGAGGGATTAAAGGCAGATGATTATTATCGTTTTGTTGGATCCGAAAAGTATGACTGCATGAAAGAACAGGTCGAGCAATTAAAGGGCAGGGGGCTTCTTGTTGAGCGTGATGGTAGGTTGCAATTGACTATAAAGGGTCTTGCTCTTGAGCAGGAGATTATAGTGAAAATGTCTCCATAGTTAGCAATAGATAGTTGCGTTGTAATGATGAAATCAGACATTTGTTGATTAGGACTATTATTTTTTAACGTATATGTAAGGTATATTTATGGCTAAGCACATCGGTATTAAATTGCCAGAAGATTTGGTTGAAGTATTAAAAAAAGGGCAGACAGTTGCAGTATTGGCTACCTATTCAGAAAAAGGTCTGCCACATACAACGCCAATTCAATCAATTTATCCAAAAGGGCTTGAAAGTATTCTGATTTCTATTCATAAAGATCATACTGGTTATCATAATATGGTATGGCAAAAAAAGGTAATGCTATGCTTCTTAGATGAAGGCAATATTGCTTATAGCATTTTGGGTAGAGCCGGAGTGGTTCGTGCACCTTCTAATGTACATCCTTTGATGAATGTGGTACGTATAGATATTATTGATATTAAGAGTGATCGTTCTGTGTTGACTCGTGTTGATAGTGGAGTTCGTTGGAGCTATACATCTTGGGAAGCTGAAGAGCTTTCAAAGGGCCTGCTTGATGAGCTTAAAGAGTTAGCAGAGACACTTTAATAGGAACCAAAAATAAGGGAGTTCTTTATGATCTGTTTAAAAGTTGTTGTTTTTGTATTAAGCATTATGTTGTATCTTCCAATTCAATCGCAAGATGAGGGTTATGATGATGCATATGCTCAATCAGACTATGGAACTCAAGGATCAGAAGATTTATCTGCTGAGGATAACCAGCAACAGGATGATTTTCAAAAGGGCGCAATGGTCGATTCTGCAGTTGAAGATAGCTTGGGAGAGCCTGAAGGGATTCATACAGTTGATATTAATGAGCCGGAAGGAAACTGGTTATTCAAGCGTATTTGGTGGGAAAAGAGTAAAGATCTTTTTGGTAAAATCAGAGAATATGTTGATAAGATAGTAGAATCCCGTATGCATTTTTTTGAGGAACGGGTAAAGTTGGATCGAGGTTATTTAGATCCATTTTATGTTGAAGTTGGTCTTGACCAAGGGGGTCTGACTGAAATGGCAAATCATCTGATTGGATTGTTAAAGATGGATCGAGCAGATACAGGAATGTTGCCAGCTCATGAGCTTGAACAATATAATCTACTTCTTGAGGAGAAGGCTAAGGTTGAACAATTGCGAATGGCTGTTGCGGATGTTCAGAAGCTTAGTGTAAGTCTTGATGATGCTCTTAAAAATCTTATGGATCAGATTAATCGAACACGTGCGTATGAACGCCAAGCATGGCAATTACTTAATGAGATCGCGCAAGAATTGAGCGATAAAAAAGCTCGAGAGCATTATTATGAAATTGCAACCCTTTGGCGTAATGTTAAAGATATTGGCAATTATATTGTGGGTCCATTTTCAGCACACTTTATTGAGTTGGGAACAACACTTGTTGAACGCACAAAAGAGATCCGTGCAACGATGGCTACTTTTAAAGAAAAGGGGATAGAGCTTCAGAAAAAAGTTGAGGCCGAACGTGAATCAGCTTGTAAAAAGAATGAAGATGATGAAGAAGATGAAGAGCTTTATGTTCCTAAAGTGGGATGGATTGCATGGATCAGACAGATATTAATAGCACCATTTCAGTTTATCTGGCGCACTATAAGTAAGTTGCTTGGAAGATAAAAGATTATTTTTTTATGAAAAAATTCATCTAGAGGGTTGCTAAGCTCAATTTATTATGATACCTTTTTGGCTATAAATATGTAAATAGCCGAGGTGGTGAAATTGGCAGACACGCAGCTTTGAGGGGGCTGTGGGAGAAATCCTGTAGGGGTTCGAGTCCCCTTCTCGGCACCAACTGGAGTGATGTTTAATCTATAAAGGAGCTTTCATGAGCGCTATTGCACAAAAAGTATTTGGATCTACTCTCTTTTTTTGGCTGGTTGTGGCAGGGTTATGTCTATGGAATGTCATGCCATTGCGCGAAAAATTACGTTTTGGTATCGATTTAGTTGGTGGTACATATATCACTTTAGAAGTTCAGACAGAAAAAGCTATTGAGGCTCCTCTTGTTGAGCTGATGCAGAGCCTGAAAAAACAATTTAAAAAGAATCAGATGCCAAAGCCTATTGCTGCCGATGTTAAGCCGATATATGATGATAAAGAGGCTGAAAAGGTGAAATCATACAGATTGGTCTTCTTATTCGAGACTTCGATTGATGCACAAGCAGTAGCAACATATGTTAAAGAGCAGTATCGTAATTTCGAGGTTGTAGCTGTTGGTTCAGAAGTGACGATTTCATATACAGCAGCAGAAGAAAAAAGAATAAAACATGAAGCTATTATAAACAATATTGAAGTTATTAGAAATCGAATTGATAGATTAGGTGTTTCAGAAACTCCGGTTTCGCAAAGGGGAGAAAATAATATTGTTATTGAGCTTCCTGATGTTCAAGATCCGCAAAAAGCAAAGGCTATTATTGGTAAAGCTGCTGTGCTTGAATTTAAACTTGTAGACAAAGTGGCCGCAACTGAAGAAGAGCTATTATATGAATATGATGGCGAGTTGCCAGGAGACTTAGAGATTGTGCCTGGCAAGATAGTGCATGGAGTTGTTTCAGGTTATTATGCTGTTCCCCGCTATGCAGATCTTACTGGTAAATTATTGGCAGATGCAAAAGCTGCTTTAGATAATGAAATTCGTGAATGGGTTGTTAATTTTACATGGAATGCTGAAGGTGGACAGAAATTTTATGAGCTGACCAGTAAAAATCATTATAAATCATTGGCAGTTATTTTAGATAATGTGGTTATTACAGCTCCGACTATTACCAATTCAATACGTACAGATGGTCGCATTACAGGAAACTTTACTCCAGATAAAGCAAAAGAGCTCGCCCTGTTGTTAAAGTCAGGATCGTTTGTCGCGCCAATCACTTTTGAAGAAGAGCGACAAGTTGGTCCATCCTTGGGGGCAGAATCTATCCATAATGGTCTACTCTCATGCATTGTTGGTCTAAGCCTTGTTTTCGTCTTTGCATTGTATTATTACAGACTTGCTGGACTACTCGCATTTTTGGCATTACTATTTAATTTAATACTTATTTTATTCGGATTGGCTCGTATTGGAGCAACATTAACATTGCCAGGCATTGCAGGAATGGTTTTGACTATTGGTATGGCAATTGATGCATCGATTCTGATTTATGAGAAGATTAAAGAAGAATTAAGGAATGGCACACGATTAAAAGAGGCCGTAACAAGTGGTTTTTCTGATGCGCAATGGGTAATTCTTGATGGCAATATCACTACTTTTATTGTTGGATTTGTACTTTATCAATTTGGTACAGGCCCAATTCAAGGATTTGCAATTACTATGATGCTCGGTATTATTGCTACATTGATTACAGGTCTGTTTTTCTTAAGATCCATATTTACCTTTATTTTAAGTAATTTGCATATTCAAAAACTTAGTATTTAGTGTATAATAATAGAAAATGAGCATTTGCTGATTTGAAAATTGGCAAATGCATTTGACATTTAATGTTGCCTGAACATTCTATTGGTTTAGTGGCAATATATTATTTGGCGGCGTAGCTCAGCTGGTTAGAGCGATGGAATCATAATCCATAGGTCCGGGGTTCGAGTCCCTGCGCCGCTACCAACTTATGCATAAGGCAATAGTTGGCATGCCATCTTTTCAAATGACTTAAATTAATTCTTTCAGATACTTTCCAGTATGACTCTCTTTGCAAGCAGCAACCTCTTTTGGCGTCCCTTGTGCTACAATATAACCACCAGCGTCGCCACCATCAGGACCAAGGTCAATGAGCCAATCGACTGTTTTTAACAGATCAATGTTATGCTCTATCACAATCATTGAGTTTCCTTTGTCGACCAATTTATTAAGAACTTCAAGAAGCTTTGCAATATCATGATTATGAAGACCGGTTGTCGGTTCATCAAGAATGTACATGGTGTTGCGGCCCCGTTTTGCAAGCTCGTTGACGAGTTTAATCCGTTGCGCTTCTCCTCCTGAGAGTGTTGTTGAGGCCTGTCCAATTTTTAAGTAATCAAGGCCAACATCACAGAGTAGTTGTAGACGTTTTACGATATTCTGATGCGCTGCAAAGAAAGCAAGCCCTTCATATGCGGTCATCTCAAGAACTTCAGCGATATTTTTGCCCTTATAGGTAATTTGCAATGTCTCTCGATTATAGCGATTGCCTTTGCATGCTTTGCATAACATGGTCACTTCAGGTAAGAAATGCATAGTCACCTTTATTTGACCGTCACCATTACATTCAAAACATCTTCCTGCGGGTACATTGAAGCTGAATCGGCCAACTTTATATCCACGGATTTTACTTTCAGGTAATGATGCAAAGAGTAGGCGAATATCATCAAAAACACCTAAATAGGTTGCCGGATTAGAACGTGGAGTTCTGCCAATAGGGCTCTGATCAATAACAACCATATTTTCAATGGTATGCAGTTGGGATCTTTTTGAACTAAGCTCTTGGTTTAGCATTGGGACCAATTCTTGCATAATGAGAGTGCTTTTGCCTGATCCTGAAACACCAGAAACTCCACATAATACTCCTAATGGAAAATTGATTGATATATTCTGTAGATTGTTTTTATCTGCGTTTTCTAGTCTGATATGTCCAGTTGGTCTGCGATATGCTGCAGGCGTTTTGATGATTTTTCTTCCAGCAAGATATGCACCGGTTAAGGATGCACTATTGTTTGATAGTTCATGAGGATTGCCAGTTGCGGTTATTTGACCGCCAAGAACTCCTGCCGCTGGGCCCATATCGATGATATAATCTGATTGTTTCATAGTATCGACATCATGTTCTACTACAACAACGGTATTGCCTTGATCGCGTAATCGTTTTAATGTTTCAATAAGGCGATCATTGTCACGTTGATGGAGCCCAATGCTCGGCTCATCAAGAACATAAAGAACTCCGCTAAGAGCTGATCCTATCTGGGTTGCTAATCTTATCCGTTGCCCTTCTCCGCCTGATAATGTTCGTGCAGAGCGATTGAGCGATAAGTAGCCAAGGCCAACATCATATAAAAAGCGAATGCGATTGGTTATCTCTTTAATGAGTCCTTGTGCAATAGCAGTTTCGGTCTCTGAAAGCTGCAGTTTTTCAAAAAAGATTAATAAATCTTTGATCGATAGATTGCATACATCAAAGATATCGAGGGTGCCTATAGTGACGGCTAAAGCATGTTTGTTGAGCCGTTTGCCCAAACAGGCATCACAGGTGATTTCAGTCGCATATTTTTGTGCAAAAAAATCATATTTCTCTTTCCAAGAATTCTCATCATTCTCTTGCCATGGCCATTCATGGATAAATCCAATCCCATGACATTTAGCACAGGCGCCAATAGGGGAATTAAATGAGAAAAAGCGGGGTTCAAGCTCAGGCATAGATTCAGCGCATGTGATGCACATCTGTGCCGAGCTATAGAAGAATTCTTCATTGCCAACGATCAGTTTGCATGTACCTTTGGCCAATTTAAAACTCACCTCAATTGCTTCGCATATGCGTGATGCTTCTTCTTGAGTAACCTCAATAGTATCGATGAGAATGTCGATTGAATGCTTGAATGTCTTGGCTAAGTTAAGTTGTTTGATCTCATCAGCTGATCTGAAGCGATATTTTTGTTCATTGATTAGAAAGTGATAGTAACCTTTTGCAAATAGATCAAGAAGCTCTTTTTGAAAGGTTCCTTTCTCTTGATTTGCTAGCGGTGCAGCTAAAAGAATGATCTGATTATTAAAATTTTTTAAGACCATATTGGTTATCTGCTCAGGAGACTCAGCTCTGATTAGTGTTCCACAATTGGGGCAATGTACTTGTCCTATGCGGGCATAAAGAACGCGCAGATAGTCATAAAGTTCAGTAATTGTTCCCACTGTTGAGCGGGGGTTGTGACCAACTGTTTTTTGCTCAATAGCAATAGATGGGCAGAGCCCTTCAATAGAGTCAACATCAGGTTTTTTGGCAACTCCAAGAAACTGGCGAGCATAAGAGGATAATGACTCCATATAGCGCCGTTTTCCTTCGGTGTAAAGAATGTCGAGTGCTAATGAGCTTTTACCTGATCCTGAGGGTCCGGTGATAATAGTTAATGTATCTTTAGGTATTGCAACATCAATGTTTTTTAGATTGTGTTCTCGAGCGCCCTTGATAGCTATCCACTGTCTGCTTTTAGGTGTCGTTTTATCCATAAGATTTCGTCGCCTCCTATCTTCTATGCGAGCTTGTCTATTGACTCACTAATACGCATATTATAGCATATAAAAGACAAATAAAGAAGGGGGGATTAAAGTAAGAGGGCATAAACGATGATAAGACGAGCGATAAAAAAAAGCTAATCTCAAGTTGCATTTTACCTTAAAATCCGTATACTTGGAAGCATTAATATTGATATAGTATGGTGGATGTAGCTCAGTTGGTAGAGCATCAGATTGTGGCTCTGGGGGTCATGGGTTCGAATCCCATCATTCACCCCATATTTTTATCATCAATATTAAAGCACAAAAATCTTATGATAAATAAGGAGTTGGATGATATCACATATTTTTTGGGGAATAACCTTAATTATGGTCGGTTCGTCAATTGTGCTTAACAAGCTTTATGGTATCTCAATCCCTTTTGAGCTCATTCTTGGTTCCGTCTTGATTTTTCTCGGTCTGAGTATGATAATCAATAGCAAGCGTCTGTGAGCTTTATGAATCCAAGTCTTATCTGGGGAACAATTCTCATTCTTTTTGGACTCTCTTTTATTTTAAAATCTATTTTTCAGATCACCATTCCATTGGTTAGACCCTTTTTTGGGGGCGTGCTTATCTATTTAGGTTTGAGCATCATGATGGATCCATTTAATGAATCTCCTGATAAAAAATCTGTTATTTTTGGGCGGACCAATATTGTGGGTAGTCCTATTATTAAGACCTATAATGTTACTTTCGGTTCTGGAGTTATCGACTTGAGTCAGTTGACTTTTGCAGAGGCGACACAGATTACGATCAATACAGTTATGGGATCTTCTATTCTTATATTGCCTGACGTATCTGCTAAAGTGAGAGTTAATGCTATTTTTGCTCGTGCAGGTCTACCGGATGAAACATTGGTCTCTTTTGGGCGCAATGTTTACAAAACGGATGATCAGATTGAGCAAAAGCTCCTTGTTCAGGTAAATGTGATATTGGGCAATGTGGATATAAAATTGGTGCCAAAACCTTCTTTTAGTGATCTTTCTCAGCAGCCTATAATTGAAAATAAACAACAAGAGGCATAAAAAACGCTTGCAAAAGGGAAAAAAAACAGATACATTTTAGTTACATAAATTGGTCTTTTACGGGATGTGGCGCAATTGGTAGCGCACTCGCTTTGGGAGCGAGGGGCTGTGAGTTCGAGTCTCGCCATCCCGACCAAAAAAAGGAAGCAGTATGTATCTTTATCGTATCCTTTTGTTGCTATCTATATCTTTTTCTATTCAATCCTCTGATTTTCAAACGTGTCAACCATATGCAGTGCAATGGGCTGATCAATATATTCGTAATGTTGATGGTACCTTGGCAATCACGCGCAATGATCTTGATGTAATCAAAAAATTGGTTGATAGCTCTCTGCGTCGTGCTCAGATTACATTGCTTGTGCAGCAGCATGCTTGGCAGACCGTTGAATTATTTTGGCAGGGTTGGCAGAATTTTGCGCAGACACGTTTGAATCCTTCAAAAGATCGACCATTCTCTCTTGATAATAATAAGTATGAAAAAGCAGAGCGGTTTTGGCAATTACTTGAGCATTATGATCATGTCTGTTCTGAATATACTCATCTTGCGCAAGAGGTTGTGCATGGCGATTTATTAGAGACTGATCTGGCAAAAAAATCTGTTGCAAAGATGCGTCAAGATGTACGTGTTTTTATGGTGCATGCATTAAGTGATGTGAAAAAACATTTAGAGGTGCTATATAATATTACATTTAAAGTCTCGGCAGAGGAGTTGGTTGAAATTTTTGAGACAGAACAACTTAAAAGTTTTAGTTTAAGTTCTTTTCTAATTGATTATATTCCAAGCCTTGCTCTGCATAAATTTATTCATGCTGATGCACTTTATACGGGATTGAGTCAAGAAGGATTTGATATTTTGACTAAAATTCAGTTGATTGGTAATCAAGCATGGGATGCCATTGAGATTGCGCGGGCACATTTTTATGCTGCAATCCTAGATGAGATCTCAGATTTATGACCTTGTCTTTATGATTAATGTTTTTCCTGATATAATCATAATAATGGGTATTATATAGATATTCATTTTTCAGCTCGATAGTTATTCTATTGGCATGAGTGATTCATGCTTCGATACTATCACTCACTAGGTTCGTGATAACTCAGCGCGAACGGGATATGATAATTTTAATAAAATGATAAAGTATGTTAAATCTCCGTTCGCCATGAGTGTTCTGCGAAGGCGTGAGCTGAGTAGAATGTATCGAATAGTCTAAGCGCTACATCAGTAAATAGATTAATTGGGTTGTAAATATACATTTCAAGCTTGTAATGTTTAGAAGGAACACAGGTGTATTTCAGTATCGTAGCAGATTATTTTCAACGCATTGAAGCAACCAGTTCACGCCTTGATATGACCTATCTTCTGGCGGAACTTCTTGGTCAAGCAACCGCGCAAGAGGCGGAGATCATTTCGAACCTATTGCTTGGTCAACTAAGGCCACCTTATGTTGGAACACAATTCAATATTGCAAGTAAAAATTTGACTAGGGTGATAGCTGTTTTGCGGGGCGAGTCAGAATTTCAAACAAAAGAAAAAATGCAGCAGCTTGGAGATTTGGGCCTTGTAGTAGCCTCTGGAGGGTGGGGCGTCAAAGGGCAGTTATCAGTACTTGAGGTCTACAACAGATTGGATATTATTGAAAGTATTCATGGTGTTGGCTCTTCTGATGATAAAAATAGTCAGTTGGTTGAATTACTTGAGTATTGTGGTCCAATTGCTGCCAAATATATTGTGCGTATTATCTTAGGTAAATTGCGTCTTGGTTTTTCCGATATGACATTGATCGATGCATTGTCGTGGATGCACAAAGGTGACAAGTCTTTTAAGAATGCATTAGAGCATGCATATAACATGTGCGCCGATATTGGCCTTATTGCAAAAACATTAAAAGAGACTGGCACAGAAGGTATTGAAGCGATGCGGGTGCGTGTTGGTATTCCAATAAGGCCTGCAGCCGCAGAGCGCTTGCCTACAGCACAAGCGGTGGTTGATAAACTTGGCCATTGTGTTGCGCAGCCGAAGCTTGATGGGTTTAGACTTCAAATTCATCTTGATAAATCGAGTGATAAACCAGAAATTAGATTCTTTTCCCGTAATTTAATCGATATGTCTCATATGTTTCCAGATCTGACAGCTGCGGTTGCTGAGTTGCCTGTTAAAAATATCATCTGCGAAGGTGAGGCGATTGTCTATGACCCGAATACAAAACTGTTCTTACCTTTTCAGGAGACGGTCAAACGCAAACGTAAACATGACATTGAAGAGGTAATGGAGGAGTTTCCGCTTCGCGTCTATCTCTTTGATCTGCTTTATTTAAATGGCAAAAGTTTAATGCCAGAGACACATATGATGCGGCGTGAGCAGTTGCTTGCTGTTATGGAAGATTATCATAATGATACCGTTCAGGTGATCGATGAACGTTTCATCACGACTGGGAACGAGCTATTACATTATTTTCAAGAGAATATCTCTGCAGGTCTTGAAGGTTTGGTGGTCAAGCGACCTGATTCGGTTTACACTCCAGGTAAACGTAATTTCAATTGGATTAAATTGAAGCGTGAAGAAGAGGGACATTTAGATGACACTATCGATTGTGTTATTTTAGGTTATTACTTTGGTGAAGGTAAACGGGCTGATTTTGGCATCGGTGCATTTTTAGTTGGTGTTTATAACAGTGAAAATGATATGTTTGAAACGATTGCTAAAGTGGGAACCGGGCTAAAAGATGATGATTGGCGCGAACTAAAGCGCATCTGTGATCAGATAGTGCTCTACGGTCAACCGAAAAATGTATCCTGTGCCAAAGAGTTGGTGCCCGATGTCTGGGTCTCGCCTGAAAAGGTCTGTATGATTCGTGCTGATGAGATTACCTTGTCGCCAGTGCATACTGCCAATAAAACGGAAGACCATCTTGGCTTTGCATTGCGATTTCCGCGCTTTATGGGGTATCGGTTTGATAAATCAGCAAAGGATGCAACAACGGTTGATGAGATGAAACATCTTTTTGAGATACAGGTAACAAGATCAAACGCCGCTTAACTATGGCGGGATAAATCCTTCTCTGTTTAGGCATGCTGGAACAGGTTTGCTTTTTAGGCTATTGTGGGAATAACTAAAAAAGAGGCGCCGGAGCGCCTCTTTAAACCATTTTGTTCTCTATTCAAATAGGCTATCTAACCATGTTGCAAAAAGGTTTGCATTATTACAGTTAAGATAGTTATTGTATTCAAGCAGCTTAGTGTTAGCTCGATAGCCAGTATATAACGATTGAGCATCGCTGCTATATTTCTTGGTAAATTCTTTAATCTCTTGCGGGATCTCCATAAGGTTACTGTTGTGAGTAATCACTTTATTGCTATAGGTGAGAGCTTTTATTTGATATTGTTGCATTGATTTATTAATTGAGTCTTTGATCTCTTTAATCTCTGCATTTTTTTTAGCTCGTCCTTGAGTGGTATTTGGATAGTCGGTTGTCAGTGTATGCAAAAGGTACTCGCCAAAATTGTGGGTAAGATCTGCTTGTGAAAAAATTCTACCATGGAGAGCGGCTAGTCGTGCGAGTTTGTATCGAATAGTCTCTTCGCTTTTCTTGAGTTGTTTGTATTCTTTTATAAGCTCTTCTCTTGTCAGCTCTGTTGTGTATTCGCTCATCTGTTTTATTTTTTGCGTGCAATCATGTATATCATTTGTCGATATTAATTCACTCTGTGCTAAAAGCGTCTTTTTATTCTCTTCTATAGTGCGAGCTATTGAATTAAACACCTCTTTTTTATCATTGGTTGTATCAGAGCAAAGATCGATATTATAAGGGTTAATTGTTGTTGCAGCATTATATGTCTTTTCTAAAAGAGCGCTCTTTTCTTCTAAAAAGCTAACAGATGTTACAATAGGGCTCTTCTGTTGTTTTTTTAAATTCTCTTTATGGTTTAATATGTATTCATAGAGTTCGGATCTTTTTTGTGGATCAGTATAGCTTGTTGCCAGATTTTGCAATTTTATTCGGTCATTATGAGATAAGCTGGTTGCTTTATGGAGTGATATGGCTCTATTGTGGGCATAAATCTGTTCGTTTATGGTCCGTTCGTACTGTTTTTCAAGTGTTTTGTATATTGCATAAGACTCTGTGGCCATATATGACGGAACGCCTGTCGCTACAGCTGATCCAAAAGCAAAGCCTGCCTCTTCAAGGGTTGTGAAATCATAATATTTATGCACATAAATACCTGTGGCTATCGCAGCTCCAAAAGCAACTAGGCCACCGACAGTTCTTGCAAGTTTTGTTGCATATTCTTGAGATTCGTTGTTAATAGGTATAATTATCGGTTGTATCTCTTTTAGATTCTCATCTTGAGCTGTTAATTGAAGTATGGTTAAACCTGTTAATATGGGTAATAATAGCTTTTTCATAGATTCCCTCTACTTATTGAAAAGATAAATATATTACTAATGGTAACATATTTAGAGAATGTTGCAAGTGGCAAGAATTATAGCTTTTAATACCTGTCTTCAAGCTGTAAAAGGGGTATAAACGATCTAATCTTTACCTATTAGATCATAGTAAAACTGAGCCTCTTTAGCTGGATCTGCCATCTGAACGATGCTTTTACCAACAATCAATGTGTCAGGCTTTAAGAGCATAATCCGGTTAACGTTTTCTCTGTTAATATCTGCAGAAATAAAGATAGGAAGAGAGGCGTTTCCTTTGACCATCTCCCAAGTGTCGATGAAGGTGAGTGATGTTGCTGCAGAATAGGGCTGATAAAATAATAGTGCATCAGCGCCAAGATTTTTTGCTTCCATAGCTGATTGCCCTTTGTAGGAGCTATCGACAAGATCAAGAAGAACTTTAAGATTATATCTGCTTGCCTCTTTGCATAGAGAATATATGGCCTCTTGTGTTGATCCGGCAAGTACGGTAATCCAGTTGGCGCCCGCTTGAGCCATCATAGGAATAGCCGATTTTGAAGTATCTACTAATTTCGTATCAACAACCAATGTTTTATCGGGAAATGCTGTGCGAAAACGGCTAACAGCTTCAATTCCATACTTATAGAGGAGTATGCTGTTAATTTCAAATATATCGCATTGATCGACTACGCTTCCTGCTATTTCAATTGCTTTATTTAAATCTGCCACATCGAATGAGATCTGTAATTTCATGTTTGCTCCTGCATGCTCATAGAATATACGTAGCAATATATAGTATTTTACTGAATTTGAAAAAGATTCTGTTTTTCATATAACAATTCATGTTGCTATATTGTATGGGATAAATAACGATTGGTGCCTTTTTTATAAGTTGGATGGGTGTGCCCAAAAAATTGTCTTACATTAAGCATGTATAAGGCATTTGCATTAGTATTAATTCCTTTTTTTACATAGATAGTAGGTAGTATAAAGTTCGTATTATTGTCAGTTAAGGTGATTCCTTGTGGGACATATATTCTATCAGGTTTTGCGATGATGGTGATAGCCTCTAGCGGGATGCGCTTATCTTCTGGTATCGGCACTTCCTCAACATTCCAATAATAGAGATCTTCAGTGTTATTATGTAACCGCTCCACCTTGTACATTTGTGCTGGTCCAACAATTTCCCAATGATGAATAGTGTTGCCAGCCATTAAAACAGGAGTAATTTTATTGGTTATTAGCAAATAGAGCATAGGAAGAGCATGTTTCTTAGGAAAAGATGTCTGGCCATCATAATTGGACATTGCGACATAGCCGCCATAGGTTGATAGTATGCCCTTGATTAACGGGCTCCTTGAAATATTTTTTATTTTTATTTTTGCGATTTTGCCCGGTTTTTTTAATTTTTCTGAGACGTTATCAGCATCATTCTGATTAGCAATCGTCATGTAAGGTTTCATAAACATAGTAATAATTGGATTGCCGCGCAGGTTTCCAAATAGACAAAAAGCTGTTAACATAGAATATATATATAATTTGTTCTTCATACTCAATAGCATAGCAGAGTTAAAATTAAAGAGTCTATGATTTGTATAATTTGAAAAAGTATTAATGTGAATATCAAAACAGTAGAGCATATTTGGACATCGCTAAAAAATAGTTTTAAACTTTCGGATCAGCAGTTGGAATTGTTGAAAGAGTATGCAATTTTGCTTCAAGATTGGAATAAAAAGATTAATGTGACGGCCATTGAAGATACTCCCAGTATTATAGCCTCTCATTTTCAAGATTCTATTGAGTTGGCACATTTCTTGGACTTTAGTAGAGTTCATATGATAGCTGATGTGGGAAGTGGCGGGGGTTTCCCTGGGCTTCCATTAAAAATACTGTTTCCTCATCTAAAAGTTGTTCTGATTGAGGTGAATCATAAAAAATTACGTTTTTTACAGTCGGTTGTTGATCAATTGCAATTGCATGATGTGCAATTAATTGATCTTGACTGGCGAACATTTTTGCGGCAGATTGATCTACCAATTGATCTATTTTTAGCTCGTGCATCATTGCAACCCGTTGAATTGATACGGATATTTAAGGGGCAGAGCCCTTATCAGCAGTCACGTTTAATCTATTGGGCATCACAGCATTGGCAAGCGGACAGCAAGTTGCAGTCTTATATTAAGCGAGAGGAATGTTATGAGGTTGGCAATAAGCTTCGTCGATATATTTTTTTTGAAAATGGAGACAGCCCTGCAGGCCGATAAAGGATTGCAATGAAACAGAATATTCTTCAAAGTTACCTTTCGGGTGTAACTGATACTGCTCATGGTGAAAAATATTGGCGAATTATTAGGTTTTTTTTCCCTGAATTTATCACTTCATTATTGCTTTATTCAATGCCTATCATCATGGATGCCTATTTTATTGGAAGTTTAAAATCAACAACACTTTATAGCACTCTCGGGGCCACCAATAATCTTGTTCATTTTATTATTAAATTGGCGGAAGCTCTTTCGGTAGGAACGGTTGTTCTTGTTGGTCATTATAATGGCAAGGGTGACTATAAAGGCGTTGGCAATACAGTCCGAGATGCTTTTTGGACCACGTTAATAACTGGAATTACTATTGCAGTAGGGCTCTATCTTGGAGCTCATATTATTTATACGTGGTATGTTCCAGCAGAGCTTGTTTCAATAGGGGTCCCATTTCTACGGCTTCGAGCAATTGGCATTTTTTGCATGTTTGTCTTTATGGCATTTGTTGGATTTTTGCGTGGTATAAAAAATACGCGTGCGCCTATGAAGATTTTTCTTGCAGGAGCGATAGTCTTTCTGCTTTGTGATTATGTGCTTATTTATGGAAAATATGGTTTTCCTGCTATGGGTCTTCAAGGGTCGGCATTAGCTTCAGTGATTCAATATGTTTTTATGTTGGTGATTATTGTTGGTTATATTCTACTCAGCGAGAAAAATCATAAATATCTGATAAGTCTTTTTTCCATATTTACAGATAAAAATGATATAGTAAAATTACTTTCAGTCTCTTGGCTTGTGATGCTCGATAAAGCAACTATGGCTATTGCCTATATTTGGTTGCTGCGTATGATGAAACCGATGGGTGAATGTGGAATTGCAACATTCTGCTTGGTCAAAGATCTCGAGCGATTTGCATTTTTGCCAGCAATAGCATGTTCTCAGATAATAACATTTCTTGTGAGCAATGATCTAGGGCAGGGCAATTCTGAAGGAGTAAAGGCAAATGTTAAAAAGGTCATCTTTTTGGCCTCAACACTTGTCTTTATATTGCTTTTAATTATATCTCTTTGGCCAAAAACTTTTATGCAATTTTTTGATGGAGAGGGTGATTTTATTGATATGGCAGCATCAGTTTTTCCTATTTTAAGTAGTTTTGTTTTTTTTGATCTGCTACAGTTAATTCTTTCGGGGGCGTTACGCGGTTCTGGTAATGTCAAAACAGTGCTTGCGGTTCGACTATGCATCTGTTTTGGTTATTTTGTACCAGTCTCTTATGTTATTGCTTATTATATCCCGATTGAGAATATAGCATTGAAATTTATACTGATTTATAGCTCATTTTATATAGGTAATGCGATTATGAGTATTGTCTATATAAAAAAGTTTCGCTCTGATCAGTGGCATTTACAACATTAAGGATACGTATGACAAGAATCTCTAAAGAAGAGGTAAAAAAAATTGCTCAGATGTCAGCACTTGAATTGCGTGATGATGAGATTGAATCGGTTATGAAGCGTCTTGAAGAGGTGCTTAATTATGCAGCTAGAGTCACCCAAGTGGCGGCTGATGCGCAAGAGCTCTCTTCTAAAAATAGCAATATTTTTCGTGAAGATATTGCCAGAAAGGCTGATCGAGATGCAATTCTTGAGCGTGCGCCTGAATGTGAAGATAATTTTTATGTAGTTCCATCCATTATTGAAGATAAGTAGGCTAGATCACATGCTTATAATGACAAAGTGCAATAATTGATGATAGCCCTAATTTCCGTTCGCCCTGAGTTTTTGCAACGTGCTTTTTTAGCGCAAAGCAAAAATATCGAAGGGTGATGGATATACATTGGCAAGTGAACTATCGGGTTGTAGATGTTCACTTCAGGCTCGGTAGCTTTTTTAGTTATTTTGAGCCCTTCATGCTTCGATACTATCACTCGTGTCCAGCTCGTGATAACTCAGCATGAACGGGAATAGAGTAAAGCTATAAAAAAAGAAAAATAAATACGTAAGGTTAGATATGAAATCGTTTATTACCATTAAAGAATTAAAAGAGAAGATTAGTAAAAAAGAACTTACTGCCAAAGAGATCATTGCCTATTATATTGATCGTTTCAAAAAATATGATCCTGTAGTAAAGAGTGCGTTGGAGATATTTGATGAAGAGTCGATTATTAATGCAACTGATCAAAATGGCCCGCTTGCTGGAATTCCAGGATTGATTAAAGATAATATCTCACAAAAAGATCGTCGCCTGACCTGTGCATCGCGGATATTGGAAAATTTTGTAACGACATACGATGCAACTGCTGTAGATCGGCTTAAAAAGTCAGGAGCGCCATTAATTGGTCGCGCTAATATGGACGAATTTGCGATGGGAAGTTCAACTGAAACTTCAGCTTTTTTTAAAACAACTAATCCATGGGATGTTACTCGTGTACCAGGAGGATCAAGTGGTGGTTCGGCCGCAGCAGTTGCAGCAGGGCTTGTTCCATGGGCATTAGGATCAGAGACGGGTGGCTCAGTGCGTCAGCCAGCAGGGCTTTGCGGCATAGTTGGATTTAAACCGACCTATGGATTGATCTCTCGATATGGCCTTGTTGCTTATGGATCATCTCTTGATCAGATAGGTATTTTTGCAACGACAGCATATGATGCTGCGGCGGTATGTTCCGCGATTGCAGGCCATGATGAACGGGATAGTACTAGTTTAGCTGTTGAGCCTAAAGATTATACAGCTCAATTGGATGGAAAGCTCCCAACAAATCTCCGTATTGGTGTTGTGCAAAATGCTCTACATGCAGAGGGAATGGATAGCGAAGTTGTTGCTGCAATTGAGCGAGCAATTGAAGAATATAAAAAAATGGGTGCAATAATACATTATGTGACATTACCAACATTTGATTATTCTGCAGCAGCCTATTTTATTATTAGTCGTGCAGAAGGAGCGTCAAATTTAGCTCGATTTGATGGTGTTCGTTATGGTATGCGTTCAACAGATGCAAAAAATCTTAAAGAACTCTACTCTAAAACTCGGCATGATGGTTTTGGGCAAGAGGTAAGAATTCGTATTATGGTTGGTAATTATGTATTGTCTGCAGGCCATGCGGGTGAATTTTATGAGAATGCAAAAAAAGTACAACGTTTAATTAGGGCAGAGATGGTCAATACATTTAAAGATGTTGATATGCTTATTATGCCTACTCAGCCAGCTCCAGCATTTAAAATTGGTGCATTTGATACCGATAAATTGCAGATGGATCTGCAAGATTATTTCAATTGTCCAATGAATCTTTCTGGAAACCCGGCATTATCTATTCCATGTGGCTTTTCAAAAAATGGTCTGCCAATAGGTATGCAATTGGTAGGTCCGCATCTTTCAGAAGCCATTATTTTTAAAGTGGCAGATGCATATCAACAGCAGACATTATGGCATACTATGCATCCAAAAGGGTTTGAATAATTCGATTAACGAGAAACAATTGTTGATCATTCATTGCAATTTCTCTCCACGCTGTACTACGCTAAATTAGTGTAGTATGAACAACAGGGGGGGGTGCCTTATGAACAGGCGTAGAGGGGCGATATGCGCAATCCTGTTGTGTTGTATGTCGCTTTTGGGTGTAGATCAAAATAGTATTAATCCATATGTAACGATCAGTAAATCTGGTCGTTACTGTTTTCCGCGCAAGCCGACATCCAGAGAAAATGTTCTTGGTGCCTTGTGGCGGGATATTGTTGACCTGAATAAGTATGCCCTTTTTAGCGCAGATACATTTAAAGTTGTGGCATCAACATTTCCACTTTATATTTTTACGCGCATTTTTGATGAAGATGTTCAAAAGTGTTTTCACAGAGAATGTTGTCATAAAGATATTCATCAAGCTCCTGAATGGTGTCGTGATTTATCAAAATATGGCCTTGGCATTCCGATTGCGGTGCTTGGTATGATGGCATTTTTTGGACATAATGAAGAGTTTCGAGTGACAGGCCGTGTATTTTTGTTGGGGATGCCCTTCGTTTTATCAGGTAAAGATATTATTAAAAAGATTCCATTTGATGCAAATAGGCGTCCGTGGTGCGATCGCTTTGCTTGTGATAAACGTGCGTATGGTGGATTTCCATCAGGGCACATGGCTGAAGTCAGTTACATGACAGTCCTTTATGGTCTTCGTTATGGGCTACGCGCTGCTGTGCCGATCGGTATTTTTGGAACATTTTTAGGCGTGACCTTTTTGAATTGCAATCGTCACTATGTTTCACAATTGGTTGCTGGCGCCGGTCTTGGAACACTCTTTGCACTTGCTGCTGATAAAGTCATTGATAATCGGCTTGAAAGAAATTGTAAGCGGCGATTCAATTGTGGTTATGATACTGATATGCATGGTCAACCTGCATTCAAAGTCTCCTGTTCGTTTTGACAAATAGTTTTTTCTATGCATAATGGTTATCAATTTTAATCTGAACAATCTATTTTTGTATAAAAAGTGCAAGAGGTATAGATGCTTTATATCCTTTTTTTTGTATCTGTTTTTTCATTTCAAACTCTTTTTGGTGGTAAACATTTTGTTCTTATTTCTGCGCCGGGTAGTGGCAAGGGAATGTTTTGCCAGTATATGGTTAAAAAATATGATTATGTGCAGATTTGTCCCGGTGATCTATTTAGAAAAGAGATAGAATTGAGAACTGATTTGGGGATTTCTATTGCTCCTATTATTCAAAGGGGCGATTATGTTGATGAAGAGATTGTCTGTAGTCTGGTGAAAAAGCATGTAGAAAAAGCAATTAATCAAGGAAGGCATTTTATTATAGATGGATTTCCCCGCTCAGAGATATCATTGTTGTTTCTTGCCGATCTATTGCGTGCATATGGACTTGAAAATGAATGCTGCTTTCTTCAATTCATTGTATCAGATGAGTTGAGTGCTGAGCGCATTTTAGATCGAATTGTCTGTATGAACTGTTTTAGAGTCTATAATAGAATATCATGTAGCCCTATAATGAACAATCTGTGTGATGATTGTGGCTCGTTTCTTACTTGTAGGAGCTCTGATACTAAAGAGATCATTTATAAGCGTCTTATATATTTTCATGATCATATAGAGCCTCTGATTGAAAAAGCTCAAGCAAAGGGATATTTGGTGAAAAAGATTAATAGTCAATGTTCAATTCAGCAGCTAGAGGTATTATATGAACAATTATTGCAAAATTAACATACTTTTTTTGCACTTTTTTTTTACATCTATATATCCAGTAGATGACCATGTTATTAATTTTCAACCATATGATTTAAATCATAAGAATGGTGATTTGGCATTATATCTTGATCTTATCAGTTATAATATTCATGAAAAAATAGGAATATTGCCCTATATTCTGAAAAATTCTCAAGGAACTTATTTAGAGATAGGTACAGGGGGAGATCCTATCGCTGAAATGTTCAAGCAGATACCTGATGCATTAGATATAGTTGTTATAGCCTCAGATATTGATAAAAATGTTTTAGATGCTCTACCCCTGCGCCATCCATCTATTGCAAAATATTTAAGCGCAGTTTCTGGCCCTAGGTTACATTTAGTACAATTAGATGCAACAGATTTAAGTATGTTTAAAAACAATTTTTTTGATGGGATCAACGCATCATCTTTGGTTCATGAGATTATCTCTTATGCAGGAGGATTTACTGCATTGGATATATTTTTTAGAGAGATTTCTAGAGTTTTAAAACTTGGTGGAGTATTTGTTTATAGAGATCCAGAATCTTTTTTTGTGAATAATGAAAATGTCTCACTTTTATTAAAAAGCAGAAATTTAAAGTTGTTTGCGCATATTTTTTTTGCGAAATTTTTAGATAAAAAAGGGAGCCTGTTGGCTGAAAATGGTCGCAAGTTTTGTATGTACAGGCCAGAGGATCTATTTATCAATTTTTTTAAAAAAGAGAGCTCTGAGCTGGTAACGGTTGATTATAATCAATATATGAAATTACCAACTCAAGTTATAGATTTTTCTCGTCAATATACCCTTACATTGCCTTATGGTCTCTATAGAGAATTTGCTCGTCATTATGTAACTTATCTTCATCAGTGTAATCCATTGACGTATGTAAAATGTTTGCCTGACATTCTATCTGAAAACTATCTCGTTAACTATTTTGCGCATAGCACACCACAGCTCTTTGTTAATTTTTTGAATAAAAATAATGGATGTATATCTTATGGGAGGATAAGTCAGGCACAGAAAAGAGGGCTTGATAAACATGTTCAGTCTATTGCGCAGGTTATTCAAGAGGGTATTTTGATTCAGTGTAATAACGATCAAGCAGAAGCTGCTCTGTGCAGATTGTTGGAGAGATATGGATTTGAGAGCAACAACTATATTATTCGCCTAGATTCTACACTTTGTCTATTGGATTATCGTCTGTTTGGGCTTTTATATGATCAACTTAATAAAGATATTTTTTCAACAGATATTTCTATTGTGCATAAAGAGGATGAGATTCATGCTCAATGGCTTAAGCGTGAGGGAGAAGAATCATATTTTTATCTATCTACAGATGATCTTATTGCAAGGGTTCTTTTAGTCACTCAACAGTCGGTTATCGATGAGATGGGTAATAAAAGGACTATAGTTCTTGCTCCATTGGCAGCAGATAAAAATATATTTGTTGAGCGGATCTGTTATACGGAGCTGTTAAATCAGGTTTTAGATGCTCATGATCTTCAAGGGCATGCTATTGATATTATTGATGGAAAGCGTGTGATTCATTTTGGAAAAATGTATTTAGAGGATGCTGTTGTTGTCTGTGAAGAGATAATAGCGCTTGATCCATCGCATTATCCATCACTTAAAGAGTCTGTTGATAGAGTAAAAAATGATGTTCACTAGAACAGCTTGGTCGTGGTGCGCCATGCAAAGATGATCTGCCACGCATGCTTAAACATCTGTTTTTGTGATTGGTTTTGGCTAAAACTATGGTCGATTACTTTCTATGGATAGATGGACAGTATATACCTTTATCAACAATTTCAATAAGACGTAGTGCTGCATGACTCGGCATCCGCTCACCAGATTCCCATGATTGTACTGTTTTGACGCTTACGTTGAGTACTTTAGCAAATACACCTTGTGAATATTCATACCGCTCTCGTATTTTTTTTATATCTCTTGCTTTATATTCAGCAGGTGGCTCAGGGATCTCTATATCTTTTGATCGAAGATTAAGTTTGCCTTTTTTATAAGCTATGGCGTCTTCGAGGCCCGCTTTTAAATCTCTGAAAAATTTATTACTCATATATTCCTCTTTAAATAATTTACCAATTCTTTTAATTCTTTTAAACTTATTTTATATGACAAATCTAAAAATCATTGTTTTCATCGGAGTTTTTCGTGATTTATAAACGCATCTTGTATTGGTTAGCGCCTCTTTTTTTCAGTTTCATGGTCATTGTTGCCATTCATATGCATTTTAGTGGTCGAAATCCTTTAATGGTGTGTTATGGAAAGATATGTAGCCTTGTAGCAGAATTTTATTTTAGAAAAGGAGATACTTCTTGTTCTGTAGAATGGATGCAAGTAGCAGCAGATCAAGGTGATTTTGACGCAATGTTTTATGTCGGTTGTTTACATTGGATACAAAAAGACCTGGACAAAGCCAGAGAATGGTTTGAGAAAGCTGCAGATAAAGGTTATGCACCGGCTATGTTCAATCTGGGTGTGTTATATCAAGGACAAGGAAAGATTGCTATTGCTAGAGAATGGTATAAAAAGGCTGCGAATAAAGGTTATGCTGATGCAATGTTTAATCTTGGTCTTCTACATAGTGAGCGGGGTGAGGTTGATTATGCCATAGAGTGGTACAAAAAAGCTGCTGATACAGGATGTGAGAAGGCGACGTTTAACCTTGGTGTTATACATTATAATAAACAAAGAGATATTCTTAACGCTATAGAATGGTTTCAAAAAGCGGTTGATCAAGGGAATGTTGATGCTATGCTTAGTCTTGGTATTTTATATGCTCAACAAGGTGATATGGATAAAGCTGAAAAATGGTATCAAAAGGCGGCTCATCAAGGGAACGTTGATGCTAAGCATAATCTTGGTGTTTTGTATACTCAACAAGGTAATATGGATAAAGCTGAAGAGTGGTATCGAAAAGCTGCTGATCAAGGAAATGTCTATGCAATGTGGAATCTAGCTATTGTGTATAGAGACAAGGGTGATGAGGATAAAAGTATGCAATGGTACCAAAAAGCAATAGATCTTGGATGTGTTTCCAATCAAGAATAATTATAAAGGGTTATGATGTCTGACGAACTATTAGATATTGTCAATGAGGCTGATGAGGTGGTTGGCCAACGATTGCGCTCAGAAATATATTCAGATAAGAGTCGCAATTTTCGTGTGGTGAATCTTTTTATTAGGAATGATAAAGGTGCTTTGTGGATACCTTTGAGATCACCAAGAAAGCGTCTGTTTCCACTCGCTTTTGATGCAAGTATGGGTGGGCATGTTGCGGCAGGTGAATCATACCAACAGGCATTGGAGCGTGAGCTTATGGAAGAGCTCCGTATTGATAGTGGGCTGCTTGAGCCCAAAGAGATCGGTAGGATGACGCCCCATGAACATGGTGTTTCGGCATTCATGAAAGTTTTTTTAATTGAGAGTAATGATGTTCCTGATTACAATAGGGATGATTTTATATCATTCTCTTGGTTGATGCCAGATGAGTTATTACAACAGATTCATGGTGGCGTTACATGTAAAGATGATCTGCCAAGGATGGTAGAGCATCTCTTTTTATAAATGTTCACAGATATAATTGAGGATCTTATATGAAAAAAATCTTTATCTTGTTAACACTGTTATGCAGTATGGTCAATATTTATGCAGATTCAGTTGGCAATCACCTGGTGGTAATTGTAGAGCGCTCAGATGATCAATACGAAGGTAATTCAGTTCTTTATAATCTTTATGACTCATCATTGAATGGTATTAAAGGCGGCTGCTTTGCAGCGATAGCTGTGCCATGCACGTTCGGGTGGTATATCCCTTATGCATTCTATAAATTTGCAGACCTCTGTTATAAAAAAGTATGTCTTATAACTAGTAACGCTGCTACATTTAACTGTTACACCCGAGAAGAGCTTGAGCAAGAGGTCTCTTTGCGTGAATTTTCCAATCGTGGGGCAAAGGCTTTTGTGGCACTGCTCTACCTTATGATACCTTTAACGGCAGTTAATGCTCTTTGATAGGGTGAATATAGCTCTTTAGCATGAATTAGGCTATACTGAAAGCATTATCAGGTATTTTCTATAGCTTGTTTTTAATTAAGGCTTTCCTTTTATGCAGACATTTTGGCAAGAAAAGATCCGTGTTGGCAATCTAACGTTTCCCCGTTTTATTGGTGCTCCATTAGATGGAATTACCGATGCAGCGTTCCGCAAGTTGATCAGAGAGTTCTCAAAGGATGAGCTTCTTTACACCGAAATGCGCCATGTTGCCTGTGTAGCCAATGATAAAGGGGCTGCCAAGGCGCTCTATTTTGATCAATCGGAGCGGCCGCTCAGTTATCAAGTTGCTGCCAATTATGAAAAATTCATTGAACAGGCCTGTGATAAGATACTGCAAAAAGGCGTTGATATTATAGATCTGAATGTCGGTTGTCCAGCTCGCAATGTGATCAGTTCTGGCTCAGGATCAGCTTTAATGGGCGACTTGCCAAGGTTGCAGAAGATTTTGACCTGTTTTCGTAAAAAATTGAACATCCCATTTAGTATTAAAATTCGTGCTGGTTTTAAAGAGTGCAATGCTCTTGAGGTTGCTAAATTGGCTCAAGATTGTGGTGTAGATGCTCTTGCAATTCATCCGCGCTTGCAGACCATGGCATTTCAAGGGCGGCCAGATTACGCTCTTGCAGCACAAGTTAAAAAAGCACTCTCTATTCCAGTATTTTTTTCAGGTGGCGTTGTCAACTTCAAAACCGCTCAATTGGTTCATGAGCAGACCGGCGTCGATGGATTTTTAATTGGTCGTGGTATTTGGGCAAAGCCGTGGAAATTTCAGGAGCTTGCAGCTCACGCAGCGGGCAAATCTTATACTGTTGATAATCAGTTTATTCTTGCTTGCGCAATCAAACATTTTAATTATATGCTTGAGCAATATGGAGAGCATGCTGTCTATATGTTCAGAAAGCATGTGCCATTTTATATTCGTGGTTTAACAGATGCATCTCAATTGCGGCAGACATTAATTTCATGCAAAACGCCAGAAGATGTGCTTAATGGGTTAACGTTAGCATTACAATAAAGAGCTCTATATGCTCAATAAAAAATTATTGTTATCAACTCTATTATTCGTGCTGGCAGGTGGAGCAGCTTTTTTTCTCTATCCAGCGGTACAGTATCTTTCATCTTATATAGTTTATCCAGTTATTTATCTGCATAGCCTGTCTATAGATCGATTGAGATTTCATGATGATTCTGATCTTCAAAAAGCATATGACGATCTTTTATCAGCACACATTCAGTTGCAAGCAACGGCTGACTATTATGATGAGATCAAAGAGTTAATAGATTTTAAAAATCGTTATACTGATCAGTGCGTTGGTATTGCTCAGATTCTTGAGCGATATATAGGTGATGATGAGCAGTATGTGCTGATCGACAAAGGATCTCGTAACGGTGTTCATGATCGTATGGTGTTAGTGTATAAGGATATGCTCGTTGGTCGCGTGCATCAAGTTTTTCCTCTTTATAGTAGATGTCTGTTGATTACCGATGAGCGGTGCAAGATTGGAGCCTATTGCGCGAATACAAAAGCGGAAGGTGTTATAAAAGGTTGTAATAATCATCTGATGACACTTGAGTATGTGAGCCATTTAGCGAGCATGCAAGAAGATGATCTTATTGTCTCTAGTGGTCATGGGCTCATCTTCCCGCGTGGATTTGGCATTGCTCGTGTTGCTGATTTTTCAAAAGATGATCTTCTTTATTGTGTCTCCTGTAGCCCATTAATCGATATGTGCAGATTGCGCTTCTGTTGTTTAATGGAAAAAAGTTGAATAAATAGCCTGATTTCCTTTGACTTTCAGCTCTTTTTACTTTAATATAAAATTCGTTTAGTACACATGGGGCGGTTAGCTCAGCTGGTAGAGCATCAGTCTTACAAACTGGGGGTCACAGGTTCGAATCCTGTACCGCCCACCAGTCATTTCTCAAAGCGCATTAAAAAATGTAGCTATTGAGTTGGTCTTTGTCATATTAGAAGATGCGGATCACGGCGTGAAATGACTGGCTGGCGCCACCTTTTCAGATGATTGATATTATTAGAAAACAGGTCAGTCCCTTTGTCGTACTAAAATAAGATTATTGAAATATATTCCTCGGTAGCTCAGTTGGTAGAGCACACGACTGTTAATCGTTAGGTCGCAGGTTCGAGTCCTGCCCGGGGAGCCATGCTACGCTTATTCCGACTACGTTAAAACTTCGCCGAACACGGCCGGGTTGTGTAGTTGGCAAGCGGAGTTTACCCTGAACTAGTTGAAGGGTATGGCGCTGCCAGTCTAATTAAGATTGGTTATCAAAATTCCCATTCTTTATAATGGGGCTGTAGCTCAGTTGGTTAGAGCGTCCGCCTGTCACGCGGAAGGTCGCGAGTTCGAGTCTCGTCAGCCCCGCCATACTTCGCACAAGGCTTCGTATGGCACGGCCATCTTTTCAGATGATGGACATAAATAGAAAAAAAGATTTTGCATACAAAGCGAAGTATGCCCTTCGTGGCAAGTGAGCGTAGCGAGACGCGTAGTAGGGCAGTCGCGTTATTAGTGATAGTTCTTCGCACATGTTACGCAGTGCTTCGCTTGGCGCTGCCACTAAAGTTTGAAGAAGTAAAATTAATATTGAATATAAAAGAGAAGTGTGAGTTGATCCTTTGTTCAGATAAGGATCAACTCGATTCATTCTGACTTGTCACGGTAGGAAAATGACCGGTAAATGAGTCTTTTAAAATGGGTCTAAACCGATCCCTTTACGCTAGAAGCTCTTTTTTGCCTGATCTTTTGTGCGCGAGGGCTATTTTTTCCTTCTTTTTTCTCAACGGCAGATAATCCATCATAAGATATGCCACTGGTTTCTCCAAGAGTTCCATCTGAATCAATGACTGTACCATAAGCATCAAAGTTTCCTTTATCGACAGCTGCAATATAAGAAGGGTAATCAGAATAATAAGTACCTGTATACAATGTCTTAGTAGTACCAGGATCCACCTGCCCTGTATAAGAATAATTCATATTAGAAGCATTCGCATTTCCCCATAAAGTACCTAAATTGCTACCTAGTAATAGCATGCCGATTAGTAGTAAACGTTTCATAAATATCTCCTGTATATCGATTTTAAATAATCTTTATCAATTCTAATAGTAATAAAATGGGGAGGGGGAAAGCAAGGGTTTTGAGCTTATTTAGTCTTAGATAGGGCTATTTACAGAGAAAAGGACTTTTTTGTTATAACAAAAGGTTCATCCCAGTCTCTTTTATCGAAATCTATAGGTAAATCAGGTTTAGTTTACCATATATAGTGCGCACACTTTAAAAATGCCGTGAAGCAGGTAAGCTGTTAGCAGATTCAAAAAAAAGGAGAATGTGCTAAAATGAATTTTATGGAAAAGATTACCTCGCAACACAAAATAGAATTAT
>JAKBEL010000005.1 GCA_021833825.1 bacterium
TAACACACAATAAGTTTATCTCGGATATTTACGTCATTTCTCGTGAAGTACTCTCATTTCTAAATAATACAGTTTTTAAATATGCTTTTTGGGGCTTCACGGCATCATGATAATGTGCGCACTATAGTTTCTTACACTTGTCTATGCTCTCTTGCATCTCTTTTCTTTTATACCATGCTTCGTAAAATAGCTCTCCATCACCACAAGACTTAGTGGCTTCAACCTCAACCAACAGCTCCTGCAGCTCATGTTGTGTCTGCTCATAAGGTATCCGTGCAATACCTTGCTTACATACATAGACAACTATATGCTTCGTAGGAATTAAGTTTGAAATCTGATTTCCAATCTCATAACAAGTTGTCAACCCGCATGACAAAGATGGATAGATATATTGAGATCCTTTATATGCCATATATGCTGACAATGCTCCCAACAAGGGCCCTGCTGCGAAATCAATCATACTATTGCGATACACATCCTTATTTTCATGTAATAATTGGATCGTATTTGCGTGCTGTTCATCAAATTGATCATTATTTATTTCAGCACGAGCAACTCTTCGAATAATATTCGTTTCCCCGCCAAAAGAACCTAAAAGTATGTTGTCTGCAGACCAACGAACTGTTATTGTTTTTAATGTAGTATGCGGATGATAATGAGCAGATATAGCATGGCCAAATTCATGGCACACTGCTGATGTTAAACCAACTGTTATGCGAAATGCAGCAAGCAATGCATGATCAATAATCATCTGCTGTACATTTTGCTGTAATTTCAACTGCTTGGCTAATAAACTTCCATGATCTATAGCTATGGCCATCAATTGGATTTTATCAATAGAGCTATTTATTCGCTCAAGTTGCAAAGGAACATTCAGACCGGGAATATTGCATGAGAATGTTATGTTTTTTGATGCTTCCTGTTCTGATATATCATCTGCGCAGAAAGATGGTAATGAAGTGAAAAACAAAGACATGAAAATTATTTGATTATATTTTGCTGTATGTAGTTTGACCATTATGCACTCCTTTGATGTATGAAAATATTGTTTATATAATTTGTTTACAAAATTATATTACAGATTTTTTTGGAATGCTAACCAAATCTGTAATTTGACCTTTATGCAATATGCTCTTACAATAGTGCATCAATTATATTTTTACAATTTCAAGGAGTTATCCATGTATAAACGTATTGTTATGTTCACATCTCTGTTGTTACCAAACAATATAAAAACAAATGAACATATCGAACAATTATGAGGCACTACTTTTGGCTTTATACTCATCAAGCGCTCTTTGAAACACATCTATTCTGACTTGCACCTTTTTCATTTGACTCCATGCTTCGCAAAATTGATCTCCATCAGATGATTCTGAGACTTGCGCTCGTAGCTCTTCTACTTCACGCCTTAGCTCATCACTACGAGCTCGTGCAGCAAGCCTATCACAGAAGTAATTCAATATATGCTTTTGAGGAATCAAATTTGAAATATTGTCTTCAATATCATAAAAAGTTGTCAACCCATATGACAAAGATGGATAGATACATCCAGCTCCTTTATATAACATATATGCGGATAGTACACCTGCTAAAGGACCTGCCGCACAGCCAATCATCAAATTTCGATACCTATCTTTATCTTTATGCAATAATCCAATCCAATTTGCATACTGTATTTCAATAGACTGATCATCATCTTTCTCGGCATCAGGAATATTTGCAACACTTTTGGTCGACCCACCAAAAGACCCTAAAAGTATACTCGCAAGAGACCAGCGAACTGTTATTACTTTTAATCTAGCATATGGATCATAATGATCCCATATAGCATGACCAAATTCATGACACACCGTCGACGTTAAACCTATTGCTATACGAAATGCGGCCAACAGTGCATGATCAATCACCATCTGCTGTGCACTTTGCTGAGTGGACTTTTGATTTAAAAATAATCGTCCATGATCTATCGCAGCACCTATTAACGCAGTTTTATGAATAGATCTCTCTGTTCGCTCAAGTTGTAAAGGAACATTCAGACCGGGAATATTGCATGAGAATGTTATGTTTTTTGATGCTTCCTGTTCTGATGCATCATCTGCACAGAAAGATGTCAATGAGATCAAAAGTAAAGATAAGAAAATTATTTGATTATATTTTGCTGTATGTAGTTTGACCATTATGCACTCCTTTGATGTATGATATGAAATTTTAAACTTAGATTACAAAGGATATCGCACACGATAGGGAAATCTTTCTTGATATTCAGGTATATCTTTTCCAAATAAACCAATCATAGTGATATAATCATCATTACGAAACAATGTAATAAAGGTTGCCTTTTGATCAAGCAGATTCTGCCACGCTTTGATAATATCTATCAAACAATTCCTATCAATCTTAATTGGATTATCATAAGGGCATTCTTCATCCATATCAAGAAGAACTGCTCTTCCTTTTTCAAATTCAACGCGTATCCGACCCCCTGATATCTCTTCTGTATTTGAATCATAGAGCATATTAAGCAGACGTTTCAGATTATTACTGTGCTCTACTAACAGATGAGAAAGATATCTGAGATATCGTTCGGTAGCATAATGATGTTTTGGCATAGATGCTTTAATAACAATCTCTGCCTTATTAAGAGCATTGCCTTTGCATCTATATGCAACGGTTTTTCTGTATTCCGGTTTATTATCAAACAAACCAACAATAGTAATATGTTCATCATCTCTAAATAAAGTCACTTCTTCAGCATCTTCACGAAGCAGCTGCTCCCAAGATTTTACCAATTCAATAAGAGCAGCGCGATCTATCTCTATAGCCCATTCTATGGAATCTTTGTCATATTGATCAGATATAATAACTTTTGATCCAACAAAATTTGTTCTAATTAAATTTCCACCATATCCCCTTGAATCAAAATCTTCTAATTGCCTTAAAAACCAATCTAGACTAATCCGATGATCGTCCAAGAGGCCTCTTAGGGTAAAAAGATAAAAATCATCACATATTTCCAATAAAGACAATTTTTGCTTAGTTCTCATTATAATAGAATATTTTTTTTGATTTATCATTTTTATTTTACCTCAATTTTTGGGATACACAGTTTTTATATAAGCACTTTTTTGATTAAACTCAATCAATGCTTCAATTTCTAAGCCATTTACCGTCGTGCCTATATGTGTATAACAACCGTTTCCGACTTTGTACTTTATCTCTTTTGTATTTTTCATAGATTCCAACACCTTCTCATAAACTTCTGCCGAAGACCATTCTTTCGGGAAAAAAGTTGAGAGTTTAAAATCAGCATTATCATACTTCCATTCATAGGCATAACACCCATGAGGCAACTCTTTTTTATTTCTTATATCAATTAAGCCACTATTTTCAACCTTCCCCATAGGATCATGATGAAACCCTGAGACTGAATACTCTGGTATCGCTTTTGAACATTTTACTCTAATATCAGGCTTGCGAAGATGTTCATGTTCAAATCGAATAGACTTTGGATCATTAATCATATGTTCAGGAAATCTCGGATCATTATGCGTCTTACATGTATGATCAAATGGCTTTGCAAGTTTATCAATCTCTAAATCACTCGCAACACACTCATTCCACAATTGTTGATGTCCTTCTTTTGTAAACTCAGTCACTGGATGGTAGCCACCATCCTTATATACGTTATGCTGAACGCAAAGTTTTTGCTGCTTTGCTTTATGCTCAGCAAGATAAGGCTTTACTTGTTGTTTTAGTTCTTTGGTCGCATAGGAAAGTGATGTTAATTTTTGAGCTGCACTACTTGATGTTGATGCAGCGGGCTGCACAATACTTTCCGCAGCTTCAACCACATTCTGAGACAACCCTTGTATGCTAGCCACTTCTTGAATGGCACCTTTAGCTGCACCTTCAACCGATTTTACTACTGAACCCATCTCAGATGCACAAGATAATGATTGAATCGGCACCATTACCTGCTTAATAGCTGCACTTTTGCCAGATAAGGATGACATCTGCAGTAATGGCTCTGAACCCTCTAATTGCGCTGCCAATAATACATTGCGCACTTGCGCCTTTGAAAGCTCTTTCATCCCTTGCAACCCACCCAATGCTGCCTCAGTTGATTTTAGATAGGTTGAAACCCCCTTCATTATTTTTGATGCACCCTTTAATGCCTGCTCAAACATAATATATTCAGTTGCCATGCGAGCGCCGGATCGTGCCCAATATTTTGCATCAGCTTTAGTGATCTGACCATTAACACAACTTTTTTGATCCTTTAATTGCCCCATAAAAGCACTAACACCTTGTGACAATCGCCCATATTCATACTGAACATTAGTCAAATATTTCTGAAAATCATCAACATTCTTGCGCTCTGCTGCACCCATTAAATATACAGTCTCTTTTGCAAGAGGAGCCAAACATTCAACTGTTAGCCTAGTAACTTCAATGCAATTACTAGCTAGTTCTGGCATCCCAATAATAGCATCACCAACACCCAACACTCCACTAAAAGCAATCTCTCCACTATCTTTTATAATCCTTAATAGATCAGAAACTATAATTGATGTTTCCATGGCCACTTGAGTTCTTAGATCTGCTTCAGCCCAACTTCCTGTTGTTAAAACAGTCTCTTGCAGAACATGCGGATCACGTAAAGCTTGGACTATCTCAGATGATACACCGACACAGAGGCCGTCCGCAACTCCCTTTCCTATCTCAATTCCCTTTTCTATGGAATGCCAAAGCTCTACTGCAACATGACAAAGGTCAGAAAGAAAGATCGCCTCTTTTACATTACCATTTTGATTAAGTTCATTGCCGGCCTGTACACATTCAAGAACGCCCTTTTTTATCTGCATTGCGGTACGCGTTGTTATACTCTTATGAGCAAGATCATTTAATGTTTGTACCAACTTTGCATTAGTATCTTGCTGAAGAAGATTTCCTTTACATTGAGTAAATTGCATAGGGTCAAAACCATGCGATTGCAGAATATGTTGAGCTTGTGAAGATAAATTATGAGTCTGTTCATATATTGCATGATCACCGGAAATTATCTGCTTAAGAGCCTGTTCCCTTGATTGATAATAATCGGTTACAAACCCTATTTTATCTTGCAATGAAACACAGTTCTTTAAAACATTATCGTACAGCTCTTGATAACGAGAGGCATCTTGGTGAATATCTTGTGATAATGAAATATTAAAGGCATCTGCCTTACAAAAGGTCTCTTGTGCCTCTTGCTTCACAAAGTATGAGCTTGAGCTCTCGCCCCCATACACTCTATGATCTTCAAAACTTATTGGAAATGAATCGTGATGCTCATAAACTTTTGAAGCATCTGCTCTGCTTTCATACAATTTTTTTGCTTCATAAAGAACGTCATAACTATAATATTGCTGATAATAAAGCTGCTTAGCTTCAAACAAATCCTGGCTTTCAAATCTCCCAAATTTATATTTAAAGGGAGAAAGAGTAAAAATCCGTCGCATTGCATCTTGAGCCTGGTCTAATGTCCCATTTTTTATTACATCAAAGATCTGTGTCATCGGCTCATCTAAAATGGACCTGACCTCATCTATTTTTCTTTGTCTGTGCGGCATTATCCGTGCTTGTTGTAATAACTGCAATTCATTTCTAAGACCATCTATATTACCACTTTTCTGCAATTTTCTTAGCTTATATGTAAGGGCTGTGCACTTAAACATATTTGAATAATCTACAGGCGACAATTGCCTTGCAGCATTGCGATGTGAAGTTCGAGTTCCACTAAAAAAATTACCTTTAGATGAGCCATCTGTATGATTTGACTTTGTTTTACGTGCAACCGCAAAATGTCCACTTGATCTAGATCCGTTAAAATCTGATGCTATACATATAAGAGGTACAAAAACAAGAGCCCAAAATATTCTTTTAATCATTGAACTACCAAACTTCTGATAAAGAATTGTAACTTAATCACTATATCAATCAGAAGAACTTGAAAAAGCTCTATATGCAAAATCTTTCATTTGCGCCCAATTTTGAGCATCTAGAGCTTCTGCGTGCAATGTTTCTTGCTTATGCAATGCTTCTTTATGTAATATTTTTTGTTGATCTAAAATTTCAACATGTGCCAAGTCTTGCTTTTCAATAACTTTATTATGCAAATCATTCGGCTGACGCAATGATTCTTGATGCATACTCAATTGATTTGAAATTGCTTCTCTATGCAAAGCACTTTGATGCTCCAACCCATCACTATGCAAATCATTCTGCTGGCTCAATGATTCTTGATGCATTATCAGTTGCGCAGCTAAAGCCTTGGCGCAATTTAGATTATTAAAATAGAGACTTAACCCAATCGCAAAAACATTTATCATTGTACTTACCCAAAACTGTTCTCTGCTCTGCCTTAACGCATCAAGTTGATATTGTCGATTCTGATCTAATGTTTCTTGATGATGTCTTTCTCGTTGTTCAATATCAGTTTCTATATATGGTTTAGCGCTAAACCGAACTTCGGTATCTGCAAATTCTTTAAACACTGCATCTAAATGTTCTGGCTCAATACATAATATCCCTTTTTTATATAACTCAGGAGAAATATTTACATATTGAAATTTTAACTCCTCTATAAAACTCAAAATGTCACGAATATTATAATGCACCAATTTATGAGAGTTGTCATGCATATATTCTAATGATTTTGCTGAAACTTTGATATTTGCTTGAGAAAGATTATCAAAAAAAATCTCTTTTATAACATCGAAATCTTTAAGCGCTTTAACTTTCACAATGCATGCCTTAAAACGACTTTTTATTTGGGGAGAAAATCCACCAATTCCATTGGTCGTCCCTATGAAAAATAAATTAGATTTATGTCGAATATGATCCAAAAATAACCATAACCCCGTTGATGATTCATCTGTATCATGATGTTTACTGTTATAATTCATCAACAAATGATTTATTTCATCAATAACAATAACAGTATGCGTATCATAATCTTCGAATTGCGACATTATTTGATTAAATCTAACAGCAGTTCCATTACGATTTTCCACCTGCATAAAATCATTTATACCAAATTGCTGCACATCCCATTTAAGACGATATGCAACAGCAAGGGCCAAAGTTGATTTACCTACGCCAGGCTCACCATCAAATATTGCATAATTGCGACGATATCTCAATAACCTTTCTTTATCCATAAGTGAATCTACAATAAAATGAACCTTAGTCGGAGCAAACTTATATGCAGACTCTAAAACACGAACCGACTCTCCGTAGAAAAATTCATCCTTTTCATCTGCGCAAAAAGATGGCAATGAGATCAAAAGTAAAGATAAGAAAATTATTTGATTATATTTTGCTGTATGTAGTTTGACCATTATGCACTCCTTTGATGTATAAAATGTTGTTTATATCATTTGCTTGCAAGAGTATAGAATAGATTTTTTTGAAATACTAGCCAGATAAGCAATGTGACAATAAGAAATAGTACAAAAATTGAGCAGAATCGGGTAGGAGCAAGTGATTAACCTGCGTCCTCCCACACCACCGTACGTACCGTTCGGTATACGGCGGTTCATAAAGATGTTGGTGTTAACTTATCTTTGCATCTATTAACAAGACTTACAAGCCCTTGCTCTTGCCAGTAGGCAAGTCCGAGGGCTTTCTTTATTTGTGGTGTATTTGACAATCTCCAATATTGCTTTCTTGAGAAGGCAATGCGACCGGCCCACTTTTGATCAATTCCTAGACTTACAAGATTTGCAAGTTTTGTTTTGCATCTCTTCCATTGCTTGAGGAAGCACATTCTCAATCTTCTGCGTATCCATTCATCGAGTTCTCGGAATACATTTCTTGCTTGGGCTATACCAAAGTATCCGCTCCATCCAAGAAGGTAAGCATTTAGCTTTTCCAGTCTCTCTTTCATGGATATGCCCCAACTGCGGCGAGTTAGCATTCGAATGCGTTCCTTAAACTTTACTTTAGTTTTAGGAGCTATTCTGAGCTTTATCTCTCTACAATAAGTGAATGAGAATCCCAGAAATTTTCTACTTGATGGGTAGTCAACCGCGCTCTTCTTTTCGTTTACCTTAAGTTTTAGTCGTTCTTTTATGAACTTACTAACACTTGCATACACTCTCTGTCCCGCTCTTTTGCTTGATACATAGATATTGCAATCATCTGCATATCGCACAAAGGAATGTCCTCTGCGTGTCAGTTCGTGGTCCAGATCATTCAACATGATATTTGATAACAACGGACTGATTGGTCCACCCTGCGGTGTTCCTTCTTCTGTTGTTACACAACATCCATTGAGCATTACGCCTGCTTGTAGATATCTACGAATGATTCTGTGTATACGCTTATCGCTGATTACTCTTGTGACTTTCATCATCAAGGAATCATGATTCACGTTATCAAAGAATCTCTCCAAATCGATATCAACTACAATTCTCTTACCACTTTTGATATATCCCTGGGCTTTGTACACAGCTTGGCGTGCACTCTTGCCCGGTCTAAATCCATAACTGCATGATGAGAACGTCGGTTCAAATATAGGAGTTAAGACTTGTTGAATTGCCTGTTGGATAAAGCGATCTAATACTGTTGGAATCCCTAATTCACGTACTCCACCGTCTGGTTTCGGAATTTGAACTCGACGTACGGGAGATGGTTTATAGGTTCCTTCAAGAAGCTCTTGTTTGATGCGATTCCAGTGCTCATTCAGGTATGGGCGAAGTTCTTTGACCTGCATGTTATCCACACCTGCAGAGCCCTTGTTGTTCTCTACTCGTTCAATCGCTTTCTTGAGATTTGCAGTCTCAATCACTTTTTCCATCAGGAGATATGTTTGATTTGTTAAGATATGTTGTTTGCTATTGCGTGTCATAAGTTTGCTCAGCGCCTTGTCTATTCCTCGTGGGATTCACCACTGCTTATAGTCATCGGCTCATTTTTTTTTTTTGATTTTCTGCTTTCGTTGCATTCTCAATGTACATATTAGTCATATCTTCATCTTTATGTTCAGGCCTTCCGGTTTTTTTTTTCCGTACTATGCCGTCTGCTGACTTCTGCTATCTCAATCTGTGCTTTCACACAGGGTTGCCAACTTAGTCAGCTTGTTAGCAGATCTCCCCAGGTAATTGCGCGCCCTTTCACCTCATGTGCCTACTCTATTTACTCCCGATAGTTTTGATAACCATGGCTTTTGTCTTGTTATGCAGACTCTTCCACTATCGTTAGCCTCACTTAGAGTTCGTGTTCCTTAGGCCAAGGTTTTGCCTCCAGCTTCCTTCAGATTCTGCTTCACAGCAGACACCCTTGCTCTCGGCTAATGACTTCGTTATCTTCATCATTCCAGACTTTCACTGGTAGGTCGCGCCCATGCTGGGCGCACAAAAAAGGCGCTTTTTCAAGCGCCTTTAATTTTTTAATCAACATATCAAGATCATATAAAACTATATAAGATCATCATCAACGGGTAACACTTCACGCACCACATCAGAAAGCTGCTCTTTGAGCGCCTCTTCAATGCCACCTTTAAGGGTAAACATTGATGCTGGGCAACCAATGCAAGCTCCATGAAATCGAACATACACGATACCGTCGTCAAAGCGAACAAATTCAACATCCCCACCATCCATCTGAATATTAGGGCGCAACTGCTCTATAACCTCTTTTATCTTCTCAATGGACTCTTGATATATCATAACTACTGAACCCACTCAAGACGAGCGATAGTTGCTGTGTCACTTGATCGTTTACCCATAGGGATTACACGTGTGTATCCACCTGGACGAGTTACATAACGAGGAGCAACCTCTTGGAACAGTTTAACCAAGATATCATCTTTATAAGGCAACAATGATTTTGCACGGCGACGTGCATTGAAATCATTACTTCCTTTACGAGCGATTGTCACAAGCTTTTCAGCTAATTTTTGAACCTCTTTGACACGCGCCTTTGTTGAAACTAAATGTCCGTATGCGATCAAATGAATCACTTGGTTACGCATCATAGACTTCTTGTGAGAAGACTTAACATTTAATTTTTTTCTACCACTTTGATGTTTCATAATCAAACCTTATTAAGCTTTAAAGCCTTATTCATCTTTTTCTTTTGCATTCAAAACTTTAAGCAGATCAGACTCTTTGATATTCATACCGAATGAAAGACCAAATGATTTCATGCTATCTTTCACTTCGTTGAGTGATTTTCTGCCAAAGTTCTTAATCTTAAGACTATCTTCATCAGATAGATTTACCAAATCAAGAATTCGTTTAATACCGGCGTTCTTGAGACAGTTATGCGCACGAACTGAAAGCTCTAATTCATCAATAGGCTTCAATAATAGTTCTACAGGCACACCTTTAAGACCAAGCTCATCCAATTGAACAGGCTCTTTTTCCTCTTCTTGCTCTGGCACTACTGAAATCTCATTAAATGGAATCTCGGCACTGATCAAGAAATGTTCTAATTGTGTACGCAACACAGATACTGCATAATGCAATACATCAAGAGGATTTTCAGAACCATCTGTATGAATCTTTAAAACGAGCTTGTCGTAGTCTATCTCATCACCAACACGAGTCTTTTCCACTTCAAAAACAACTTTTCGAATTGGAGAGAACATAGCATCCAAATAGATTCGATTATCTTCTTGCAATGCTCTATCTGTTGGCCATTGTGCTCGCTGATAGCCTCTGCCTGATTCAACAAAGAAAGTAATATCAAGCTCTCCATCAGGACCAACGTGCGCAATAACATGATCAGAATTTATAAGCTCCAAATGATCATCTGGAACTATGTCTGAAACACGCACAACACCTTCACCTTTAAAATTCAGGTGCATTTTGCCCGGAATACCATCTTTATTACGAACAACAATCTCTTTAATATTGAGCATAATCTGCATTGTATCTTCTGCGATACCTGGAACAGAGGAGAACTCATTGTTAACCCCTTTGATAATCACGGAAGTAATTGCTGAACCCTCAACGCCACCAAGCAATACACGACGAATAGCATTTCCCAAAGTCGTACCAAAACCTGGCTCTAATGGTTGCGCTACCAATTCTCCAAACGTATTACTCAGCTCTTTTTTATTCCACTTTAACTTTGGAATCGTTAAAGGTTTATATTCCTTCTTGGACATGCAATCTCCTGAACCTTAACCAATTTTATATAGAACAATACACAAAAAATAACCGCAGTATTACTTGGAGTACAACTCTACGATTAAGTGCTCCTCGACTGGCGCTGTTATATCAGCACGAACTGGCATACGAAGAACACGCCCTTCGCGCTCTTTCTTCATCAACTCTAACCAATCCGGAACCTTAACACCAATATTCAATCGCTTATCAACAACAGCCGCTAAAAATGCACTCTTGTTGGCAACATTTGGCGCTAATGAAATAAGATCATTAACAGATACCAAAAATGAAGGAGAATATACTTTTTTGCCATTAACTAAAACATGACCATGTACAATAACTTGACGCGCTTGTGTACGAGTATTTGCTAGCTTTAGTTTATACAATGTATTATCTAATCTTCGCTCAAGTAAGCTCAATAAGTTTTCCCCTGGCGCCCCCTTGCTCTTTACAGCAATATCAAAGAATCTTCTAAATTGACGCTCACGAAGACCATACATATTTTTTAGTTTTTGCTTTTCTTCAAGCTGTTTACCATACTCAGACAACTTACGAGCACGATTTTTAGTCTCTTTGCTCTTTTCTGTTTCAGCCGCTGACTTTGTTCCTGGTCTTTGTCTTTTTTCCATAATCACTTTAACCTACTAAAACCGTAAAAATTCCATTAAACACGACGCTTTTTGGGTGGTCTGCAACCATTGTGTGGTAAAGGAGTTACATCACGCAACACAGAAATATGCAAACCTGCACCTTGAAATGCACGGACAACAGATTCACGTCCAGATCCAGGACCCTGCATATTAACTTCCACATTTCTGATACCCATTGTCTGCATATCTTTTGCAAGAGTACTTCCAATCTGTCCAGCTGCAAAAGGCGTCCCTTTTCTTGCCCCTTTGAAACCCATTTTGCCAGCACTACCACGCAATAATACATCGCCATCAACTGTAGTAATTGCAACAAGTGTATTATTAAATGTTGATGTTATATGCGCTACCGCTGAATCGACGTGTCTTTTTGTTTTTTTTGTTTTTTTCTTATATGCCATGTACAACCTATATTATACTAATAATTGCATTATTTCTTAGTTACAGCGCGCTTTAAGGTAATTTGAGCGCCTGCACGACGTGGACCTTTTCGCGTACGAGCATTGGTTTTAGTGCGTTGACCACGAACAGGCAAACCTTTCTTATGGCGCAATCCACGATAGGACCCAATTTCTTGCAAACGTTTAATGTCAAGACGAATATCTTTTTTTAATTCACCTTCAACTTTATAATTTGCAGTAATCTCTTTTTGCAAAAGTGCAACTTCAGCATCAGTCAAATCTTTAACGCGCTTATCAGGATTAATGCCAGTTGCATGTAAAATATTTTGAGCAGATGGAAGACCTATGCCAAATACATACGTAAGACCATACTCAATGCGCTTTTGTGCGGGTAAATTAACCCCTTCTATTCTAGCCATCTATATCAGACCTCTAAACTATTTCTAATAATTCCTATTATCCTTGCCTTTGCTTATGCTTTGGGCTTCGCTTACAAATAACACGAACAATGCGTTTACGTCTTATGACGCGGCACTCTTCGCACATTTTTTTTACAGATGTTCGTACTTTCATGATTTAACTTTCGCCTTAGTTATACTTTATAACGTAATACAATTCTGCCACGTGTTAGATCATATGGTGACAATTCTAAAGCAACTTTATCACCCGGTAAAATTTTAATGTAATGCATACGCATTTTTCCTGAAACATGACCTAACACTTCATGTCCACCCTCAATTTCAACACGGAACATCGCATTGGGCAACGTCTCTTTGACTATACCATCAACACGAACAACCTCTTCTTTTTTTTTCTGATTCTTTTCTTTCATAAATCGCTTTACCTATCTGAACGGTTCCTTGTTATATTCTTTGGACCATTACTGGTAATAACAATGGTATCCTCAACATGAGCGGCTAAACTACCATCTTCGGTACATACGGTCCAATCATCTTCTGCAATATAGACGGCATCTTTTCCCATTGTGATCATAGGCTCTATTGCAAAAGCCATACCTTCACGCAATATTGGCCCCTGACCAGAAAGACCATAGTTCAACACTTCTGGATCTTCATGCATCTGCTTGCCTATTCCATGCCCTGCAAAATCCCTAACTATACCAAACCCAGCATTTTCAATTATAGCCTGTATAGCAGCAGAGACGTCACCCAATCGATTACCTGGCACACATGCTGCTATGCCAGCAAATAATGACTGTTCTGCAACCTCTACAAATTTTTTTACATGCTCAGGAACAGTTCCTATAAAAAATACACGCGCCATATCAGCACAATATCCTTTAAAGGAGACACAAACATCCACTGTTAACATATCACCTTTGTGCAAAACTCTATCCGAAGGAACGCCATGAACAACCTCGTTATTGACCGAAATGCAACTGACATGTCGATACCCCATGTATCCCTTCATACGAGAGACTAAGCCTCGCTGTTTAATCTGCTCTTCAAGCCATCTGTCTATGTTAGCGGTTGTCACACCAGCTTGAACTAACGGTTGTAACTCTACGAACAGATTCGATAATATAGCTCCAGCCTCTTCCATTTTAGCAATTGAGGCTCTATTTTTAATGGTAATCATACCTCTTTTATCGATACCCTAAATGTTTCAAAGACCTCTTTTAAAGGACGCTCAACATTGACTTCAATGCATTCATGCTGACTTAAGCATGTTAACATATCTTGCTCAAATGCACGATACACCTTTAAACGATTTTTAACCGTCTCCCTATCATCATCACCTCTCTTTCCCAGGGGAAAAGAGCAATGATCGCACAGGAGGCCATTTTTAGGACCTAATCCAGATAACGTATCACCTGAATAGACAGATTGGCACTCATGATTTTGACAGATATAACGGTTACAAATTCTATCAATAGCAATTTCGTCAGATATAACAAATCGAACGACCTTAATTTTCAATGCTCTATACTTCTCATTAATCATTTTTAACAGATTATGAGCCTGCATTACATTACGTGGAAAACCATCTAAAATAAGGGAAAAATCACTCTGCATACTTTCGGCCAACCATTGGTCAACCATATTCCCCACGATATCATCTGATATCAGTTTACCAGATCTGATGATAAAATCTATCTCTTTACCAATGGAAGTCTGCTCACTAATATGCTTTCTACACAAATTTCCAGTAGAGAGCTGTTGCCAACCCATATTAAATGTACATAATTTTGATAAAGATCCTTTACCCGAGCCTGGGGGGCCTATAAAGATGTATGCCTGCTTGGTCACCGAACGCTCCTGCTTTTAAACCTACCGGTCGTTAAAAGTCCTTCATATCGATGCTCAATCAGATAAGACTCTATCTGCGCCGCTGTCTCTAATCCAACACCTACGACAATCAACAGAGCTGTACCACCCAAAAAGAATGGCATTTCAATAAAAATATTGAGCAGATTTGGCAACAGAGCTAAAATTGCCAAGTAGATGGCTCCAACTAGCCCAATGCGTGTTAAAATATAATTAAAATAATCAGCCGTTCTTCTACCTGGACGAATTCCTGGAATAAAGCCACCCTGTTTTTTTATATTCTCTGCAAGCTCTTCTGGATTGAAAATTAATGCTGTATAAAAAAATGAGAAGAAAATAATAAGAACAAACTGAATAACGTTATATATAACTCCACCACGCATCATATAATCAACAATATTTTTAAAAAATTCAAAGCGTGATGCTAACATAGAGGTTATAAACATTGGAATATTGAGCACTGCTCCAGCAAAAATAACTGGCATTACTCCCGCTGTATTAATTTTAAATGGAATATAGGTGCTTTGACCACCGTATACTCGATTACCAACAATACGACGTGAATACTGCACTGGTATCTTTCGTTCACCTTTTTCCAGGTAGACTATACAGGCTGAAACAGCTATAAATACAGCTAAAATAACTAACGCAATAAACCAGTCCATAAGGCCCTGCTGCACCAACGTAATTACTCTTACTATATAATCTGGAAAATTGGCAACAATACCTGCAAAGATAATCATCGAGCTTCCGTTGCCTATACCAAAGAGAGATATCTGCTCGCCTAACCACATCACAAACATAGCACCTATCACAATAGATACAATAAATGTAAATCTAAATGTAAAGCCTGGAGTCAAAACTAAGCCTTTTTTCTCTAAAAAGAATACAAAACCAAAGCTCTGCACGAAGGCAACAAGAAGCGCTAAATATCTGGTATATTGATTAATCTGCTTACGACCATATTCACCCTCTTTCAAGAGCTGTTCAAGCCAAGGCACTGTCATACCAAGCATTTGCATCATGATTGAAGCGGTAATATAGGGGCTAATACCCAAGGCAAAAAGGGTACAACTACGCAACATTCCGCCAGAAAAAAGATCCAAATAGGCAAATAGACCTCCAAGCCCAGATTGCTGTGTCATAAGCTGTGCAAGCGCACTAACATCTATGCCAACAACAGGGATATGGCCACCTAAACGGTATACTATTAAAATTCCAAGTGTAAAAAATATCTTTTTACGTAACTCAGAAATATTAAATATGTTAACAAAGTTTTGCAAAAGTACCACGGATTACCTCTCCTTAATTAGGCGCGCCTCTCCACCAATATCGCTCAAAGCCTTTTGAGCTCCTTTACTAAATGCATCTGCATAAATAACCATTTTTTTTGATGCATTGTTACCTAATACTTTCAGTTCAAAAGAACCTTTACTCTTTTTAGGTTTAATAACAGTATGCTCTAATAATAGATCTTTTGTTACCTCTGTCCCTTCTGCAAACAGATCTGTAATACGCTTAAGATCTACTGTCACAAGCTCAGATTGAAACTCTGAATTATTAAAACCTCTTTTTGGTAATCGTCTATGAAGTGGCATCTGCCCACCTTCAAATCCACGACGAGGGCTTCCCCCTGAACGAGCTTTTTGACCTTTATGACCTTTTCCCGCTGTACCACCTCTACTACCACCACGTCCACGACGTCTTTTTCTATCTTTTCCAGATGGTTGTAATGTATGTAGTTGAACCATGTTTAAGCTCCTACTTCAAACTTATGCTTGTGTATTTCTTAATTGAGATAAATGCTTTGCCGTACGCAATTTTGCAAGTGCATTCAAAGTTGCTTTTACAACATTTTGACGATTTGAAGAACCAAGAGATTTCGCTAAGACATCTTTGATACCCAAAGCTTCCATAATAGAACGCACAGCGCCACCCGCAATCACGCCGGTACCTTTTGACGCCGATCTAATGATCACCTTGCTTGCACCATGCTTTCCTATAACTGGATATGCTATAGTTGCTCCACGCAAAGGTATACTAATGAGATCTTTGCGGGCTCTATTTGTTGCTTTTGCTATAGCTTGAGAAACTTCTTTACTTTTACCCAAACCAATGCCTACTTGACCATTCTGATTTCCCGATACAACCAATGCTGAGAACGAAAATCTCTTACCACCCTTTGTTACTTTTGTAACACGGCGTACATTAATTACAAAATCGGAAAATATATTTTCTTTTTCTCTACTTTCAGCCATCACGCTTACCTTGTACTAAACTAAATTTGTAATCCACCTTCACGCAAACCTTCAGCAAGAGCCTTTACTCTACCATGGTAAAGTAAGCTTCCCCTATCCAGTTTTGCTTGATTGACACCCTTTTGCAAAGCACGCTTTGCCAGCTCAATACCTACTGCATGAGCCTTTTCTTTTTTGTCACCTTTTACATCCACATCAACAGAAGAGCAGCTTGCAATAGTATGTTGCTGTGCATCATCTATAAGTTGAGCGTAAATATGATTTAAACTGCGAAAAACTGAAACTCTTGGCATTGTGCTCAATTTAAGTTTTGCACGAACCCTTTCAGATCTTCTTTGCTTTCTCTGTTTATTTTTTCTTAATAACGACACCGTTACCCCTTAGCTATTGTGCTTTTGCTTTACCATCTTTTCTCATAATTTCTTCAGTTGCCAATTTAATCCCAGTGCCTTTATAAGGCTCTGTTTTGCGTAACGATTTAACTTGACCACAAACTTGTCCCAATTTTTGTCTGTCTGCAGAACAAAAAATTAATTTTTGACCAGTCTTGTCTATTTTAACTGTCACGTCACTTGGTAACTCTAATTCTTTTTCGTGGCTATAACCGAGTCTGAAAGTAAGTTTATTACCTTTTTGAACAGCTTTATAGCCAAGCCCATTTATTTGGATCTCTTTTTCAAACCCATCTCCTGCGCCTTGAATGCTATTAGCAAGTAAAGCTCTATGCATTCCCCAAACACGATTACAATTACGAGAATTAACTTTCTGTTCAACAGCCGGTTTTATCAACAACTTATTATCAATAACTTCTGCTTTTAATTCATTGCTTAATGTATATACACCAGATATATCTTTTCCTTTGTAATGAATAAGATTACCTTTGATGTCAACAGTTACATTATTAAGCAATATGGGTTTTCTGCCAATTTTTGACATTGTATATTCCTTACCAGACCGTGCAAATCACTTCTCCACCAACCTGAAGCTCTTTCGCTTTTCTGTTAGTGAGAATGCCTCTGTTTGTTGTTAATATCGAAATACCTAAGCCACCAATAACCGGCCTAATATTCCCTGCACCTGCATATCTACGACGGCTTGGTTTACTTACACGTGTAATTTCATGTATAACCGATTCACCATCTACATACTTTAAAAATAATTTAATGCGAGGTTGAACAGCATCTTCGTCATTCAGAATGACAAAATTTCTAATGAAACCTTCGTCTTTAAGTATTTGCGCAATTGATACATTCATTTTTGAATGTGGTGCTGCTACAAACGGTTTCGATGCCATTAATCCATTTCGAATGATAGTCAAAAAATTTCCGACCGCATCAATTGACATATATAATCCTTTCTACAATCTTAATGCTACCAACTAACTTTCTTCACGCCAGGAAGCAGCCCTTCTAAAGCATTCTTCCTAAAGCAAAGTCTGCACATCTTAAATAGTCTCATGTATGCGCGCGAACGCCCACACAATTGGCAGCGATTCTTTTGACGTACCATAAATTTTGGAGCTTTATCCGCTTTTTCAATTAAAGCCTTTCGGGCCATCGCAATTTCCCTCTATGCCTTTTTAAATGGCATTTTAAATGCTTTCAATAATTCAAAACCGCGCTTGTCATCATCTGTTGAAGTATGAAATGTAATGTTTAAACCATACATCTTTTCCGTCAAATCATGATGAACTTCTGGAAAAATATTCCACTCTTTAATACCTAAATTATAATTTCCACGGCGATCTAGCTTTGTTGAAACACCCTGGAAATCACGAACAGAAGGCAAAGCTAAATTAATTAAACGATCTAAAAATTCATACATATTTCGACCGCGCAATGTAACCTTAACTCCAATAGGCATGCCTTCACGCAACTTAAACCCTGCTATGGATTTTTTAGCCACAGTTCTTACCGGCTTTTGCCCAGCAATAAGACCAACTACTTCAGTAATGGTATTCAAAACCTTAGAATCTGCAACCGCATCTTTAACACCAACGTTAAGTACGATTTTTTCTAATTTTGGAACTTCCATAACATTATTTAGCTTGAATTGCTCTTTTAATTGAGGAACAATTTTCTCTTCATATAACTTTTTTAATCGAACTTGAGCCATTTTTACTGATCCTAACCATTAAGAACTATTCTTTTACAGGCATTACATTCGAGATATGAATAAATCGCTCTTCTCGCTTGATGCCAGATATCTCTCCCTGTTTCTTTGCCTTCACATGACAAGTAACAAGAGCAACATCTTTAACTATAACTTTACCTTTTTTCGGTAAAATTGCAATTACAACACCCTTTTTCCCGCGATCTTTACCTGTTAAAACATGTACCAGATCGCCTTTTTTGATTTTGGATTTCATATTGTATTCCTTTACCATACTTCCGATGCCAATGAAACAATCTTTGCATAAGAACGAAGCTCACGAGCAACAGGCCCAAATATACGGGTTCCTACAGGCTCATTGTCCTTTATAATGACTGCCGCATTATCATCAAAACGAATATAGCTTCCATCATCACGTTTATTCTCTTTACGAGTACGCACAATAACGGCTTTACAAATTTCACTCTTTTTAACCGTTCCACCAGGAATAGCTTTTTTTACAGCACATATTACTACGTCACCTAATGAAGCAAAACGTTTACGTGTACTCCCTACAATGTGAATCACTTGAATCAGTTTTGCACCTGAATTATCAGCTACTTGTAAATGCGATTCTTTTTGAACCATGACCTTTTACCTTTATCTTATTTTGTATGTGATTCAAGTACACGTGAAAGATACATATACTTGGTTTTTGATACAGGTCGCCCCTCATAAAACTCAACTATATCACCCAATTTTGCCTGTTCATTTGCATCATGCACTTTATATTTTTTAAATGAACGCATAACTTTATGAAATTGGTCTTCTGTATATGTACGGGTTGTTTTAACAACAAGAGTCTTATCCATTTTATCTGAAATAACCTCTCCAACATACAGACGCTTCTGATTTATGTTTTTTTGATCAACCATTAGTTATCCTTTTGCTTTCTTTGACGCATAACGGTTAATCCACGCGCTATGTCTTTACGCAATTTCTTAAATAATGAATAATCTTTTACATGCGCTGTAGAAGCATTCAACTTCAGACTAAAAGAATCCCGACGAAGATTCTCCAGTTTCTCTTTTAAATCAACCTCACTCATATGAGCAAGTTCATTTTTAAATGCATTAACTTTCATAAGTGTCATTCTTTTTTACAAAACGAGTCTTCATAGGCAATTTATATGCCGCTTGGCGCAATACCAAACGAGCTTCTTGCTCATCCAAACCCGATATTTCACAGATAATACGTTCTCTTTTAACAACTGAAACCCATTTATCAATAGGTCCTTTTCCTTTACCCATACGAGTTTCTGCTGGCTTCTTTGTTATAGGTTTATCTGGGAAAACTCGTAAAAATAACTTTCCAATTTTTTTAAGCTTTCGTGACATTGTAACACGAATCGCTTCAATCTGCTGCGCAGTTAACCAACCAGGATCAATAGCTTGTAGGCCATATTCTCCAAACTCTATAGTGCGCGCACCTTTTGAGCGTCCTGTCATTCTACCACGTTGCATTTTTCGAAATTTTGTTTTTTTTGGCATTAACATGATTTTAATCTCTCAAACTTTAAGCCGCTGCTTACGCATGCTGATATTCACCTCTGCAGATCCAAACCTTAACACCTATGATGCCATAAGTTGTTTTGGCTTCAACAAGACTGTAATCAATATCGGAACGTAATGTATGTAGTGGCACCGATCCGATACGAGTCCATTCTGAACGAGCAATTTCTGCACCATTTAATCGGCCAGAAATACAGATTTTTACACCCTGCGCCCCTGCTCTCATCGTTGATGCTGCAGCACGTTTCATAACTTTCTTATAACTAACACGACGAGCAATCTGATCTGCAATCGCGCTGGCAACTAAATGTGCATCAAGTTCTGGGTTTTTCACCTCTTGCACAGAAATTTCAACGTTGCCTTTTTTAAGCATCTGTCCTATTTGAGTTCGTAAAACATCAATCTCTTGACCCTTTTTACCAATAACAAAACCTGGACGAGCAGAATAGATAATCACTTTGACATTGTCGCCAGCTTTTTCTATTTCTACTTTTGAAACCTCTGCCTTATTAAGCGTAGATTTCACGAACTTACGAATTTTAATATCTTCAAGAATATTGTTACCGTATTCGTTTTTTTTCGCAAACCAACGAGAGCTCCAATCCAAGAAGACACCTAATCTATACCCTATTGGGTGTACCTTTTGTCCCATCGTTAATCCTTTTTATCTTGTAAATTTTCAACTGTTACACGCATATGACTAAATCTTCTACGGTAAATGTTCGCACGCCCCATAGCTCCAGGACGATAGTAACGATACATAGGACCTTCATCAACACGTATATCTTTTATAACCAAATTTGATGCTTCAAGCCCTTTCAAATGTTTCGCATTTGCAGCTGCCGATTGAAGCATTTTTTTTATTGGCACAACTCGCTGAACTGGACATGTCATGAGCCAGTTCAAAGCGTATTCAACATTCTTTCCACGAATAACATCCGCATATAGTCTCAATTTATAAGGAGAATATCGAACATATCGTGATTTAGATACAAATTGCATTTTATAGCCTTAGAACCAATGTTCACATTTTAATTTATTAATTTACACAAATTGTACATTTTGAGCAATAGGGGCCCACCTATTTTTGGGTTGCAGCTGTTTTACGCTGACCACTATGCATTCTAAATGTTCTAGTTAGTGAAAATTCACCCAAATAATGCCCAACCATATTTTCAGTTACAAAAACTGGTACAAATTTACGGCCATTATGCACAGCAATAGTAAGGCCAACAAAATCAGGTGTCACTAAACTTCTGCGAGACCAAGTCTTTATGGCATCGCGTTTACCGCTCTCTCTTGCATCCAATACTTTTTTTAATAATGATGCATCAACGAATGGGCCTTTTTTTGACGATCTAGCCATCTATTATTTCTTTCTTCGTTTTAATATTAACGGGTTTTCACGTTTTCTTGTCTTCGTTCCTTTACATCCTTTACCCCATGGAGTTCTTGGATGAGAACCAGATTTAGACCGACCTTCACCGCCACCATGTGGATGGTCAACAGGGTTCATCGCCATACCACGAACCGATGGCCTAAAGCCCAAGTGACGTGTTCTGCCCGCTTTACCCCAAGATATATGCTTGTAGGAGGCTGTTCCCAAAGTTCCCACCGTCGCCCAACATGCCAATGGAACCATACGCACTTCACCTGAAGGCATTTTTAATGTCGCATACTCATCTGTCTTTGCTACAAATTGAACTGCTGTCCCAGCGCTACGCGCAAACTTACCACCTGATCCTGGTGTCAATTCAACATTATGCACAAAAAATCCAACTGGTATATTGCGCAATGGCAAAGCATTACCATTACGAGCTTCTGCCTGTTCGCTCGCTATCACTTTATGACCTACTTGCAAACCTTCTGGCATTAATATATAACGTTTAGCACCATTTTTATATATTACTAAGCCGATACGAACATTACGGTTTGGATCATACTCTATAGTAGTAACTTTTCCTTCAATATCATGCATCTCACGTTTAAAATCAATCATTCTATACAAACGTGAAGCACCACCACCACGATGACGCACCGTAATGCGACCATGTGTATTTCGTCCAGCTCTCTTTTTAAGACCTTTTACCAAAGAACGCTCTGGTGATGTTGTAGTAATGTCTTCAGAACTTAAAAACGACTGAAATCGTAATGACGAATTTCGTGGCTTTCTTAATCTTATCTTTGTCATGTAATTAACCTTCTATCTCTTTCGTTGCCTTAGCCTTTAGTTGCCTCTTTTACTGGAACATCTGTACGTACTTGTTCAAACAGATCCAGAGAGTATCCTTCAGCTAAAGTTACGATAGCACGCTTTTCATCAGATCGATTAAAGGTTTTACGACGAACTACCCGCGTTTTGCCTTTTCGATTTTGAATATTAACGTCTTTAACTTTAACATTAAAGAGCTTCTCAAGTGCATTTTGAACCAATTTTTTATTAGCATCTGCATGCACTCTTAGAAATAGCTTCTTTAAACTTTTATTTAACTTGTAAGCCTTATCAGAGATAACAGGCCCCAGTATAATATCATATATAGTTAAATCCATCGTGAAACCATTTCTTTAAAACTATCATTATCTTTATTTAAAAATACCCAACAATCTGCATTCATTAAATCAAACGCATTTGCTTGATCGAAAAATAAGATTTTTGCTTGCGGTATATTAGAAAATGAAGCATATGTTACAAAATCATCTACCGACACAAACAAAACAAATTTCAGATTTTGTAAGTTTGCATTTTTCAAAAATTTTGCTGCCTGCGCAGTGCTCGGTTTACCACCTTCAATGTTCCAATCAAAGGATAAAACTTTACCATTATTCAAATACTGATAAGCCAAATAAGCGAGCGCTTGATTTTTAACCTTTTTGGTAACTGCAAGTTTTCTTACACGTGCTTGCGGTCCAAATATAACACCCCCACCTCTCCATAATGGAGAACGAGCTGTTCCTGCACGAGCACGACCAGAACCTTTTTGTTTCCAAGGTTTCTTATTTGTTCGATTAACTTCTGAACGATCTTTAACCGCAACGGTGCCTTGTCTCCAGTTTTGCAACAACGCGCGCACCCATACTGAAATGCCTTTTGGCGCTGATTTAAACTGATTATGATCAAGACCCATTTCTTCTGTTGTCAATGTACGGATCGCATCATGCTTTATAGTTAGTTCTTGTGTTTTCATCGCTTTACGTACCTATGCTTTTCTAAGAAAAACTAACGACCCTGTTTTGCCCGGAACAGAACCTTTAACTAAAACAACATTATCATCTGGCCTTACGGTTACTATTTCTAAATTACGAATAACCTTTTGTGCATTTCCCAAATGACCCGGCAATCTTTTTCCTTTTGGAACACGACCTTGAGACCTCATCCAACTGAGAGATCCTGGACGTCTTCCCATTTTTGCACCGTGACTTGCAGGCGCTCCAGAAAAACCATGTCGCTTAACAGCTCCAGCAAAACCTCTTCCTTTTGATGTACCTAGCACATCAACTTTATCACCCTGTTGTAAAATCGCTAAAAATCCTGCTGGCTTACCAATCTCTAAAGCCATTTCTGAAGGATTTTTATCCAACTTTATTTCACGAACAAAAGTGAAATGCTTTTTTAACTGTTTTAACCAATTAGAATCTAATTCTTGATCTTGATAACGTGGTCTCACGCAGCCAATTTGGACCGCATTATAACCATCACGTTCAACAGTTTTTGAATTTGTAATGTACCAATTTGATACATCAATCACGGTAACAGGCACAGCTTTATTATCTGCAAATACCTGTGTCATACCGATCTTTTTTCCCCATAGACCTGTCATTTTGCATCACCTTTCGTGCTATTTAATTTCAACATCTACACCAGAGGAAATATTTAATTTCATAAGTGCATCCATGGTCTGATCAGATGGCGACAGTATATCTAAAATTCGTTTATGAACGGCCAAGCTGAACTGCTCACGAGATTTTTTGTCGATGTGAGGCGAACGCAAAACAGTGAAGCAACGAGTCTTATTAGGTAATGGAACAGGTCCCATTAAATGGGAACCTGTTCTTTTAACTGTCGAAACAATAAGCTTAACTGCTTTATCAAGCAGTTGATGATCAAACGATTTCAGGGTTAAGCGTATTCTTTGTTTTTTCATTTTTTAACCCAGCTTATTCGATAATCTCTGTTACCACACCTGAACCAACAGTCTTTCCGCCTTCACGAATTGCAAAACGCAAATCTTTATCCATCGCAATTGACGAGATAAGATCAACTGTTAAATCAACGTTATCACCTGGCATAACCATTTCACGGCCAGCTGGCAATGTTACCACACCGGTAATATCGGTAGTTCTGAAATAGAATTGTGGACGGTATCCTGTAAAGAATGGGCTATGACGACCACCTTCTTCCTTAGACATGATATATACTTTTGTTTTAAACTTCTTATGAGGAGTAATGCTACCCGGTTTTGCAACCACCATACCACGCTCGATATCTTCTTTTTTCACACCACGTAATAGAAGACCAGCATTATGTCCAGCATATCCTTCATTAAGAGTCTTTTTGAACATTTCAACACCAGTTACAACTGAAGTGAACTTCTTGCCAAATCCGACAATTTCAACTTCGTCGCCAACTTTAATTTTACCCTGTTCAATACGACCTGTCGCAACAGTACCACGACCTGAAATTGAGAACACACTCTCGATTGGCATCAAGAAAGGTTTGTCGATTTCACGTTTTGGTTCTGGAATGTAAGAGTCAATAGCTTCCATAAGCTTATCGATAGCTGGCCCACCTAATTCAGTCGCTTCATCATTTAATGCTTTCAAAGCTGATCCACGAATAACAGGAGTTGTTGCTCCAGGGAATCCATGTTTAGTCAACTTTTCTCTGATCTCATCTTCGACCATATCGATCATATCTGGATCATCTACCATGTCAACTTTATTTAAAAACACTACCAATGCCGGAACGTTAACGTTCTTTGCCAAAATGATATGTTCATCAGTTTGTGGCATAGCACCATCAGCTGCTGAAACTACCAGAATAGCACCATCCATCTGCGCAGCACCGGTGATCATGTTTTTAATATAATCAGCGTGACCTGGACAGTCAACGTGCGCATAGTGACGATTTGCAGTCTCATACTCAACGTGTGATGTTGCAATAGTAATACCGCGTTCTTTTTCTTCAGGCGCATTATCAATTTCATCAAAATTACGTGCGCTTGCAAGCCCCTTGCTTGCCTGATTTTTGGTAATAGCAGCGGTTAATGTGGTTTTACCATGGTCAACGTGACCAATTGTACCGACGTTAACGTGCGGTTTTTTAGACTCAAATATATCTTTAGCCATTGTTAAAACTCCTGTTCCTTATGGAACGATTAAAAACAGATTATTTCTTTTCTATGATCTCTTCTTGTACATTTCTTGGAACCTCACGATAGCATTCAAATTCCATCGTGTACATTGCCCTACCCTTTGTCATAGATCGCAACACAGTTGCATATTCAAACATACATCCCAGTGGAACTTCAGCGGTGATAACCTGCTTATCAATAAGCGGCTCCATCCCTAAAATTCTTCCACGCCTTGAGTTTAGATCACCCATAACGTCACCCATATATTCTTCTGGCGTCTCTACAACAACCTTCATAATAGGCTCTAGAAGAACCGGCGACGCTTGCTTCATACCAGTTTTATAAGCTAATGATGCCGCAACTTTGAAGGCCAATTCAGATGAGTCAACATCATGATAAGACCCATCGTAAAGCGTTGCTTTAAAGTCAACTGCTGGATATCCACCGAGCACTCCTGTATTGAGAGCCTCTTCGAGACCCTTTTGAACAGCTGGAATAAATTCTCTTGGGACTGTTCCACCAACAACTTTGTTTTCAAATTCAAAGCCTTTACCACGCTCAAGCGGTTCAAACTTAATATTTACATGACCATATTGCCCACGACCACCAGACTGCTTAATGTATTTACCTTCAACATCTGCTGATGATTGTATAGTCTCTTTGTAAGCAACTTGAAGTTTACCTTGAACCACTTCAACTTTATGCTCTGTGCGCAATCTATCAACAACAATTTCTAAATGAAGCTCTCCCATACCTTTTATAACGGTCTGATTGGTCTCTTCATCATAAGAAAATTGAAATGATGGATCTTCTTGCATCATCTTTTTTAAAGCCAATACCATTTTTTCATAATCAGCTTTATTTTTAGGCTCAACTGATGCAGATATCACAGGAACCGGAATATTTATAGATTCAAGCAAAGCCCCTGTTTTTGAACCACACAGCGTATCACCTGTAATTGCATTTCTAATACCCACAACAGCTGCGATGTCTCCCGCGCGAACTGAATCAATCTCTTCACGCTTGTTTGCATGCATTTTTACAATACGACTTACGCGCTCTTTTTCTCCAGTGCGAATATTGAATATATATGAACCGGATTTAAGCTCGCCAGAATAGACACGCACAAAGTTAAGAACGCCAACAAATTGGTCTGTCATAATTTTAAAGACTAAGCCATAAAACTCAGAACTTGGATCTGCATGAATAAGCTCAGGCTCTCCAGCATTTGGCAATGTTCCTTCAATTGGCGGCACATCCAATGGTGATGGTAAATAATCTACCACAGCATCTAATACAAGTTGAACACCTTTGTTTTTAAAAGCTGTTCCACAGAATGCTAATGCCACTTTTAAATTAATAACACCTTTTCTCAAAGCTGCCTTGATCTCATCCTGAGCGATCTCTTGCTCATTAAGATACTTTTCTGCCAACACATCATCAAAATCACACGCTGTTTCAACAATTGTATTGCGCATTTTTTCAACTTTATCGACATATTCAGCAGGAACGTCTTGCCATGTCACAACAGCACCATTATCATGCTCACTAAATGTCGCCATCTTGCGAGTCAGAAGATCAATAATACCATTGAAATCATCTGCAGAACCGACTGGTAACTGCATAGGCAAAGCCCTGCCACTCAATTTTTCATTAACGTCTTTAACAACCTTGTCAAAGCTTGCGCCGACACGATCCATCTTATTTGCAAAGACAATGCGCGGAACTTTATAACGATTTGCTTGGCGCCAAACAGTTTCTGACTGAGGCTGGACGCCATCAACAGCCGAAAAGACTGCTACAACACCATCTAATACACGCAAAGAACGCTCAACCTCAATAGTAAAATCAACGTGTCCGGGAGTATCAATAATATTAATCTGGTGATCTTTCCAAAAACAGGTTGTCGCAGCCGATGTAATAGTAATGCCTCTTTTGCGCTCCTGCTCCATCCAGTCCATTGTTGCTGCGCCCTCATGCACCTCACCTATCTTGTGTGAAATACCTGTATAAAAAAGAATACGTTCGGTAACAGTTGTTTTACCGGCATCAATGTGAGCTGCAATTCCAATATTTCTATATTTTTCTAATGGGTACCGACTCATTTTTCACCTACCATGCATAATGTGAAAAGGCACGGTTCGCCTCTGCCATTCTATGAACATCTGACTTCTTTTTAACAGCGCCACCCCTGCCTTCATATGCATCCATAAGCTCATAAGCAAGACGCTTGCCCATGGTTTTGTCTGAACGCGTTGCTGCTGCAGAAATAAGCCACTTTAAAGCTAATGATTGACCACGATCAGGATCGACTTGAGTTGGTATTTGATATACACTTCCACCAACACGTCTTGGTTTAACCTGAACTGCAGGAATAATTTGACTAAAAGCTTTACGGAAAAACTCCAAAGCTTTCTTGTCATCACCCTTATGCTTTTTCACGAGCTCTTCTAGAGCATCATAAACTATAGTGCGCGCAACATCCTTTTTGCCGCGCTCCATAATGACATTGATCATTTTTTGAACAAGACTTGAATCAAATCGAGGATCAGTCCCAATGTCACGCTTTAAGGCTTCTCGTTTACGTCTAGGCATGTATTAATTCCTTATTTTTATTTTGGACGCTTTGTACCATACAATGATCGTGACTGTTTTCTATTTTCAACACCAGCCGAATCTAAAGCACCACGTATAATATGATATTTAACACCGGGCAAATCTTTAACTCTACCTCCACGCACTAACACAACAGAGTGTTCTTGCAAGTTGTGACCCTCTCCCGGAATATAGGCCGTAACCTCAATCCCTGTAGATAGTTTTACACGAGCTACTTTTCGTAAAGCTGAGTTCGGTTTCTTTGGAGTGACAGTAAACACACGTGTACAGACGCCACGAACTTGAGGAGAATCCTTCAATGCAGGGCTTTTTGATTTATACTTAGTGCGTTGTCTTCCAAAACGACAAAGCTGATTTATCGTTGGCATAATACAATGTCCTATTTAAAAAAACAGATGATATTAGTTAGCTATGTATAAGGCTTTTTAAAGGGCCTTATAATAAAGACTTACTAGTATTTTACTCATTTTCTGATTTTTTTCAAGAAAATATTACTAAAAGAGACCATTTTTACGGTCAAAACAACTAATAAACATTCAAGTACAAGGCTCTTTTGATAGGGTTAGCCTAAAATTTTTCATAAAACATATCGCGCTCTTTCATATCTTAAAGAATAGACGCGCTGCTCAAATAGTGGTATTTTAGGTTCTGATTCTATTATTAAATCTAAAACTGCCCTCTAAGGAGCCTTTTATGAGCCTATTTAAACTATTGCTATCCATCCCTCATCATCTATTGATCGGCGCCGCTGGTATACTCGGCATCAGCCTATTGATAGGAATCCATGAACTAGGACACTTTTTATTTGCAAAACTTTTTCGCGTCAATACCCCATCGTTTTCTATAGGCTTTGGCCCACAACTTTTCTCTAAAAAAATTGGGTCAACACTCTTTTCATTATCGGCTATTCCCTTAGGAGGATATGTTGAGATTGCCGGCATGGCCGAAGTCGGACAGGGCGACCAAAAAGAGGCCTTTTCAACAGAGCATGACTCTTTTGCCGTAAAACCATTCTATCAAAAGATGTTTATACTCTTCGGGGGCATTTTATTTAACCTGCTATTTGCTTATGTTACACTCTCTCTCTTATTTATGATGGGAGCACCTAAGACAGATCTTTTATATCCTCTTGGTATAGTAGAAGAACAACCAATTATTAGATTAATCAAAAAAGATAGCCCGGCAGAAAAAGCCCTGCTACAGATCGGCGATGAGATTATAGCAATTAATGATCAAGCAATTAATAATGATATTGAAAAACTCAAAAACATTACACGCTCTCTGCCAAAGAAAAGAATCAACATCCTTATTAAACGAAATGATCATGAGATGAGCCTCCCGGCAACTCTTGACAGTACGGAGATTGTTGAAAATGGCACTACCATAGAGATTGGCACTTTGGGAGTATTTTACGAGATTAAAAGCGTTCCCGAATTTGGATTTTTTGAATCTATTAAACAGGGATTTAAAGCAACCAATATCTATATCAGCATGGTTCTTTATAGCTTTAAGAATATGTTTGCAAAACGTGACATAAATGGCGTTGGCGGACCGATTATGGTAATTGCAGAGACAATCAAAGGGGCACAAAAAGGATTGAAGGTGTTTCTGCTTTTCTTAGCTGTTATTAGCATCAATCTTGCTGTTTTAAACCTAATACCACTACCTATCTTAGATGGTGGCCAGATTATGTTTGTTACCATCGAATCAATTATCGGAAAACAACTTCCAAAACTACGTGAATATATTCACATGGCAAGCTGGGTTCTGGTATTGGCATTAGTGGTCTACTTAACTCTTAAAGATATCGGACTGCTAAAATGGTTAGGGCTCTGCGGCCAATAACAGAAAAAATAAATATAAAAAAAAGCACACTTTTTTAAAGTGTGCTTTTTTTTATATTCAATGATATAGATGACTATGAAAGCTGCGCTTTATGCGGATGGCTTTCTCCAGCATATACCTTCAATTTTTTGAATATTTCACGACTAATGCGATTCTTTGGAAGCATGCGCTTTACAGCAAGCCTCACAATATCTTCTGGGCAAATCTTATGCATCTCTTTTGCGGTTCTGGTTTTATAGCCACCAATATACCCAGTATAGCGAGCATATTCCTTATCTTCCCATTTATTGCCGGTCAATTTAATTTTTTCAGCATTAATAACCACAACATAGTCCCCTGTATCGACATGGGGAGCAAAGCATGCTTTATCTTTGCCACGAATCATATCAGCCAACTGTGTAGCAAGGCGACCAAGCACCTGACCATTAGCGTCAACAACACGCCATTTTGGCTTGTGATCTTCTTTTTTTAGATAAAAAATTCTGTTCATATCCATAGAAATAACCTTTAAACTCAATAAGTAGAATGATTTTTGCGAACGGAGCATTCTTACAATATCTTTATAGCGTAAAAGAAAATCTTACAATGGTCAAATTTCATCTAAGCAAAAAGAGCAATTAAACCCCATTTCAGGTCTCATACACAATGAAATATTGTTTCATAATGGCCACCTGCTATACTTATACTATTGATTTAAACGATCTTAAAGGATTTATATTATGGAATTGACCGCTCTTGTATTGCTCCCACCCCTTTTAGTGCTTACCCTTGCAATGATAACCCAGAGACTTCAACTATCTCTTGTTGCCGGCCTTATCTTCAGTAGCCTTGTGGCAAAACAGTTTAACCCTATAGATGCGCTCATACTTCTTTTACAACGGCTTTATGATCAAGTAAGCAGCACCGATAATATGCATGCGTATCTCTTTTTACTCTGCGTCGGAATCATCATCACCCTTATCAATTATACAGGGGCAGCTCAAGCTCTTGCGCAGATAGCTTTAAAAAGAATTCAAAATAAAAAACAGGTTGAACGCTCTACATTTGGCCTTTCATTGATTTTAGCTCTTGATGACTACCTCAATAGCCTCACTGTAGGCTATGTTATGCAACCGCTCGTTGATAGTTTTCATATTGCCCGCACAAAGCTCGCCTATCTAGTCCATACATTCGCAGGACCAGTAGTTATGCTTGTTCCTCTATCAACTTGGGCTGCATTTATAACCTCTCAACTTGAACAATCTGGAATATCAGCATCACCTGGAAAAGATATTAAAATAATCGCCGACCCCTTTTACGTCTACATAGAATCCATTCCCTTTATCTATTATGCAATTTTTACCATATTTACGGCATTTATTATTATTAATCGCTCTCTCTCATTTGGGCCAATGGCACAATTTGAACATGAAGCTTTGCAACGCAGAGAGAACCCTGAACCACGTGAGCGTATCACTACAACCCGAAATAGTGGAATCTCAGATCTGCTCATTCCGCTGGCAACACTCTTTGCTTGTGTCCTTTTTGGCATTCTTTACATGGGAGATTACTGGCTATTTGGTGGCACGCAAAGTTTTATAGGCGCATTCAGAACAAACAAAGATGCCCTTTTTGTTTTAGGAATGGCAAGCCTTATTACCGTTTTTGTAGGGTTTATTCTTGCTCTCAGACGCAAACAGATAACAGGCCAAGACATCCCTAAGCTAATCTGGCAAGGAACCCTTCTGATGGAATCAGCAATACTGCTGGTGATATTAGCATCAACACTGGGAAGTATTTTACGCCTAGATTTAGAGACCGGAAACTATCTAGCCTCTCTTTTATTGCATTGCATGCATATTACCTATCTGCCCCTCATCTTCTTTCTTGTTGCCGCAATGACCTCATTCATGATAGGAACAGCATGGGGAACTCTCGCATTGCTACTTCCAATAGGCATACCAATGGCCCAAAGCCTAATGCAGATTTCATTTTTTGGATGTGCCCCTGAGTTGTGCAATGATCCTCTTGCCTGCATTATTCCTGCAATTGGCGCAATATTGGCAGGAGCTACCTTTGGTGACCATACTTCACCTATAGCTGCAGCAATCGTCATGTCTGCTACAAGTTCTGGATGCAGCCCTATTGATCACTTAAACACACAGCTTCCTTACACTATAGCCCCATTGGCAGGATCTATAGGGGCATTTTTGACCACCGGCCTGTTGATTGGATCGGCTAAATATGTTATTCTAACATCATCACTTACCATTGGGCTTGTGATCACAAGCATAGTGCTTTACATATGCAATACCCTATTTGGAGGCAGGAGACAGATACAATGAATTTTTTTAAAATATTAACGCTTATAGTATTAAGTCATATAAGCCTACAGGCAGAAACAACCTCTCAAATATTAGCAGCAAGCTCAATCAATGCCTGCGCAGAAATAATAGGCGAAACATGTTATAATATCCATATCCCAATCTCATACTATAATGCAGAGAGCACAGCAATGCTCACAAAACATATTAATCTATTTGATTTATCCATGACCAGCGCCGGCACAACTGCTGCAGGCATGTTGATCTCAATAATTATCAAAGCGATTGCTGATTACAAAGAATGTGAAGATCAAGAGATAAAAGATACATTACGCTATAAAATAGCTCTTCTGACAGGCACATTAACAATAGCTCTTGCAGCAACAGGAATCTGCTTAGATCATATCATACAGGATAATCCTGTTACATCTGCAGATATAATCTAAACCCCACCTGCAACAAGATAATCAACAGACCCTGAAAAGCCTCATTCAAGCAGCCGCTTGACAATTATTTAATATGTTTATATTCTATAATAGACAATAAAACATTTTTTAAATGGAGTTTTTATGAATTTATACAAAAAAGCTTTCGCTTTATTCATATTTGCAGGTTTAACCGCTGGTCAAGCACAGGCTGCCAAAATTGAATTCTCAACAGACGAAGTAGTTGGTGCAATCCTTAAGAAAGTTACAGCTTTACTTGAAAAAGAGGACCTTGCTAGAATAGTTGCAGGATTGGGCCTTACAGGTTTATGTATTGCGGCAAGCAACAAGATCCATAATGAAGCTAAAAAATGCTATGATGATTTTAATGAGTTTCTTGGGAAGTTCTTGGCTGCAGATGTAGCCATGATAGCAGGAATTTTTGGCGCAAGAACAATAGAGATTATCTACAACGCGTAATAATAAATATCTACTGTAAAAAACTATTTGAGTGAAGCATAAGACAAAAATCTTATCTTCACTCAAATTTTTCTTTAACCATCTCTTCAATCTCTTCTGCCACTTTTGGCAGACCTTCGCTCAAGCAGATTGCATCATCTTTTACAATCCAATAATCATCTTCAATGCGCACACCAATCTGTTCATCTGCAATATAGATCCCAGGTTCAATGGTGATCACATCACCAGCTTTTAATGGTTCAGTGTAATCACCCACATCATGTACATCAAGACCAAGGAAATGGCCAATGCCATGAGGGAAATACTGATCATATCCTTTTTCTTTGATGAACGCTCGTGCTAAATGATTTAATGATTGATCAGGCTTTTCTTTATAAGAGAGCCACATGCCAGGTTTGGCAATAGAGGCGATATAGCTTTGTGTATCGAGCACAATGTTATAGATCTCTTTTTGACGCTTGGTGAACGTTCCTGATACTGGATAGGTGCGTGTAATGTCTGCACAATATCCATCATAACGGGCACCAATATCAACCACAACCAAATCTCCCTTTTTTAACTCTGCATTATTCTGATTATAGTGCAGAACGGTCGAGTTTTTTCCAGAGGCAACAATACTAGGAAATGCAATTTCAGCATGAGAACCGGTGATAATATATTCAAGGCTCGCTTGCACTTCAGCTTCGTTGGCACCATGAGAGATCGCTCTTGCTGCGGCCTCTTGCGCTATACAGGTTATCTCGACCGCTTTGTACATCAACTCTATCTCTTTTACATCTTTTGAACGTCTCATGCGAGCCACAATAGATGAGATATCAACCACATGAGGCGCAGCTCCAAAAGAGCGCAAGCGTTGCAACAATAGTCTTTGCTCAATATAACCATACGGTGTATATGGGTCCAACGCAAACAAAACTGAATCAGAATTGATTTTTTTCTTAAGATCTGACGCGAGATTGCTATATTCAGACTCTGACGAATATGGATGCATTTGATAGCCAGAACAACTACTTCCCAACAATCTCACCTCATCAACACCAATCTGCTTCGCATACTCCTGTGTGAGCTGCAGTGGAGAGACTACCCATTTTGCACGCTCCTCAATGCAATTAGGAACATATAGTACTTTGTGACCATCTAAATCAATGGTGAGCACAACCGCAGGTTCTTCTATTCCTGTAAAATAGTAAAAACTGCTCTCTTGAGCAAATCGATGGCGATCATCTTCAAATCCTGCAAACAGAACAATTGTTCCCCTTTTTTCAGGATGCAACTCTTTTACATTGTTCATAAGATCCTGAACACGAAGTTTGAAAATATTGGAATCTTGCATACATTCACCTTTAATTAAAATGGTCTTCGCTCAGATAATGCCTTATATACCGTTAATTTATCCATAAATTCAAGCGTTGAGCCAACAGGAATACCCCGCGCTAAACATGAAATAGTTATTGCTCTGCCTTTCAATTTATGGGCAATGTATGATGCTGTTGCTTCGCCCTCTGGAGTCTGATTAGTAGCAAGAATAATTTCTGCAATACCCTTTTGATCAATTCTTTGTATTAAGGCATCAATAGTCAATTGTTCTGGCCCAACACCCTCAAGCGGACAGATCACGCCACCAAGAACATGATATACTCCATCATATCCACCAGTCTTTTCAATAGTTAAAAGCTCCTGCCAGGTTTCGACCACACAGACCAATTGCTGATTGCGCTTTGGAGCATTACAAAAACTGCATGCTCGCCCCTTCTCTTTCCAAACGAAACATATATCACAACGCAAAACCTGCTGTTTTGCTTTTAATAGAATTGCGCAAAGATGCTCAAGATGCTGCTCATCCATCTCTAAAAAATGGGTCGCTAAACGATAAATACTCTTTGATGCAAGATAAGGAATCTGCTGTAACGTTTTAATCAATTGAGCCAGAGTGGGCACTTGATCCAACATATTATACAGCCTTTACACTTTTTTGAATCATAATCTGCATAACGCTTAATAACGTACTTGCACAAATATAGAGCACCAATCCTGCTGCAAAATTTGCCGACACCGCGCCAAATACAAGAGCCGCAGTCAGGGTCACCATGCGTTGAGCAGGATCACCACTCAAGCCTTGCAAAATCATTCCCCCAATAAGAAGTGCCGGAAGAATGTAATAAGGATCTGGAGCAGATAGATCTGTAATCCAACCAAAGAATGGCGCCTGATAGAGATCTACCGAATTGTTCAACACACGACTCAACGCAATAAATATGGGAAACTGCGCAAGCATTGGCAGACAACTTGCCAATTGCGGCAAGCCATGCTTTTTAATCACCTCTGCCTGTGCTATTCGCAGTTTCTCCGGATCATTTTTATATTTTTGTTCTAGATAACGCATTTTTTTCTGAACTTCATTAGATTTTTTAAGCCCTCTTTCTCCGCTAATAGTAAATGGCAACATGATCAATTTAATGAGCACCGTTAAGAGCAAAATGGCCAATCCATAATTATGCACATATTCATACAAGAAATTTAAAAGTTTTAGCAACAATTTGGAGAGCGGTGCTAAAATGCCTGAATAATCGAGCGTCTCTTCAAGCTGCGTATTCACCTGATTCATTGCGTGAGCCTCTTTTGGCCCACAATAGAATGACATAGTCCAACTATATGTCTCTTGAGGTACAACAGAAGGGCCCTCTAAAATCGAAATCAATCTGTTTTCTGGTGCCATTAAAAAGTATGCCCGTTGAGCAAAATTGTTCTGATCTGCAACCAACGCATGTACAAAATATTTATTCTCTGTTCCAAAAATAGTAGGCGCCCACCACCCCTCTTGCCCATTTAATTTATTGTAAGGAATTTTTTCAATCGAGCCTTTTATATTATTTACTAAAGCAGAGACTGTGTCATATTTTATATCAGGCATAACTGGCGCTGGTAAAAACAGCCTGATTTGATTCTGAATAGCATGTGATGATGCAAGAAGCTCTATGGTCAGATCAATTTTATATATATGTTTTGCCACTGCAAAACGCTTTCTTAAGAGTCCCTTTTCATAAGACCCTTCATACGTAAGAAAAAAATATTGATCATCTTCACTTGTATCAACAAGGTTATAATAGTAAGGAGTATTTTGATCAAGGGCAACAATAAATGCCTTATGTTCACGCTCTATTGTAGGAAAGATTGTGGTAATAACATCTTCTGTCTGATCGTTTTTTCGAATAAACTCTAAACGCTCAAGAGCTGCGCCCTCTGATGTAAAGGTAAGCGCCCCCCAATCGGTATTAAGTTCTGTAACCACTACCGGCGAAACCCGTTTTGCTTGGCTAAACGCAACACCTAACTTGAGCGGCCTGAATGTCTGCTCAGTTTCAGGCGCACTAAAAACCTGGCCTGATCTATATTCCTGCAATTCTTTAGTTCGATATCTGCTCAAAATAAAATAATCAACTCCCCAATTAGTTAATAATACAATCCCAACGCCAACTAACATATTTTTAATATTCATAAGATCCTTGTTAACATTTAATGCATATAGATATAGATAGATATTTTAATTCTAAACGACAGTTATGATTAGCGTAACAAACTAATAACCTATTGGCTAGCGCTAATCATCATATATTCAGCAGGAAACTGTAAATCTTGAACATCGATCACTAATTTACATACGCTTCTTGTTGAGGTATAACAAAAAATCATTTTTCATTTTTATCAAAAAAAAGGATTTATCATGAAGATGCAAAAAAAACAATTTAGAATAGGAATTCTTGCAAAGGAGCTTGCCGTTGAAAAATTTGTAATTCGTTTTTGGGAAAAGGAGTTCAACATCAAAAGCGGACGCTCTATTGGAGGGCAAAGATACTACACAACTCAAGATGTTGCACTATTTAAAAAAATAAAAGAGCTTCTCTATGAAAAAAAATTCACAATAGCTGGCGCCAAAGAGGCATTACTCGATAAAAATGCCAAAGTTGTAGGATCTACTCGAACAACACTGCATAATACAAAATCAACACAGATAACCAAAGAGGAACTCTTGCATATCCGTGACACATTATATAAACTTCAGAAATTACTTTAACTTTTCAATAGTATAACCATATTGTAACAAAAATTATGTATCGAAAAAAAGTACACATCCATTTTGTTGGCATTGGGGGAATTGGAATGAGCGGAATCGCAAAAATTCTCCATCAACAGGGATATATCATCTCCGGCTGCGACAGCAACATCGCACAAAAAAGTATTATCGAATTAAAAAGCTTAGGTTGCACAATTTATGAGGGCAATAACAGCGATGAATGCCAATCTTGCACAATCGACATCTTGGTCTACTCTTCTGCAATAGAGCAACATAATCCCGAAATTTTAGCCGCCCAACAACGGGGCATTCCAACTATCAGAAGAGCCCTTATGCTTGCAGAATTAATGCGCACAAAATATAGCATAGCTATTGCGGGAGCGCACGGGAAAACAACGACAACATCATTGGTCTCACATATCTTAATTGAAGCTGGCTTTGATCCAACAGTCATCATAGGCGGAAATCTCATTAACATTAGCTCTAATGCACGCATAGGACTTGGTGATTTTTTAGTCGCAGAAGCTGATGAAAGCGATCGTTCTTTTTTACATCTACAGGCAAGCCTGGCACTTATAACCAACATTGATTTAGAACATCTTGAAACATATACAGGCATTGATGACATCATAGAGACTTACAGACGATTTTTAAATAACCTCCCTTTCTATGGTATCGCATTCGTCTGCATAGATGATGCAAACATACAAAAACTTCTTCCCATGGCTCATATACGTATGATTAAATATGGGCTTCATGAGACCGCCGATATAAGAGCAATAAATATTAATCTCTATTCCGATCACTCAACATTTAAAGTCGTTTATCAAAAAAAAGAGTTAGGAACCATAAGCATTCGCATGCCCGGAAAACATAATATATTAAACTGTCTTGGAGCTGTAGCAATCTGCCTTGAAATAGGGGCCTCTTTTCATATGATCCAACAGGCCTTAGAACATTTTCAAGGTATTGAGAGACGCTTTTGGTTTCGCGGTACCTATAATGGTGCAGAAATTTTTGATGATTATGGTCACCACCCCAAAGAGATTCACGAAACGCTCATCGTTGCGGCAAAGCGTGCAAAAAAAAATTTAATTGTTATTTTTCAGCCTCATCGCTTTACACGAACATATCATTTATGGAATGACTTTTTAACGGTATTTCATAACTCTGCCATAGACAGGCTGATTATTACCGATATATATGGCGCAAACGAACAACCCATTGAAGGCATTACGTCTGAACGGTTTGTAGATGAATTTCAGAAGATCTATCCAGTAATCAAGACATCGTACATCCCTTTTGATAAAAAGTTTACACAACTCATTAAAACTATTGATAATATTGCCCAACCAGATGACCTTATTCTTCTTATTGGTGCAGGAAAACTGACAGATCTACCACAACTTCTCAACACATCTTCAAATTATGTAAATATATATCAAAAAAATAACCACACCCTTCAATAAACCATGCAGCTGGTAAAACTTTTTACACAATTTAAATTAAATATATTCAAATGGAAAGTTTTAATGTGGTACTCTGAAAGTAGATTATACTATTAAAACTTTGAATAAAAATCGGAGGACTATACATGAAGCGCATAATTTATCTTTTTCTCTTAATATCCATATGGATGCCATCACTATCTGCACGAAACAGTACCGCAAGAGGTCTTTTTGGAGGTGCTGGAACGGGAGCTCTTTTCGGAGGGTTAATTGGTGGTGGACGTGGTGCAGGATGGGGAGCATTAACTGGCGGACTGGTAGGAACTGCAATAGGCGCATCCAAAGATGCTGATCGCAAACGATACTACTCTAGAGAAGATAATATAGACAATGAAGATGATGATAGAGATAATGCAGAAAAAGAGAGCCGCAGCACCGTTATTAAATCCCAAAAAAGAACACCAAGAAAAAAATCTACAACCACATATTAACTATTTTTTTATAACAAAGGAATAATAATGAGCTATTTTAAAATATTCTGCGCATACCTTGTTATAATAACAGGCATTGCAAAGGCTACTACACAACGCCCAATCTTAAAAGAATTTTATATCAGTCATAGCCCATACTATACAACAGGATATTTAGGAGCACAAACCGAGAGACGATACAGATTATTCGGACCCAATCCCTATATACGAGATGTGACTCTTTCTGGCACAAGACATAAAACAACAATCGAACCTGCTTTCTGGCAAAAAAAGAATATCTTTAATAATAACAAAGGGCTTTTATGAAAAAAAAACATCTCTTATTATTTTTCAACATATTATTTCTTGCCCCAATTATTAACGCATCAGAAGATCCCGATGAGATTAACACTAAAACCCCCAATGACGCTTCAAAAATAATTCCGGGATCAGAAGAAGAGACCAAACCAAACACTTCATCTAAAAATAATTCTGACTACCGATTGGGCAGAAAAAGACGACGCAAATCACAATCAAATAATAGACCTCTTCTGAAACTTAATTTGTGAGCTCAAAATTGTAGATACCTGCGATGAGATTAAATCGCAAGCCAAACCTTTTTCTGCGATTACGATAACGATCAGCGACTATTTTAAACCGTTT
>JAKBEL010000002.1 GCA_021833825.1 bacterium
TTAATTTCATTCCATATACTATCTGGTATTATAAACATAGAGCATCCTTTTTGTTTAAGTTCACTGGCTATTTTAGCCAATAAATCAAAAGGATGCTCTATTTATTTAATTTTCGGATAAGCTCTTAGTTAAAAAACATTTTTTTCAATTCTATTCAAAAGACCTAGCTGTGCCCAGCAACAAACTTGCTGATGTGTGGATACTGCTGCGGATGGGCTCTATAATCAGCTGACTGCGCAGACTCTATAATCTTACCATCACGCATCAGATGTACAGTGCAATCTAATTTATCGATAAGTACGGTGTCATGCGTTGCAACCACCACAATGTATCCCTGTTTGGCAAGATCAGCAATCACCTGTGCAACATATGAGGTCAATAGAGGATCTAATGCTGATGTCGGTTCATCCATGCAGATAATATAGGGTTTCATTGCCAACGTTCTTGCCAGCGCTAATCGCTGCTTTTGCCCGCCCGAAAGAGAGTTCACTGATGCATTGCGCAACTCCTGCAGATTAAATCGCTCAAGCAGCTCTTGTGCTATCTGATCAGCATCAACACTGGTTTTGCCCAAAACTTTTTCAAGTGGTAACGTGATATTCTCTTTAACTGTTTTGTGATTGAACAGATTAAATTGCTGAAATACCATACCAACGGCATGATCCTGTTGCTGCGATGTGCGATCAATCTCTTTACCTTTAATGGAAATAGTTCCACTATCTGCTGTCTCAAGTCCACTTAAAATACGGAGCAATGTTGATTTACCAACACCCGATTGACCCAAAAATAGTGTAATTGAACCCTCTTTGAGATCCAAACAGATGTTATCAACAACTTTTTTACCACCAAATATTTTATGTAATCCATTAATACTGAGCATGGCGCATCCTTCGTTTAATCAGAGACAATATGAGTGCAATCGATCCTGTCAACAGTATGTAGATCAATGCAATAATAGTATATGAAGTGATCACATCATAGCTACGACTTCTCATAATCGAAGCCTCTTTTGCAAGCTCCATAACACCGATAATTGATGCCAAGCTTGAATCTTTTACAAGCGTGATAAACTCATTTCCCAATGAGGGAAAAACAATCTCAAAAGCTTGTGGCAGCACAATATAACGCATTATCTGAAACCGTGAAAACCCTAGCACATAAGCGGCCTCAAGTTGACCTTTAGGAACTGCTGCAATACCAGCATAAATAGTGCTACTCAAATAGGCACTACTATTAAAACCTATTGCAAAAACTGCTGTCCAGAATTCTGATATAGCAAGACCTATCTGAGGCAACAGATAGAATGCAAATGTAATCTGCACAAGCATCGGTGTCCCTTTGATAAGACCAATCACAAACTGTATCGGCAGTCTAACAGCAGCAGGAGCATACGCTTGAATTAAACCTAGTAATGTTCCGCCGGTAATACCGATAGAGCAACTCAATGCTGCTATCTCTATTGTTTTAATAGTACCACTTACAATTGCAGGCCAATATTCCTGTAAAAGTGCTATATCAAGCATTCATATCCCATTTCTTCTTTAAAGATTTCATTGTTCCATCACTCTCCATCTGATTCAATGCTTCCTGAATTTCACGCAACAGTTCCGGATATTTTTTAGAAACAATCAGTGCAGTGCTTTCGTCAGTTCCTGGAATAATCTTACGTTCAAATCCTTCAGCATCCCGTTTTTTAAAGAATGGCGCTAATGTATTTTTTGCTGTCACATAAGCATCTGCTCTTCCCTGTTGTAATGACAAAAATGCCTCTGCAGGAGTTTCAAGCCGAATCAGCTCTGGGCCATCCACTTTGCTCATATAAAAATCAGCAGTGTAACCCTGATTGACTACAACTCTTCGCCCTTTTTTAAGATCTTCAAGATCCTTGGTGTCTGAATCGGCTAATGTCACTATAATCAATGGATCGCCAATAATATAAGGTTCTGTAAATGAGACTATCTTTGCTCGCTCTGCCGTTGGTGTCATCCCCGCTGCAACCACTTGAATGGCACCCAGTTGCACCTGCGGCAAAAGAGCCTCAAAGTTCATATCTTTAAATTCAATTGTTTTTCCAATACGCTTTGCAACCTCTGTGACCACATCAATATCAAAACCAGCAAGCTCACCATTTTCTTTACAAGAAAATGGAGGAAAGTTAGATTCAGTTCCAACAATCAATATATGATTTTGCGATACGTTTTTCTTCTGATCAAAACAACCACTTAACAACAACAGACCACTTAAAGACACAAGACTAAAGAGAGCTTTCACGAACAATTCCTAATAGTTTTTATGATAGTATACTGACTCAGTTTCCTATTGTAGCATATCGGAGGAACTTTGGACAATTATAAGGCACTACTTTCCGCTTTATACTCATCATATATAGTGCGCACACTTTAAAAATGCCGTGAAGCAGGTAAGCTGTTAGCAGATTCAAAAAAAAGGAGAATGTGCTAAAATGAATTTTATGGAAAAGATTACCTCGCAACACAAAATAGAATTAT
>JAKBEL010000003.1 GCA_021833825.1 bacterium
CTCTTTTAGCATGGCTAAAGCATTTAATTTAAATTCTTTATCGTAATGTCTCATGGGACTTATCCTTTATGTAGATTTTATTATTTTACCACGGATTTATCGTGTCTACAAAAAGGTAGCAGATTCAGTTCTGGATATGCTTTTGCAAAGAAGCGATTATGGTAGTATTAAACAAAAAGCCTTTTATGAGATAAGTCCATGAAAAAAAATCTATTCGTTACCTTTTTACTCTTAACTTCAACAATAACTGTTTCATCAAATATATATGCATCAATTCAACAATCATCGGCTGTAGTTCCAGCAGAAGTATATCAAGCAATTGACGATCTTGATTATGACAAGCTGGTATCAATATTGACTGTTACGGGGCCATTAAGCAAAGAGGCAAAAGGATTGCCAATACTTACTTTATATAAACTTCGTGATGAGGTCATTATAGATGGGTCGAATCTTCGAGAAAAATTGTTATTAGATTCACAAGCTTTTGATATCAAAGTGCTTGGTCTTATATCATTTGGATGTTTAAGTTTGTCAGTAGGAACATTAAGTGGTTTGAGTGCTTTATGTCTTCCTGATGCAACCTTATTGAATCGCGTTTTATTGAGCGGTGCTTCTTTAGGGTTTTTGGCTCTCTGTTCATATGTGGCCTATATTCTTGCAAAAAAGACTCATCAGAAGATTGCTGATATGAACGCATTAATAGAGCCATTTAATCAGAAGCTAGATATCATTCACAGCATGATAGAATTGATTGAGAGCCATTCGGGTTGAAATGTTTCTTTTGGGAGTTGTTTGAGAAAATTGGTCCAAAATTTCTCTCCAAGATCCAGGGTATGTTCCGGAGCATCTACATTTTGAACGTTGTTGTAGTCCGTATAGTCCAAATGCCGAGCAGAAAAGACTTGCAGGCTAGGCTAGATAGTATAGGAGTGACAGATTCTATTGAAAAGACAAATATTATTTCTCAGTTAGCTGATCAAGAAAAGGTGCCGCTAGGGGTTGCTATGGCTGTCGAGTTAGCGTATGTTGATTATGCTGAACAATATTATAAATTTTAGATATTATAAGGATCATACATGCAAAGAATAGTGCTCTTGCTGTTATTTGTTGCACCCGTTGCTTTCTCAATGGATAAGGTAGATATCTCTGGATTGGATAAGATAGAGCTTGTTAAAGCCTTATATGACAGAGCCAAAGTACAGGGCATGGGTATATGCCAACAGCATTCTGGTAGCTTGTCGGATAGTGAAGTAAGTAAGGCTCTGGCAAAAAATTATATCGACTATCTAAATGGTCGAGTGATGAAGGTAGATTTATCAGGTGATTCTCTGGATACATGGTTATACAATAGAGATAATGGTCCAGAAGCAGCCGAAATAGTGATTCAAAAACTTCGTGGCGCAAGTAAGAAATAATTACTTACTATTACAAGTTTAATTTTCGGATAAGCTCTAAAGTAAGGCAAAGCTTTTGAGATGGGCGATATATATAATATCGACATTTTTTAATCTCTTGTATTAGAATTGCGCAATGTATTGCAAGCAGGAGAATTTATGTAAGCAAGGGAAGGCTCTCATGAAAATGATTATTATATGTTCTATTGTGGTCCCTTTGTGCACCATATTTGCTATGGAAGAGCAGGTTGAATCAGAATTGACAAAAATAGGAGTTAAAATTTCAAGCATGGTTGTTAGTCCTTCTGAATTGGGCCACATTAGTCTGCATAATACAGAAGGATCAGAAAAATATCTGGCAAATTGTAGTGAGGGGCTGATAATGGCGACATTCTGTTCTAAAACCAATACAATCTCTTGTAAGAAGAGAATATTTTGCTTGTCTGATGGCGCAGAGGGGATCTATCAACGTTACTCAGAGAGGGATATTGATCCTGTTCATTATTATTTGCTCCGTATTTTGCATAAGACTCAAGAAAAGAGAATAACTCAAAAAAAGGAGATTCTATTTTTATCATAACAACAAGAATAGGGTTGGACTGGTATGAAAAATATATTTTATATTTCACTGTTTTTTTCGCATACTCTTTTTCCCATGTCAGGAGATGTTGAGCAAAAGCTTCAAGCGATGGGCATTAATCCTGCAAGAATTATGATTGATATTGCGAATATTGGTCGCATTCATTATCAAGATGTAAGGCTGGAGTGTGTGGGTGAAAGAATAAGTTATTGGGCCACATATGAAGAGGGTTCTATTGGGGGAACTTTATGGAAAAGGGGATTTGCTGTAGATATTGAGTGCAGCATATCTATTCGTGAATTATCGGTAGATGGGGTTATGCGTATTAAAGAAAAAAATATTAACTCTGCCCATTATCACCTACTTCGTATGCTCTATTGGGAGCAGCAGATGAAAGAATCTTTGCAATATATGGATAAGCTTACAAAGCAATAGGTATTCTAAAATATCTTTTTGGGCGATAACTATTGATTTATTAGCAATTTATCGGCATAATATAGGTATGTTATCGGCAATTTATCAGCAATTTGTCGGAATTTTATTGGCGTTGCTAAGAGCAAGGAGGTTTGATGTCAAAGGGATTTAATCCTATCTATACTATTGATGCCCGCATGGCACATAATTTGATGCGTATTGAAGCTGCCAAACAACAAGCTATTGGATTGCCTCTTAATCCTGCGGTTCTTGCTTCATTACGTGCAACCTCAAAACTGTATACTACCCATTATTCAACTATGATTGAAGGTAACCGGTTAACGGTAGAACAGATTAGGGAGGTTATTGAACTGGATGAACATATTCACGGCAAAGAGCGCGATGAGCGTGAAGTCAAAGGATACTATGCGGCTCTTGAGCAATTAGAGCGTTACGTAAAAGAAGAGCTATCTGTTACTGAAACGATCATTAAAACATTTCATGCATTGGTAATGGCCGGTGGTAGCTCTCGAGTGAAACCAACCCCTTATCGTGATGGACAGAATGTGATTAGAAATGGCACTAATGGTAAAATTGTCTATATGCCTCCCGAAGCTAAAGATGTGCCTGAACTTATGAAAGAGCTGGTTCAATGGATAAAAAATAATACTGCTTTGCCATGCCCTATTGTTGCAGCAATTGCCCACTATCAATTTGCTACTATTCATCCCTATTATGATGGCAATGGTCGCACTGCACGATTGCTTACAACACTGATTCTCCATCATGGTGGTTATGATTTAAAAGGGGTTTATTCATTGGATGAGTATTATGCAAAAAATCTAACTGCATATTATCAAGCTATAAGCATTGGGCCTTCGCATAACTACTATATGGGACGAGCTGAAAGTGATATTAGTGAATGGATTGCTTATTTTATAGAGGGTATGGCTGTTGCATTCGAAAATGTTATTAAGCAGATGAAAAAAATGCAAAATCAAGGTGGTAAAGATCATACAAAATTAATACGAAAACTTGATCCACAGCAACGTAAAGCTTTAGAGCTTTTCAGAAATTATGAAGTGGTTACAAGTGGTCAGATAGGAGAGCTGTTTGGATATAAACCAAGAACTGCTACAGCATTATGTTCTGCATGGGTGAGATCAGGATTTATTACCATTGTAAATCCATCATTAAAGGCACGTAAATATGCTCTTGCTGCACAATATCATGATCTATTAGATCTTTAAAGTTGTCATTCTAAAAAACATTGACAAGACCTTAATTTCTCTTGTGAAAGAACTCGGCAGCAAGCTACCGAGCTTCTAAATTAGTTTGAGTTGCTTGGCTCGTTCCTCAGAATGATCCATCTTCTTTAGCTGATTTCTAACATACTTGCGAATAACCTCTTCATTTGCATTTCCTATTGTTTCTACAAAAAAACTTTGCGTCCACAACTTTCCACCCCAAAAATATTTTTTCCTTATTTCAGGATACATCTGAAAAAATTTCTGCGTAGATATACTTTTCACAATCTGCATGATCTTTGATGGACATTGTTTGGGAACAGATTTTACAACCATATGAATATGATCAATTGGCACTTCCAACTCAACTAATTCAATATTATAGTCATAAGTTATTGTCGCAATAATTTCTTTCAGACTTGATCTATAAGGCTCTGTAAAAACTTTATGTCTGTATTTGGGAATCCATACAAAATGATACATTATCCGAAATACATGATGCGAATTCCTATCTAGTTCCAAGCAGGATCCTTTCATAATGAGCTATCGCTCATTATAAACGCTATCCAGCTCGGGAGCAAGCTCCCGAGATTTCCGCTACGCGGTTAAAGTTAACAGAATATCTATTGTTATAACCTGTAAAAAAGAGGGAAAATTGATAGACTTGGCAATAAGGCTTATGTAACAAATAGTAACAGTACAACTGTTGCTATTATTGATCTATTAACAGATACAGTATCTGGAGTAATTACAGGATTTGATGGACCTTCAGGATTGGCGATAAGTCATGATGGAACCAGAGCATATGTGAATAATTATGGCGGCCCAGGAGGGCTTGGGAGCGGTAATGGATCCTCAATTGATGTTGTAGACCTTGTCAATGATGTTATTGTGGGGCCCCCTATTTTGGTCGATCAAGCACCGGCAGCATTGGCGATACATCCAGATGGATCACGTCTTTATGTGGCCAATTATGTTGATGGCAATCCAGGGACAGGAACGGTTCAGGTAATAGATACAATTAACAATAGTGTTATTGATACAATAAGTGGTTTTTCAGGGCCATTTGATATAGCGATTACACCAGATGGTACTCGAGCATATGTGACCAACTTTGGTAGTAATAATTTTTATCCGTTTGGAACAACAGTTGGTGTTATTGATCTAGCTACTAATAACCTTATTGATACAATCAATCTTCATAGCATTCAGCCATCAAGTATTGCAATTACACCTGATAATCGTTTTGCGTATGTAACAAATTATAACACGCTCTATTCTGACGCCAGTTTTAGTGAATTGATAGCGGGAGCCGGAACGGTAAACATTATTGATCTATCTACTCATGATGTTCTTGCGCAGACCATAGAGGTTGATCAATCTCCTGCTGGTATTGCGATATCATCAGATGGTCGCTATGCCTATGTGACCAATTACACATCAAATACGGTTAATGTAATAGCACTAGCTGATGTTGAAATTATTAATGCTCAAGGTTGCCAGACGCAGAATCGATTTTTAATGGAAGTTGATCTTATCAATAAGTTGACATGGAGTGTCTCTGGAGAGACTCCAGTAAGTTATTCTATTTATCGCGATCTTGCATTGACCGATCTGATTGCAACCATTCCTGCAACAACGCAGCCATTGGAATATTTAGATCATAATGTGGAGCCGAATGTTATTTATACTTACTATTTAGTGGCCAATGGTAGCAATGATGTTCAATCAGGGCCGGTTATCATTGTTGTTAATAAATCTTGTTAAAAATTATTAGGAGATAAAAGTCATGTTTTCAAAAATAGGTTACTACTTTTTAGCTTCATTCTTTTTTATTATTCCACTATGTGCAAGAGATTATATAATAGAGTTCAAAGGGGCAGGGTTTTTCCCAACCAATGATTGCTTTAAAGATATTTATGGTAAAAGTGGTGCTCTTTGGGGGCCTGAGCTAACGGTTCAATTATGTGAAAATAATGATCATTGGTACGGTTTTGCAAGCATTGAATATTTCCAAAAAAAGGGACATTCAATTGGGTTATGTGATGATACAAAAGTGAAGTTGGTTCCTATGGCATTAGGCTTTAAGTATATGCAATCTCTCTTTTGTGATAGAACCGCTTGGTATATGGGCTTAGGTTTTCAACCTGTTTACGTTAGTACTAATAACTGCTCTGAATATGTTCTTACAAAGCAATCACGCTGGGGTTTTGGTGGCATTGCAAAAGGGGGAACATATATTGATCTGTCATGCAATTTTGTGCTTGATCTTTTTGTTGGCTATAGCTTTGTTAAAGCGGGTTGTAAAAAGGTTTGTACTCAAAATGTTGTTCCTCTAAAGGTCAATGTGAGCGGTGTTATTTTTGGTGGTGGCTTAGGGTATAGGTTTTAGTTAAAGTTAAACAATCAAATTACATTTATTTTATAAACAACGATATGCAAACGATTTATTTACCTAAAAATGTATAAATGTTGTTATTGGCTCTAGAAAGCCCGTATAGTGATACTTGTTAATTCAAAATGTCATTGAATGATTCGCGGGAGAAGCGTTGTCAATCACACAAAGCTAGAGCGTTGAAGGGGAGTGGGGTGAGCAATTGATTTCATTTGGGGATTGGCAATATAGATGGAGGTTATCCCGCGATCAATATTCTTTTCATATTTTACTGACATATATCTTTTTTTTTCCTACTATATAAAAATAGCAGTTAAAATTATAGCAGGAATCTTTATATGAGCTTAGATTTAGAAAAAAAGGTAGCAGATTTATCTGAATTGTATCAGACAGATATTTTCAAGGGTCTATCTACGCGAGAGGCGAATCAAAGATTATACAAGCATGGTTACAATGTTCTTTCAGAAGCAAAACCAGATACATGGATCCAGGTTTTTATTAGTCAGTTTCAGAATCCATTAATTTATATACTGTTAATAGCAGCTCTGATTATCTTCTTTGTGAGCTATGATAAGTTAGATGCTTTTATTATTGTTGGTGTATTGCTATTTAATGCGATTATAGGAACCGTTCAAGAGGGCAGAACGAGATCAATTTTAGAGAGTCTTAAACATTTTATAAAGACAACCACCATTGTGGTCAGAGATGGCAAAAAGCAGTTGCTTGATGATAGCCAGTTGACGGTCGGTGACATTATTCTGTTGCAAGAGGGGGAGCGAATTCCTGCAGATGCTTATGTGATTGCATCTTCACATCTACAATTGGATGAATCGATTCTTACAGGTGAGTCGATTGCTATTTATAAATCTGAAGACTATCTGCCTACAGATACAGATTGTAAAACAAGTAATAGTCGTTCCGGCATAGTTTATAAAGGAACCTATGTTCTTTCAGGTTCAGGAAGGGCATTAGTTTTTGCTGTAGGGCCTAATACGGAGATTGGAAAGATCCATGTTGCCGTTGAGGAGATTAACACGGATATGCCTCTCAAAAAAGAGATAGATCGTCTTTCCCATTGGATACTTATAGGTGTAATAGCTATATGTGCAATACTCTTTTTTATGGGCATATTAGTTGGGCAACCTTTGCGAGAACTCCTTGTGATGCTTACTGGGCTTTTTATTTGTGTTGTTCCTGAAGGCCTTCCCGTTGTTATGACATTGGTGCTTGTAACAGGAGTCTATCGTATGGCAAAGCAACAGGTTCTTGTTAAACATATGCAGGCGGTTGAAGGATTAGGGCGAGCCGATGTGATTGCTGTTGATAAAACTGGTACATTGACGCGCAATGAACTCATGGTCAATAAGATTGTTAGTCATGACATGGTCTGTTCTATTTCAGGGCAAGGATATTATGCGCAAGGAAAGATTGTTTGCAATGGCCGACAGATTGAGCGGTTACAGCCTGGAGATATTTTGGAAGAGGTTGCTATTGCATCGATTTTATTAAATTCAACAGAAATAACGTATCAAGAGAGTAGGCAGGCTTTTGACATTAAGGGTGACCCTATAGAGGCTGCGATGTATATTTGTGCCCAAAAATTGGGAGTTAATGAGCAGCGCATTACCAATGAATATAAAAAATTATATGAGATTCCGTTTGATCCTGCTTTACAATATCATGCAGGTTTTTTTGATCATGGCGATCATGGTGTTCTTTTTCTAATAGGAGCGCCAGAGTTAGTGTTACAGCTATCTGGCAATGTGCGTCAAAGCGATCGAGATTCTCTTGTTATTTTACTTCGTGATGGATTGCGTGTGGTTGCAGTTGCATCTAAAGTATTTGATAAAAATTCTTTTAGTGTTGATCGAGAGCAGTCTTCTGTTCATGAGAGAGCAAAACAGCTTTTGAATGATGGTCAGTTTAAATTACATGCTCTTGTAGGAATACAAGATTCTATAAGAGCTGAGGTGCCAGATATGGTAAAAAAGGCTCAACAGGCTGGGCTTAAAGTTGTTATGATTACAGGTGATCACAAAGATACTGCTCAATATGTTGCCAAGCATGTGGGTATTTTACAAAAGGGGGATGAGATTCTTGTAGGAGATCAATTAAGAGCTCTATCTGATGATGAGTTGCTCTCTATGATTGATAGAGTGACTGTTTATGCAAGGCTTATGCCCCATGAAAAGACCCGCTTGATATCGTTCTTTCATGCAAAAAAGAGAATTGTTGCTATGACAGGTGATGGAATTAATGATGCACCAGCACTTGTTGCTGCCGATTTGGGTATTGCTATGGGAGCAATAGGAACTGAAGTGGCCAAAAAGGCTGCAGATATTATTCTTCTCGGTGATTCATTTGAAAATATTATTGGGGCTATTCAAGAGGGTAGGCATATTTTTTATACCCTAAAACGTGTTATTCTTTATTTCTTTGCTACTAATATGGGTGAAGTGCTTATTGTTCTATTTGCTCTGATGTTAAATATTTTGGGTGTTCATTTTCCACTACCTTTAACTGCAGCGCAGATTTTGTGGTTGAACTTAGTAACGGATGGTTTTCTTGACATATCGCTCTCTATGGAACCTAAAGAAGATGGCTTGTTGCATCATAACTGGTTAAAGGCCCGTGCTCATCTTGTCGATGGTCTGCTTATTGCAAAGATGTTCTTTTATGCTTTGCCTATGGCGATAGGATCATTGTTAATTTTTATTTATTATTATCAGGAAGATCTGGCTTTGGCTCGCACTATGACATTGGTCTCTATGGCAATGTTTCAATGGTTTAATGCATGGAATTGCCGCTCTAATGACAAGTCTCTATTGACCATCGGATTTTTAAGTAATCGCTGGTTTGTTGTGGCAGCAACATTGGTCTTATTTCTGCAGATGGCATTGGTTTATGCTCCCTTTATGCAATATATTTTTAAGACAGTTCCGTTGACATTGGCTCAATGGGAAGTTGTTATTATGGTGACCTTTCCTATTGTTATTTGCGATGAAATACGCAAAGCGTTTGCTCGAGTTTTTTGGTCTGAAGATTGATTAGAAGCTCTCAGTTGACTATTTTCTAGGATGGGATAAAGTTAACATGAGTTAATTCTTTGTTTTATCTATATAAGGAACTGATTATGTACAAAAAAATATTGCCGGTATTGGTGCTTGGTGGTGTAGGGCTATTTATATTTACTGAAACAGACAAAACTGTTGCTCTTGATCCAACTTCGTTAAAAACAACCGAGTTTAATTATTATTCCGATACTCTTTTTGTTAATATGCAGGATGCGATGCTAAATTCCTTGCAAGGTAAACAGGCTCAAAAGGTTGTAGAGGGGGAAGAGATGAAGTATGCTGAACTTGCTCAAAAGGATCAGCAAAAGCTTATGCAACTAAAAAATGAGCTTGAGACCCAAGGGACTATGTTGAGCATGGATGCTCGACGTAAGGTTGAAAAAGAGTTTTCCGATCTACAACGTGATTATCAAAACAAAGTGCAAGATTGGAGATCCGAACTACAATATACCATGCAAAGAGAGACCGATATGATGGTCAAAGATATAGAGCAGGCAGCTAAAGTGTTGGCTGAAAATGCTAATAAAGCTGTAGTTGTTGATGCTCCAACAGGGCGAATTCTCTATCTTCGTGATGATAGAAATAGCACAAATGATCTTGTTGCTCTGCTTGACAATCAGTACACTATGAAGTTTGCTAAAAAAGATAATGAAAAGCAAGGTACAGTAGTTGCATCAAAAGATGCTAAATCTAAAGCTATAACTGCAGCATAAATATTCTTATTAATTATTTGAAAACAGAAGGGCCGATGAATGCTAGTTCATCAGCCCTTTTTATCTTGAAAGAGGGAATATGAAAAGGGTTCTCATTGCAGATAAAAATCAGAATAGATTAGCATCCCATATTGCACAGTCGATAGGAATTGATCTTATAGAAGTTGAGACGGTTCGCTTTGCAGATACAGAGATTAAGCCCCTTATTGACGATAATAATAAGTTGTCCGGTTCTCATGCAATTATTGTTCACTCTACGAGCAGGCCCGTTAATGATCATCTAATTTGGCTATTGCTTGTTTGTGATATATTACGCTTGAAGCATGTTAAGAAGATTTCAGCAATTATTCCCTATTTTGGTTATGGCAGGCAGAATATGTATACAGATGGTCTGCAGGGGGCGGGATATTCTGTTATGAGAATGCTAGAGTCTGCAGGAATAGATGAATTGATAACAATAGATCTTCATGCTCCAGCATTGCAATATGCAACTATTTCTATGAAAGTTCATAATATTAGATTGGATAGTTTTATAGCAGAGTGTATTGCACAAAAGTATGAGTATAAAGATCTCACCATTGTTGCACCTGATAAAGGGTCTGCTGAACGTGCTGCATATATAGCTGGCTATCTGAATGCCCCATTAATAGAAGGTTTCAAAGAGCGCATTGGTGTTGATAATGCCCGTTTGTTATCGTTAAGTGATACTTGCAAAACAGAGAGAGCTCTTATTGTTGATGATATTATAGATACAGGTACAACCGTTTTACAAGTTGTTCAAGCAATTAGTAAGAGTAATGTTAATTGCAAGATTGATCTTTTTGCTATTCATCCGGTACTCAGTAATAATGCCGCTCAACTTTTGCAAAACAGTTGTATTGATAGAGTATGGGTAACGGATAGTATTGAATTGGATGATCAACAATTGTTTGAAAAGTTGCGTATTGTTAACATCGGGCCACTGTTAGTTAAAGCGTTGCATGATCTTTTTTAAATTACTGGTATAAATGGTTTTTCTCTGATATGGTAAAGCCATATTTTTAAAAATTTACCAATAGGATTCTTTATGAAGATTATTAATTGGATTACAATGTTAATTTTTTTCGCGCATCTTAGCCAAGCAGAATCGGTCTATGGTCTCAGTTGTATGTTACAGCATAAATCATGTATATCAGTACCGATGGTTCATTTGGGAAATCATATCATAGCGGAATTTTTAGAGTGTGAAAATATGGAAGATTATGAACATTTAGAACAGGCTTTGTGGTCTGCAGCGCAGGCTGCCAATGCGACTGTTATTAAAATAATGACGCATAAATTTTCACCTATTGGTATGACCGGTCTTGCCCTATTATCAGAGTCTCATATTTCAATTCATACATGGCCAGAATATGGTTATATTGCAGTTGATGTTTATACTTGTGGAGAACATGTTGATGTATATGCAGCAATAGAATCTCTTAAAGGTTTTTTTAAGTCAAAAAAAGTGCGTCAGATTAAGATTGAACGTGGATATGATCAACTTCAAGAAGATTAATTGTTAAAGGAGTTCTATGGAGCATCGAGATATACAGATGATTATTGGGCTTGGCAACCCTGGCCCGAAATATAGAAAAAATCGTCATAATATTGGCTTTTTAGTAGTTGATGCATTAGCCGATCATTATCATGCAATTTGGCAACATAAAGATCAATATGATAGAGCTGATGTGAAGATTAATGGCAAAGATCTGATGCTGGTCAAACCTTTAACCTTTATGAATACTTCTGGAAATATCTTGCCTGCATTCACTAAAAAAGGAATCAAGCCAGAACAGATTCTTGTTGTGCATGATGAGATGGAAAAATCATTAGGAACATTGCAGATTCGGCTTGGGGGTAGTGCGCGTGGTCATAATGGCTTAAAATCAATTATAAATCATATCGGAGCAGATTTTTATCGTTTGCGATTTGGTATTGGACGCCCAGATCGCAAAGAGGATGTTTCTGATTGGGTGCTCGGTAATTTTGATGTTTCTGATGGGCAGTTGCAACATTTTGTTACACAGGCTGTTGATTTGATTATCAACTCACTATGAACAGGGGCTGCAATATGCATATTATTGCATTAATTGTTATAGGTGCATTATAACTATCTTTCATGAGCCATATGAAAGGAGTGATAATGAAACAGTTCATTCTTGTTATACTGCTGTGGCAATCTTATCTTTTTTCTGCAGATGATATCTGCCCATCACCTATCGATATTAAAAATGCTTTTTCTACTGCTGTTAATAATCGTGATCCAAAAGCTTCTATTAAGTTTTTTGCGCAATTTCAGCTGCTTGCAGCAGCAGAGTCAAAATATTGTAATTTAAAGCAGGTTGATCATCTATCTGTGCTTTATGATTATTTTATGCATCAAATTCTAATGACATTCAATGTAGATGATATTCAGGGATGCTTGTTAGAGGCCAGAAAGCAAGAGATATCATTGTTAATAACAAAAATAGAAAAAAATCAGTTATGTATCTATTGGCCAGCTCTCATAGGAGAATTTGATTATCAATTCTCAGAGAATGAACTGATGTGTCATCGAATGATATTCCTTAAGAAATTAAAAGAGTATTATGAGCAAGAAGGGTGATAATTAAATCTTGCCCACCCACTCTTTGATCAATTCTTTTAATTTTGTATCAAATTTAGCGCCGCCACCTTGGATTATAGTTTTGCTTCCACCGCCTTGCAACTGCACATGTTCTTTTAGCCATAAGCCAAATTCTTTTAAATTGATGCGGTTTGAAATTGAGTCTGATGCTGTTGCAATAAAGACAACTTTGCCATCAAGATTGCTACCAAAGAAATAAAAGCCGGGTTGTTGTGTTGTTGCGCTGGTAATAGCATCTCTTAAAGTATCAGCTTGAAGATCATTGAAGATGTGGTAAATAAAGGGAATGTCGTTGATAATTTCGGTTGTTTTGAGCAGTGCCGGCACTTGAGACATGACAAGTTTTTGTTGGATCTGTTTGAGCTCTTTTTGTAACTCTTTATGTTGGTTGTGCAATTTTTCAACCACTTCAAGTGTCTGTTCATGTTTTACTTTAAACAGTTGGCTTATATTTTTGACCGTTTCGAATGTCTCTTGAAATAGTGCAATCGCTTTTGGCCCAGTGACTGCAAAGATGCGGCGATGACCTGCTGCAAGAGCTGTCTCTTGAATTATCTTGAAGGTTCCGATATCACCAGTTCTTGGCACATGTGTTCCTCCGCATAGTTCAATAGAGAAGCCAGGAACATTAACAACGCGAACATTCTCAGGATTATATTTATCTCCAAAGAATGCAAGTGCGCCCATTTTAATCGATTCGCGGTATGGCATGTAGTTAATATCTACTGCAATATTTGCTCTGATCTTTTCGTTGACGATGTCCTCAACCTGTTTGATCTCAGCATCTGTCAGTGTGGTATGATAGGTGAAGTCAAAACGTAAATAATCTGGATGAACTAATGATCCTGATTGTTTGATCTGTTTGCCAAACAGTTGCATCAATGCAGCTTGCAATAAGTGTGTAGCAGTATGGTTTTTCATGGCATCAATACGCTTCTGTTCATGTACGGTCGAGATGATGGGGTCTCCGACTGTTAATGCAACAGGAGTCTCTATTTCAGCGGCGATTCCTTTTTTAATGAATCGTACGTTTTTGATTGGCACCTGTTTACCCTTGATAGTTAACCAACCGTTGTCAGGAACTTGCCCGCCACCAACAATAAAGAATGGTGATCGCTCAGTGATCACATGAACCGTTGATCCAGCAGGAACAGATTCAACTGATGTAAGATCTGCAATTAAAGCTGTTATTTTAGATTCAGTTTCAAGCTCATGATAACCGGTAAATTCGGTTGAAATCTCTGGATTAAGATCTTTGATGTGTTCAAAATCATCAGTCTCTTTTTTGCCCGATTGCTCCTGTTGTTGTTGCATTAATGCATCGAAGTTGCTCATATCAACAGTAAAATCATGCTCTTGAGCGATCAGTTTGGTCAATTCTGTTGGAAAACCATAGGTGTCATACATTTTGAATGTCTGTTCACTGGAGATGACTTTGCTGGTCTTATGTTCGGACATATATTTTTCAAGTAACTGTTTGCCACGAACTAAGTTAGTAGCGAACTTTTCAATCTCGCTTTGAAGCACTTGAGTGATCAGCTTTTGATTCTGTTTCAGTTCTGGGTAGACGTCACCAAGCTCTTGCACAACAATAGGAACCAATGCTGGAAACAGTTCTTGATCTTTAGATATTTTTGGTTCAGGAAGATCTGTTTTATAAGCAATTCTTCCCACGATCTCTTCAACAACGATAGGAGTTCTCTCAGGAGGTAAGCTGTCGGTCAATTTTTGAGCGAATAGTGCTGCTCTACGAATGATTTTACGCAACACATAACCGCGACCTTCATTGGAAGGAGCGCAACCATCTGAAATTAAGAGTGTTGATGATCTAATATGATCAGCAAGAACATTAAATGCGGCTTTTCTGTCGCCGGTTGATGCATTGTAAGAGACACCAGTTAACTTTTCAATATGATTAATAATCGGCATAAAAAGATCTGTCTCATAGACTGAATCTTTATTCTGTAGAATCGATGCTACACGTTCAATGCCAGCGCCAGTGTCAACACCGGTCTTTTTAAGTGGAACGTCTGTGCCATCAGGTTGTCTATCGAACTGCATGAAAACAAGATTCCAGATCTCCAAGAAGCGTCCACAGTTGCAACCAGGGCCACAATTGGTCTCTTTGCATCCATGCTGCGCGCCACGATCAACATATATTTCAGTGCATGGGCCACATGGTCCTGTGTCTCCCATTTGCCAGAAGTTGTCTTCAGCTCCTAATCTTACAATACGATCAGCAGGAACGCCAATCTCTTTGTTCCAAATCTCAAAAGCTTCGTCATCATCTTTATAGACGCTAATATGAAATTTATTTTTATCCATAGCAAGATCTTGAGTCAAGAAATCCCATGCGAAACAAATTGCATCTTTTTTAAAATAATCACCAAAAGAGAAATTTCCCATCATCTCAAAGAAGGTCAAATGGCGCTTGGTGAATCCGACATTGTCAAGGTCATTATGTTTTCCACCCGCACGAACACATTTTTGAATAGAGACAGCACGTGTGTAGGCCCGTTTTTCTTTACCTAAAAAGAGGTCTTTAAACTGATTCATACCGGCATTAGCAAAAAGAAGTGTTGGGTCTTCTGCAGGTATTAATGAGGAGCTTGCAACCTGTTCATGGCCATGTCTTTTGAAAAAATCGAAAAATTTTTGACGAAGTTCTTTAGATTTCATAGGAAGTAACCTTTATATAGATCTTATCAATGTATCGATAGAGTATACTCAATCAGAATACCGTGGATTGGAAGCTTTAGCAATCTACCACTGAATTTTTTTCCCTTTTCTTTCTAAATCATCGTAAGATTTTTTGTAAGCTCGATTAATATCGTAAAGTAAGAGCGCCATACCATCATTGAATTCAGTTGTTATATCATTGTATTCAATGGTGACGGTTCTTTGCAGGTCATCTGTGTGATAAATTGTGATATGATGTTTAACTATATTTGCCAAAGCGGACGTTGTTTCAAGATTGGGACTTTCATGCTCTTTGTTGAATTGATCTTTCCAGGTATTATATAAGCTTTTTATAAATTCTTGTGAAGTATTGTCTAAGTCTGTAGTAATCGAGCTGTCAAAATATACTTCAAAAGCTATTTTTCGTAATTGATTAAAGGATCTCTCTGTAATAGGATGATATTCGTAATAGAATATATGTTTTTCGGCTTGATTGTCATCGGCTTGAATTGTCTTGGTTATTATATTGCCTATTAACTTTATAATGCCATCCATAGCATTGATGTTGCTAGATATATTGCATAAGAAAAGAATAGAAAAAGTGGCAGCTATATTAGAAATATTCTTAAAAAACATAACGTAATCCTTTTACAGACAATCTATTAAACTGCAATCAGTGTAAAAGAATTGATATAAAAAACAATGGTTTTAGTTTTTCGCTTCTTGTTCTCTAAGTTGTTCAAGATATTCAAAAAAGAGAGGAATTTGCATTTTAATTTCGTTATACATGCCGGCAACTCTGTTTCCCGCTATAGCTGCACAAGATTCAAAATTGCCTCTGCAGTTCACGTAGCATCTATTAAGTGCTTCAAGGTGAGCGAGATCTCTTAATGAGATGGTCAATTTATGTTTGTAGGAAGTGGTTGTGTATCCAAATGTTTTGGAATGAGCAGAGATAGTGATTGAATCATCATCATTCTGTTTGTAATTGAAGTAGGTTTTTGAATATTGCCCGTTAGGTTCAGAGTTTGTGCCTTGTTGTGGCTTAAGCGAGAAGTTGCCAGTATTAAGGCGGTAAGAATTCTTTTTTTTTCTGAATATCTTCTGCTTGACCGATTCCGGTTGTGGTGGTTCTTCGATAGCCAGGAGGGTGATTGAAATCATTGTTAGGAAGATAAGGACTGTTTTCTTCATAATGGATCTCCTTTTTTATATGGACGGTTATGAAATTAGAAAAAATGAATGGAAAAAAGCTACTAAAAGATGAAGTGATCTATAACTTTTTAACCAACTGATCCAAATGTTGCCAAGAGATAACCGATCCCTTTGAGCGCTTTTGGGTACTATCGCCACCATATACAATAGTCGGTTCGGTTTTTTGATCTACTCTTTCTTGAAACCAGGTTAACGTGTCAAAAAAACTGCTACTTATGGTCTGTGAAGCTTTGATTTCAATGGGTATGGTTTTGCCACCCCATTCGATGATCAGATCGATCTCTTTTTGATTTGTATCTCTGAAGAAGCTCATTGTTGGTCTGAAATTGAGCGCAAAGCAGTTTTTTATGATATCAACAATAATCATGTTCTCAAACAGAGCTCCATAAATCGTTCGTTCTTGAACGAGCGCCTCTTTGTGTAATCCCATTAAAGCTGCTGCAAGGCCAACATCATAAAAGAACAGTTTAGGTGATTTGGTGATCCGTTTGCCTAAGTTATCATGGTATGATGGCAATAGAAAAAGAATGAAGCTTGCTTCAAGCAATGAAAGCCAACTCTTTGCGGTTATAGCCGATATGCCGCACTTTCCTGCGATGTCCGCTATGTTAACCGTATTTCCTATACGCAATGCACACAGTTGCATGAACTGTTTAAAGAGCAGGATATTATCAATATTGCGAATGGTTCGAATGTCCCTTTCAACATAGGTTGAGATATAGTTCTGATAGTATTCATGTTCATTAAGTTTTGATTGATAGATGCGTGGATAGAAACCTTTTATTATCTGTGCATCAGCCTCTTGCAATGAAAGATCTGCGCTATGCAACTCCGCTATTGAAAGAGGAAGTAATGTATAGAAATAGACTCTTCCTGCCATTGATTCATTGATTTTTTCTAGTAAAAGGAAGTTCTGCGAACCTGATAAGATAAAGTAACCGGGTTTGGGGTCTTTATCAGCCTCCACTTTTATCTGTGCAAAAAGAGGAGCTGCATATTGCGCTTCATCGATGATGACGCCATGTTCATTCTTATAATGATTTAGAAACCCTTTAGGGTCACTGTTTGCAAAGTCGAAAAGCTCTGCATCCTGCATATCAAGATAGATGTGATCCTTGAATAATGCTTTGGCCAAGGTGCTTTTGCCCGATTGGCGTGGACCAATAATGGCAATAATGGGCATCTGGCTAGCGCCTTTGAGGATGATTCCGTCTATTTCTCTTTTAATCATTAAAACACCTTCGCTATATGAATTTCATATAGTATAGTATATGATTTTCATAAACTAAAGTATATGATTTTCATAAACTTTCCCTGTTAATGAAATAAAGGTCTCAATTTTTCATATATCTCATGCAGATCATAAGAGATTGCCCTAGTGCCAGAAACTGTTGTAAGAAAGTTGGTGTCTCGATCATAGCGAGGGATAACATGCATATGAATGTGTGAAGGGATTCCAGCACCTCCCCAAGTGCCAAGGTTCATGCCGATATTCATTCCCTGTGCATGTAATGCTTCACGCAATAGAGTGCTCGCTTTGCTGGTCAGTTCAATCAGTTCAGCACGTTCTTCAGGTGATAATTGATCGATATCTGAAGTGTGGAGTAATGGAATAACCATTAAGTGGCCCGGGTTATAAGGATATTTATTCAAAATAACGACATTGTGTTTGTATCTTTTCAGGATAAAGTTCTCTTTATCGTTATTCTCTTTGAACTGTTTGCAGAATACGCATTCAGTTTCGGTTGCATCCGGTTGGCGAATTTTGCTTGAGTCATCGCTATATTTTTCTCGCCATGGGCAATAGAGTTGTTTCATGGTTAACCTTTTTTATACCACATATATATCATATACCACCATGTCAGTGAAAGGATAATCATTAGAGGTTCAATCGGTAAGCGCAAGCGTGCATACCCAAAGCCGCCGGTCATAAAAACGGTTGCGGCAATCATGGGTAAAATGACCATCCATAATCCGAATATTGCGTTTCTTGATTGATGCACTTCAAAATGGCGCAATGTTGGCATCATCACAAAAAAGCATAATCCTCCAATAAGTCCTATCCATAAAAGGCCTGCATAGATCACTTCAAGAATTACAATGAGTCGCATGAATAGCGGCATAGGAGTTCTATAAAGACAATCGGCTAGTTTGTTGCTTAAATATTCGATCAATGGATCATAAAAAAAACAACCGTTTACAAATGCTGTCAACTGGCTTGAGTAGAGATCGAAGGTAGTTTTGAACACTTCACGTATCCAATCTGAAAATGCGAGCCATGGATAATTTAAAAATATGGGCCATGCAATTTGGCCACAAGCAAATTCTCGTGGCGTGTAAAAGCCTGTTAATTTTGATTCTTCGTTCAATTCTTGATGGCGAGTCTGAGCTGCAAACCCCAGCTGCTTCCAAGATTCAAGGAGATCGATGTTGTTTAGCGTACTGACAATGCGGGGAGCGCAGAAGGAGTTCAAGTAGGCGCCAAACATAGGGCAGAAAAACCATTGACCTGTTAGTCGATAGTTTCTGATATACCATGGCGATAAAAGTGTGTAAAAAATGATCAAAAAGAGTGCGGTTTTCTTTGCTTTTTGCTTGAGATTGTCTTGTGCAAATAGCAATAGGATAAGTATTGCAACAAGAGCAATATAGTTGCCCATGGGCCGTATCCATGTATAGATTGCAAGCATGATAGCCGCCATAATAATCTGTTGTGGCCACCACAATGTTTTTCCATTCTGTTGAAATATCGGCCTAAAGCTTCGATAAAAATAGTAAAGAAAGAGATAAAATGGAATGAGGCCAATTCCTTCAGTTAAGAGATATCCTGAGGTTAATACAAGGCCTAAGTGAAAAACAGAGATCCATGCTGTAATAAAGGCGATTAAAAACGAACCTGTCAGATAAAGCGCGAGATAAAAGAGGATAATTGGAATGAATGATGATAAGAGTATCTGAACCCAGATCGATGCTTTTTGTGCTGTTTGGGCATCACTGAACTGAAATCCATTTTGCTTGAATATTTTATAAAAAGGGAGAAGATAGATAGGATATCCTGGTGTTCGCCAGAATTGTGGTTCACCAGTATCTGGTCGTGACATACCAAAGCCATATTTTATAGTTAAGGCTGCAGAATGATAATCAAGACTGTCAGGCTGTTTATAGCGCTCGCCTGTGCTTAAATAGCTATAGAATACGAAAGAGCGCAACAAAAATGCGGTAAAAAACAGAATAAACAACTGTTGTTGGGTAATTGATCTGTTGTGCGTTGCCGCCATAACTGTTCCTTTTTGAAAATCTTTTTGCACATGTTTCTGCTAGCATACGATGATTTTCTCTAAGGAGCAACTAGATAGGCTCTCATAATAGGGCACTGTTTTGCAGTTTTTCTTGAGAATTAATCTTTGCATAACAAGCGCTGCTTGTAATTTTCTATAGTTTCTGCCTTTAAAAAAAGCCTATTTATAGGTATGGCAATTGGTTCTGGTGCTGAAGAGGAAGAGCTTGATTCAGTAAGTGAACATTCTTCAAAGGCTTGCTCATGTTTTTCTTGTGAAGAAGGAGAGTTTGGCTGGGTGGGTGAGCAGTCTTCAAAGGCTTGCTTATGCTTTTCTTGTGAAGAAGGAGAGTTTAACTCAGTAGGCGAGCATTCTTCAAAGGTTTGCTCATGTTTTTCTTGTGAAAGATGTGAGCTTTGCTCACTAGATGAGTATTTGTTAAAGATTTGGCTGTGCCATTCTTGTGAAAAAAAAGAGTTTAACTCTTTGTGTGAGGATTCGTCAAAGCTTTGATTTTCAATGTCGGTGGTCTCTTCAATGACAGTTCCATCAATTCCGGTAGAGTTAGTTTTATGACCTGCCGCAGCAGAACTTGCCGATAGAATTGTATCATTAATGAAAGATGATAATTTTCTTCTTGTGTTTCGGGTGCTATGGAGTTCATCTGTTTTTCTCGGCCGACTACGCTCTTTATAATCGTCATTTAAAGGGAGCCGATGTATCAGTTTTCTTAAGGGCGAGTATACAAATAATTTTCTAGGGTTTTCGTCACTTGAGCTTTTTTCAACATCTGAATATATTATCTCTTCTTGATTAGAATCTGAGTGCGCATTCTGCTCTTCATCGATAGGGCTCAATTCAGTTGAGTCATCTTCAAAGCTTTGGTATTCTTGCTCTGCCTTGCTTTTCCATTCTTCAATTTGCAATATCTTTTTGCTGCGAGTCCAGCTTTTGATGCTCTTGGCAAGGTCATGATAGCCCTCACTTAGAGCTAAAGTATAAGCGTCATGCTCTCTGTGGTTTTTTTGGATAGGATTGGCTTTGGCTGTTAGAAGGATTTCAGTCATTCGGTTGTGTTTATAAAAAACAGCGTAATGGAGTGGGCTGCAGCCTTCGATATCCAATGTATTAACACAGGCCTTTTTTCTTAAAAGAAGCTTTGCCAGTTGTTCATAGCCAGAGCTGGCCGCTAAATGCAGAGGTGTTCTGCGGCGCTCATCATAACTGTTAACATCGGCTCCTTTTTTGAGAAGCATTTCTGATTGCTCAAGGATTTCAAAAAGAGATTTATCATCTTTGTTTTTAATAGTTTTTAATAAGCATTTGTCTAGAATGCCTTTGCTTAGTTGATTGGTTGATTGATTATCAGCGCCATAGAGGCTGGTCATTGATATCGACATAAAAAGAAGATAGTATAAAAATTTCATACAGTTTTCTTTCGAAATATGGTTTTTAATAGTTGGGATGATTTTTAACCAGAAAGTACTATGTCTTCTGCATTATAGATGATTTTTATAGTAACCCATTTTTTGACCATTGCCAAATAGCAGCATTATATATCCTGCAATGTTTTCAGCCTGAAATAATCATTGTAAATAGAGGGGGGCTTTTACTAAAGGCCCAAGGTGTTTTTAGTGAGCGTCATCTTTTTAGTTGGGTGTATTGCTCTCAAGGCGCCGTTTTTTGGTGGCAGGCTCATCGATATTGAATATTTCATGAATTGTATCGTGAGCTTTAAGATAGGCTAAAATGCATCCGTAGGCACTGATATTTGGATGTTTTCGTTTATTCTCTTCTGCTATGGACATAGGGGTTCTGTTTCTGTAGTCGATCGACTGATATGTAGCGTTACAATTCAGTAAGAGTTTTACAATCTCAAAATGTCCCCTTGTGACAGCGATGTGTAAAGGAGTTAGTCCCTGTTTGGTTTGTGATTCAATCTCAGCCTTATGATAGATCAATAATTTTGGAACATGTGGGTCGTCGTAATGTTCACAAGCAAGATGTAAAGGAGTTTTACCCAGCCTGTTTTTAATATCAACATGAGCGCCTTGTGCAATAAGAATGTGACAAATTTGAAAGCGATTATCTTTTTTTAATTGCGCAGCATAATGGAGTGGCGTATTGTCATTGCCGATAAAAGTTTGATCAGTAAGGTTAATATTGGCATTATGCTCAATGAGAGCTCTTATTATCTCTTTGTTGCCACGTACTATAGCTACATGAAGTACGGGCGTTCGGGTGAATGGTTTGTGATGGGTCTGCAAAAAATGTTCACATTCAACAGGATATGCATCTAATAATGTTGCCAGGTCGCCTAATGTTCCTGTTTCTACAGCTTCATACAGTTGCTCTAGTATTTCAGTATCATCTGTTACCTCTTTGATGGGACTGTCAAGGAAAGCCTGATAGTCAATATAGTTTTCATCATTATCTTCATCAGAGGCCAATAGATTAATGCTTGAGATTATTATGAGCGATAAAATGAGCTTTTGCATATTTTTCATAGTATTATTTAGTATCCGGTTCTTTTATATCAGGAATATAGTTCCAATTCCTGATCAATGTTGCGATATCTTCATGACCTTGAATTTCTGCCATATCTAAAGCAGTAGCATCGACATAGGTTTTGGCGGTCAAGTCAGCACCATGCTGTAACAAAAGCTCTACGATATCTAAGTTGCCAGTAAATGCAGCTTCATGAAGCGGTGTTTCGCCATGAATAAAGCTTTGAACATTTACATCAGCATCATGAAATATTAATGCTTTTGCTAATTGCAGGTGATTTAGACTGCCACATGCATGGTGTAACATTGTTTTTCCATAATAATCTATGGGAGCATTAATGTCGAAATTTTTTTGTTTGAGATGATTTATGATCTCTTCAGGGTTGTTGCTTTTTGACAAGGCGGAAAGTAATTGTTGTTGATTATCTGCTGCATGTAGCGAAATGATCATGAGAAAAAGTGAAGAAGCGTATAAATGTTTCATAATTGTTCCTGGTTTAATCGATATTGGGTTCTTTTATATTTGAATGATTACTCCAATCTTCAAGAACCTTTATGGCTTGAGAGCAGTTATATTTTTTTGCAATATCTAAAGGAGTGTATCCATAAAAATCCTTTTCTTTTATGAGAGCGCCAGCCTTAAGAAGTTCTTGAGCAATACAAGGTTCATTAAAATATGCAGCAGCATGAAGAGGAGTCTTAAAATGTTTACACTTCATATTCACATTTGCGCCAAGTTTTATAAGAATAATTGCGCAGTTTGCGTTAGGAAATTGCATGGCGTAATCAAGAGGAGTAGATTTAAAGTAGGGCAGTTCAGCATTAATGTTTATGGGAGTAATTACTTGATGCAATCTTGCATGATCCCCTGCTTCAATAGCGAGCATAATCTGCTCTAAATTATTATCTGCGCAATATAGATGACTTATACTGCTCAATAGTGTAAAGCATAGTAATTGAAGCTGTTTCATAAAGAAATTTCGGCGTTAGCGTGTAAAAAATGTATTGCATACCTTTATGAGAAATGTAGTTTAGCAGATTATATCTTCAGAATCTATGTAATCTGATCAAAGGTGCACTCTTTTGGCTTCTTATCATTACGATAGTGCAAGTATGATGCATGGCGTAAGCTTCCGATTGGAGTCATCTCAAGATAACGGAATTCGCTGACCAGTTTTGGTTCAACAAAGAATAATTGATATTTTTATTATTCATCATTCAACATCAGGCTCTTTTATCTCTGGAATGCCTTGCCAGTTATCGATAAATTCAGCAATATGTTCATGCCCATTTGCTCTTGCAGAAGCCGCAGGAGTGTATCCACAGGAATCTTTTATTGTTCTTAGAGCACCAGCTTCAAGAAGCCTTTGAACAATAATTTGGCGATTATAGTATGCAGCGAAGTGAAGTGGGGTGGTATTGTAGACAATTCTAGCATTAATATTAGCAGCAAGCTCTATAAGATCAAGTGCGATATTCTCATCACCTAAGGGTGAAATTGCATAATATAAAGGTGTGACCCGAAGCCCATCGACGTTCAATTCAAGTTCAATATTATCAGGGTTTATTAATTGGCGCACTCTTTCTCGGTCCTTTGCTTCAATAGCAGACATGATTTGGTGGGCAGTATCAGCTGCATGCAGAGTAATAGATATAGTCAATAGTGTGAAGTATATTAATTGAAATTTTTTCATAAAGAACTTTCGGCGTTAGAGTCTAAAAATGTATAGCATTCCTGTATAAGAAATATAGTTTAGCAGATTATATCTTCAGAATCTATGTAATCTGATCAAAAGTGCACTCTTTTGGCTTCTTATCATCACGATAGTGTAAGTATGATGCATGGCGCAAGCTTCCGGTTGGAGTCATTTCAAGATAACGGAATTCACCGACCAGTTTTGGTTTGACAAAGATGAGCCCTTTGATTTTAGGTTCATTTGCTGTTGCAGATTTAGTTGCTCTATTTTTGTCCAAGAGAGGATATAACTCTTTGATTTTAGTCTCTGAAAATCCGGTGCCAACACGGCCGACATAGATCAATTTTTTACTCTTGTCATAAAGACCTAGTGCCAGTGATGAGATCAATTTCTTTTCTTGAGTGTATCCGATAATAACGCATTCAACAGATTTCATCAGTTTGACCTTTTGCCATGCTTTAGTCCGTTTGCCTGGGCTATACATTCCTTGTGGATCTTTGGCCATAACGCCTTCAAGTTTATGTTTTTTTGCATAAGCAAAGAGCTTTTTGCCATCATGCGTTGAGCGCAACAGTTCAACCCGTTTGGAAGGAGAGATCGTTTTTCCTAATATGTTGCGCCGTTCGATGAACGGTTTTTTCATGAGTGATTTGCCATCTTTGGCTAAGATATCAAAGACTGCATAGGTTGCCGGATGCTTTTTGACCTTTTCGTTGATCTGGTTTTGATTGCTCAATTCATTGCGACCTTCAATAAGGCGAAAATCGGGAAAACCTTTTTTGTTGTAAGCAATAATTTCACCATCAAGAATACAGTTCTTTGCATGAATACGATCGCCAACATTCAGTTCAGGAAATTGATCTGTTATATCAATGCCCCGTCTGCTATAGAGTCTGTAACTTTTGCCGGTGTATTGGCACAAGGCGCGATAACCATCAAGCTTCGGTTCAAAGATAAGCTCTTTGTCATCAAGAAGCTTTTGTGTTCCAATCTTGGCAAGCATAGGTTTATATTTCATACTCATAGTAAACTCTCCTTTTTTTGGTAGTATAGAATAGAGCCTGTTATAATCGCAACAGAGGCTGTTTATTAGTTATTAGAGAGATAGAATGAAGATATTGATAGCTATGTTAACTATGACGTTTTTGGTATTGAGTACAGATCAGACAGGATATAATGTTTTTTCACAAGTAATGGAACCAATTAAACAGAAAGAGCATATCAAAGAATTACCCATTAGTTATTCGCAAGTGGCTTATCATATGGTCGAAGGTGCTGCTATAACGACTGTAGCATGTTTGCCTGTAGTTATGAGCTCTCGCTTTATGACCTTATTTGATTCTGATAATCAGATTTATGACCTTAATTTTAGAGATAAGTGTGCTCTTACTTTTCAAGGAATATATCCAGGATATCTTTTTAGTTTAGGATATGTTTTAAGAGCCTATAATTCCAGACAACCACAAGCCGTTAATAAAAAATATGATGAGCAATTAAATACCTTTGTACTAGAGCCGGTCTCGTATCAGGATAAGCTTAATAATCATGCAAAATTTGCAGGATCTATGTTGGCTGTATTAGCAATGGGTGTTGCTGTTTATCGCAGTCTGAACGATTAGTGATGCTTTTATACTAATCTTGATGGGGATAATTAAGTGTGGTATTGTACGTAAATGTGAATTACGATTTAGTTCCCGTTCGCCCTGAGTTGCTCGGCGTTTCTTAAGGCAATATATGAAGTGTATCATGGCCAAAGCAGGAAATGGCCGGCGTATCGAAGGGTGATTGACGTACACTAACAGATGAATTAATCGGGTTGTATATGTTTTATGTCATATCCGATACATCTTTGTTTGAGCATATGATCCATGCTTCGATACATTCTACTATGTAGAATTACTCAGCACGAGCGGGCTTTGAAGAAAGAGCTATCAATGAAGCCGATTGTTATAGTTGCTGGAACGCGCCCAGAGGCGATAAAAATGATGCCTGTCTATTTTGAACTCAAAAAGGCTGGTATGCCAGTTTTGTTCTGTTCGACAATGCAGCACGATCAGCTTCTTTATGATGTGTTAGATCTATTTCATATTGTTCCTGATGTTGATTTTGGTGTAATGCGCATAGGTCAAGATCTCTTTTATGTAACACAGACATTATTACAGAAGATGAAACAGTTCTTGCAGCAGACTCAGCCATCATTAGTATTGGTCCAAGGGGATACAACATCTACCATGGCCGCTTCGATGGCAGCATTTTATCTTAAAATTCCTGTCGGCCATATTGAAGCTGGATTGCGCACTCATGATATCTATGCACCATTTCCAGAAGAGATGAACAGGCGCATTGTAAGTGCATTGGCATCTTATCACTTCGCGCCGACCACTTATGCAACCAATAATCTTCTTTCAGAAGGAATTAACAAAGATACAATCCATTGTACAGGCAATACTGTTGTTGATGCACTGCGTATTGTCAAAGAACGTATTGCTGATGGTTCTATTATGATCAATAAATTATTAAAAGAGCGTATTGCTCAGTGTAAAACAAAAGGTCCATTGATCTTACTGACTATGCACAGACGTGAATCATTTGATGGTGGCATTGCCCGTGTGCTTAAAGCAGTGTCACAATTTTTGCGCAATCATGAGAATCTGTTCTGTTTTTATCCTTATCACCCGAATCCGCAGGTAATAGATGCTCTAACATCAGCAGGGCTTTCAGATCTGCGCAACTGTTTTTTATCAGAACCGATGAGTTATCAAGATTTAATCTATCTTCTTGATCATGTTGATCTTGTGATGACCGATTCAGGAGGTATTCAAGAAGAGGCTATCAGTTTAGGTAAAATAGTCTTGGTATTACGTGAAAAAACTGAGCGGCAAGAGGGAATAATCGAGGGGTTGGCTCATCTTGTTGGAACAGATAAAGGGAAGATAGAAAAGTGTCTAAATAGCTTTTTGCATATGTCATCAAAAAATAGATCTTCAACAATATATGGTGATGGCTATGCAGCAGAAAAAATTGTGGGTATTATTAAACGGATTGAATATCAAGAGAGTTATCAAGTAGCAACTTCTATAGAGCAAGCAGTGCTTGAAAAAAGAGATGGTGAGGATAGTATGAAAAAAATTACAGTATTAGGGCTTGGTTATATTGGTCTGCCTACAAGTATTGTGCTTGCTGATGCAGGGTTTGATGTTATAGGTTTTGATGTTGATGCCTCTCGAGTTGATGCTATCAATAGTGGTGAACCTGTTATTCAAGAGCCTGATATTTTTGAAAGGTTGCAGATCGTTCTTCATGAGAATCGCTTTAAAGCATCAATAGAGATTAGTTCATCAGATTGTTTTATTATTGCAGTTCCGACGCCATTTAAAGAGGGTAAAAGAGCCGATCTGAGTTATGTATTTGCTGCTGCCGCATCGATAGTTACCGTATTGAAAAAAGGTGATCTGGTAATTTTAGAGTCGACCGTTCCTGTCGGAGCAACGGAGCAATTGGCCGATTATCTTTATAAAAACACTGGTCTGCAAGTTGGAACCGATATCTATGTTGCACATTGTCCTGAACGTGTTCTGCCCGGAAAAATTTTCAAAGAATTGGTTGAGAATGATCGTATTGTAGGTGGTGTTGATCAAGTATCTGTTTATAAAGCTCGTGATATCTATGCAACATTTGCAACAGGATCGATCTATTTGACCGATGCAAAGACAGCAGAGATGGTTAAACTGATTGAGAATAGTTCTCGTGATGTTCAGATTGCTTTTGCTCATCAGGTAGCATCAATGTCATATGCTGTTGGGTTGAACCCATATGAGGTTATTGATCTTGCAAATAGACATCCTCGTGTTGAGATATTAAAACCGACATGTGGAGTGGGTGGTCATTGCATAGCTGTTGATCCATGGTTTTTAATTGAGGGCTTTCAAGAGCAGACTCAACTGTTGCAGGCGGCTCGTCATATTAATGACACTCGCCCATTTGAGGTTCTTGAATATATCTATAAAGCGCTCAGTCAATGGTGCAAAGAGCATACACGTAAGTGTAATGTATTGTTAATGGGTTTGAGCTATAAACCAGATGTTGATGATCTTCGTGAATCTCCAGCAGTTCGTATTGCAGATATGGCCAAAGAGCATAATGCGATCAATCTTATGGTTTGTGAGCCACATCTTAATCAAAAAAAATTACAAGCGATGTATCAAGATGCTGCCATTTCTATTACTGAAGGGATAGATGCTGCTGATATTATTGTCTTTTTGGTTGGTCATACTCGATTTAAAGCTATTGATAGAAAATTATTGCAAGGTAAACGTGTATTCGATTTTTGTGGCGTACTTGAGGAGCAGGCTGAATATAAAAAAGATGATCTGTATTGGCCAGCAAGTTCGCTCTCATTTTTTATGTCTGATGTAATAGTAGAACAGAAATATAATCAGCGCGTCAAGCAGGAGTGTTCATGAGACAAGTTTTTTTACAAAAGAGCGCAGTGATAGTTAAAGAGATCTGTCAACCGGCTATGGATGATTATGCGGTGCTGGTTGTAGTCCATTATTCATTTATTAGTTCAGGCACAGAAGCTGCCACTATTATACAAGCCGAACAGAATGGTCTCTTTTCAAACGCATCGCAGAAGATTAAAAAAGTTTTAGAATCAGTAGCTTCACATGGTATTGATGGAACTATGGCGCTTGTGAAAAGTAAACTTCAAGGAGAGTTGCAGGCGTTAGGGTATTCATGTTCTGGTCGTGTTATTGCAATTGGCAAAAAGGTTCAACATTTGCGTGTTGGAGATTATGTAGCTTGTGCTGGTGCAGGATTTGCACATCATGCTGATCTGGTTTGTGTGCCAGAAAAGCTTGTTGTCAAAGTGAATCATGAATATCTTAAGCATGGCAGTATTACTACTATTGGAGCAATTGCATTACAGGGTATTCGGCAAGCTGATTTGCAGTTGGGAGAGACTGTTTGTGTTATAGGTCTTGGGCTGTTGGGGCAATTGACAGTGCAATTGGCAAAGGCTGCCGGATGTACTGTTGTTGGAATTGACCTTTTAAAGGATCGGTTAGAATTAGCGCGACATTTTGGAGCAGATCACACTCCTCATGCCACTGAAGATAATGTGTTAAGTGAGATTGATTATATAACGAATCATTATGGTGTTGATGCCACAATAATTACTGCTGCAGCAAAGAATGATACTATTATTCAACAAGCAATGCAGATTACTCGTAAAAAAGGAAAGGTTGTGCTTGTTGGAGATGTCAATATTCAGTTTGATAGATCACCATTCTATGCAAAAGAGATCGATTTTCGTGTCTCATGTTCATATGGCCCTGGACGGTATGATCCTCAATATGAACAACGGGGAATTGATTATCCATTACCATATGTTCGTTGGACTGAGAATCGTAATATGCAGGCATTTGTTCGATTGCTTGAGCAGGGAAGACTCTCTATTGATCCTCTGATCACCCATTATGCAACATTAGATACCATTGTTGATGCATATGATCAGATCAAAAAGAGAGATGGGCTTGGCGTATTACTCTCCTATGATCATGAAAAGACAGAGCAGACATATCAAAAAGCAATTAGTTCTGAAATTACTTTTAAAGCGGCCCGTTCATGTGGTCCGGTTCGCATTGGCATGATTGGTGCAGGAGGTTTTGCAAAGGTCAAACTGATGCCAATAATCTCGAAGCTCTCAAATATTAAAATCAATGCTATAGCAGATGCTGATATTACTGCTGCAATAAACACTTTGAATCTTTATAAAGCTGCAAAAGCATGCGCAGATTATACCGATCTATTAAAAGAGGATCTTGTTGATGCGGTTGTTATAGCATCTCCTCATAAGTTTCATTGTGCTCAGACAATAGATGCATTATCTCATGGTAAAGCGGTATTTATTGAAAAGCCGATGGTCACCACATGGGATCAGCTGCATGATATGAGAAACTTTCTAAAATCGCATGATCAGGCACGTATTTGTGTTGATTATAATCGCGCATTTTCACCATTTATCCAGAAAATAAAGGGTGTATTAAATAGTCGTAAACAACCTCTTATTATGCATTATCGGATGAATGCCGGTTTTATTTCAAAAGATCATTGGACTCAGACTGATATTGGTGCTGGTAGAATTATTGGAGAGGCTTGCCATATCTTTGATCTGTTCTATTACCTTACCGATTCAAAACCGATTGCTGTTTCAGTTGAATCTATGCAGAGTTCAGATGAGAATATTTTTCCTACCGATAATTTTTCAGTACAGGTGAGTTTTGAAGATGGTTCTGTCTGTTCATTACTTTATACCTCTGTTGGACACAAGAAGTTGCCAAAAGAGCGCATGGAACTCTTTTTTGATGGAAAGGCGATTGTGATGGATGATTATGTCTCATTGCAAGGTTATGGCCTCTATCCAGGATTTGATGAATTTAATAGGCCTCAAGATAAAGGGCATCAAGCTCTATTGCAACAATTTTTTGCTGCAATAGAAAAAAATACCTTTGAGCCACCAATTGATTATAAACGATTAGATCTAGTAGCTGAATTGACATTAGTTATTGATGCACTTGCCTGCAAGGGTGGTGGTATGCAACATGTTGGGTAAGGTAAAAAATTACACCTTCTTTTTTGATGAAAAAAATTTGAAATATATCCCACTTCCGTTCGCGTTGAGTAGCGATCTGAAGCGTTTAGCGTAAGAGAGCATATCGAAACGTATATTCGCATGGCAATAAGAAGAATTATTGAGTGTGAGATAAGCAGGTACAACCGGGTAATCTATTGTTGATACAAGTTGCATACCCTTCGATACGCCTCATGAGATGAGGCACTCAGGGCGAACGGAGCTTTCCATATCTTGTAGAAAGAGGATTAATGGTTCAAATAAAAATTGGTTTATACAATTTAATTAAGATCTATACGATTCCACTACTGATCTTTATTTGTGGATCATTTTTTTTGTGGTTGAATATTGCCAATCCGGCAGGCCATTACGATGTTGATTCATACGGTTATGATGCTATTGCTATCTATTTTGCAAAGACGGGGATTCTCACCGATCCAAATAATATTGCAAGTCCGCCCATTCAGCCAGTTGGGTATCATTTTTTTTTGGGATTGTTGTATCTTTTGTTTGGGCATAGTCTTGCAGTTGTTCTTTTTGTTCAGATCATCTTAATGGTTTTTTCGCTCATACTGCTTATCTCTATTACACAAAAGCTTTTTGGTAATAAGGTTGCGTTTGTAGGAGGGTTATTGGCCTCTTTGAATCTTGGTTTTTTAATATATCCTCAACTCATTTTGGCTGAAGTTGTATTAGTTCTTCTGTTACTTCTTTTTATGAATTACTATATCTCTTTTTTAGAGACATCTTCATTGAGAGCTCTTATTTTTTCCGGTCTCTTTTTAGGTATCTCAATGCTTGTCAAACCGGTTGCGCTATTATCGATGGCTCCTCTATTGATACTCACCTATATTGCTCATGATATTTCTGTAATTGATAGGATGCGCAATATATTTGTCTTATTAATCTGCTTTTTGTTACCGATTCTCTCTTATATGGAGAGAAATTATGTGCATTATGGAGCTTTTGCTTTTGCTCCTATGGCACAGTTGAACATGTATCAATGTTTTCTTTCGAAAGTGATCGGCCATGTTGAATCAATCGATCAACAAGAGGTCATTGAAACACAGTTGAGATTTAATGCAGATCAAGCATTTGATCATGCAGGCTGGACTAGGGCCCAAGAACATTTCTATTATTATCTATCCTCTTATCCTCATCTGTTCTGTTACATATGGATGAAAAATGTTATAAAAACATGGTTAGGGCTTTATAGTACTCAATTGAAACTTATGATACAGCCTCCAGATCATCTGCCAACACATTCATTTTTCAATCAGAAAGGCTCTCTGTTGACTCGTTTATACACCTATATTGTTGGAGCAACGGATCGAATTGATATTATGATATTAGCTTGGGCAGAGCTTTTTTATGCTTTAATGCGTCTGATTTTTGCTGCGATGGGGCTTTCAATTCTTATGCAAAAAAAGAGGGTAGTGGGATGTTTTTTTTTGAGTATGATGATAACTTTTAGTATAGTAACCGGTATTGATGGATGTTGTCGGTATCGGATAGCATTTGAGCCGATCTTATTGTTATTAGCGGCAATAGGATTGGTCTATGTATATGTCTATTTTATTAAAAAAAGGGAGTCTGTATATGAAATTGCATAAGTCGATAGTAATAACATTCTGTAGTATAAGCATCATAATGATCAATCTTTTTGGAGAAGAGATGAAGAGCCGCAATCTCTATTGTGTTATTGTGGCAGGTGGAGATGGAACTCGCTTATGGCCATTAAGTCGTCAAGCTAAACCAAAACAACTATTGCCCTTAGGATCTGATGCTACATTGCTTGAGCAGGCTGTCGATCGTGTTGCTCCATTGACCTCGAAAGATTGTATTTGGGTCAGTACAACAGCTCAACATGAAAAGAGTATACAAGAGACAGTTGGCAAAAGAATAGGGCGTATTGTGGTAGAACCTGGATCGCGCAATACAGGTCCAGCAATTCTGCTCAGTTGTATGCAAATTTATGCGATTGATCCAGATGCTGTTATTGTGTTTCTTCCAGCCGATCCATTTATTCCGCATCGCGATTGGAAAAAATTTAGAACTTTCTTGGAGCATGCTGTTGATCATGCAAAAATAACTGAAGAGATTGTTCTTCTTGGTGTTGAGCCAAGCTATCCCTCTACAGCATATGGATATATAGCATTTGATAAACAGGAGGTAGCGAATCATAATTCACCATATAAAGTTACTCATTTTCGTGAAAAGCCCTCTTATGAACTTGCAGAACAGTATTTGGAGGAGGGGAATAATCTATGGAATATTGGTGTTTTTTGTGCGCGAGCATCCAGCTTCATGAATGAATTTAAGGCGACAGCCCCGCTCATGTTTGAGGGTGTGCAACGTTATCTGAATAATCAAGATTCATATCAATCGATCATTTCAGATTCTATAGATTATGCTGTTCTTGAGCGCAGCCGTAAGGTCTCTGTTTTGCCTGTTGATTTTAGTTGGTGCGATGTGGGCAATATTGAGGTTTTTTTATCATTAAAACAGCAATATAATACATTAGATGCTAATTTTATTAGTGTTGATTCTCATAATAATTTAGTTGATGTTCCAGGTAAATTAGTAGCTCTTGTTGGGGTTGATGATCTCTGTATTATTGAGGTTGATGACGCATTGCTTATCACTAAACGTAAATCGGCAGAAGAGGTTCGGGGTATTGTGAAATTATTAAAACAGGGTGGATATAAGCAGCATTTGTAAGGTAAAGGGATAGATGAAACGGGCATTAATTACCGGAATTACTGGGCAGGATGGTGCATATTTAGCAGAGTTATTACTCGAAAAAGAGTATCAAGTTCATGGTATTAAGCGCCGCTCCTCATCATTTAATACATCACGTATAGATCATCTATTTCAAAATGAAGAGTATCAATCTAATGGTTGTTTTCAGTTGCATTATGGAGATGTAACTGATGCTACTAACCTTATTCGAGTTATTCAAGAGATACAACCAGATGAGATATATCATCTGGCTGCTCAAAGTCATGTTGCAGTTTCGTTTGAGACTCCTGAATACACTGCGCAAGCTGATGCTCTTGGCACACTGCGCATGTTAGAGGCAATTCGCATTTTAGGTTTAACTGAGAAGGTGAAGTTTTATCAAGCATCAACTAGTGAACTATTTGGTAATGCAAAGCAGTCTCCACAAAATGAGGATACGCCATTTGCGCCACGCTCTCCTTATGCAGCAGCAAAGCTCTATAGTTATTGGATAACAAGAAACTATCGTGAAGCTTACGGACTGTTTGCTTGTAATGGCATTCTATTTAACCATGAATCACCATTGCGAGGAGAGACCTTTGTAACACGCAAAATTACACGCGCGGTTGTGCGCATTAAATATGGCCTACAGCAACAATTAGTTCTGGGCAATGTAGAAGCAAAGCGTGATTGGGGCTATGCAAAAGAGTATGTGGCTGCAATGTGGGCAATGTTGCAGATGAATGAACCGCAAGATCTTGTTATAGCAACAGGAAAGATGTATTCAGTGCGTGATTTTGTCAATTTAGCCTTTGCAAAAGTTGGTATTAATTTAGAGTGGATAGGAACCGGCAAAGAGGCATGTGCGGTTAATATTGATACGGGTAAAAAGGTGGTGGTTGTCGATGAACGTTATTTTCGCCCGACAGAAGTTGAACAGCTGTGTGGCGATGCTTCAAGAGCACGTAAGATTATCAATTGGGAACCGAAAGTTACGTTGCCTGAGCTTGTTGCTATAATGGTTGATGCGGATGAACAGTTATTATTATCTGAACAATTGATTCCGCTTGAACTGAACCAAAATAAGCATAATATGCGCGGCTGGTGAAATTATGATCAAAAGAGTTTAAAGTTGTAACGGTACCGGACGGTAGTGTGACAGTGTATAGGAATAAAGTCTTCTTATTAAGGGATAAGAGATTTTTTTATATGGATACCATTTTAACAAAAAACCCCCAAGATTTTATGTCTTGAGGGGGTTTTTAAAATCATCTTATAAAGTTATTTGTCGTAATAAAACTTCTTCAGCATGCTACTTTTATATGGTTCTGGATTATTTACCGTAGCAACTAAACCTAGAAACTCTTTTTTACATTCTAATGGCTCACCACATGAGTCTCTATATAATTTAAGATGGCCAAAAGGATGAACCGTTGTTGCATTGCACCATCTAAAATCTGGCCAGTACATATCATGTTCTTTCATTCTTATGAGTTCTTTTTTTTGAACATCAGAAGCAGTAGATAAAGCCATAATCTGTCGCCGATGAGATTCTAGTTCTTTTGTTTTATTCTCTTGCTTTTCACGAGCAAGTTCGCCAGAATACCATTTAGGTAAATAATTAACTGCAGTGCGGGTAGCCTCTACTGTAACAAATATTCCAGCTGCAATAGCGGTAATCATAGGTAACTCTTGTACCAACGTATTAGTAGCTTGAGATCCAAATTGATTTCCAAAAGCTCCTGAAGCCGGAATTAAATTATTATCAACAGTGCTCGAGACAATATTTGCTGCATTAACTACATTTTGAGATGCAATAACCGCGTTCTGTGAAGCAGGCAATCCAGCATTAAATGCCACATTGTCACCAAATTTAGCTAAGATATCTAATGTTATTAGTGATAATAATAATAAGCTTGCTTTTTTCTTCATGTTGTTCTTTTCTGTATAATTTAATTAATTGCTGCATCTAATTGTATTTAACTATTTCTGTAAGCAAATCGTTGTATTGCTGGTATAGTTTGTTCAAAAAAAAATATTCTGCTGCAACTCTAACTATAGCATGCTGAACTCTATCAAGCTCATGTCGATAGGCTGTATGTTCGGGAGAAAGCCGCTCTTTAATAGCATTATCAACATCAATGTTATTAATTAAAGTATAAATCATAAAGGATTCTAATCGATTAGCTTCCTTACAAATTAAATTTAGCTGTTCTTTATCATATGCATCAGTCATAGAAAGCAATATCTTTGAAGCTTCTGCAGTAACTGCATCAATATATTTTTCTTTTTCAGCAATATCTTGTTTTAACATCTCTAATTTATTGATTTTGGCAATCAATTCAACATCTTTAGGATCACTTTTCCCTAAAAGCGGCATAATAACTAAAACTGATAATAATATTCGTTTGATCATTGTAATCTTTCATTTTTATTCGATGTTAAAAAATAATAAATAATATCTGATAATCCCATCGCTATAAATACAGCAACCTTTATTCGTAACCCAATATCATGACGATAAAGCATTAGAAAGCTCGTCACATATATTAATAGCGATAAAATAAATTTTTTAG
>JAKBEL010000008.1 GCA_021833825.1 bacterium
ATCAAACGGTTTAAAATAGTCGCTGATCGTTATCGTAATCGCAGAAAAAGGTTTGGCTTGCGATTTAATCTCATCGCAGGTATCTACAATTTTGAGCTCACAAATTAAGTTTCAGAAGAGGTCTATTTTTTAAAATAATTGCAGTTTTGATTTGCATCATTAATACTCATTATATTTCTTATTGATCCCTTTGCACTTATCAACAGGATATTTTTCAGCATTATGCACCATTTTCTCTTTGAACGCTTGTGTCAGATCGATGTTGTATTCATCTGCAAAAATCAATAGAGAGAAGAGAATGTCAGAAAGCTCATGCCTGATTGCCTCTTTTTTTTCTTCTACTATAGTGCCAGCATCATGTCTGTCTTTGGCCCAGGTGAAAAGCTCCATCAATTCTGCCGCTTCAACGGCAAGATTCATGCTGATGTTTTTTGCTCCATGATATTGCCTCCAATCACGATCAAGAATGAATTTAGAAGCGATCGCTTTTAGCTGTTCTAATGTTGCATTGTTATCTGACATATATTTTCCTCTTGTGGTTATTATGCCTGCTCAAAAATCTGAACATGGCTTCCTTGTGGAGTCTTTTCTACATAAAAGTGTACTGGAAATTGATCCTTGAGTCGAGGTAGGTGAGAGACAATGATCACTTTTTTAAAGCTATCCTGGATTCTATAGATAGCATCCATAATATAAGAGAGCCCCTCTTCATCTTGTGAACCAAATCCTTCGTCGATGATCAACGTTTGCAGTGATGTTCCAGCCCGCCGTGCAAGTAATTTTGATATGGCAATACGCAATGAAAAATCGATACGAAATGCTTCTCCGCCAGAAAATAGTTCATAAGGGCGTATGCCAGCAGCATCAGATATTTTAATATCTAATGTCTCTTTGCTGCCGCCACTTTTTAAATCTCTGAGAGATTCAATAAGAATTGTTGCTTGATTATCGGTTAATCTGCTCAAAAGGTCATTGGCCTCTTGCTCTATCTCTGGAATCGCATCTTCGATAAGTAAAGCTTGAATCCCGTTTTTACTCAATGCTGAAGTTATCTCTTGGTAGTCGTCAATTTCCTGAGTCAATGTTGCAATATATGTCTGTTGTTGGGTATGCTCCAAGCTCAATTTTTTAAGATCAGCCTCCTGCTGTTCAAGTTTTCCATTTTCTTGCAAAAGCTCATCTTTACGTTTAGCCCATGATGTTCGTTTCTCTTCTAAAAGAGCCTCTTGCATCTTGTATTGCTTTTCAAGCTCAGTAATCACAGCAAGTTCTTTGAGTTTTTGTTGCGTCTGAAGTAATTTGAGTTTTATCACTTTTGTATCTGCGCATAGCCTTGAGATACCTTTTTTACGTTCGTCTTGAAGTTTGATCTCCTCCTGTATTGTCTCAGCTGCGAGCAACTGTTTTTCAATCGCTTGTAGCTGTTCTTGTAAGTTGAGATATGCTTTTTGATCATAAGGAGCTTTCTCATAAGCATGTTTTAGCTCGAGCAGTTCTTTATGCAAGGCGGTATATTCAGGATGTTCATTCAACTCTTTTTGAGCACGCTCTGCCTCAAGTTTACTATTTTTTTCATGCTCGATGAGCAATGTCGCATGTTGTGCAAGCTCTTTTTCAAGAGATGTTTGCAGTTGATTATGTGATTTTTGTTGTTCATTGAGCTGTGCAATGCGTTGTTGTGCAAGTTGCATTTTATGCTCCTCAAGAGCGAGCTGTTCAGCCTTTTTTTTGTATATCGCTAACTGTTCATGTTGTTCAATTAAGAGCGCTTTGATTTTCACAATAAGATTTTTTAATCGCGTATAACGATGTGTTAACGCCTCTTCATGTTTAAGTAGCTTCTGTTTTAAAAATTTTTTACGGGTTGCTGAAAGATTCTGCTCACATAATGGACAGCTTGGAGAATCATCATCATTTACCAATAATCTTTTCTGTTCGGTTTGATCGAACTCATTTTTAATCACATTTGCCTGAGCAATCCATTGTTGATAATAGGCTCTTCTTTTTTCAAATAGCTGTTCATATGATTTTATTTCGATTGTTCCTATTATCTTTATATTCTGTTCAGATGTTGTAATAAGCGTCTGTTGATCTTGCAGTTCTTTAAACAGAAGTTGCTGCTGTTGTTTGCAGTTGATAAGTTTTTGCTCGATCTGCTTGTATTGTAGTTGAATCTCTTGGAGTTGTAGCTGTCTTTGTGCGGTCAGTTGTAACTGTTCGTGCTTTATCTTCTGTTCAAAGGTAACAAATGATTGTTGGGTTTTTAAATAGAGCTCCTGTTTTAGGAGTTTTTCTTGATGCTGCTTCTGAATCGTTGCAATAGCGGCGTTTAGATCATATTTCTGTTTTTTTAATACATCTAAAGAGTGCATATGTATCTGTTGTCGATGTGTACTTCTCCATTTGTGCAATGTTGTGCGTAGTGCATTGCTATTGTCTCTATACGCCTCTTGTAATTGATTGAGCTCTTTTGCGCAATGCTGCTCTTCATGCTTGAGTGTTAATAAGTGATGTTGCTCTTTCTGTAAGCGTTTCTGTTCAGTAAGAAGATCTTGCTCTTGTATATGGTGCTCTTTGAGTTGTCTGGTAATCTCTCTTATTGCGCTATTAATTTGATCGGTCTTTGCAAGTTCGTTCTGTATCTTTTCTTGCAGAGTAGTAAGTTGCTGTTTTAAGGTAATTTTTTCGCGAACCGTATCATTGGCAAGTTTTCGCAGTAGTTCATAATGTTGTAAACCCAAAATGTTTGCTAAAATCTCTTTGCGATCTTTTGGAGATTTTTTTGAAAACTCGTTTGAATAGCCTTGGCGCAAGAATGCTGAGTTAATAAATGAATCATAATCCAAATGAATGGTTGACTCTATTTTGTGCTGTGTGCCGCGAATGGTCTTTTCGGTCAGTGGAATGATGTTCTCTTGAGTTTGGTCGACAATGCCAAAATCGAGAGCTGCATAAGGTTTGCCATAGGTTAATGCAAATTCGCGCCTCACTCGATAGTGTGTTCCATTGCATTCAAAATCTAATATCACAAGCATATGAGTTTGGCCCAACCGTAATAGCCCTTGATCAGCTTTTGCAGTACCACCAACTTTACGTGCTTGTCCCCAGATTGCCCATGTAATTGCATCAAGGAGGGCCGATTTGCCATGACCATTTTTACCAGACAGGCAGACTAAATGGTAGTTTGAAAAGTCTATTGTCTGAAGCTCGTCACCGTAACTTAAAAAATTTTTAATCTGTATTTTAATTGGTATCATGGTGTTACTTTTCTTTATATTTTTTCACCTTCGCCAGGTGATGGCATTAAGTGGGGTTTTTGGCAACCCCCTTAATAATCCCGGCCACCAACATGCTGTTGGATTGCTTCTCTCACTCGTAACGCTGACCACACGCTCTGCACCTAAAGTCTTGAGCTTCGGGTCAGGGACTCGTTAACAGTTTTTATTTTATACATTTATAGCTAAGTAATATTATCATGATTAGTACAAAAATACGAGCAGCGCGAGCATCATCTTAATTTTTATGGTAATCTAAGAGATATGATTTTCAATAGAGAAGGGTCTGTACGTATGACAGAAAAAAGATTAATGCCATCAGTTATTTTCAGAGAGTATGATATTAGGGGTGTAGTTGATCACGAATTTTTTATTGATCAGATGTATGATCTTGGTCGAGCTATAGCCTATTTTTTTAAGGAGCGCAATCCTGAGGTGGTCACTGTTGCTGTCGGTATGGATGGTCGCACTCATTCTCCTATAATTAAAGAAGCATTAGTTAAAGCGATGCAAGATAGTGGTTTGAATGTTATCTCAATTGGTCTATGCCATTCGCCGGCACTCTATTTTGCTATGCATCAATTACCTGTTGAGGCGGGTCTGATGATAACTGCATCCCATAATCCAAAGGAATATAATGGCATTAAGATCTGCTTAGGGACAGAATCTATTTGGGGCGCTGATATACAAGAGATCTATCGTCTGTATAAAGATGGTTGCAAGATCAGCTCATTACATAGTGGCCTATATACTCAATATGCTATTATTCCAGATTATATTGATTGGTTGGTTGATCATTTTGCACATCTTAAAAATAGCAATATAAGGGCGGTTGTTGATTGTGGCAATGGTGCTGGAGGTGTGGTTATTCCGCAGCTTATTCAGAAGATGCATTGGAAGGATGTAAATGTTCTTTATTCTGAAGTTGATGGAACTTATCCACATCATGAAGCTGACCCGGTAAAATTAGCAAATATGCAAGATGTTAAAGATGTTCTTACAACAACAGATGCGACTATCGGCATTGGTCTTGATGGTGATGCTGATCGTATGGCAGCTATGACCAAAAAGGGGCTGCTCATACCAGGTGATCTGCTCTTGGGGCTTTTTGGCCAGACTGTAGTTAAAGAGGATGCTCATGTTGGTGTGGTGATTGATATTAAAAGTTCTTTAGTACTGATCGATTATTTGACCATGCTTGGTGCACGGGTGATTATCTCACCATCTGGCCATTCGATTATAAAAGATGAGATGAGCAAGCATGGTGCAATACTTGGTGGCGAATTGAGTTGCCATTTTTTCTTTAAAGATCGTTACTTTGGTTATGATGATGGTATCTATGCTATGTTGCGTCTGTTTGAGTTGGTTGTTCATAATGATATAGAGACATTATTAGAGGTCTATCCACATATGTTTAGTTCTCCTGAATTGCGTATACCTTGTGATGAAGCGAAGAAAAAATTGATTGTACAGACTGTTACCGATATCTTTGCACAGAAAGATGGAGTAGAATTAATCACTATTGATGGGATACGGGTCACGATGCCTTATGGTTGGGGTCTATTGCGAGCATCTAATACTCAGCCTATGCTTAGTCTGCGTTTTGAATCGCAGACGCAAGAGGGACTTTTAAAGATTATTGATCAGTTTGTAGCAGCATTGGCACCATTTTATGAAAAAGAGTATCTCTGTAAAGAATTTGCAAAAGGTGATGCGTGAGAGATATTGCATTACATATACGACTTGATGATACTATTGTTGGTGTTGCGCAAAAAGCGGCGCGCTTAGATCTATCCATCTTTCAATGTTTTTTATTGCATCAAGAGACAAATCGATTTATTCATCCTTCATATTATCAAGTCAATGATTTTAAAAAGATGCGCAGTCAGTTTAAGCAGCTCTTTGTGCATGCTTCTTATTGGACTAATTTTGCAAGTATACATGATATTTCATTATACATTTTCAAGCGTGAGCTTCGCTTGGCAAAACAGCTCGGTTTTACCCATATTATTATTCATCCAGGATCGGCAAAAGGTGCTGCAGACAAGACTGCAGGTATTGATGCGTTTGTAAGGCGATTAAATAGTATATTGAAATACGAGCAGGATATTACTATTGTTGTTGAAAATACTGCTCATGGAAATCTCTCAATTGGTGGAGATTTGGAAGATTTTAGATCTATCTTAGAAAAAATTGATCATCCAGAAAAAATATCTTTCTGTCTCGATACTGCACATGCACATGTTTTTGGGTATGACCTTGATGATCTTCGCCAACAGCAAGAATTTTTTAATATCGTTGCACAGACTATTGGTTTTGAGCGTATCGCTCTGATACATTTGAACAACACAGATCAACCTATCGGTTCCTGTATGGATAGACATCTTCTATTGGATCAAGGAATATTGCCAATTGAGGCATTGAGATCATTTGTGCTTCATCCATCTATTGTGCATGTGCCTATCATTATGGAATTACCAGTAGTTGATGAAGGAGTAGAAAAAGAGATGTTAAAATTGGTTTCCGATTGGCATCATTAGTTCGTGGAAATAAAAAGGGAGAAGCGACATGCGTATAGCAATTAATGGATTTGGGCGTATAGGACGAAATTTTTTACGTACCATTATGTCCGATAGAGAGGCGCAAAAAAGTTTGAATGTTGTTCTTATTAATGTTGGCCCAGCAGATCTTGCCAAAGTTGCACATATGTTTAAATATGACACCATAATGGGAACATTCGAAGGCGCCGTCTCCTGCAGCAATAATAGGTTAACGATTAATGGTCATGCTATAGAGCTTGTTGCCATTGCTGATCCAAAAAAATTGAATTGGAAAGCATATAATATTGATTGGGTTGTTGATGCTTCAGGGAGCTATGCAACGCAAGAATTGAGTAAGTTGCACATCGATGCTGGAGCAGAGCATGTGCTCATTACTGCACCATGCAAAGGGGTTGTTACCACTATAGTGCCGGGTGTTAATGATGATCAATATAATCCGGATCGTGATAGGGTTGTCTCATTGGCAAGCTGTACTACCAATGCAATGATGCCCACATTGAAAGTTCTTCATGATGCATTCACTATTAAGCAGGGCTTTATGACTACAGTTCATGCATATACCAATAGTCAAGTTCTGATTGACGTTGAATCGGATGATCTCAGGAGGTCACGTGCTGCTGCACTCAATATCATTCCGACATCGACTGGCGCTTCGCGCATGATAGCTCAGGTGATTCCTGCGCTTAAAGGGCTCATTCAATCAACAGCAATCCGTGTTCCTGTGGCAACCGTTTCGTTGATTGATCTTGTTGTTCATGCGCAAAAAGAGCTATCTGTTGATGTTGTTAACCATGCGTTTCAACTTGCTGCGCAAAAAGGGCTTAAAGGGATTTTAGCAATAAGCAATGAACCGCTCGTTTCAAGTGATTATATCGGATCTAATTATTCAGTCACTCTCGATGCGGCATTGACACAAGCATCTGGTAATATGGCGAAAGTTTTTGGATGGTATGATAATGAATGGGGGTATAGCATGCGATTGAAGGATTTCTTATTATCTTTATCCTAGGCGGATGGCGTTCTTATTAGTTTTTTAATTACTTATGTTTTCAATGGAAATATCCCTTTTTCCGCTCACCCTGAGTTTTTTGCGTATGCAAAAAGTATCGAAGGGCGGCTCATGGTGCCTGTCCACCATAGCTCTTGAGCGGCGGTGGAAGTGTTCTCCGAAGTTTGAAAAATGTAGGAGAATGTATTGAACCATGAATAATCAATGAATCGAGTATACAATATTGTTCTTTAAAAAATTTTGATCATTTTGCTTCGCAACAGGATTTACAAATTCAGATCATGGTGAAAAAAGCGTTAGCTTTTCTCGAACCACGCATCCTATAAACTGCAGAAGTAAAAATCCATTTTTCACTTTGTTGCATAGTTGTACTTTTTTTAATCTATATGTATAATTTCTATTATAGATTATGAGGCTTGTGTATTGATACATACTGAAAGATTGATATGAAATTACATAGAGCTCAAAAGGTTCTCCTTGTGATATTGCTTGCTTTTGTAAGCAGTGTGCAATTACGTGCAATGACCTTGCGGGAGTTGACCCTGATTATGTTTGTCTGCTCGCCGGGTACAGGAATAATGAAAGAGGCTGCAAGAAATAGATGTTTGGCATGGAAGCGCTTTGATTTGCGATTGTTTGATACCAGAAGGTACTCTGTAGGGTTAATGCCAAAAGGGTGTATCTAAAAGCCAATGCTTTGATCCAGTGGCTATTTGCAGATGTTTATGGGTTTTGATATAATTAGACTTGTAAATGAAAGCGGTTAAAAAGCATTTATCAGAGGAGGTTAAAATGAAAAGCAGAAAACTTGCTCTATTTACAGGTTTATTACTGGGTAATATTGGTCTACCATTGCAGGCAGATGATTCATGGTCGCAACAGATTATTGGTGGTCTATTAAGGACTCCTGCTCCGATTAGAGTGGGTTGTGCTGTAGCGGGCGCATCAGCCGGATATGGTTCTTTTTTAAGGTATACAACGACCAATCTTATTGGTCCTCGTGAGATGGAAATATCATCTCAAGGCTCTAAGAATGGGGCGAAGCAAAGCTTTACATATTCAGTGTCGCCGATTGACCACTATGGAATGAGCAGAAGTATTTTATTGCATTCTGCCCTGATTGGATCAGTTGCAGCTGCCATTGCATATAAAGGGAACTTGAGTGTTTTAGATATAGCAAAACCTGTTGGGACAGGCATGGCAGTAGTTGCTGGAGGTTATCTTTTCGGAGCCTGTAAAGGATATTATGATTTTTATAAGCTTCCAAATGTTGAAGGAGGAAGCACGGTATTCTTTGAAAATTTAGAAGGATGTAAAAATCGCTGGAAAAATGAATTGCCTCGCCTTACGACAATGATTGATGATGTATGTAGCAAGAAACTTGATCAAACTTACCCTGAGTTCAAGTTTAAAGATGAATCGTTGTATCGTTATGTGATTGCAGAATCAGCTTATAATGTTGCTAGTATAATAATACCTGTGGCTGTGTGTGGTGTTGGTGTTTACATGGTACGTCATCCCTCTTGTTCATAATCAAGATCAATATATAAAAAGGGTTTGCTTTTATTAAAAATTACGGCGGAATAATCCGCCTTCGCGTAAAGCTATAGCGGGACAGAGGCCTCATCATATTGGTGGGGCTTTTTTTATTACTCGATTAATTGATTATTCGTCCTTACATTCTATTCGCTCTGCGAGCTCTAGAAGGCTCCCGCCGTCATTAAAATTACCAGGCTCCGCCGAAGCGTGGCTTGTATGGTAAGTATAACCATTTCTTTCAAAAAAATGTGTTAAAATAAATATAGTTTAAGATTTGTGTTCAGAAGCTGTTTATTACAGAAAGCTGATAGATCCCGTTAGTGGCTAGGATAAAGAT
>JAKBEL010000021.1:0-65586 GCA_021833825.1 bacterium
ACACACAATAAGTTTATCTCGGATATTTACGTCATTTCTCGTGAAGTACTCTCATTTCTAAATAATACAGTTTTTAAATATGCTTTTTGGGGCTTCACGGCATCATGATAATGTGCGCACTATAGAGATAGTATTTTTGTTTGTAACATATAACCTCCATTTACAAAGTAATACCATAAAGATTTTTAAGATCTTGAGCCAGTTTGTTTCAGGCTCCTCCTATCTGATTAGCTGATTATCTTTTTATTCACTAAATTATGTAATGATTTTGCAATCACTGCTGCTGTGCATCTTTGATAGCCACCAGAGGGCGCCATTACAATAGCAGCGCCAATCTTTTTTGCTAGATTAAATACATATTCGTCCCGTTCAATAATTCCTTGGGCTGATATATTAAGAAGGCCTTCTGGATCATCTTCAAGTGGGTCGGTTCCTGCATTGTAAATTATCAAATCTGGCCGTTCTTGCTCAACGGCATTTTCTAATTTTTCTTTTAGAAGTCTTAGATAGGCCTCATCTTCGGTGTAACGAGTTAACGGATAGCAATATTTAATAAGTTGGGCTGCCTCATTTTGATCTGGAGGGTAGTTTCCAGTTGCCTCTTTGTTATACATGTCAAAAATAGCAACTTTTTCATTATTGCCTAGAATCCAGGCATTGCCATTTCCTTGGTGAGCATCAAGGTCCACAATTAACACTTTATTTATATTATACTCAGAAAGTGCTTTTAGTGTTGCTAATCCTTCATCAGAGACTGCACAATTGCCCCATTTGCTGTAATCTTCACCCTCTTTGCCGCCAACCTTTGCATGATGGAATCCTCCACCAAGATTTATTGCCCATCCGAATTTGCCCATATTGCGATTGTTTAATGCGATATCTACAGCATCAAGAGTGCCTTGTGTTGCAAGTAAAATGGGCCGTAATGCAGCTTTTCTAAAGAAATCCATGTTATATGAAAATGGGGGGAAAGATAACGTTGGCAAAAAGCCCATCTCGCAGATATTTGCAATAATTCTTGGATCTGTGAAAAGCTCATCTATATATTTTTGTGAGTGAATTTTTTGTAGCTCTTCTTGAGATACTTCGCTTGCAGGTTTATGAAACATGCTTTTGGTAATATTTGGATTTTCTTTAAGCATATTTTTGATGTTTTGAGGTCTGCACAGATCAACATACGCACGGGGAGCTATTGTTATAAAAAGTTTTTCCATGTTGATACAAGAGGCAAGCCATCGGCCTGTATTAAATCCGTAGTCACTTGCTTGTAATATAGTCGGAATTAAAGATCCAACTTTATTGAAGTTATAATCTTTGTGATATACAAACTGTGCGTTGAGTTCTGTTTTGCCAATAAGAATAATGATTAAAAATAATAGTTTTTTTAGCATTTTTATCTCTTTCGTTTTAAATATTTTTATATAATGATTCCATACATATTTTTCAGATCTTGAGCCAGTTTCTTGGCACCCTGTTTTTTATCAAATTGAATAGCAAGCAGTCCAGCTTTACGGGCAGCCTCAACATTCTCTTTTTTATCATCAATAAAGAGAATATATTGCCCGTCTGCAGCATTGATCTTGTTTTTGAGCATTTCAAAATAACGTGGATCTGGTTTTTCGATCGGATTTTTTACGCTATAATCAACGGTCATGCAATGTTTAATGAAGTTATCATTAAACAGTTCAGGAAATCTCGTTTTTTGGTCTTCAAAGAAAATAGTGCCGATGTTTGTTGCTGTATAGAACCTGAATCCTTGTGCATGCAGTTTTTTGTAAAGTTCTAATGTTTCAGGAATAATATCTTTCTGTTTTACACATGCACGAAGAAATTCTGCAGGTTTTGTTAGCCCTTTGGCCATCCATTTAACATATTTGCGTTCATTATTTATGCGTTTAAAATGTGACCAACCTTTAAAAATAGATTTCCAATCAGAATGCCATAGATAAAGGTGTACATTTCGTGGGCGCTGTACCATATTTCTTTTTAAAATTACATCATCAAGGTCGGTTGCAATAAGGGTGTTTGCAGGTGTTAATTGAATGACTGTGCTTTCACTGCATCCAGTGTTTAAAGCGATAGTCATGGTCAGTAATAGTACTGATAACAGTTTAGATGTCTGTAACATATAATCTCCATTTTCAGGTTAATTTTTAATCTTATCGTTAATAATACCATTTGCAATGAAAATAGCAACTGGTGGCTAAAAAGAGGATTTTGCAGGTTTGGGCCCGACTTTCATTTCTAGAAGCAGTATTCTGCAGGGTAACAAAGCTGTTTCTATTATGGGGCAGTAGATGTGAGCGTCTTATATCACAGAAAATGAGCTCCAGCTCTCAATATCGATACCTTTAGCCCGCATAGGCTCATTGCCGCCATAAACGATAAGGCCTTGTTGCTGCTTTGAAAGCTCTAACCAATAGTTAACGCTATCCAAGAAGCTTTTGTGAAATGTCATGCTAGCTTTGATTTCGATCGGCAACAGTTGGTTTTCTCGTTCAATAAGACAATCAACCTCATGGCCATGACTATCCCTCCAAAAATAAATCGGTGGATTTTTAGCCTTATTATAAAATTGTTTAGCAATGTCGGTTATAATAAGATTTTCAAAAAGAGGGCCGCGCAAGGAGTGTTGTTGTAACTGATCTGCAGTGTTGATGTGTAATAATGAACAGGCAACTCCAGTATCATAAAAATATAACTTAGCACTTTTAGTAAGTCGTTTGTTAAAATTAGCATGATGCGGTTGCAAGAGATAGATAATATAACTTGCCTGTAAAATAGAAAGCCACGCATTGGCGGTTGAAACACTAATCCCACAATCAGATGCTAGTCCTGAAACATTCAATAATTGTCCGATACGTCCAGCGCATAGTCCTAAGAATTTTTTAAAAAGCACTAAATCGGCCACTTTGCTAATTGTTCGCACATCACGTTCTAAATAGGTTTGTATGTATGATGGATAAACATATTCTGGATCCAATGCAGCATTTGCAAAAATGCCTGGATATCCACCTTTGACAATTGCATTCTCACTAAATTTTGCTTGTAAATTCGCATCAGCTATCTCTTTAAGGGATAAAGGCAAGAGGGTCAAAATTCCTACACGTCCTGCTAGTGATTGTGAAATAGCTTGATTCATAAGAAAGTTATGAGAACCTGTCAAAATAAAAAATCCTGGCCGTTTTTCCCGATCAACAATCACCTGAATATAAGAAAGCATATCAGGGGCATTTTGAAACTCATCGATAATGACCCCTTTATGGACCAAGAGTCGTTCTAGAAATCCTCTTGGATCATTTAGCGCTATGCCAAGGATATCTAAATTTTCAAGGTTGACATAATAATAATCCTGAAATGCTTGTTGTGCTAATGTTGTTTTGCCCGATTGGCGTGGCCCTAGGAGCGCTACTACGGGGAAAAATGAAGCGAACTTTTCCAATATAGGGAGCATCTCTCTTGTGATAAACATAATATATCCTCTGTGTAATTCACATACCCTACCTTATAAATTACACAAATTTGGGTATAAAGAAAAGAGTTTTTTGTTTAAGTACTTTAATGAAGAGATTTTGCAGGTTTGAGCCCGATTTTCAGTTCTACAAGTAGTTTTTCAGGCTCCATGAGGTTCAAAACAGTTCCAGCTTTGGGGTGTTGATCAATGATATAATAGGTCTTGGATTGCTCAGGGGCTATATCGGTCTGATAATGGTTAATGCTATATTTTGTCAGTATTGTAACAACAGATTCCAATGTTTTGCCCTTAAAATTGGGAAATATGACAAGATTATCTTTTTCTTGAGCAATATAGCAGATCAAAGATCTGTTCTTAATTGGTTGACCTGCTGATGGCCATTGGCCAAAGCAGTGGCCAACTGGGTAAGAGTAGGAGATGGTATGGAATGTCGGTTTTAGGCCGATAGCTTGAGTGGTCTTTCTTATCTGGTCTATTGAGAGCCCAATGCATGAAGGGGCAACTTCTGCAGAGGGCTTTTCAGATATGACAATATAGACAGTCTGATTCTTTTTGATTAATCTGCCAGCTTGTGGCCTTTGATGAAGTACCGTTGCAGACGGCAGCCCAGTATCTTTTTTGATCTGAATAATTTCAGGATGAAGTTGATAACTGGAGAGTAGTTTGGTCGCCTCAACTAAATGCATGCCGGTAATATCTGGGGTGATAAAGCAGGGATAGCCAAATAGTATATGTAGTGCAAAATAGGTAGAGATAAAGAGAACAAAAGGTGTGATCCATAGATGAGGATAGAGTGTTGATAGCTTCACAATTACACCATAATGTTCCAGAAGATATTGAAATTCATGGATTGGCTGACAATAAGCCGGATTCTGTTCTACATTATCTGTAGTGGCAACCATTAATCTATGCAGCATACCCGCGTGTCAAAACCGGAATAGACAACCGTTCACGCTATTTGCCTTGCTCCAGATAGGGTTTACCCCGCATGGCTATTGCTAGACATACTCGTGCGCTTTTACCACACGTTTTCACCCTTACCAATGCGCATAAAAACATATAAGCATGGCGGTTATTTTCTGTGGCACTTTCCATGGGCTTGCGCCCTCCTTAGTTGATGTTTTGCAACATCTCCGAAGGTATCTTGTTTATTGGGAGTCCGGACTTTCCTCTTATGACTTTCTCATAAGCGATTGCCTAGTCTGCCAATTCCATGAATTTTCAAAGATATAATCAATAACACTAATATATTAACACAAAATTGCCACACAGTATAGCTTAGGGGTAGCTGTCCGATATTCAGCAAGCGGTAGGTTATCTCTCTCTCTATTACTAAAAAGAGTGCCAACAGGAAAGCTGGAACAAAAAAGCTCTTTGTGAACCATTTTTTTGCCACTATAGTGAGTATGATGATAGGTATCATGCTGATATAGATGATGCCAAAGTGGCTATAGTGGGTAAATGAATAGAGCCCCAATAGTATGAGAGCTATCAAGAGTTGGCCAGTGATTGCAGGTGCATTATATGATGTTATCAAAAACCAACAGAGTAGGCCTTTTAGCAAACGGTAATGCAGTAATAGGTTGATGTTGTAATCGAATAGAAAGAGGAAAATAGGAATCAAAGTATAATTGCTCCGCTTCATATGGTATCTTTCGCAAATCAGTTATTGTGGGGAATAGATGCTATTTTTATTGTATAAAATAATATCTATTTGTTATATTGTTATGGAGTGCTTGGATTATATTACTCAAGTACATTAGATCATTTTTAGACCAAGGTATAGTATGACGATAAAATATATTAACATAAAAGCATTGATGATATTGGTCTTTTCTCTATGTGCCCATGATATAGTGGCTATGGATTGGCTTTCAAGCATATATCGCTCAGGGCGAAATTTTGTCAGTTTTTTAATGGCGCGCCCATTTACTGTTGAAGAATCTGTGCGCAATGTTCCCGTGTTGGAAAATCCTGAAGCTGGTCAACCTGGTGCGCAAGTAAATCCTGACCCGACTTATATTGCTGCATTGATGCGTTGGTTTTCAAGTTGGCGGCAACCGGCTGCGCCACAATCGCCATCATTACCCTCATCATCATCATCTTCTTCTTCTGACAAAGGAAAAATAGAAGATAAAGGTGAGCAGCAAGATATTCTTATATCAGATCAGCTGGAAGCTATTTTTGCTCGCATACGGAAGCTTCAAGATAATTCTCAATATTTGAGTCAAGAGAATCAGGAGAGGCTGGCAACGTTGGTATCTTTAGAAAGTTCTGAAGAATCTAAATTATTATTAAATGAGGATAATCTGAAACACTTAGATGAGCTAGAAAAAGAAATGTTTCAATATGTTGGATCCTCTTCTAGTTCAGTGCCATCGCATTCAGAAGTGCACCATGAAAAGATTTTATTGCCATCATCACAATCATTATCATCTCCTTCATCATCTTCTTCTGGGGAGTTGTCATCTCCTGATCATGATATTGAATCAAAGAAGAGTTTTCTTCAACATTTTGATCGTCCTGCGCGCATTCCTGGCCTTGTTCGTTTTTTAGCAGGTATTAAAGATAAGCCAGTGTTGTCAGTAGAGGAAGTACAAAAATTGGAACAATTTCATGACCTAGCTAGACAAAAAAACAGTGCTCAAGCTACATCAAAAGGTGAGCAGGAAAAAATTTATTTACCTAGTCAGGAGGATGTTGGATCCGCCTCTAGTTCAGGGCCATCATATTCAGAAGTGCGGCGTGAAGAGATTTCATTGCCGCCATCATCGCCATTGGGAAGATCATCGTTACGATTATTATCATCTCTTTCTGATAAAGAAGAAGATAAAGGTGAGCAGGAAGAAATTTATACATCTAGTCAGCAGAAGAATTTTTCTGAACGTATAGATAAGCTTAAAAAAAGCTTTCAAAATTTAAGTGAAGAAGATACAGTGAGGGTGCTTTCTTTGGAAGAGGCTTTACAGCAAAACCCATCCTTATTTGATGAAAATATTTTAGCTGATCTAGAGGCGAAGATGTATCAGGCTAGTGAACAACCATCTAAAGAATTGCGGCATGAAGAATCGCAAGCATCATCACTGCCATTGCCATCACAATCACCATCATCTTCATTACCCTCTTCTGACGTACAATCTTTTTCACAAACATTTGATAAAGTAGGGCAGTATATGCACAGTGGAAATATTCTTGAACCAGAAATGGCAGTATTAACTGAGTTTGAAAATTCTTCTGATCCTCAAGCATGGTTAGAGGGTAAAAAAGAGCAGATATTGAAAAGATCGGGTCTTCTTGGTAAGAATCTAAAAGATGAACGTTTTTATGAAAAATTAAATGATATTGCAATGCTTCAAGTTTCAGATTTAAAAAAGGATCCTCAAAAAATATATCAAGTTCACACACTGTTGAATGATATTAGCAAACTCTATGCTCAAGAGTTTTTAGGCTTAAAAAGATTAATTAGAAGTCGAAAAGTGAAAATTGAGAATACTAAAAATATTGCTCATGTGGCGTTGATGAGAAGGAGGGATGAGCTTAAGAAAGAGCTTGATTCTCTTGATTCATTATTAAATAATGATTGGTCGAATGCTGATGCAATAAATAGTTCTATTGCAGAATTTGATGAAAAATATAATTCTTTAATTTCTGATATCTCCAAGAGATCTCATACATTGCAAAAAGCCATAACAAAAAGGTGATCAATCTTATTCAATTATTCTCTTTTATAGTATGCTGAGCCCGTATATGTAGATGGGTAATCAGGTATGTTAATAAGTAGAGTTTTGATTAAAGATGTTCTGTGTTCACTTTTTATTATGTTGGTATTCTGTATAGCGCTATGCTGTGGCGCAATCAGCTATATTGCACATAATAAATGCATAGATTTTTCACATCTTGAACAGTATAATCCAGGCAGGGCAACGATCTTGCTTGACCATGAGGGCAGAGAGTGGGCCCGTTTTGCCCTTGATAGGCGCAAGTGGATATCACTTGAACAGATGCCAAAGCATCTCATTCAGGCCTTTCTGGCTGCAGAAGATTGGGATTTTTACAATCATTGTGGGCTTTCGTTTCGTGGCATAGTTCGTTCTCTGTTTGTTAATATATCTCATGGGCGTGTCATGCAGGGTGCAAGCACCATTACTCAGCAATTAGTTCGCCTTCTCTTTTTTGATCAAAAAAGAACATTCAGGCGTAAGATTAAAGAGCAGTTGATGTCACTTCTTGTTGAGATGCAGTTCAGTAAAGATCAGATACTTGAGACTTATTTAAATCATGTCTATTTTGGATGTGGCATTTATGGTGTTGAGGCTGCTGCGCAACGCTTTTGGAATAAATCTGTTTGTGATGTAACGGTTGATGAGGCTGCAGTATTGGCATCAATTATGCGATCTCCAGGTAGTTACACACCATTATTGCATCCACTTGCAACACAGCGGCAACGCAATCTAGTATTGTTTAAAATGAGAAAGTTGGGATTTATTTCGCAAGAACAATTTCATGATGCCACATATAAGCCATTAGAGATCGTCAGCTATCATCAGGATATCTTTGGTCAACATGCACGAGAATCGATCAGGCAGTTTCTTGAAGAGCTGTTTGGAGATGCTTTATATACTGGGGGATATATTGTCAAAACAACTATTGATGTCGCATTGCAAAAAAGAGCAGAGTCAAGTTTTTCGCAGCATATACAGACCATGCGCAAAACAATTAATAGCGGTATTGATGGTGCATTATTAACAATGGCGGTAAATACAGGAGAGATTCGTGCTCTCATTGGCGGGTATGATTATAAAACATCCAAATTTAATAGAGCGTTACAGGCTTATAGGCAATTGGGCTCAGTCTTTAAAACGATTATATTTGCATCAGCATTACAACATGGTTTTAGTTTTGCAGATGTTGAGTGTGATGAGCCAATAACGATTGTTGATGCATATGGCAAAGAGTGGCAACCGAAGAATTATAATAGAATGTTTAATGGTCCGATCACTTTGGCCTATGCACTTTCACATTCAAATAATATTGTGGTTATTAAAACATTCTTAAAGCTGGGAGCCGATCCAATTGTAGAGCTTGCAAAAAAATGTGGTCTGCCCGATCCAAAGCATCGTTACCCTTCATTGGCACTCGGCTGTGTTGATGTAACATTAGATCAAGCCGTTGGTATGATGAATGTTTTTGCTAATAACGGTGTTTATGTGAAGCCCCATATGATCAGTTGGATTAAAGATCGGTGGGGCAGTAGAGTCTATAAGCATGTGGTAGTTCAAGAGCAGGTTATTGAGCCACATATCAGTGGGCAGGTTTTGAAGGTGCTTGGCATTGGCCTTGAGCGAGTCCGTGCAGTGATTGCTCCAAAGAAATGGATCGATAGTGAAGCTGCAAGTAAAACGGGAACAACCAATGATTATCGCACCTGTTGGTTTGTTGGATCAACACCGGAGTTGACAACGGGAGTCTGTATTGGATGTGATGACAATCGTTCAATGGGTGATGACGTCTATCCATTACATACAGCATTTCCAATATGGATTGGCCTGCACCGTGAAGTGAAGACTAAAAAAAAGAGATTCAGTTATGATCCATCATTAAAAGAGGTGGTTATTGATGAAAAGAGTGGCAAAAGGGTGAATGATAGAAATGGCAAACATGTCATTTCAATATATGTTTAAAATTGTTCTTATGTTCAATATCTTTTTTTTATGTTATTTTTTTCACCCTGCCGGGTGGTGGCATTAAGAGAGTCTCGTCACCCTCTTAATAATCTGGACGCAAACATGCTGTTTGATGGCTCTTCTCACTCGTAACGCAGACCACATGCTCTGCGCCTAAAAGGCTTGAGCTTCGGGTCTGGGACTCGTTATCAGTCTTGTTTTTATAATTTTATATACAGAGAATATCACCAATCCGTTCATGGTGAGTAGCCCGGCATTTCTCAAAGCAATACATGAAGCATTGTTATTGAATTGGTCTGCATCATTATAGAAAATATAGATTAAAGTAGAAAATGACTGGTGTATTCAGCCACTTACGTCACCCCACACTCTGCGCCCGGAGGGCTTGATCTTAGGGGTATCAAAGATCTCGATCAGAATTTTATTTTATAAAATATGTCAGATATAAGGTTGAACCTGATTTTATTTTATAAAATATGTCAGATATAAGGTTGAACCTGATTCGCAGTCGTTTGATCGCAGATCAAAAAGACAAGTGATCACAACGTGTTGCGCTCAGCGGGTTTTCAACCGGTTAGGGATACAAAAGGTGCCCCTTTTGTGCCGTTTTGGTTGTTAGGGGTTTTGGGCAAGCAAAATCCTTAACAAAGGGGGAATAAAGTAAAAAATTAGAAAAAGAAATTTAGAAAAATAAAGGATGATAACTTTTTATGTTGCCAGTCCGGCCAGCACAAACAAAAAGAGTCTTCCTTTTCCAACTGTGCAATAATTCTACATTTTATTTGTTCAATACATATTATGTTATCATGCTTTAAAAATCGCAACTGAATCGCTTCAATTTTTATATAAAACTATGTTTACAAATATTTTTTTATGGGTTATAACTGTCTGCATTGTATATATAAACTAACAGTTTAACTTCAAGGAGCAGGGCTATGCTTAAGACACTTATGCTTTTCCTCCTTATCTGTTTTCTGTATAAAGATGATAATCATGTTGATCATGATCATGTTGATACGCACATACAGGTAAAGGTCGAAGAGAAAAAGAGAATAAATAGAATATGATAAACAAAAATGCGCGAGTGAATAACTCGCGCATCTTCATTAGTTACTATTTTTCATCAACGAAATGAAATATTCTGTTCCTGGATCAGATTTGATCGTTCTTGTAAGGGTTGGGTCTTGAAAATCTACATGTACAAGACCATATTTTTTACTGTAACTTCCCCATTCATAATTATCCATTAATGACCAGTAGATATATCCTTTGACGTCGTAACCATCAGCGATTGCTTTGTGAATAGCATAAAGATACCGTTTAAAAAAGAGTTCTCGCTTTTTAATATCTTTGCATGCAATACCATTTTCAGTCACATAGATAGGCATAGGTTTGCCAGTTAACTCTTCAATCGGCTTGCATAGCTCATTAGTTAATCTGACAATGCCGCGATAGAGTGATTCAGGATAGATCGTATATGTTGGGTTATCACTTACCGTCTCTTGTGGATGATGTAAGCGGGTCATATTTTTAATGTAGCTGTGTGAATAACAATTAAGTCCAACAAAATCAAAGCTATATGGTGCCAACAGGTTAACATGTTCAACATTTGCCATACATGGTGCGATATCAAATGGAATTTTTGCTTTGAATATCCCAGTCTTGAAAAAGTTTATCATGCAATCATCGGTCATTATTCGTGCAATGTTGCAAGCGAGCTTATCAAGTGGATGCCATGGTCTATAAGGATCAAGATGAATAATATTTTTAAGCAATCCGATGGTAAAATGAGGGTCGATTTTTTTAGCTTGTTGATAGACCTGCACGTGAGCTTCTAACATATTTTTAAATACGGTCAATGTTAGTTGTTTGTTGCCTTTGATGCCAGGGGGAAAATCGCCAACAAGATATTTGTGGAAAGCATATCCACTAGGTGAATTGAAAACGGTCCAGAGGTCAACCTCTATTCCTTGATCATGAAATGATTGAAAGACCTTTGTGCAAAAACGAACGAAATATGCAATATTCTCTTCGTGTTCAAAGCCGCCCATGTCAGCAAACCATTTTGGATCAGCATAGTGATGCAGGCCAATGAGGCTCTTAATATTATGTGCCTTTAATTCTCTGCATACATCGTGGTAGTGAGCAAGCGCTGCTTCATCAAATGTGTCAGGAGTCGGTTGAATTTTATCCCACGCGAGTGAGAAACGGTAAATACCAGCACCAATCTCTTTAATCAATCCAATATCCTCTTTATATCTATTCCAATGATCACACGCTGCACCTGCAGGGTGTTCAACGCGAGGATTGCCTGCGGTATCAAGCTGTTGTTCCCAGTCGTGCCAGTCAGTGTTGGTGCAATCACCTTCAATTTGATAAGCTGAAGTGCCAACACCAAACAGAAATGATGGGGGAAACTTGGTAACCGATGTATTGATATTGTCCCAATCCCAATAGATCTCTCTGTTTGAAAGATCGGTGGCACCATAATCGGTTGCAAGAAGTTGATGTGTTAGTGCACCAGTGGCGACAAGACCAGCTAAACCTAAAGCGGCCGTTTTATGCCCTTTTATGCAGTTTTGCATATAGGTGAAATATTCCATAGAGTGGGTCGATGGCCAAGAGGCCAAGAGGGAGGCAAGCAGGAGTCGCTTAGAGATAGCCTTCATAGCTTTTTCCTTTAATATTGTTCGTGAACTATATTCTATTATTTAATTTTAATGTAATTTCGTGCAATAGCAATTGCTTGTCCTGATTTAGAAGCGCTCGGGCAAGCTATACTGCTCTTTACCTGTGATAACCCAGTCCGTCTCAGGTATATGAGTAAGGATACCTTCCAGATCAGAATCAGATGAAATAATGAGGTGATTAGCCTCTTTAATACGTGGTTTATGTGTATGCTCTTGATAAACCTGGATTGAATCAAGGGAAGAATCGTTTTTGTTGTATATTGGATAGAGCATATAGACTGGTGCATACACATATAACGATTAAAAGTCTCATCATTAAATATGGAAATTTCACATTTGTCCCTAAATTAATTATATAAAATGCTCTTTTATATAATTAATTTAACAGATTGAATAGAAAGTCGCAAAATAATAGGGTGTAATATCTTGCTGATTTGTTGCTTTTAAAATAACTCTGAATGAGACCCTGTTCTGATCAAAATCAGTTCAGATTCCGAAAGTTGATAGATGAGGAGCCAGTCGGGTTCAATATGGCATTCCCAACAACCAATATAATTACCTTTAAGTTTGTGGTTTTTGTTTTTTGGTGGCAGAGGACGTTCATGCTGAAGTTCAGTAATAATATAGGCTAATTTTTCGATTTTAAGGCGGCTCTTTTTAATCTTTTTGAAGTCTTTTTTGAATTGTGATTGCCAGATAAGATCAAGCATAGTTACTTTGCTAGTTTTTCAAAAAGTTCTTCTACGGTACCAGCTTTTTTCAATCCCTTTTTGAGCTTCGTGCTTTCAAGAGCTTTTTTTGTTACATCATTAGGAGTATGATTATGAGAACATTCCTGATATTGTTCCAATCCTTGCTCAATCAGTTCGATGAATATTTTACGCATACTTTTACCCTGATAAGCCGCTAGCAATTTAAGTTTTTTATGGTCTATGGTGGGTATATCGACCGTTACTCTAGTGTTTGTTTTACGCATATCTATCCTTAATCTGTTTAAAAGAGATATAAAACCATAATACCATAAATACATATATATTTAAATAAGTTTATATGGTTACTGCAAAAATCCTAGAAGCTATAAAGGTGAATTCTATGCAAATCCAACTTTCAAAGTTGGATTTGCATAGAATTATAAAGTGATCTGTTGACAAATCCGACTTGAATTGTAGACTTTACTAATAAAGGGGTATAAATCTAAAGGAGGTCTATGTTCATAAAAAGAGCGATTGCACAGGATATTCTTGAAGCGGCAAAGCATTTTTCAGCTTTAGCTGTTCTGGGGCCACGCCAATCGGGTAAAACAACGTTAGTACGTAATGTTTTTACAAACCATGCATATGTCAATTTAGAGCATCCCAAGACCAGAGATTTTGCGGTTGCAGATCCGGAAGGGTTTTTTGAACAGTATCAGAATGAATATGGGCTTATTATAGATGAGTTTCAGCATGTGCCTGAACTACTATCCTATATTCAGATCTTTATTGATGAACGCAAAAGGCCCGGTTATTTCATTTTAACCGGTTCGCAAAACTTTTTAATGAATGAAAAGATCTCGCAAACATTAGCAGGTCGGATCTCTATTCATACCTTATTGCCACTCTCTATTGGCGAGTTAAAAGAGGCAGCATTATTGCCACAATCACCAGAAGAACTTATCTGGAAGGGTTGTTATCCATCGGTCTATATCGATAAAGAGCTCTCTCCAGAACGTTGGTATCAGAACTATATTCAAACCTATCTTGAGCGTGATGTTCGGCAATTAAAACAGGTTGAGGATTTGCAACTGTTCAGAACTTTCGTGCAACTGTGTGCAGGGCGCGTTGGGCAGCTGTTAAATTTATCTTCACTTGGTAATGATTGTGGTGTTAGTGACACCACTGCACGGCGTTGGATAGCGTTATTAGAGGCAAGTTATATTATTGTTCTATTGCAGCCATATCATAAGAATTTTAATAAACGGATCACAAAAAGCCCAAAGCTCTATTTTGTTGATACCGGTCTTGCATGTTCATTGCTTAATATTCAAGAGAATAGCGTTACTGATCATTATCTACGCGGTGGGCTGTTTGAGAATATGATGATTGTTGATTTCTATAAACGAGCCTATAATCAAGGTGGTGTGCCACATTTCTATTTCTGGCGTGATCAAACTCATGAGATCGATCTTATTATTGATCGTGGGACCAGTATCTATCCGGCAGAGATTAAATCGAGCAGGACCATCTCACAATCATTTTTCAGTAATGTTCAATATTTGGCGCAACTGGCTGCACTGAATCCAAAAGATAATGTTATTATTTACACAGGAGATGAGCATCAGAAGCGCACCATGGGGCAAGTGATTGGCTGGCGTGATGTCGATTCGATCGTTATATGATATTGTTGCAATAAAAAAGCCCCAGGAATAGTACCCTAGGGCTGTAATCTATGTGATCTAAGAGATGCTCCTTTAAGCTGGAGTCTCTTTTTCTTCAACAATTTTAAATGGTAATTTTTGTTGACCAGCAAAGAATTTGTAAGCTAAAGGTGATAATACACCGAAGGATAGTAGATGAGATAAATAAGATGGTTGATTTTTTTCGGAGTTTAAACTGCAAAATCCTATGCAGATAATATTTATTCCCATGCTAACAATATTAAATAGTTGATCCAGGTTCACCTCTAGCTTTTTATTATTAAACCAGGGTGTTTCTATAAGTACATCATATTCTGGTGGACGGTTCCAAGCAAACTCTTTAGCTAGGAATTTTCTGGCTCTTGATAATTTGCCTGTTTCTGGATTGTATTCCATTTTTTCGAAATGATTGCCATTTTGAGCTGTTACTGTTGAATAGATTATGGTAATCAATAAGCTAAAGACTAGCTTTTTCATAAGAGTCCTGTTTTGTCTAAAGTTTACATTATGATAATAGCAATAATTGTATTGTAAATCTCTTTATTTGTATAGCTTTAATACATATAGCCAAGAGGTTTTGTAGCGATCATTGTAATTAAGGCCCTCTTGCCATTATAGTAGAAGTAACAGAGTATCAAAAAAAGGAGTGATTATGTTGCAAAAGAGTTTTTTATGTTTTTTTATGGGGTTCATTACTATGAGCATGGCCCAGGATAATGACTTGTTGATAAGAGTTGCCACTTATAATATTCGTCGTGAAGGTAAAGAGAGATCTCCGGAGCGGTTGTGGCAGAATCGTAAACAGCAGGTTGTAGATTTGATAGCTCGTGTTAATCCAGATATTATTGGGATGCAGGAGGCAACTGAGTCTCAAATTTTAGATCTGGGGAGATTGTTGCCACAGTTTCTTTCAATTGGTAAAGGTCGTGGTGCAAGTTGGGGTGGGCTTGGAACCAATGAGTATAATCCAATTTTTTATAATAGAGAGAAATTTGAGCTCTTAGATCAAGAGACATTCACTATCAATACCTATGAAAGTTTATTGCCACTCTGGAACATATGGTATTATAAGCAGACCGGTTGGTTGCCACGTATATGTACGTGGGCTCAGTTTAAGGATCGTGCAACAGGTAAGATTTTTTATGTTTATAATACTCATCTTGATAATGATTACCAAGAGGCTCGGCAATTGAGTGCCCAGATTATTAAGCAACATATGAATAATAAATCTCCTATTATAATGACAGGTGATTTTAATATGGGTTTTGTTGAGCCTTTAACCAATATTTTTGATAATTTTGTCCATGCTCGAGATAATGCAAAAGAGCTTGCTGGCCCGCAAGAGACGCGCACCGGTTGGGCTGACGATGAATTAAAAGAGATTGATCATATCCTTCTTCAGAAAGGCGTCGCCAGTGTTAACCATTTTGAGGTAATTCAAGAGGAGAGGCCGTATTCAAGTGATCATAGATTTGTCTTTGCTGACATCTCTTTTTCACCTTTGTCCGTCCTTCAATAAACCCGTCATTTCCTATCGAGCTCTCTGATGCCCTTAAGATCAAGCCCTTTTGGGGCGCAGAGCGTGGGGTAGAATTGAGCGATATAAGAGATCAAGCTGCAAGCTTGTGTCTCCGATTATAACGGGTTTGACAAGACACCCTTTATGCCACACGCGGTGAGTGAGAAAAGAATATGAATAGAAAAAAAGCATATTGATTATAATTAAGAAGCGGATATAGAAATATCATTATGATGATGAATTGAATAGAGATGTAACAACTTATTAATAGTATTTGCCAATATCTGATTATTCTGTTCTATCTCCGCATGTCTTAGCAGAGTAAACAGTTCATCATATTCTTTTTGCATAGCCAGAGCATTGGCCACTTGATGATTGTTATTTTTTGTCTCTAGTGGAATGGTGATGCAAGGTTTGCCAAAAAAGAGTGCTTCAAATAGTGCTCCGGCTCCCGATCTTGAGATAATCAGATCAGCTGCAGAATAATGTAATGCAATCTCCATACTGAATTGATATACAATTGCAGGTATGTGATATTCACTATAAAATTGTTGCCAATTGAAGTTATCTTGGCTGCCGATTTGGTGAATAATCTGTATCTGATTATGTATGTGCGGGTTTATTGTGATCCAATCTTTAATGTACTTGTTGATCTGCAATGATCCTTGCGATCCGCCAATGATGAATACGGTTTTGCGGTGATCGTGTAGTTGTAATTGGCGAAGTGCATCTTTTTGAGTGATCTGTTTTGTGTTATCAAAAAAACGAATGGGATAAGCAGCAATTCGGCATTTCTGTTTGGCCAGATAACGTGCAGTTTGGGCAAAGCATATACGCAGGTCAATTGACCAATGGGTAAGAAAGCGTGTCGCTCTTCCCGGCTCAACGTTCAGCTCATAAAGCTCTACCGGAATGCCCAATATTCGTGCGCAGATAACAACGGGAATTGCTAAAAAACCACCAGTAGATACCACTTTAAGTGGTCTATATCGTAACAAGGTGATGAATGTTTTCAAGATGGTTATGCATCCTTGCGTAAATAGTTTAAATAGCTCAAAGATTCCTGTTGCTGATGTAGTTTTTAATGGTAAGCAGACTATCCATGAGATTGCATAACTCTGTTTGCTGATCATTAAGTCTAATGGTTCATCAGTAGTCAATAACAATATATCAATGTGGGGATGTTTTTTCTGTTCTTCTTGGGCTAAGGTAAGACAGGGAATAATGTGTCCACCAGATTTGCCAGCAACATAACAGATAATCTCTTTTTTTTTCATTATATTTATTGTACCCATCTTGTTGATCAATGAGCCTGAGTTTTTATAAAGGAGAGTGGCTCATGTTGTATCTTTGCATAGTGATTTTGATAATCACTATACCATTTTGTGACTGGATCCAGAAGAGTTGATGTAAGATTTGGATTATCAGTATTCTCTTGTGGCAATTGATATTCAGTAATCATTTTTAGGGCCTCTCTATATTTTCGTTCTTTAAAATAGGCCAAGATCTTTTCAAGATATTTTGTGTTAATATTGATCTCTTTTCGATTCATCTTCTGTAATTTTTCTTTAAATGCTAAGCGTAAAAGATGCTCTTGAATCTGAGCGGATGGTCTATCTGTCTCTTGAAGATAGTTGGTATACCCTTCAATTGCCTTTGAAGTTTCACCTGTCTGTTCATTAAGAAGGGCATAAAGGAGCCAGCCCTTATCAAATGATTGATTGAGCGACACTGATTGTGCAAGTTGTTCTATTGCTTCCCTTTTTTTATCGAGAGAGAGATATGCTTGCGCTGCCAAGAAATGGAATATGAAGTTGTTAGGGTTTCCTTGTGTATGTGCAAGATAGTCTTTAATGGTAGAAATTGCATTTTCAGGCTCTTTTCTTTTCATGAAAATCTGTGCCGCTTGAAAAGCAATCCGTTGATTATCTTTTGCTTTATGCAATAGGGAGAGAAATTTTTGATCAGCTGCCGCATGTTGCCCCGCCTCTTGAAGGCTTTGAGCAAAGAGTAGTTGTATTTCAGTATCATTGCAGCAGGTTTTTTCAAGTGATGGTATAAATGAGATAATCTTATCAACATTATTGGTTCGTTTAAATAGGTGCAATAGGCCTTTATAGCGATATCCGGGAATATCTTTTTTTGCTAAAGCTTTATTGTACCAGTTCATAGCCACTTGTGGCCTATTATTGAATTGATTATAGTCAGCCCAGAATGAATAGTGTAGATCATTAATTGAGAATGGGGTGGTTCGCTGAGTGATCCATATGCATGTAAAGATAAGTGCTAAGTGATATATGTTCATTAATTCTCCTGTTGGCAACGGCGCAAAAAGGCTGAGATAGCAGCACGAAGTTCAGGATCTTCTATGCGATGTAAAGCCTGCTGTTCTTTGCTACTAAGTGGAATCATTCTGCAATTCAGCCGTTTTGTGGGTAGCTCTCTTTTTTCTTTCTGTTTTGGCATTCCTATCTTTTTAAAGCGTAAAGATTTTATGCGTGGCGCGTCTAGCTTTTTGTTGATTGTCTGTATTAATAGAGGTGAAAGCATATAAAGCTCTTGCAGCCAACAGGAATCGGCAACGCCGAGTACTAAGTGGTCATCATTGATCTTTTCAAGATGAACCTTGGTCTTTAAATTTCCTAAAATAGTTGGCCAATGTTGAAGGAGTTGGAGCTTCCAATTATCTTGATGATCAATAGCGTTGCGTATGAGATCTTTAATTGATTTTATCATAGTCTTTTCTGCTTAGGGTGATATTAATTAAATCAATTCTGATCATTGTTATTATTATATTATTACATATTTTTTACATTTTTCTACTTGCAGTGAAAGAGGGTGTACAGATTTGACAAATATAACATGAGTCGTATTATTATTTTTAAATATACTATTGTTTACATTATTTAATCTTTAGGGGTGCGATGAAAAGACTCTTTTTATTGTTTAGTTTAGTGAGTGTTATTTATCTCCGTTCGGCTGCCGATGAATCAAATTTAGTGTCTTATAATTGTCAGATAGAATCATTTGATGAATTAAATGATATTTTTGATCAATGTAATGTCTCTATTGATAGAAAAGTCTGTGTGGGTATAGATTTCGATGAGACTCTGGTGGCAAAATGTATTGCTTTGCCAGGAGGGAAAAAGGTTTTACGTTTAATGAATGGAGAGATTAAAAATCCAGAAGAGGCTGCATATAATGAAGCAAAAAAGCTGAAAGAGCAATTTGGCCTTGCGGAAGATGCTGATTTGGTCAATGAAGCTCTAGTAAGAGGTGGCTATGGTGATTTGATGATGAATACCATAGCATTGTTTCCAGATAAGATTGAAGAGATTGCCAAAGGTAGTGCTGGTGCAGGTATATCTCCAGAGCAATATGTGGTTGCGCAATATATTAAAAAGAGTTATAAGCAAGAATTTATAGAATCGGAAGATGTTATAAAGGCTGCAGTCAAATGTTTACAGATGAAGGGAGCATTTGTAACGATTGCTTCTGCCGGGAGCCCATCTGAGAGTCGCTCAAATATGGCCTGCAATGTTGGGTTTAAGTTTTGGGTTGCAGGCTCTTCAAAGTTTGCAAATCTGCATGGCACGGCTCAATTTGGCACGATATATAATTTGGCCATTAGAGATGAAAGCAGGGGCGCTATTGATACTAAAAAGCTAGCTTTGCAAACGCAGCAAGAGATTTATGGTAATGATCCACTTGTTGATCGATTTGAGACTTATGTATTGATTGATAATAATAAAAGAGCGGTAGCTGGGTTCTTAAGAGATGCTGCAAAATTACTATGGGATAAGCCTACTAAAGTGATAGGAATTCATTATCATTCAGAATACAATCAGATAACGGCTCAAAAATTGCTTGAAGAGTTTAATGATATAAGTGGAAAAAAGGACTCAGCATCAGGTTGGTGGGGATATTTAACTGGATATAGAAATTAAGAATTTTACAAGGGGCCAAAGTTTAGAAAAAAGACTTAGGCCCTTTTTTATGAAAGATATTCTATGGCATGGTACTGTAAAAAGAGATTTTTCCAGAAAATTTTAGAGCTCCCTGGCATAGGTGGTTGCATTAAAGCTTTCTGAAATAGTTGTGCTCGTCTTAAATCAATCGCCTGTTGTGTTTCTCTGTATTGTTTCATCCAATAGGCCATCAGTTGATCAATAAGTTCCAATGATTCATGTTCATTAATCTCACTATTGCTGATTTCTGCCAAAAAGGGAGCAGCAAGTTGTGGTTTTTGTGCAGTAAAATAGGCATATAATGTCTGATATGTAGCAGATTGAAGATCGAATGATGTAAATGAGCGAATTATGCATCGAGAAACGATCGTTGGTAGCAGACTCTCTTTGCGTTCTGTACATAGAATAAAATGGTATCCTTGTGGTGGCTCTTCAACTGTTTTAAGCAGGCTATTTGCACATTGAGTAGTCAATAGATCTACTCGTTGTAATATAAAAAAATAGCTCTGATCATGGTCAAGAAGAAAGGCGATCTGTTCTTGAATAATTTCTAGGGTTTCTAGTGTATAGCCATTAGTTGGACAGATCCATGCAATGTTATGAAACTGCTTTTCTCTGATCTGCCGACAGGTAACACATGTGGCACAACCATTTTGTGGGCAAAAATGATGTTGTAAGAAGGTAATGATCTCTGAATGTAGGTGGTCGTGCTTTCCGACCCAGAGTTGAGTCTGTGCTATTGGTTTTGCTATCATATTGTGTCAAGTCGTGGCATTAAAGCTGATAGGGTCTCTTGTATAACTGATTCTCTGTTCTGGTTACCATTAATAATTATAACATCAGTGCGATTTTTATAAAGATCACAAAAACCATCATTAATTTTGCGCATAAAGAGTTCCTCCTCTTTTTCAAAAGCGCTGAGATGATTGCTTCGCTTGATGCATCGTTGGCGAGCAATAGTGGGATCGATATGCACAAAAATGGTCAGATTTGGCATATATTCATTGAGCGCCCATCTATTGACCATCTTTATCATATCAATCTCAAGTCCCCGAGCATACCCTTGATAGGCGATAGAAGAATCTCCCATGCGATCTGAAATAACAATGTTGCCTTGTGCAAGTGCGGGTAATATTACCTCTTGTGCATGTTGTGCTCTATCAGCTGCAAACAGAAGATATTCTGCTTTGGGGCATATTGCAACATGTTGTTCTTGGACAATAGATCGAATCTCCTTTCCTAATGGAGTATCTCCCGGCTCTTTTGTCAGAATAGCGGGGATATTTTTTGCACAAAAATGGTCATAAAGTTCTTTGGCTAATGTGCTTTTGCCAGAACCATCGATGCCTTCAATGGCAATAAGAAGACCGTTTTTATTCATGAGATACCTTGCAATTAATTGGTTCTTGCATAACACTGCTTAATTATGATGATATGAGATAGTATACTAAAAATATGATTTTTAGCCTCAAAAAGGTGTTATAAAATGAGATCACTATTAGAAGAAAAAGATATTGAGTTGCAGCGATTTCAAGATCAGATGAAGAAATTGACAATCAATGGTCAATTGATGAGTTTAGGAAATATTCTCGCGTATGCAGCCGTTCAGCATGGAAGCGCTATTGCGCTAGAAGCAGAGTCGCACAGTATCAGTTATACGTCCCTTTATCAACGGGCATGTATGTTTTCAGTGCAGCTTAAAAAGAAGGGCATTAAAGAGGGTGATGCAGTTCTTGTCTGGCTTGAAAATTCCATTGAATTTTATATTGCATATTTTGGTGTTTTGCAGATCGGTGCAATTGTTGCTCCATTGAATGTCTATTTAACAGAGCATGAATTGACTCATATTGTCCATGATGCAAATGCGCAATTGGTGGTGACATCAAAAGATTTTTGTCAGCGCTTAAAAGAGGGGCACAATACTCTTCCGATTTTGCTTATCGAAGAGACTATAGATCTTGACGCGCATATTACGCTTGAGCATTGTGAAGTTGTGCAGAAGGATCCAGATGCTTTGACGTTGTTATTATATACATCTGGCACTACTGGATTGCCTAAAGGGGTTATGATCAGTTCAAGTAATGCACTTCATAATGCCTGTCAAGCACTTGCTAGAATACGATTCGCGCAATGTCGTGTATTATGTGTATTGCCACTGTTTCATAGTTTTACGCAAAATGCTTGTGTCTGGACCCCCTTGATATATGGTTGTACCGTTATTCTTGTGCGTAAAATAGATCGCCGCCTGATTTTAGAGGGGCTTGCAAAAAAGCCGGATATCTTTTTAGGTGTACCAGCTCTTTATGGACTTTTGTGTCTGATGAAAACTGCGCCTATTGAAAATATTCAGTTGTTTGTTTGTGGAGCAGACGCTCTGCCAGACAGAATACGTTCATCATTTGCTCTGGTCTATAATCGTAAAATTGCCAATGGTTATGGCATGACTGAGAGTTCTCCTTTTATATCGGTTGATCTTGAAGATGTTACTGAACCGACTAATTGTGTAGGAAGGCCATGTGTTTATCTTGATGTGCAAATAAGAGATGAGCTGGGGAATGTTTTGCCGCAAGGGTCAGTTGGGCAATTGTGGGTTAAGGGGCCAAATGTTATGCTCGGTTACTATAATGCGCCTGAACAGACAGCTGAGGTTCTTAAGGATGGTTGGTTAAACACGGGTGATTTAGCCTATATCAATAGGCATGAAAAGATAGTAATATCTGGTCGGGAAAAAGATATTATTAAAAATAAGGGGCTTATGATCTACCCACAAGAGATAGAGAATGTGATTCTTGGCCATGCTGACGTCTTGCGCGTTGGTGTTATTGGCAAACCAGATGAGGCTGGAGAGGTTCCTATTGCTATAGTGCAGATTCGTGCAGAGAATGCTGACATTGAATCGCAACTATTAAAGTTGTGTAAAGAGCGATTAGCTCCTTATAAAGTCCCAAAAGGTTTTATTATTATTCGCCATGATCCACCATTGACGGCCACAGGTAAGATGAATAAAAAAGCTCTCAAAAAAGAGTATCTGAAAGATGAAAAAATATAAGCTTGTGCATGTCACTTCAAGTTTATGTATAGGTGGTGCTGAAAAAGTTCTCTATATGCTCATCAAAGGGTTGCAACAGAAGGGTTATGATCAGGTAGTTGTGTATATCCATGGTGGCCCATATGTTGGTAAGTTACAGGAGCTTGGTATTAGAACGTATCAACTGCGTGGATTTTTTTCGCGCTATGATCTCATCTTTTTTATTCGTCTTTATCGATTATTAAAAAAAGAGCAACCATCAGTTATTCATTCACTTTTATGGGCAGCCAATGTAGTATCACGCCTTTGTGGGTGGGCGGCCCGTATTCCAGTAGTTTCTGTCTATCATAATAATGTTGAGCAGGATGGTTATATTCGATCATTATGTGATCAATTGACCATCTCTTTGGCAACCTATAATATTGCGGTCTCTGCTCAGGTAGCAGCGTCAGTTAGAGAAAGAGCATGGGTTCCTGGTAGGCGCATATCAGTTATTACCAATGGGATTGATCTTGCATATGATAAGATTGTCTATCGATCAAAAAAAGAGTTGGGCATTCAAGATGACTATTTTGTAATAGGTGCTGTTGGTAGATTGGTTCCGGTTAAACGGTTTGATTATTTAATTGATGCTTATGTTGCATGTGCGATTCCATCAAGTTGTTTGCTAATTATTGGCTCTGGTCCATTAGAAAAAGCATTGCGAAATCAGGTTGTTAGGTTGCATGTGGAGCATAAGGTCTATTTTTTAACCGATTCTGAAGCATTAGCCTATTATAGGTTATTTGACTGTTTTGTTCAGCCATCAGAAAAAGAGGGGGTCTCATTGGCTCTTCTTGAGGCGATGAGTTTTTGCAAGGCAGTAGTGGTTATGGGCAATAATAAAGAACATCCAATTGTTACTCATGGGTATGATGGTTTAGTTGAAGATTCATATAGCAAAGATAAGCTTAAAGATGCTTTGTGCTATCTTTATAATAATAGAGATAAGCGTGTTGAATTAGGGCTTAGAGCGGGGAGCACAGTTCAGAAAAAGTTTGAATCGACCCGCATGGTTCAAGCGTATCAAAATCTATTTGATCAATTGAGCTTTATGTAGATATTTTTGAGAGAAAAAGAGGGCTGGGGGGCGTTGTGTAGATTTTGTTTAGAAAAATTTGATTTTTAATAAGATATGGGTTACGATTTAAACATCAAATTATCTTAGATAACCTCCATTTCCCCTATCCATGACGTTCTGTCAGGATGGGGGTAAACTTTTAAGTGCTTTCATGAAACATACCTGTAATCGTATCTATCCGTATGTGCAAAACGGACGATTTTATAACTATCCCAATGAAATTCCGGAAGGGTTCTTCTTTCGGTCATTGTATATTTATTTAAAATCACATGTGAACAGGTTGTTTTATCATCCACAGACGCAAGACTGGATTGTGAAGCCGAATGTTCCTCAAAGAAGTATAGTTCCCATTATCACCTGGATAGGCCATTCTACATTCTTAATACAGGTTGCAGGTTTTAATATTATTACCGACCCTATATTTGGCAATGCGACCACTCTGTTTCCTCGTATATTAAAGCCGGGGCTTGAATTGGCGCAATTGCCACCGATTGATTATGTTCTTATCTCTCACAATCATCTTGATCATATGGATGCTCCCGCTCTCTTTGTATTTAAAAATGATCATCCTCAGTGCTCTTATTTAGTCCCTTTGGGTGATAAAAAATGGTTCGATGAGCGTGGGTTTTCAAATGTTCGTGAATATACTTGGTGGCAACAGGATAGTTTTTCTCTTGAAAATGAGCATGTCACCTTTACTTTTTTACCCGCCTTTCATTGGTCACAGCGGGGAATGTTTGATAAAAATAGGTCTTTGTGGGGCAGTTGGATGATTGATGTTGGGGGCAAGCGTATCTATTTTGCGGGCGATACAGCCTATACGCGCCATTTTAAGGTGATAGGGCAGGAGTTTGATCGTATTGATTGTGCTTTAATGCCTATCGGTCCTTGTGAGCCACATAAATGGATGAAGTTTTCTCATGCCAATGCTAAAGAATCATATCAAGGATTTCTTGATCTTCGTGCTCATCATTTTATTCCTATGCATTGGGGCACATTCTATTTTGGAACAGACACATTTGAGACGTCTCTTAAAGAGTTAGAATCTGTGTGGAATAGTCTCCATCAAGATAGATTGTCTCAAAAGCGATTACATATAATGCATGTTGGCCAAACAATGCCATTGCCGACTAGTCAGCCCCCTGAATTAGAGAATGATCAATTGGTGGCAGGTTCTGTTGACGCAGCATAATATGTCTCTTGGCCCAAAAAATCTGATGGCACATGTCGAATAAATTCAGATGGCGAAATTCAAGTTTTGCCCAAATTGGGTGAAGTTTTAGTGTGAGTGTGCCCAATGAGCAGAGGCACTTAAAGGTTGTAGAGTCTTTTTTCTCCGCATAAAAATTGTTTATATGTGATCAATAAAAAAAAATGGACCATTTTCCTTTCACATGGTATTATGGTTATGTTAATAAATATGTATCATGTTATACAGGATCGATTATGAAAAAATATATAGTAGCATTATTGCTTATTCAAGCAGTTCAATTGCTCAACGCAGCAGCTGATGAGGAAGATACTCCTGTTAATCCCCATCAGTTATTGGGAGAGGCAGTTGCCCATTCTATTCATTTTTTTGCTCCAGCATCTTATTTGGGTGAACCATATGTAAGAAAATTATTATTAGGTGATCGCTTTCCTGTCCACAATGCGGTTGAACAAGGATCTCTCTTTAGGCTGGCATATTTTGTGTCCAGAGGGTTTGATTTGGAAGAAAGAGATAATATGGCATGGCGCACTCCACTTCATAAGGCCTCTTGGTGGCTATTTGATAGAGATGTTCTGCTTTTTCTATTAAAAAAGGGCGCCGATGTTAACGCTCGTAATTATTTTGGGCACACACCCATTTTTGAAGTTATTATGCAAGGCAACCCGGGTGGTGCGCAGTTGCTGTTAGAGCATGGTGCTGATCTTAATGCTCGAGATAATAGTGGCCGCACACCATTTTTTCATGCGCGCAATGTGCCTACTTTTAGATGGTTACTAGAAAACGGTGCCGATGTTAATGTTCGAGATGATCATGACTGCACACCACTTTTTGGAGCTATTGAGCGCCTCAGGGGGCGAGATTGTGTTGAATTTTTACTGCAAAATGGTGCCGGTGTTAATGTTCGGGATACTTCTGGTAATACACCGCTTGGTTTTGCCATTTCAACGTATGGTAGAGCTCGGCTTGACTCAGAGCCTCTCTATTCTATTGTGCAACTATTAGTAGAAAGCGATGCTGATGTTAACGCTCAAGATAATAATGGTTGCACTCCATTGCATAAAGCTGCATCTGTAGGGAATCTGCCTTGTGTAAAGCTCTTGCTAAAACAAAAAAATATTAATATTTATCTGACGGATGCAGATCAAAAGAGTCCAGCACATTATGCTTTGAGAGGCATCAGAGATTGGAATAAAGATGATTATCTTCAGATTCTACAAGCATTAGCCCAAGAAGGCGCACCTCTTTCAGATGCTTCTTATCAGAATGATTTTGATCCACTGATTGAAGATGGAATAATTACGCAAGAAGAGTGGACTGATATTATGAGCTGGGTAGTTGAAGATGTTAAAATGGCGCAAGATTAAGAGAGTTCTTGTAAAACTACCATCTCATTATTCTGTTTAAAAAAAGATACATTTTATTATATAAGGTCGATTATGAAAAAATATATAGTAGCATTATTGCTCATTCAGACAGTTCAATTGCTCAACGCAGCAGCTGATGATGAGGGTCTTTCTGTAGATATTGCGTGTTTATCAATAAAAAATGGTGCAGATATTGATGCTCGAGATAATTTTGGCCACACACGACTTTTTAAAGCTGTTTTAGGATATGATGAAGATCTCGTTCAGTCTTTACTAGCAAATGGCGCCGATGTTAATGCTCGGGACGTATCTGGCAACACTCCGCTTATTGCTGCGATTTCTGCTGTTTATCCGGATCAAAATTATTATGGAGTTATTCTGGAATTGTTGATAGCAAAAGGCGCCGATATTAACAGTCAGGATAATTATGGTTACACTCCGCTACATCAAGCACTATCTTTTCGATATCTGCCTTGCGTGCTACTTCTTTTAGAACAAGAAAATATTAATATTGATCTTAAAAGTAAATATGACGAGAGACCGATAGATTGCGTTTTGAATAGTTACTTCTGTTGGAAGAAAGATGATTATCTTCAGATTCTACAAGCATTTGCCCAAAGAGGCGCACCTCTTTCAGATGCTTCTTATCAGAATGATTTTGATCGATTGATTGAAGATGGAATAATTACGCAAGAAGAGCGGGCTGATATTATGAGCTGGGTAGTTGAAGATGTTAAAATGGCGCAAGATTAAGAGAGCTCTTGTAAAACTACCATTTATATTCGATACTTCATTAAATGAGTTGGAGATATTGTGGGGGCAACTCAAGAGGGGTGTATTGTTATAAAAACGATTGCCTATCATGCATGTTGGTCAAACCATAGCGATGACAGATCTTGAACTTATAGATAAAGCATTCATAGAGCCTATCCCTAAATTCCGATCTTATTAAAATTAATGATTGAAGCCGCAAATTGGGCCATAGCCAAATAGTTTTTAGCATGCTTTGAAAAATGAATTAAAACATCTCTGAATCGGTTCATCCAGGAATGAACTGGCTCAATAAACCAACGAGAGTAGCCTAAAGGATTTTTAGGTAAAGTCTTTGAGTTACGAGGATTAGGAGCAATTTTGGGTATGTAATAGAAATTGAATAATATTGTCTTCACATGCTGATTGTCGCATGCGGCATCAAGGTGCATTTCTTTATAGCGTGGCATCTTGAGCGTAGATGGAATAGACTTAATGGTTTCAAAATAACTCATGATCAGGCTGATTTGATCCTCCAATAGCAAGTCCCAGAATGACTCCATGTTTTTGTGCTATAACACTTATTTTTGTACCCATTTTTCTTCTATCCACTGGGCTATTGCCGCTCTTATCTTTACTTAGAGGGCTTTTTCTATGCCCACAATCAATCGATTGCTTATCCAAGGACAATCCATGTATTTCGTCGTATTGTCTTACTTGATCATCAAATAAATCCTTGAACACATTCACTTTAACCAGCTTTTGAAAAAATCTATGCACTGCGGATGATGACCCAAAGCATTTTTGGCAAAGCATTCCAGTGAACAGAGGTCTTAAGAAGATAGTAAATTCCGTGAAGCATTCTTGATAAATCTAATGGTGGACGACCAACTTTTTTTGTAAATTCTTTATGTTTTGATATGATCGATAGCAACTGAGTTAGCAAATTTTGTGACATCAAAAAGCGATTATTGATGCATTCTTCGTAACATGCTTTTGTTTTCATGGAAAATCTCCCTCTTGGATTGTGATTACTTCTTGAGGGAGATTATATTACTTTAAGTTATTTTTGGTAATTTAGGGATAGGCTCTTATAAAAGAGCCAGGCTGCAATTAGAAATATCTTTCTGTCGTAGAACAATCTTTTTCTTGGTCATTGAGCTTCTCATGTGTATAGTATAGTACGTCTATATCTGATATTTATCATGAGGAGCTCTGTTATGATGATGCCATTCTTGTTATTTTTCTCAATACCAGTTCAACTTTTTTCTGCAGCTGAATATTGCTCCCCTCAACAGAGGCGGACTGTAGTATTATCGGGAGGTTTTGTGCCAGCGGCAAAAGAAGTTGCAATAGATGCTCCTGCTAGGTTTATGTCATATAGATGTGATCAGGAAGAGATTGTTTTTGATACCCAATTTCTTGAAACAACATTCCGACATTCTTTATCATTCCAGAATAGATATTCTCGCAATAAAACTTTTGAGAATCTCATTAATGCTTTTTGCCAAGGATTAAAAAAAGATCAGATACAATTGCTTATTGCTGCGATTGGGAAAAATAATGAGGCGATTCAAGGCAGGATTGATTCTGCTCATATTTTTGCGCAGCAGATACAAGAGAATGATTTTCCATGGCTTCTTAAAAAGGCTCGCAATTATGGCATTGATTATGTTTACAGCGCGCTTATACATCGTATTGCTAGTGATCCGAATTTTGCACATACCATTTCAGACAGTTATCAACTTACTGATTCAACCTATTTTGCTATATCATCAAAAATTGACAGAGAAAAACTTCATGAAATAATATCTGGAGATTTAAGAGAAGTTGTTCGATTTGATTATCAACCAGGAAAGATAAAGTCCATTTTGTTTGATAAAGATAATCCTTCAAAAATGTTTGTGGCCGGATCTTCAGGAACTCTCTTATACGATCTAGCAAAAGGTCAAATAGTACAACAATTTTTGCTTAAGAATATTATTAATGATGGTTTTGTTTGTTCTGATAGATCTGGTAATTACTGTTTTGAGCTGAATGATGGCCAAGTTTTTCTTTGGGAACTTCAATTCAGGCCCGCAAGAAGATCGGAGCTTAATCTTGCAAAGGGGATAATCAAGATTGGTCTTAATAGTTCTGATACGCAATTTTTTGCGCAATATAGAGATAGAGTGTTGGTTTATGATATTGAGACAGCAGGAGTAAAAGAGGTCTCTTTTGGTAAAGAGGGTAGCGCTTTACAATCTCATGAAGATAGTATCTCTGTATATTATAAAGATGATGATACTCTATGTATAAAACAGGGGGGCAACTTTTGCATATATGATCCGAAAAGTGAGAGTAGCCGTATTGTTGTATTGCCAGAAAATGTTTATAAAGATAATAGTCTTGAAGTTGTATATAATGAGCAAGGAACGCAGGCCCTATTGAGATGTAATGATGCATTGCATATATATGATTTTGAAAAAGCATTAGAGGTTGACATAAGATTGCCCATTAAACAGTCAGAGCAGCTTCTTGGTGCCCAGTATTGTGATAATGATAGTAAGTTATTGTTGCGTACAGGATATAGAATATATGTATATGATATTCAGACAAGAAGTTGCACAGCCTCATACCCTATATTGCCAGAATATGATAGACTTCTTTATAAATCAAAAAGAGTAATTGCTTTACATAATTCTAGCAGTATGTTTGTTTTATATCCAGATATTATGTTAAGAGACCTAAATCCTAAACAGATACTCTTTTTATTTAAAGCCTCCTCTTCTTGGCACATCAATAAAAAGTATATGTTGAAAAAAGAGGATCTTGAGATCTTTAACTCATTGCCAGAACAGATAAAATCAGATTATCTCTTTTATTCAGAGTAGATCTATCCTTAATAATAAGCTTTCCTTTTGCAAAGAGCAAAAAGATGCTATTTTATAAATTTTATTGATTATTTAATTCAATTAGTCAATAATAATATATAGGTAACAAAGGGGAGCTTATGTACTATTTTTTGGTTGTGATATTTTTTTTATTCAATAGTTTAGATGCTTATATCTATCAAGCCATTATTATGAAAAAATGGAATGATCTGCGCAATAGATATCATTATGTTATTGGCTTAGGTGATTATCATATTAAACATGATAGTGTTATCAAAAAACAGCATAATCAATTAAGGTCATTGCTTACCAATATGGATGCTCAATGCTGTAAGGTTATAACTGAAGATTTGAGCGTTCCAAATGTTGATGGTAGATGTGGAAGTGGAAAATTTCGTATCAATTCTCGCGGAGGCTTTTTGGGAGGTATTACTGAAAAATGTCGAAATATGGGGCTTGATGCTGATAATTTTGAGTATCGATATGCACGAGTCTGCTCTATTGGTCCAGTTCTAAAAGATGTCACAAAAGATCCTAAAGCATATCCCTCTGTAGTAGGAATATCGGTTGGAGATGTGGTCAAAGAGATTAAAGATGAATCTCAAAAAATTGTAAAGTTTGATGATGGGCGAGTTCTTAATGATTGGTATCGTGCATCGGTTGAACAGGTTGATAAAAAGATTGTTGCTTATGGTCTGACTGATCATAAGATGAGTATGGCCGATTATTTAGCGAGCAAACAAAACAATCCAACGCTATTGGAAAAACTGCTCACCTTTGATCGTGCTCTGCTTGATGCACATATAGTCCACTCGGTTGTCAACACCAATAAAGAGAATATCTGTTTGCTTGCAGGTGGCTCGCATATTGAACGTGTTTCACAGATGTTGGAAAAAGTTGGCTATAAAAGGGTGTTAGAGTTACCAAAAATCAATGCTCATGCAGCTCGGATTGAAAGCTCTCTGCAATCTGAAAGTGGGGCAAGCGATAATATGAGTATCCCATATGCTATTGATCTTAGTGGTTTTCAGAATTTGAAGTTATAATAACAGGATTAAGTATATGATATGCTTTGTTTCCGTGGGGGAAAGATGAAGCTTGAGCAGCGCCTCTACGTGGTTCATTAGGTGTAGAGATTGTCAATGAGGCATTGCTCGATGAGGATGAAGAATTAAGTGTTTTTTGCAATGATGATGCTTGAAATATTGCATTCCCAGTGAATGGCGATGCGTTAGGCTTTGTTTGCTCTATCCTGGGAGAGTTCCGTATTTCTTTTATTATTTTGTTAGCAGCTTCTGTTGCAGATGTTTCAATTTTTACGTTCAATGCAGCGACATTTTGCGTGATCTCAGTAATGCGTTCATTCTGTTGCTCCTGCATCTGATGTATTGTATCGAGTAAATTTTTAAGCTTTTCTTGGTGCTCAGCGCTTGCTTTTTTTTGGTATTCCTTAAGACCCTCTGCAATAACAGTCAAATTCACCCCTTGTTTATCTATCATTTCCTGTATTTGTTTAGTTAGATTTAAATTTTGTGTAGTTTTCTCTTCTAAAGATGCAATCTGAGATGACTGTTGATTTTGCGTTAGAGAAATTTGTTTTGTTTGGGCTATCGATTGTTGATGATTTTCTTCAACCGTTTTTTTTAATGACTTAAGTTTTTCAGCCTGTTCCTCATTATACTGTATCTGTTGTTTGTTTTGCTCTATCACCATGTTTTTTAGAGCATTTATTTCACTTTTATACCAAAGCCGAGTCATTCCAGCGACAAATATTGTATAACCGGTTCTTTTGCTAAAAAGAAAATGTGCAATGCCTGAAACAGCTACTGTTGTGACGACGTCATGTTTGTTATCTTTTACCCAATTACAACTAGAGTTAATTATTTGTTGGTAATATTCTGGGGTTAAAAAATGTGGTACGGTTTGTGCTATGCTAGCAAAAATATTAGTGGCAAACTTTAGATTAACATTTTGTGTATCATCAGAACATGATATATTAAAATGCGCGCATACCAAAAATATTAAAAAAAATAGCATCACTTTTTTTTCTTTTAAAAGAGTGTTTAATAAGAAATTACATTGTAAAATGTTACTATAACATATTAAATAAATCAACTTTGCATTAAAATAGACTTTTTTTGTTATTTGAAAAAGTCTATATGAAAACGGCTCTTAAAGGCTCTCGTTAAGCGCTCTATTTTTGAATTGATCCTTGTCGTTGCGCTTTTCATTGAGAGGATTTTTTGATAGCTCTTTTAATATGTCTGCAGTAAATTTTGAATAAGCTTTTTCTGTAGTAGTCAATAACTTTGTGGTTGCATCTTTTAAATCTTCTGTTTGATGAGCTGATTCTGACATTATCTCTTGTAGATTAACAACCTCTTTTACGATATGTGCAGATCGTTCTGTGGCATCTGTAATCTCTTTTTTTATCTCTACAAGTATTTCAGTCTGCTCCGATATGCTCTTGGCAATTGAGTTGAGCGAGCCATTTTGTTCTTGAATGTCTTTGCTTATTTGGTCAAGTGATGCATTTTGGTTTTCTAGGGTAGTTGAAATTTTTTGGAACTCAGCTTTGTGCGATTTATTATACTCTTCAACTATATTGAGTAGGCTTTGAGCTGCCCCATCAACGTTTGCTTGACTATCTTCTAGATCTTTAAAACTTTGATTCAATTCTTTATCTAATTTTGAATCTTGCATGCATTTATATAATATAAAGCATCCACTTAGTCCACATGCACCTATAAGATATTTTTTATCCCATTTACATGCAGAGGCTGCAGCTCCAAGCCCTATCATTGATCCTGCAATAATAGGTGTTTGATGCTCCACTAGCCATTCGGACCAATCCATTTTTTCTTCTTGAAAGATATCAGAGTTCAATTCTTCCATTGCAGTAAGGTGTGTTGACATATTGAATAAAACAAGAGAAAGCATTAGATGTTTGTCCATGATATTATTTTCGTTATGATAAGGTTATACTATATCGACTATTATTATTTATATTATTTATATAATGCAGAATAATATTACTATATAAAATCTTTTGCCGCAATTCTTTTGTGCAATTTTGTATTTTTCAAAAAAGAAAAAATTGCGATATGGAATTTGTTATGCATCTGCGCAGGGCCGGTAATGGGTTATTATTTTTTCAAGTACAAGTGCGCTGGCAGGTGCGATAGCAAGTAGTGCTAATGGTATCAATTTTTTAATCTGGTTGTGTAATCGATCTGGTGCTTTAAAATGTTTAATTTCTGGTATTGCATCAAATGAATCTATGGTATTCTCTTGCCCATGATCAAGTGCAAATCTCTTTAATATCGTTTGATGTTCCTGTTCTAATTCTTGGGCAAATAGCTGTTGTTGTTGTAATAGCTTTTCACGCTTACGCTTTAGCTTTGCTTCCGCTTTTGCTCTTTCATGCTCTATCTCATTTTCACATTTCATCTCTAGCTGTGCAAATTTCTCTTGAATGAGTGGTTCGTACTCAGCTGGAGGTGCAAGCTCTATTGTAACAGGTTCATCTGTTATGAATGGTTCTGATTCAAGATTGACCTGTATTTCTTGTGCGTGCGCAATTGCTTGTAACATCTTTTGAATATTGGTTTGTGTATGATGAGCGCTTGCAATAATTGAGCTCTCTATTTTGGGTAATTGGTTGCCTAGAGCCGTTATATTGCTCTGCATGAGATGTGATTGAGTCTGAGCAAATTGCCCAACGCCAATAATTTCTTGATGCAGTTTAATAAAGTTTTCGGTTGACAGGCTGCTCGTTTGGGTTATCTGTGCAAGAATTTCTTGTTTGTGTTCTGCAAGAGCAAGGTGCAATCGAGCACTCTCTTTAGATATGTGGGCGCGTATTTTGATCTCATGTGCAAAAAGCGCATAGCGCAGATTTTTATCAAGAAGGGTCATCTTTTTTTGTATGTCCTGTTGGTTCTGTTGTGCTTGGCTATAGAGTATGCGAAATTTTTTATCGATTCTTCGTTCAGCGGCATCTTGATGATCAAGTAACGTATTAGTGCTATCAACAATCAGTCTTTTTGTCTCTAGGTCAGATGCATACCAATATAATGTGCATCCGCATAATCCAATTGCTAAGGCATTAGTTGGAGAGATGCCCTTTTGATGTAGTTTATAACATGCAAAGCTTGCAGCCAATGATGTTGCGCATCCGGTTGCCAAAAGAGGCTTCCAATGATTGTAGGTCCATTGGCCAATATTTTTCCACCAGATTATTCTGTGCATGTTGTATTCAAGGCGATCTGTCCATTGATCAATTGGATGGTCATTTTCTCCCGGCTGTATAGCAGATGGTAGAAGAATGCATAATATGGTGAGGTATAACCTTGATATATACAAATAGGGCCCCCTTTTGATCTATCTGTTCTCATATCGATATATCTATTTTAATAGGTTATCATATGTGATGGTTGTACATGCAATTATCTTATAGTTAATGATTCTGAATTTTCAGTTTTTACGAGCTTTAAAGAATCTTCTTGTTGATCTGATGCATAATAATTTCTCGTTAAATATGCTCTGCCTGAATCTCCAAAGATCATGATGCCGATATCTTTTGAGCAGAAATGGTTTTGGGCATAATGCATCGCTGCAAAGCAGACTGCGCCACTGCTTGGCCCAACAAGAAGCCCATGTTGATGTGAGAGTGTGGCAAGTATGCTTAAAGCCTGTTGATCGCTGACTAATATTGCCTCATCTATAATGGCCTCATCATACACGGGGGAGATGAAATCAACTCCCATGCCCTCAATGTGGTATGGTTTTGGATGTCCGTTAGTTGCTCGATATGAATTGATAGAATCAATTGCTATGATACGAATATTAGGATTCTGTTCTTTTAAAAATCTGCCAGCTCCAGATATAGTCCCTCCGGTTCCAGCTGCTGCAAAAAGATGTGTTATATGCCCTTCGGTCTGCTGCCAAATCTCTGGGCCAAGAAGCTTGTAATGGGCCTGTGCATTGAGTATGTTATAATATTGATTGGGCATGAATGAGTTGGGGGTCTGCTGGTGTAATTTTATTGCATGTGCATGATAACTCTCAGGATGATCAAGAGAGTCGGTTGTTGGAAATATATGGACCTGCGCGCCGTAAGCACGAAGTGTTTGCAACTTTTCTTGACTGATCTTTTCAGAGACACAGATGATAACAGTATATCCTTTTGCTGCACCAATCATTGCCATAGCAATTCCTTGATTGCCAGATGAGGCATCAATAATGGTGCCACCAGGTTTTAATTGGCCATGTTTTTCAGCATATTCAATCATATAGAGTGCTGATCTATCTTTTACGCTGCCGCCTGGATTGAGGTATTCCAATTTTGCATAGAGTTTACCAGAAGTGATGGGAACTCCTATAATAGGTGTGTTGCCAATCGCATGATATATCGCTCTATGTATCATAAGAATCCTCTAATCTTAGCAATGTGCCTGTCTCTGCAATTCATGATACAGTTCAAGATGCTGATTGATCATCGCTTCAGGTTTAAAATCATCGAGATTCTCTTTATACGCACTCAATGGTTGATGAAGATTTTCCTGTTTGCTTATTTCTAGCATATATTTTCCCAGGCTCGTCCAATCATATTGTTCGCATAAGAGACCATTTTTCCCATGCATAATGACATCATGAATGCCGCCAGTATTATAACTTATTACAGGTAGCTTTAACAATCGTGCTTCTATAATTGCGCAAGGAAGCCCTTCCCATAGGGAGCTTAACACAAATGCATGCCAATTGAGCATGAAGGGTGCAACAGTGTGTTGCCATCCATGCAATCTGATAACATCTTGTAAATGATGTTGGGCAATCCATGTTTCGATCTCATTGCGCAATATACCATCACCAATGATCTCTAGACGGGCAAGAGGATTTTGAGTATAGACGTGAGCAAAAGCTTGCAAAAGATCAAAGATGTTTTTCTGTCTTTTAAAGCAGGCGATGGTTCCAAAGATGAACGGTCGATCTTGTGGAAATTCGGGTAGAGTTTTTGTTTGTGATTCAAATTGTGACCAATCAATAGCAGCGCGTATAATAGTGTGATGAGATTTAAATTTTCCAAATAGGCGAATGCCGGTCTTTACATCTTCAATTGATACGCAAATAAAGTGATCGGTAATAAGACTTGTGACCCATTCTAAGCATATAATGGGAATGCGAATAAAAAATGGTTGATGATTATGAAATCCATAGCCATGAATAGTGTGAACTCTATATTTTACTTTGGCAAAAAATGCGGCCCATCTGCCAATCAGTCCAGCTTTTGTGCTGTGGGTGTGCACAATAATATTTGGATGTTTTTTTCGTAATCTGCGTAATTCTTGTATTAAACGAAAAAAGGAGAATAATTCTTTGAGTATGCCATTGACTTCACGTGTCAATTGGTCAAGGAGTATTACGTTGTTATTATTTTTGATATTTTCTGCTAATATGCCATCTTTTCCAGATATGAGAAGGGTGTTAATATCCCTTTTTTTTAGATCGTTAAGTAAAGTAAGGCATACTTTTTGGGCGCCGCCCAGTTCAAGCTTGGTTATAATATAAACAACATCTATAGGGTGCTTCATAAACTAATCTCTTATAATCTTTGTTACGTAAGTAATATTAAAAAAAATGCTATTAAAAATGAGTAGATTGCGCAGGTATCAATAAGGCCTTGTGCAAACATGCTGACTTTGGAAATATTAGAATAATATTTTGGTTGTAGAGCAATTTGATGTACGGCAGCAGCAGCTGTTTTTCCCGATGCTATTCCTGGCCCAAGTGTTCCGATTCCCATGCAGAATGCTGCTGCAATCCATGTAAGGCTTGCAAATAGCGTTGGGGTTGTTCCATAGAATATAAACATTAATGAGATGGTCAATGCAAAGATGATTGGCGTTTCGATGATTGCTTGGCTGATAAAGGTGAAGGACATGAGTTGAGGATAGGCCTTACGATTAATGCCAAGGCCACGGCATGCATTTTTTGCAAATAGAGCAAGCCCTATTGCGGGACCGATACTTCCAAGCCCTATACACAATCCTGCTGCAATAAGCATAAAGCTTTGAGCGAGCGTCTGTGCATGTATAGCTTGTGATCTAATAAGTAGTGCAATAATAAAACCAAAAATAATTGGCGTCTGAATAATTGATTGTGTGATTAACATAAAGCGTAAAATTTTGTCAGCAAAGAAAGGTTGTCGCGCGATGGACATACATGCCTCTTGTGCTGGAAGTGATGATGCAAGCCCAATGATAAATCCAGAGAGGCATATTGATAGAGCGATGCCAACTTCAGCGATGTTTGCGGGTACAGATTGTGTTATATCATGGCTGCCAAGCAAGAGGAAAAATGCTATGGTAACTCCCATGATTGCAGATGTTTCAATTAATGCTGTTCCTAAAATAGCAACTCGTGCAATGTCATTCTTAGCGCTCGGTTGTTTGTCTATTGCTTTTAAAGCCGCGCGGCTTGTGAGGCCTTCTCCGATTCCTACACTTACTGAGTTAATTCCGACCGTAAGTGCGATAGTGCAAAAATGCAAAAGACTTGCGATATATTCGATCATGATTTGCCTATAGGTTTTTCTGTCTGTTCAGTTGATAGAGCAATTGATAAATAGGTTATGGTTAACATAGCAAATACAAATGCTTGAATAGCGCCTTCAAAGAGGCCAAAAAAGAGAAGAATAATGAGGTTGATGCCGCTCAGTAGCCCAATAGTTTGGAATAATGTTGAACCGTGAAGGGTGCTGAAATAGATAGTGGCTATAGTAGATCCTCCAAAAATATTTCCATAGAGCCTGAAGGCCATAGAGATAATAGATGCAAATTTACCAACTATATTGAGTGGCAACATGATAAAAATAGGATCAAAATATTCTTTGATATATGCTCTAAGTCCGTGGGTTATAATGGTGTAATATTGCACATAAAAAAAAGATATAAGGCTTAATGCTAGGGTTGTATTGAGATTTTTGGTCGGCTCTTCTGATCCAGGAATTAAGGAGATGCTATTGCATAAGATGATATATATAAATAGGCTTGCGATAAATGAAAAATGATTAAATGAAAAAATTCCCAAAGATTGTATTGTTATATCGTAAAATGCTTTTATGAATGCCATAAGTGTATGAAATAATAGTATGTGTTTTTGTCGACGAAAGAATATGTATCGGCAAAAACAACCAAATAGTCCAATTATGAGTATAACGAACCAAGTGTTTATGACCGTTGTGCGATCAATATTAAAAAAAGAATGAACAAACCCAAAATCAGCTAAGGGTTGCCATTGAGATTCTGATAAAAAATCAAAGCCTTCCATGCGGGGTGGCCTTTTTTCTTAAAATGCTAGACCAAAAACCTGTAACAAAACACATTAATGTTAGTATAAAGTGTATTCGTGTTGTTATCAATAAATAATAGCAGATAAGTCCAAAAAGAACTATACGTGTGATGACTGGTATAATAAAGGTGATCAGAATGGATGCTTGTTGAGCAAAAAGGACTCTTTTCCGTTGATATACGAAAAAGAGTCCATATAAGTAACCACCACATAACCCAACAATGCTAGATATAATATTATCAAACATTATAGTTTTTTATTACCCTTATATTGAGAATATTGAGCGAGTAATGATGTTGAACCAGCAACAACAATAAGGCCATGCCGTTCATCAACAGAACTTAAAGCTGCCTCAAAAGCCTCTTTAAAGTTTTTGGCTGAACGAGCTTTTATTTTCATGCTCTTGATATCATTGGTCACTTTTTCTACATCAGATAAAGTTTTATCCATATCTCCAGGAATTGGATTTACAGGACATACAACAATGTTGCCAGATGTCTTTTTAAAGAAATAGCGCAATAATTTAAGAAATTCATCTTTCTCTAAGTCTGCATTATTTGAGCCTATGATTAAGCAGAGGCCCTTCAATGGTCTTTGATAATGGAGCAAGCGAATACCAAGAAGTAGGTTTTTAAAAGCATCTAAGTTATTAGCATTGTCAAGCAAGATTGTTGGCTTCTCTTTTTCAAGTAATTGAAATCTGCAAGGCAAGTTGTTAACTGTTGTGCCCCAAAATTGCTCTACGGTCTCTTTTGGATTGAGTTCAGCTTGGCGTTTGGCTTCTAATGTTGGCCGGCCTCGCTGACCCTTCTGTTTTGCAAGTAATGAATTGTGCAGAACTTTTTCTTGGGGAACAAATGAATTTATATATATTTCGCCAATTCGTTCAGCAAGGGCTGCGCATCTACCATGTAGTTGTTCAAATGGATAACTTAATGTGGCAAGTTTTCGAATAGGCATTGCCCAGACGCCGCCCTTATTTTCGGTAAGCTCGAGCATATCTTGAAGATTTAATTTGCTCTGATCTGCAGAGACAACGTATGTGCCAGGTTGAACGATTTCAAGCATGCTCTCAAGAATCTGCTTATTTTCTTCAGCTTCAGGTTTTTCAGATCCAGATATGCGTGTTATCGCTACCAATTTTGGAGCGCAAATTTGTGATGAGTAAAGAGGATCATTCTCATTGATTTCACAAATAAGAACATCGACTTTATTCTGATGGCTATATACAAGTGACATCATGGTCAAAAGTTCAAGAGTATCGGCATTAATACCGGAAGTTTCAGCTGTACTGATAACCTCATTTGCAAGATCGGTGAAAGCTTTATTTGATATAGTTTCATTGTTTATGCATATGCGCTCATTATAGCTTAGTATATGGGGTGCATAAAAAAGACCAACTTTGAGCCCTTCATTTGCTAGTAATTGTGCAGTGAAGTTCATGGTTAAACTTTTGCCATTATTACCAGAAACAAATATGGTATTGATTTTTTTAGATATCGATCCGAATGCTAGGTCAAGCTCTTTAATGCAAGAGACATGATTGCTATCAGGTTGAGACCAGTTCCGATCTAAAAATTCTACCAGTTCATTGTAGCTTCGCTGTTTTGCAACAGGTATAGCACCTTTTTGCGGTTGCTTATTTATTGTTTTCATGACATCTCCAATAAATGTTCGATTAGATATTTTATAGCCACTATTTTCTATTTGAAAAGTTAAATCTGCGCGCATCCTTTTTTACCAGATTGATAACTTCTGTTATACTTTAACTATACGCAAAATAACAAAAATGTCAAACAATCAATTATTGCTGATCCGTTGGACCTTTTTTTTCAAAAGAAAAATGGTATGTGGGATTGATGCGCTTCTTGGTAAGGGTTGTTGTGGACCTCTCTTTTTAAAGTCTTTTTGACACGATGTATCGGATTGGTTTATTCTTAAAAAAGTTAATATTAACTCAATAGATAAGGTTTTTAAAGATATGTTTAAGATATTGAGATGGGATAGTAGTAAAGATATAGCGGAGCTTGCGGCATTTCTAATAGAAAATAAGCTGTTTATTGGATCAACAGATACGGTTTTGGGTCTTATGTGTAAAGTTAGTGCTTCATCAAAATCTTTGATTGACAATGTGAAAATAAGATCGGGAAAGCCTTACGTAATATTGGTCGATTCTATGCAGAAGGTTTCAAAAATTTGTGTTATAAATTCTAAGTTAAGATCTTTTTTGGCAGCCTGTTGGCCGGGGCCAGTTACGGTTATTTTGCCAGTTAATAAAGATGTTCCTGATTGGATGAAGGAGATAGGAACAGTTGCAATTCGAATTCCCGACCATAAAGGGCTGCGGCATATCTTGTCAGATTTGCCTTTTGGTCTTTATTCTACCAGTGCAAATATATCTGGCGAACCTGTGCCAAGATGTTTTGATGAGGTTGCTCAGCAGATAAAAGATGCTTGTGTATGCTATATTGATGATGAATCGGGTTGTAAGGATATGCCTTCAACTATTATAGACTGCTCTCAAGATAGCTTTCAAGTTGTGCGACCGGGGGCTTATCCCATTGAGAGGCTGCAAGAATTATATGATAGGGCTTCAGATTGACATGGCATAATAAAACCGGTTACGATCAATAAAAAAGGGGGAGTAAGAGTCTATGAAAAGGGGATTTACACTTATAGAGCTTATGATTGTTGTTGCTATTATAGCCTTTCTTGCTATGGTTTCCATTCCAAGTTTTAAACGATTTTTAGCAAAAGCAAAGCGAACAGAGGCTTATATGAATCTGAATGCATTAGCAACGGCAGAAAAGATTTATTGGGCTGAGCATGGAACATATATTTCTGATTTGAAAGCTATAGGCTGGAAGCCTGAAGGGCAAGTTCAATATACATATGGATTTCCGGGTTCTGAAGGTACAAATTATATTACAGGATCACTTGGAGCGCCGGCTTCTCATCTTGGTGTTGGCAATGCTGGTAAAGATGCATTTTTGATTGTTGCGGCAGGGGATATTGATGGTGATGGTCAAGCTGATATTATCACGATTAATCAAGATATGAAAATTGAGATAGTAAAAGACGATTTAGAAGAATAGAGCTATAGGCCTGTAAGCCATGTGTGAATACTCTTTTGAAAAAAGATGTAGATTATCGCGCCGTATGATAGAAATGGTGCAAATGGGAGGCGACATTCTTTTGATTGCTTATATAAAAGTAGATATATAATTCCAATTATGCTTCCAATCCATGATGCAATAAAGAGCGTGTATATAGCGCCTTCAATTCCTGTAAATGCACCAATCAGGGCCATGAGATCAAAGTCTCCTTCTCCCATCCCATCTCTTTTTGTTGTGAAGTGATAAAGGTATGCAATGCTCCATAATAGTCCATAGCCAAGAGCTGTTCCGAGTATACTTTGAAAGAAGGTAATTGGTAAAAGCTTATTATAACTCAATATCCAAGCTACGGGGATTGGATAAAAGCAGATTGTTGAAGCGATAAGCATATGTTCAAGATCTGTTCTTATGCTGACAATAAGAGCTGAAAATAGTATGAGATATCCAAAAAAGTAACTATGGGGAACATAATAATAGAGAGCAAGTATAGTCAAGGCTGTCAGTTCAATAAATGGGTAAAGTAATGAGATTGTGGTTGAGCATCTTCGGCACCTTCCCCGTAATATGATCCAAGATAATAGAGGAATGTTGTCATACCATGCTATAATCTCTTTGCAACAGATGCAATGAGATCTGGGAGTTATAATACTCAATCCAACTATTAGTCTATGTGCGACTACATTTAAGAATGATCCCCAAACAAGAGATAGGCAGAAGATTAAAAATGGCACCATATTAAGATTAATCTACAGGATCAGCATCAAGATGATCTTCCTCTTTTAGCTGCTCCAGAAGTTCTTCTAATTTTAAATGTTTTTCATATGGATCATCATATTTGAATATGAGCTGTGGAGTGTAACGAGCATTAATAGATTGGGCCAATGCTTTTCTCATAGAAGGTTTATAGAGAATAAGATAGGGCATCACTTCTTGAAAATGGGCCTCTCCTAAAGTTGTATAAAAAAAGAGGGTACAGCAGCTTTTATCTTTTGATAATTTAACACGATTGATAGCGATATCTTTTATTCTATCGTCATCATTGGTAATACGCAAAAAATAGATTGATAGTTCGCGTAAAAGCAAAGATTCTTTTTGTGCTCGTTTGATATCAGCTACTGTTTTTGCCATGTATACTCGTTTTGAATGTAAAAAGAATTGTCTTATTTGATAAGTTTTTGTGAAACCATGCGCATAAGGTTCTGCTTAATAGCGCGAACAAGTCTTTTGCGACGTTTTTGGGTTTCAGGTTCAAAATAGACAAGGCGCTTCATATCACGGACTATGCCTTCACGCTCAATCTTTTTCTTTAGCTGTCTGAGGGCTCTATCCACGTTGCTGGTAACTTGAACTTCAATGTTCGGTTTTTTTCTTGACATATGCCTTTAAACCTGTGCCTTTCTACAAAAAAGTAATTATACATTGTGACAATATTTCTATTTTATTCGATTTCTGGATTATTGTCCATATATTTAAAAACAGAGATATGCATTTGAATCGAGAGCAATTGGCACCCCTCTGGTTATAGCTCTTTTTAATAGAATACGTTCAGAGAGAACATAATCGTTGTGCTTCTGAAGGCAAATTCTACCATCATTGGGGTCTGCCACAAAAATCCAATAGAAAGATGTGAAGAGATATCATAGTCGAGCCCGACATTACCCATTTGGGCTCTAAAGCTCGATATTTTCTCTAAAGCTTGAGGTTGGAATGCTGGATCGCAGACCTTTAGGTGTATCGAGTCTTTTTGGTGTTGAACAATTACATATTGGAAATAGAAGGAGAGATGCTCTAGAAAATGATATGCTCCAAGCTTAGCGGCAAAGTGCCAGTTCCAGCCTGGCGAGCGCCTTATATCTGTTACAAATGGAAATAGGGTCTGTTGGCAAATATGATTAGGAACTCTAAAGCAGTTGAAATCTCGAGGAAAGAAGTAGGTTCCACCAATTTCGCAACCTATATCTATTGTCTCCACAAAGTCAAGATTGACTCCGGCAGATGCTCCTATTGAATGATGATCATTATTGCCATGCGAGAGCCCAAATATTTGACTTGGATTTGGCTCTTTGCCTATGGCAACAGTTCCGCTGAGCATTAAGAATGGCATAACATAAAGATTTGGCCAGTCATTGCGAATCATGTTTCCTTCATAGGCGTGTCGCCAGAAGAGGTTAAATCGCAAGTCTTCCATTGTTGTTGAATGATAGTTGTTAAGGTTTATGCATGTCTGGTCACCAATGATTTTTAGTTTATCCATTAAATATTTATCGACATTATCTGGTGTTAATGCTGGATCGCATGGGTTAATTAAATTTTCAGCCGAATATCCAGAAAAACCGGTCAAGTTGGTGATGCATGATGGTGTATTGGTGATATCAGAGACCCCGCCCTGAATTTCAAGCCCAACGTTGCTTAAGATGTGAAGATTGATGTCCCAGCGAAAACCTCTTTTGCGATATTTTGAGTCGACTGAAAAAAAACCGAATCGTTGGCATGGATCTGTTGGTTGATCGCAAATTGGTGGTGTAATTGTTGGAAATAGAGCCTGCTGAGCTTCTAAAAGGACTGGCGGTAACATGTTGCATGCTGGTGTCTGTCCGTAAAGAAGTGCAATCATATTCCAGCGGCCATTAATATCTCCAAGGGGAATAAGCTCTTTGAAGTTGTCTCGTGAGCTGTCAGAATTTTGTCCAAATGGAGAGAATGATATATAGAATTTCTGTGGAACATATCGTTGGCGCTCGATGCCATCTTTATCTATAAATCGTTCTCTTTTGTATAAAAAGGTATAAGGATCGAGTGTTGTAAAGACGGGAAATGGATCATTCCTTGAATAAGAAGTAGGTACAGCAAATAAATCTATACTTAATATACTCATTAAAAAGCCTAACAATGAGAGGCTGAATCTTTGTGCTAACATTACTGTCCTTTCTTGGATTTTACTACTTTTAACTATATAGCATCATTCCTGCTAATAGGTCAATTGAATAATTATATAAGTTCGCAAATAATTCCTTCAAATGCAAATACGAAGATTGCAGTTGCCGTAATAATGCCAAAAATAGTCTGTATATTTTGTTGGTTTTTCCATTCTTCTTTTAGGGTCAATAGTGTAATTATAGACATAACAAAAGCAAATACGATAAACAGAGCTGTTAAATAAAAAAATAGATCTATATTTTCCAAGAGGATATAACTTAGTAAAATAGGAAATCCGATGAATAATACCATGTTTTGATTGTTTATGTAACCGCCTGAAATCAATTTTTTAGCAGTTATGCTATGCATTTTTGAAATAATGTCTGTAAATAGATTGCTTGATGACCATATCATTGAGTGGATTGTTCCTACAATTGCTGAAAGTATTGAAAAGTCTATAAGTGTGATAATCCAACGATGTTCTGGGAACAGTTTAATAAGTACTTCAGAAATGCGCATAGAAGAATTAATAAAATATTCACTTGGTGTTGAGATTATTATCGAGCCGATAAATAATGTATAAATAATTCCCACTAATAGAATGGAATAGGCTAATGCTCGAGGAACATTTTTGGCGGGATTTTCAACAATATTAAATAATGATGTTGCGCATTCAAATCCAAAAAAACTGAAAATAACAATGCGCGTTGCCTTCATTACGCTTGTAAATCCATAAGGTGCAAAGGGTAATATGTTCGCTAAGCTCGCTTTTGATAGACACATAATTGTTGTTGCTAAAAGAGGAAACACAGTGCAGACAATTAAGATATGCTGACCTGCTTGAGACATGCGCACGCCAAACATATTAATAAGAATGAGAGAGACAAGTGTTATAATTCCCAATGTATAGGGGGCGATAAATGGAATAAATGTGTGCAGATAAATACCGGCTAATTTGCATAGAAGTCCCATTGCAATAAGAAGTCCAATTAAATAAGAAGTGACGGCAAACATTCCTCCTGTATGGCCGCTCCATTGTTTTGCGTAAGTGTAGAAAGATCCCTCTTCTGGAAATAGATATGCAAGTCGAGCTATTGATGTTCCCATAAACCAGATTGAGAGAATCACAAATACTAAAGCCAATATTCCTGCTGGCCCAACATGTGCAGCTAATGTTGCTGGAATTGAGAAGATGCCTGCGCCAATCATAGCATTCATACCGACTATGGTGGCCGTTGATACTCCTATTTTTCGAATCGTCTCTGCCATAATGACCTTTATGTATTATACTGTTTTTGCTGTATACTTAATTAATAATCATCTTAGTATATATCGCAAATTTCGATTGTAGAAAATGATTATGCAATATTTTATAAATAATGATGAAAGTTATCATATGAAATTTGGTTCCTATTATCAAGCACAAGTTGATCCGTCCTACGGTTGGTTTTTTGTAGGAGCTTTGCGCAGCTTTGAGCATTTGGCTTTTGATCGAACTTTAGATGTTTCAACAAGTACGTTTGAATTTTTTGTTCCTCAGTATAATGAGGCGTTCTTTCTTGATCTGATGAACTATTTTATAAAAGAGGACATTGTCTCTGATCTTAAAAAACTTCCTAATAGACTCATAAATGATGATGAAGAAGTTTGATTCTTTTTTCTGTTATTACTACACTTCTTCATATTTGTTTATCTAAGTTTATTGCGGAGAATTGTTATGAATATCTTTTGTAAAGGCTCTGTTTTATTGAGTCTTTTGATAAGTATAAGTGCGCCTGTAAAGGCTGGAGATAGTTCTTCTTGGCCGTATTATGTTGGTGTAGGAGTTGCTGGGATTGCTGTAGGGGTAGGCGGAACTCTTCTTGTAACTGATCAGGTAAATCGATCTATTGATCATGCAATTGAAAAATTAACAGTTGATGCAGAAGCTGGTCTGACAAGAGTTGTTGATCATGCAACTGAAAAATTGACAACTGAAGCAGAAGAACAAGCAGAACATCTTGTTACATTTTTCCTTGGAGAGAAAAAGGGAGATGAAAATATGAATAGTGTTGATTGCAGTAATGTTGTGGCAGCAGAAAGAGGTGGGTTGGTTTCACCGCTTGAAAAGGTTGCAGAGATAGCAAAAAATACTATTGAATCATCGGGGCATCAGGTTGCTATTGATTTTACAACTATGATGGAAGAATCTGGTCAAAAGATTGTATCAGATTTTTCGCAGGTTGTAGAGGCGTCAAGCCCTAAAGTAGCCGTTGATTTTTCTAAAGCTATGGAAGAAGTGGGCCAAAATGTAACAGCAGATTTGGCCAAAAATATTGTGCAGTCAGGTAATCAACTAACCGTTGGTTTGGCTCAAAATGTTGCAAGGATGATGCTCTCCTATACATTAGGTCTTTTTGGTGCATTTTTTGCCTATAAGCAGATTGTCGATTATTTTGCATCTCAAGAAAAAATTGATCATCTTGATATAGTTGCTCAAGAACAGGTGATGCCCCTGTTGCCACAAGGTAAGCTTCTTCAGGCTTTAGAAAGGCGGGAGGCGGCTCTCATTAATGCAGAGCGGAAACATCTAAAGCAAAAGCAGAGCAGAGCATTTTATCTAGCAGGATGTGGGTCGCTCACCTTTGCCGTAGCTTGCGGCCTCTGTTCTTATTGGATTCAGTAATTAAAATTGATAAGAGTGCGCAGTCGTCTTTTGCTCTCATCGATGCCCAATATTTCAATGAGATCGTTAATTGATGGACCCTCTATTGTGCCTATTAACCCTATTCGAATAAAACCGAATAGATCTTTTATTTTAATCTCATGCTCTTTTGTCAATCTTTTTGCAGAGTCAATAAAAGATTGGCTATCTGTTGTTTTATCAAGAAGTTTAGATAGAATCACATTCAGTTTTGCTGTATTGTCAAAATGGCTGAATAGCTCTTTGTTAAGGGTCGGTTGTTCAAAGTAAAAACGGATTGCGGAAACAGTATCTTTAAGTGTAGAGAGATCAGTTTTTAAAAGTTGCAAGATTTGGCTCAGTCTCTCTTGAGAAATATTGTTAATTTGAGGATAGGCTTCTATTAAATAGGGTATAGATCGTTTGAGCAATTCATCTGCAGGAATGCGGGCGATCCATTTGTTGTTCATCCAGCGCATTTTTTCCGGATCAAATTTCACTTGACCTGTAGTGCTGATGTGGTCAAAGTTGAGGGCCTTAATAAGTTCATCGAACGACATCACTTCTTCTTTAAATGAACCTCCGCCGATGATACTCAGGTAATTGAGTAATGCTTCTGGTAAAAAGCCTGCTATTTTTAAATCTCGTAATGAGAATCCAAAGTCACGTTTTGATAATTTTTTGCCCTCAACATTACAGATCATTGGAAGGTGCCAAAAGGTTGGCAAAGGCTCCTTAAATGCTTCAAATAGAGCAGCTTGGCATGCTGTATTGGTCAGATGATCTTCGCCTCTTATTACATGTGTGATTTTCATAAGCATGTCATCTACAAAATTGGCAAAAATAAAGGTAAAGCTTCCATCGCCGCGTGTGAGAGGAAAGTCAGAGAAATTTTTTAATTCAAAGGTTATTGTGCCATGCGATAGATCATTGATAGTCACGCTTTTTTCTTGATCAAGTTTATAACGCCAAATAAAGGTTGTTTTTTTATTAAGAAGTTCTTCGATCTCTTCTGGGTTGAGCATAAGGCAACTGCGATCATAACGTGGAGGTTTTTTGAGGGCTATTTGACGAGCGCGACGTTTTTCAAGTTCTTCAGAGGTGCAAAAGCATCGATAAAGAAGATTGTTTGCAAGAAGTTTATTAAGAGCATCTTGATATAGATTGGTTCGTTGTGATTGAAAGTAGGGAGTATAAGGGCCGCCTACTTCAGGTCCTTCATCATAAAATAGACCAAGCCAGTGAAGGTCTTCAATAATCTCTTTTGCTTGAGGGTCAAAGTTTCTTGCTGAATCGGTATCTTCAATACGTAAGACAAAGGTGCCATTCTTCTGCTTAGAGAATAGCCTGTTCATAAGTGCAGTGCGAATGTTTCCAAGATGCATCATGCCTGTAGGAGATGGGGCAAAGCGCAGGCGAATTATCTGTTTCATCTATATTTACCTTGTATAAAGATTCTATATCAATTTCTATTTTAAAAAGAGCTTCCTTGGAATTTTTGTACAAATAAAGAAACAAGCTATATATTGTGGGCTCTTCTTGTTTTGTAATTATTTTCACAGTATATATTATAACAAAAGGATCTATAAAAAAGGAGTAGGGTGATGTACAAATGTTTAAAAATTACCTTTAGTGCTGATTTGCCTGAAGGGTTTATGCAGAAAGCTATTCAAAAAAATGCTCGAAAATTGGATATTGAGGGCGTGGCTCAGTTGATGATGAGTAATCTAGTCAGGATCATAGTCTGTGGAGCTATGGATCAGGTTGATGCTTTTCTTGACCTGCTTTATAAAGAGGTCAATGCTGTCAATATGAATGAGTTTCAAGTAGAGCCTTTTTTAAAAGACAGAGATTATAGGGGCGTCTTTCGTGTTGTTGAGTAATTAGCGGGGCTTGTTGATTAATTCACTAGCCTAATAAATTCGGGCCTTAAATGATTTTATGCTTTATGGTAAACTGATTTGATGTGTCATAGTTTGCCGAATATATTCAAGAGTCATAAGGCTTTCAGTGTGCTTATAACGTTAGTGAATCGCTGTTACCCCATTTTATCTATTTTTTTCTTTTTTTATATAGGCGCATCGCAACATCATGAATCTATTGTTATAACAATAACTGCAGATCAAGATGATCGAGAGCTGTATGGGGCAAAGTTAAAAAAACTTTTGCCAGAGAGCTTTATGATTAAAGAGATTGGATTTGATGCTGATGTCTATCTGCAGCGGGATGAATTTGATTATCTGGTTGGTATGAGAGAGCGCGATACAGTGACCAGTCAGACATTGACTCAGTCTGTCTATTATTTAATGAAAAAGCAGAAGTTCGATGCCATAACGATTACTGTTGATTGTTATGCAGATGGTGCAAGGATTCATTTTCAATTAAGTTCTTTCTGGACGTTTAAAAAAGTAAAATTTAAGGGTATTTTTGTCGGCAAGGAGTATTATCGGCAATATTATATTATGGAATGTGGAGATCGATTTGATCTTCAGAAGCATGAGGATTCCATTAAAAAGATAACAGAATCATTTAAGCAGGATGGTTATTTTGCCGCTCATGTTAAAGCTGATCTTATATATGATAATAAGACAAAATCTGTAACTGTATGTTTGTATATTTCAAAGGGGCCTCGATTTGCTATAGGTTCTGTTCAGATGGCAATTGAATCAGATTTATTGTGTGATGGAGAGAGGGATGCTCTGTATGAATCTATTCAGGTAGTCTTTATTCAACCGTTCTTGCGCAATTGGTATAATCGAGATCTTATCAATAACCAGACAATTTTATTAAGAGATTTTTTGGCCAAGAGGTCCTATTTGCATGTTGATGTTGATTTGCAAGAGCATGTTCATTATATGTCAAAGCGAATAGATCTCGATTTTATTATTCATCTTTCTTATAAAAAGGGATTTGAATTTGTTGGTAATCATTTTTATTCTAATTCTGAGTTACTCGATTTTATGCTAGCATTTGGACGTTCGACATCTCTTTTGCCGGCATCGATATTATCTGAAGAGATTATAAAAAAATATCATGATAAGGGCTTTTGGGCAGTTTCCGTTGATGCCCAAGAATGTGAGGATGGATGTCGCTTTATTATTAATGAGGGCGCTCGTTCTCGTATTGTAGATATTGAGTTGCGGAATCTTTTTTATTTTAATAAGCAACAGTTGATTAAAAAGTTTTTTATGCCCATTTTGCGCAAAAAGTATTATGATGCTCATCTTATTGATAAAGCAATAGATAAAGCCTTGGCCTATTTTTTAACATTTGGTTTTTGGCAATGTGCTCTACTTCATAAAAAGATAGAATTAATTGATAAGACAGATAATGCTTACACATTAATTATAACTTTTGAAGAGGGAATTCAGAGCTTTTTAAATAGCGTAAATATTGAAGGGTTTAATGATCTTCTTTCTCAGGGACCATTTAGAGAGTTTCATGAGCAACAGAAAAAGATTCCCTTTGATGTTGCTTTTATTGAAGAGCAGCGCCAGTGGTTACAGCAATATTTTCAAAAGGAGGGCTACTACCAGCCGCAGGTGCGCCCTCTCTTTGATAAGCATGAGGGTGATATTGATGTGACTTGGCAGGTCGATGTGAATGGCCCTCAGGTGCAGTTTGGCAAAACAGTTCTGCTTGGAGCAACCAAGTTTCCATTTAAATCTATTCAAAGAGAGCTTGACTATAAAATAGGTGATCCATGGCATAATAATGCGTTGCGCCATTCTATAAGTCGTCTTCAAAAGCTTGAAATATTCGAGTCGGTTCATCTTTTTCCTGATAAAAAAATCGATTCGGGCCATGAACATGTTATGTTGCTCAAGCTTCAAGAGGATGATCCATTTGAGTTGAAAATGAGAATTGGTGCTGGCCTACAGCATGTAACAAAAAGTTTAACAACAGGTGGTCCAACTTATCGATTAGGTGGAAGTTTTATTTGGAAGAATCCAGCAAATTGTGGGGATCAGTTTCGTTTTGATGCTGATTTCACCAGAGCAATTAGGCTTGTTAATGCGCAATATCGCCTTCCATGGATTTTTAATGTGCCTGTTAATGCAATGTTGCAGGGATATACGAATAGATTTGAGTATCCTGGATTTATAGGTAGTCAAAAGAATCTATATACGGTCATTCAACAGGGTTTTTTAGTAAATTTAACAGGTGTTTATAATGTTATTGATGCTGCATTGAGTACTGGGGTTGAAGTTGTTGATACCTATATAGATGAATCAAAAGAGGATGGTTGCTTTGCAAAAGAGGTCGCTCGTGCGATCAATTTCAGGCCTGAATTGCTTGATAAAAATATTCCCTTTTTTCTTATTCAACCTACATGCATTCTCTTCTATTTAGATAACACGGTCAATCCAACTAGAGGATCATTCTCTGTGCTCTCTATTAAAGGAATGTTTCCTATGGCCAAGTTAGCTCCAAGTAATTTTTTTATTCGTATATTGGCTGAGCAATCATTTTTTATTCCATGTTTACCTCTGGTATTTGCATTGAGAATTCGATTTGGTCATATTTTCCATCCCAAATTTAGTACCATTATTCCTATAGAGCGTTTTTATTTGGGTGGAGCAAACTCTATTCGTAGCTATGAGACTGATCAGTGTCCGCCCTTGGGGACTGTTTGTGATAATGGAAAAGAGTTGTTTGTTCCTCAGGGTGGCAGATCACTTGCCAACCTCAATCTTGAGATGAGGTTTCCTCTGTATAATCAATTTGGTGGAGTTGTGTTTACAGATGTGGGTGTGCTGAGCAACAATCGGTTGGCAGAAATTCGCGCACAAGATTGTCTTTCAGGTATAGGATTTGGGTTGCGCTATAATACTGCTATTGGACCTTTAAGGTTTGATGTTGCATGGAGAGGTCGTAAGCATGATGGAGTTGGCAGACCTTATGCATGGTTCTTATCTTTTGGTAATGCATTCATATAGATGGGCCAGTAACTTTTGATAGCCTTGAACTATAATACTTTTTGCTAAAAGAATAATAATGCTATACATTAATAGACGGATAATATGAAAAATTTATAGAAGGGTTATACATGGCTCATCACAACAATAACCATGCGCATGAACATACTCATGAGCATAGCCTTACACAAGAGTTAATCTGCCATTTTCCTTACGCAGTATTTTCTGTTGCGTTTGCTCTTATTTTGGTCAGTTTTATAACCAAGCCTGGTCTTGAATCGGTTGGGCTTCTTCAGATGCAGTCACATATTCTGTTTCATAGTTTCCATTTTATGCATATAGTCTTTGCATCAGCGGGATCTATGATAACCTTTTTGCGTTATTCAAAAAATCTATTCATGGGTGTTCTTATTAGTATTTTATCTCCGGCTGTATTTTGTATTCTTTCTGACGTTATTTTGCCCTATATTGGTGGGCGGATGTTAGGTGTTGATATGCATTGGCATATCTGTTTTATTACTGAACTTCACAATGTATTGCCATTTCTATTTACAGGAATTTTAACTGGTATAGCATTGAGTTATCATGGTTCAGAACAACAGGGTTTTTACAGTGTTTTTTCCCATTTTTTTCATATCTTTGTAAGTTCTATTGCGTCAACACTCTATCTTGTTTCACACGGATTTACTACATGGTATGATTCAATAGGGTATGTTTTTGTATTTTTAATTATTGCTGTTGTTATTCCATGTACCTGTTCAGATGTGCTTGTTCCTGCATTGATAGCAAAAGCACATGCCAAACAATGAGGGTTGTTATAGATGCGAAGCATTCAATTAAAAGATATAACTAAATCATATAATGGTGAACTGATTCTTGAGAAGTTAAACTTAACAATACCAAGTGGTCAGTTTTTTGCTCTTTTGGGCCCTAGTGGCAGCGGCAAAACAACATTATTAAGGCTTATTGCAGGGTTTGAAGAGCCAGATTCAGGGCAGATCTTCTTAAAAGATAAAGATATCACTCACACACCTGTCAATGAGCGAACTATTAATACTGTTTTTCAACATTATGCTCTTTTTCCACATTTGAATGTATTTGATAATGTTGCATACGGGTTACGTATTAAAAAATTTTCTGAAGAGGTAATTGCTCAAAAGGTCAATAGGGTATTACATGCTATGCATCTTGAGAAACAGATATATAAGTCGATCAATCAACTCTCTGGTGGCCAAAAACAGCGTGTAGCTTTGGCGCGCGCAGTGGTCAATGAACCGGATGTTCTTCTTTTTGACGAACCTTTGGCAGCATTAGATGCCAAGCTGAGAGAGCGCATGCTTGTTGAATTGATTGAATTGCAAAGCACCTTAAAAACAACCTTTGTATATGTAACTCATGATCAGACTGAAGCCTTAACCGTTGCAGATACTATGGCGATTATGAATCAAGATGGTGAGATTGAGCAGGTTGGAACGCCGCGAGAAATTTATGAATTTCCAGCCTCATCATTCGTTGCTCGATTTGTTGGTACCACGAATATTTTTTCAGGAAGGGTGATCATTGAGGCGGATAAAGGGTATTTTGATATTCCGCATTTAGGTAGATTTGCTCTGCTGATTCCTCAGGATAAGCTCACATTATACAATGAAAATAAAATGCTTATGAGCTTGCGACCTGAAAAAATTATGATAAGTAAAAAGCCTCTTGAAGGTTTTTCAAATCATATAGAGGGCGTTGTGAATTCTATTATCTATTATGGTCGTTCAACACAGTATAATATTCTTCTTGCAAACGAGATGATTATGCATGTGTTTGAACAGAATGATGAGCATTTTGCAACAGAAGAGATCAGTTATGATGATAAAGTATATTTATATTGGCAAAAAGAGAATGTGGTTTTATTACTAAAATGAGACAAGAGATTAAAGAGATTATTTCTCAAGAACAACCCTTTTTTTTAGCGATACCGGCGCTCGTGTGGCAATTACTCTTTTTCTATATGCCATTGCTGTTTGTTGTATTTATTAGTTTCAAACGAGCCGGTAGTGGTATTTTTTCTGGGTTTTCATTGGAGAATTATGCAGCATGCTTGACCTGGAGTTTTGTTCATATTATTTTTCGTTCTCTATTTTTCTCATTTTGCGCAGCGACGTTCTGCCTGTTGATTGGGTATCCTGTTGCTTACTATCTAGCCCGTAAGGCGACAACATGGAAAAATACATTACTTTTTTTTTTAGTGCTTCCCTTTTGGACCAATATGTTGGTTCAAGTCTATGCTTGGTTTGCTATTCTTGAACGTAAAGGGTTACTCAATTCGTTACTTATTGATCTCGGTCTTATTAATGAGCCTCTCTCTTTAATGAATACGCCATTTGCCATCTATCTGGTTATGATCTATTATTACATACCTTTTATGGTGATCCCTATTTATGTGATTCTTGAAAAGCTTGAAGATGATTATATTGAAGCTTCATTTGATTTAGGTGCTACCACATTACAGACTTTTGTGAAGGTAACATTACCTTTATCAATGTCTGGTATTGTTACAGGATTCTTTTTAGTCTTTGTTCCAGCTTTTGGAGAGTTTGTTATTCCAGGTTTAATGGGTGGAAATAAATTCATGTATGTTGGAACTTTGATCAGTTACTATTATCTTAATGTACGAGATGAATCTTTGGGTGCTGCATGCACTGTAATGAGTCTGATTGTGCTTGCGGTTGCATCGATTGTTCTTTATCGATTCTTTTCTATCTTTATGCGTCGTGAAGGAAAATCATGAGTATTAAACGTTCAAGAGCATATTGGGTTTTACCATGTACGGTTTTTGGGGTTTATCTTTTTTTATATATACCGATTATCATACTCATTCTTCTTTCATTTAATAAATCTCCATTTTTTACTCAGTGGCAAGGTTTTTCATTAGATTGGTATTATCAACTGTTTCAGTCAGTTGAGGTATGGGATGCTTTGCAAAATTCTATAATTGTTGCATTGTCAGCAATGTTTTTAAGTTTGACGTTAGGAATATTGCTTGTTTTTTATGCTAAGCGAACTCTATTAAAGCCAATATCACTTCTCTTTTATGGTACATTGGCGGCACCAGAAATTGTACTCGCAGTAGGGCTTTTAAGTATTTTTGTATATTTTTCTATTTCGCTCGGCCTGTTGAGTGTTATTGCAGGCCATACATTAATTGGACTTGGATATGTGGTTCCAATGATTTATACTCGCATTCAAGAGATGGATGCTGCGCTTATTGAAGCATCCATGGATTTGGGAGCTAGTTACGCACGAACCCTCTATGCAGTTGTTTTGCCATTTTTAAAACCAACATTAATAGGTGCGGGATTATTGGTATTTATTATATCATTTGATGATTTTATTGTTGCTTTTTTCTGTGCTGGAGCCACTGCGCAGACGTTGCCGCTCTATATATTTTCCGTACTGCGTTCAGGCGCAACGCCAATGATCAATGCTCTTTCGACTATACTTTTGTGTATTAGTGGTCTTTTTGTGCTGCTCTTTTCATTGTTTACGCTCCGAAAGGTTGGTTTTCAATGAGATATGAAATGGTTTTGAGAGGAGTTATCAGAACATCTATTGTCCTTTTTTGGATTATAGTTATTTTCTTTATTTATCAATTATCAAATTATAGATTTCCATTTGCAGAGCAGAAAACATTATCTGTTGCCGTATGGCCTTTAATGTTAGATGCTCAAAAACTTGTAGAATTTGAGCAAGAGACTGGCATTAAGTTAAAGATCACTTATTTTGAATCAAGTGAAGAGTTGTTGAGCAAAGTTCAGGCAACCAAAGGTGTTGGCTATGATATTATTTTTCCATCAGATTATACAGTTGGCTCTTTTATTAGACAGGGTCTTTTGCAGAGGCTTGATAGAAGCAGATTAAATTTTTGGAATGATCTTGATAAGCGATTATTGAATGCTTATTTTGATCCTCAAAATGAATATACAATTCCATTTTATTGGGCAGCATATGGAATAGGTATTAATAAGAAGTTATTTGGAGAGAATCCCCCTAATACATGGGGGTTGCTTTTTGATCAATCTTATAATCCTCAGCAGATCATTATGACCAATAGTCCTCGTGAGGCTATTTCTATTACTGCGCTTTATCTATTTGGCTCCCTTGATGCACTAAAAAGTTCTGAAAATCAAAAGCGCATAAGAGATGTATTAGTGACCCAAAAATCTTGGGTTGATCTCTACACAGAGGAGCGACTTGATGAGTTGTTGGCATCGGAAAATAATAATTTAGTTTTTGGATTGAGTGCCGATATAACTCGTGCAATGAGAAGAAATAAGGATATCATTTTCATGATTCCCAAAGAGGGAAGTTTTATTGTTATTGACAGTATTGCTATTCCAGCTAAAAGTAAGAATATAGAACTTGCATATGAGTTTATTAACTATATCTATCGGCCAGATATTGTAGATCATCATATTAGACTATATAATATGTGTTCACCTATCATCTCTAATCGCGAAAAGTCTGGATATGCTCCAGACAATAATGCTTTTACAAAACTTCATTTCTTAGTGGATAGCATATCTGAATCAGGATTAAATAATCTTTGGATAGATTTACTTGCAAATTAATCTACATGTAATGGCTCTGGTTATAAAGTATTTTTATGCTTTTTTGTTACAAAAAAAATTGTTGACAATGTAATTTAAAAGTTATAAGACTAGGTTAACTGTATTGAAAAGAGAGAAGTATCTATAACTAATGTTGAAGAAGGGAAAGAGTGTATGAGCGATAGATTTTTTATACATAAATGGAAATTTACCATCTGGTTTTTGTTATGTGCGGTACCTTCTTTAGTGAACGCCATACCGACTATAACATGGACTAATTTAAATACACCATCAAATATTTCTGGTGGATTTGTAGCGAGCGTGCTTCTTGATGCAACCGGAAGTGGGGGCGTTATTGAGCTTCAACCAAACTCACCTACTGTCTTTCCTGGCACAGTTGGAACCAATGTCATCTCTAGTTATAATGTAGGGCCTGCTATGATAGGCGTCAGTTTAGCCGGTGATACCATTATTAGAGGTAATGCTGCAGGTAATTCTAGACTCTATGTTTATGCACAGCTTGGAGCAGAAGTTGTTTTTGATTTAAGCACATATAGTTTGACCTTTGAAGGTTCTGCAAATGGGGATGATCTTCTTATTGCAATACAGGGTCAAGGAAAGGTTGTATTTGTCTTAGGGGACGGGAAAAAACTTATATTGACTAATAATAGTGTAGCGGGCGGTGGTCGTGTACAGATGTATAGACAGTTAGATGATAATATGACTGCAAGACCAGGAGCTCAACTCATATTTGTAGGCAATACAGGTTCAGTGAATCCAGAAGTTGTTATTGAAGAAGGCTCGATTGTAAGTTATTTAGGTTATACTGCTCAACCAAATGCACCGACCTCTGAAAATGGTATTATTCTTTTTGATACAACAAACAATAGTGGTTCCAATGAGATGATTTTGACTATAGGGCAATTGGGTGCTGTTATTGTCAGAGGGCGTCTTGTAAGTAATGTTACACCTCCTGAAGATTATAATTATACGCTTGCCGATATTGATCCTAGTATGCCAGCTGGATTTAATGCAATTTTTAATGTTATAAATATGAATGGGTCATCTGCTAGTGGCGGCTTGTTAGTGCAGAACTATAATAATACATTAGGAGAGCTCATTTGGGATCCATGGTGCAATTTAGATGTTCGTAGCAATCCTCCATTTGGTAATTTCAATGGAGTTCAATGGGGCTTTGTATTAGGTTCTTATGCAACTTTAAATGTTAATGGTTATGCGTACCTTGATTATGTCTCATTGACCGGTACACAGTGCCCAGTTGTATCCTCTCTTGTAAATGCTTCATCGCTCATTAAGTCACGTAATCCATCAGCACTCTTTACCGATGGTCAACCAGATCCATTATTTATACCGCCCCAGATTACTATTGGCCAAGTTGGTCAACCTGCAGGAATCTTCTTCCGTTCAGGAGTTGATAATAATGGAACCATTCGTTCTTTATCTGATCCAAATCCATTTACTATTGATCCTGCAAATCGTACGCCGGGTGAAGGATTTGTTGTTTTTGATATAGAAGGTCCGCTGAATATAACCGGTTTTAATACGGCTTTACAAGAGTTTTCGGGCATAGAGTTACTCTCTCTTGAAGTTGATCCGACAGGAGGATCACTATTTGTTGGAGATGGACAGACTATATTTCCATTAAGAACTTTTGCAACTCAATCAGTAACAGATCAATGCACAGGGCAAGTTACAGAGACCTATTTATCATATAATAATGCATGCTTCTTGAATAATGGTCGTGTCAATTTGCAATCAGTTTCAATTATTCATACAGATCAGAATCATCATGTTTTTGAAGATAATGATGTTGCCTCAGAGCCAGCATATATTGGTGGCGAGACGTGGCTCTTCAAATCTTGTGTAGGATGCATCGCAAAACCAAAATGGGCTTTTTATAATTCACGTTTTGATGTGCAGACGAGCGTTGCATTAACAGGAGTTGATCTCTTGGTGCCTAATGGATCTGATTATGCAACACCATGTGGTGCAAATCTCTCACAGTTTGCATTCTATCAAAATGGTAAAGCGATTGATCATGGCAATGGTCGTAATATGATTTTAGGTACCTATATTGGTTCAACGGCATGTGATGGTTGTACAGTGCTCGATAAAGATGCTCAATTAGATGTTATGCAGGATCAAGATTGTGACAGTCCTAGCCCTCAAGAGCTTCAATTGGTTAATGGGGTCAATGATAATACTATTGTTCAAGGCATAACGGGTGATATTAGTAATCAGTATTCGATACAGACGATTTATTTAGGTAACAATAGTAACATTTCAGTTGGAACACAGGGCAGTCTTGGCACCACTATGAGTGTTACAGTGCCAGTTCAATCGACCTTCCCATTGACTACGTTGCCAATATTAACCATTGATGGAAATTTCTTCTCATTTGAAACGCGCGGTGGAGAAAACGGTCTACCAGATACAAGCAATGTGACAGGTCAAGGTGGTATCTTTGTTGATACAAATGGTACATTCCAAATAGGGAGTCAAGTTTGTGGCTATCGTACTAATATTGGTGCCATGGTAACAAAGAGTAGTAATGGTGTAATTAATCTACCTTCAAATCGTGTGTTTTTTGATCCTACTATCGGTATTGCAACTTGGAACTTAGATTTAAGTGATTCAAATCAGTGGGTTATTGTGCCAAATGGTGTTGAATATGAAGAGTATAATCTCAATTGGATGTTTACCATTAAGGATTATAATCAGTTCATGCCATATTATTTAACAGATTGTTACAATCCATGTGTATGTCCACCTGTTATAGATATGAACGTAACAGCGATTCCAGAAGTTCAAGGGACTGTGCAACAGTTTAATATTCAAGGTTCACGCATTGGTGATCCAGCTCATCTAAAAGTGAACGGTGGAACAATAGAAGAGCTTGTGATGCTTGTTGGTTTTAATTCAGCAGAGGCTCCAGTTGCGGTATTAGTACTTGAGAATAATGCTGAAGTTGGACTTGGTTCAACACATCGTAATGTTGATTCATTGCATGCATCAGTGCAGCTGGGTGTGAATGGTATCAATCTTATTATGGATGGTGGAGATGCAACAGTAGTTCTTAATGAAGATGTTATTATTAATAATATCTGTTCAATTTTACCTGGTCCAAATATCTCTTCAACATCAAAACTAAAATTCACCTCCGATTGTTGTAAAACATTGCGTGTTACTAAAGATGGTATACTTGACTTGAGTGGTTTTGATGAAGGTCAAGTTATCGAATTTGCAGGTAATGTGCACGTGGTTTTTGAGCCGGGATCAACAGTAATCTATAATCCTATCTCTCAAGGAACGGGGCCAACATTACGTTTTGCAGATCAGGCTACATGTCTATTTGAACCAGTACATAATCTTGATGGTATTTTTGGAACCGATTTGACAGGAACAGATACTGTTCGCGTTGTATTTACTGGAGTAGGAGTATTAGAGTTTGCAGATTGTGCTCGAGCAGATCTGCCGCGCGATGCATTTGTTGGTATTGAGTCTTTAGCATCTTGTGATATAAGCGGTGCAGTTGTGCGACTTCATATAACTGATAGCGCAGAATTCTATATTGGTGATACTGATTGTAGAACGCCCGGTGGTGTGTTACAAGTTGGCAATACTATTCCGTTCACTATGAATGTTGATCCAGTAATTACTTTTAGTCTTATCTTAGATGGTCCTCAAGCTAAATTTGAAATTGGGCCACAAGGGTTCTTAGGTCTTGGTATGGGGATTGTCAATAAGCCTGCACTGGGGCATGACAATTGGCTTGTAACTCAAGCATATAATTTAAATACAGTCAGTTTAGATTTGCCTAATGGCATTTTCCGTCATGCTCAACTCTATGCTGGAAATGATGATCGCTCAGCATTGATAGCATTAGGTGATTCTATTTTGGGTGGAACAAATCCATTTGAATTCTATAGTGACCCACTGCCAGGTACAGCGCCTGATAAATATTCAGCATCATTGCTTTCAAATACTAATCTGTTGGGTGGTGGTAACATAATTGCAGCAGCGCCATCAACAACAGAGGTGTTCGCTCCAGTTGTTGATGATGTGAATGGTGCTATAAATTCAGGTCAATATTTTGCAGGGATTTTGGCATCAACACCGATATTACAAGAGCCACAATTTTCAGGCAATGCAGCAGTGAGCGCTCAAGAGGCTCAATTGTTATTAAGGGCACAAGATATATTATTATTAGCTCCAACAACTAATCGTGCGGTTGCAGCACCAAGTGACCTGCTCAATCAAGTGCGTGTTGGTTATATTGATTCTGCTAATATTCCTGGATCTGAAGGTTTAATTGGAAGAATAGAAGTTATTAATATTCTTGGAAAGACTCCGCAGACTGTTGTTCAGCAACATACATTGCAGATTGGCGTTGCACAAGTAACCCCAACTCCATTGAGTGCTGGAAATAATCCTCCACGTCCAATTTTATCAGTAAATGAATTAGGTAATTAACGATAAAGAGTATGCGAGTAAGAGTCTTAGAAAATAGATTCTTACTCGTAAATGTATAGAAGCATATGAAGATATAATCAAAAAGGAGAGCAATGAAAAAAGAACTCTTAATGGCAGTTGGCCTGCTGAGTTTGTCGGGGATTTCCCTTTATGCAACAACAAGTTATTTCAGAACACCGCTAAGTTTTATTGAGAGTCGTTGGGGATATGTGCATTATCCATTTCCATGGCTTGATGATTGTGCAGATTGGGAAATTGATGCAATGGGCGTTGCGTATGAACGCACAGCGTGTAAAGCTTATGGCAAAAATCCAGCATGTATTACTAATGATGATGAGTGTAATAATTCATGTGATAGTAACAATAAGGTAACAAGAAATACTGTTCCGCTTTCACAATTGTGGTTTGGTAAAGAATCATTCTTAGCTTCAGAAATTTTTGCAGGGGGGGCAGTTGCAGGTCCATCGGCAAATCCATTTCTTAATTTTGTGAGAATTACTCCTAATTTTGACTATAATGAGAGCGGTGCAGCACTTGCATTTAATGCAGTACGTAAAAATTTAGGATGTGATAAATCATGGTTTGTTGGTGGTCGTGTTGCAATGCCAATTGCTACGGTTGATGTAAGGCAGCGCCATTCAGGGCCAATTGCTGTTGCAACTGAAGAGCTTGCTAGCGTTATTTTGACCATTGGCCAACAATATAATGCAAATGGGCCAACAGTTCCCGGTTCGACCGATTCGCGCCAGGTCAAAGCGTATCGTCTAGATTTTTTAACTGGCCTTCAGATGCCTGATGGGACACCGATGGTCAAATATGGTACCGTGGGATTAGATGCAACATCAGATACTTTTATTGCTGGTCAGGATATTACAACTAATAATGATCAACATACTTCTGGTGCAAGTCCGAAGCGTGCACCAATATATGTCTATAAGCAGAGTGATGGAGTTTTTCCGTTGGCAAAGCAAGGGCTTACAGAGAATGATGCAAAATTTCCTTTGACTATTGGTGGGCAGCGCGCTTACCCTATGGTTGACTTGGAGGCAGATGCCATTTTAGATGCTGCAGGAGGGGCAGTATTAACAGATGGGCAAGTTGCCGCATTTGGAGGGTATAACAGTGCTCCATCATCAACAAATTTACAGGCAAATTATGCAGGTGGTCTTGGTGCTGATGTTAATGCTCAAAAGCAACTGTTTGTCTTTCCTGTAGCAGCATCATCTGGTGGTATGACATGGGAACCGATTGGTCTGTTGGTAGAAAATACCATAGAATATGTTTTAGATGCTTTACAAAATGCGAATGCTTCTGAATCTGAGTCAGTTCTTACCTTCTTTGATATTCATGGTATCGATTTTGGCAATTCTGATTGTTCAACCGGTGCTGGTGATACATTGTTCGAATTTTATGGTGGCAAAATGCATGATTGTTGGTTTGTTGATGGTCTTGTGGGATTACGTTTGCCAACAGGTTCTGATGCGGATAATCCAAGGCGCATTTATCAGCAGACAACTGGTGATAATGGCCATTTTGCAACTAAACTTGGAGCAGAAGGTGGTTATGTGCCATGCCATTGGTTTGGTATGAAATTTGATTTCTTTTGGTCACATTACTTCTCTCATACTGAAAAACGTGCAGTACCATTTAAAGGGTCAACGATTCGCAACATTGGTCCATGTATTGATGCTAAAGTGCATTGGGATGATTTCCAGGCGCATGCTGATTTTACATTCTTTAGTCCACGATGCCCCGATTTAGGTTGGGATTTTGGTTATGAATTTTTTGCAAAGACTGACGATAAAGTCTGTCTTTGTGCAACACAGGCAATTGATTTTAATGGCAATACGCAATTTGTAGATGCATCTATTTTGAGTGAAAACACCAATACTCAATCACATAAGCTTCGTGCTGAAATTTTCAATAGATGGGGATGCTTCGAACTATTCTTTGGCGGATCATATATTATTGCTGGTCGTCAGGTTATGAAGGAGGCTGAGTGTCATTTGGGTATGAAGGCTTATTTTTAATTTATAAAGAAAGAAGAACATGAAAAAAAGGAATGAGTATCAAATTCTGCTTTACTCCAAGATGTTAAGTGTATTCTTGTTGGCATTAGCTCCATTGCCTTTAGATGCTTTTAGCCGTGCAAGTAGAGCTCCTATATCAAAGAGTATGTCTAGAATTGGTCGTGAAGCAGTAGGGGCAGATTTTAGCCGTATAGGGCTTGATAAAAATCGAGCGCCTAGACCAGATGCCTTATCATATCAAGGTTCAACTCCTCAAATTGCATCGCCATTTAATGCGGCCTGTTGTGAAGAGCTGAAGTTGGCGATCTGTAATTTGAAGCAATTTATTATTGACAATGGCGGTTGCTCTTCTGCTTGTGAAAATCTTCAAAAAGATCTTCAGACACTGATAGATTTGGCAAATTCGAATTTGCTATGTTGTAATGTAAATACAGCTCAGGGTGCAGAAGCCAATAACAAACTGAATTATATCACCTCAGTTGTTGACCAAACAGAATCATTATTGATCGAAATAGATCAGACAGACCAGATGATATTATCAAAGGTCTGTAAAATTGATACACAAGTTGATGTTATTATTGCAGCTTTGGGGTCTATAAGTAATTTAGATCTTTTTATTAGTGAATTGGACATTCTAGTAAGTACCATTGAAAAGCTTGATGTTGGTATAGTCTCATCGCTTATTGTTACGATACAGGGTCTTAATAGTGTAATAGATAATATATCATCAAAAATAGACGTAGATATTAATCTTGATGAAATGATATTATCAAAAGTCTGTAAAATCGATACGCAATTGGATACAGTAGAATCTCTTGTAGAGCTTGTGGTTGGTCAAGATTGCAGTAGTGCAACAGCTATTATTTTAAGTGGATTAGATAGTCTGGGTACTCATATAGAGCAGTTGACGAGTATTGTTGAAAGCATTGATGTGACATTGATCTCTGTTGAATCGACCGTTAATGTGATCGATACAAGAACAAGTAGTATCTACAACGTTGATCAGACCATTTTGTCATTGGTTGAGGATATTGACCCTAGAGTGATATCAATACAATCATCAATTGACAACACAGTTAACTGTTGCAGCGCGGTCAATGTGATTGATACAAGAACAGCATCAATCTATAACGTTGATCAGACCATTTTGTCATTGGTTGAGGATATTGACCCACGAGTGATATCAATACAATCGTCGATTGATAATACAGTTAACTGCTGCAGCGCGGTCAACGTGATTGATACAAGAACAAGTAGTATCTATAATGTAGATCAGACTATCTTGTCATTGGTTGAAGACATTGACCCTAGAGTAATATCGATTCAATCATCGATTGACAATTCAGTTAACTGCTGTAGTGCAGTCAACGTGATAGATACAAGAACAAGTAGTATCTACAACGTAGATCAGACGATCTTGTCATACGTTGAGGATATCGATGATAGAGTGATCTCAATACAGTCATCAGTTGATAACAATATAAACTGTTGCAGTGCAGTCAATGTGATCGATACAAGAACAAGTAGTATCTACAACGTAGATCAGACGATTCTATCATTGGTTGAAGACATTGATCCTAGAGTGATATCAATACAATCATCAATTGACAACACAGTTAACTGTTGCAGCGCAGTGAACGTGATCGATACAAGAACAGCATCAATATATGATGTTGACAGAACTATCTTGTCATTGGTTGAGGACATTGACCCTAGAGTGATATCGATTCAATCATCAATTGATAATTCAGTTAACTGTTGCAGCGCAGTCAATGTAATAGATACAAGAACAGCGTCAATATATAACGTAGATCAGACGATCTTGTCATTGGTTGAAGATATTGACCCACGAGTGGTATCGATTCAATCATCAATTGATAATTCAGTTAATTGTTGCAGCGCAGTGAACGTGATCGATACAAGAACAGCGTCAATATATGATGTTGACAGAACCATCTTGTCTCTGGTTGAAGATATTGACCCTAGAGTGATATCAATACAATCATCGATCGATAACTCAGTGAACTGTTGCAGTGCAGTGAACGTGATCGATACAAGAACAGCATCAATCTATAACGTAGATCAGACTATCTTGTCATTGGTTGAAGATATCGACCCTAGAGTGATATCGATTCAATCATCGATTGACAATACAGTTAATTGTTGCAGTGCAGTCAACGTGATAGATACAAGAACAAGCTCAATTTACAACGTAGATCAGACCATCTTGTCTCTGGTTGAAGATATTGACCCACGAGTGATATCAATACAATCGTCGATTGATAATACAGTTAACTGTTGCAGTGCAGTGAACGTGATCGATACAAGAACAGCATCAATCTATAACGTAGATCAGACTATCTTGTCATTGGTTGAAGATATCGACCCTAGAGTGATATCGATTCAATCATCGATTGACA
>JAKBEL010000021.1:65686-112113 GCA_021833825.1 bacterium
TAGATCAGACCATCTTGTCTCTGGTTGAAGATATTGACCCACGAGTGATATCAATACAATCGTCGATTGATAATACAGTTAACTGTTGCAGTGCAGTGAACGTGATCGATACAAGAACAGCATCAATATATGATGTTGATCAAACGATCCTATCATTAGTTGAAGATATCGACCCGCGAGTGATATCGATTCAATCATCGATTGATAATTCAGTTAACTGCTGTAGCGCAGTCAACGTGATCGATACAAGAACAGCATCAATCTATAACGTAGATCAGACGATCTTGTCATTGGTTGAAGATATTGACCCTAGAGTGATATCGATTCAATCATCGATTGATAATTCAGTTAATTGTTGCAGTGCAGTCAATGTAATAGATACAAGAACAAGTAGTATCTATAATGTAGATCAGACTATCTTGTCTCTGGTTGAAGATATCGATCCTAGAGTGATATCAATTCAATCATCGATTGATAACTCAGTTAACTGCTGCAGTGCAGTCAATGTGATCGATACAAGAACAGCATCAATATATGATGTTGACAGAACTATCTTGTCATTGGTTGAGACAATAGCTGTAGCTGGTGACGCATGTAGTTGTATTAATGTTCTTCAGAGTGATCTAGATGCTATAGCTACTCTGCTTGAAGCAAATTTTAGTGCAACAGCGGTTATAGGATCAGTTGTGGAAGGTATCTCTGCTGATTTAAGTCTGCTACCTGTGATTGACAGTAAATGTAGTAATATTCTTTATAACATTGGCTCTCGATCAGATTTTGCATATAGTCAGACTGATCAGTTAAGTACTATAGATCAGATTAATGCATTAGATCTGTCAGTTATTGCATGGCTCAAGACATTACTTGCAGATTTACATGGCTTGTAATAAATAGCTTGTCTAAAAAAGCAAAAAGAGGGTCCTTTAAAGGGGCCCTCTTTTTGCTTTAAAAGCCGTTTTGAGTTATGATCAAAGATCAATATATTTAAGATTATTTTGGAAAAGTTATGACTAAAAAAAACAGTTGTTATCTTACTACTCCGATCTATTATGTAACCGCAAAGCCCCATATTGGATCATTATATTCAACTTTAATTGCTGATGTTATTAAACGTTGGTATGCCTTACGTGGCTATAAAACATTCTTATTGACCGGCACAGATGAGCATGGTCAAAAAGTGGCGCAGGCGGCTGCTGCTGTAAATATGGAGCCGAAGCGATTTGTTGATAGTTTTATAGATGCGTATAAAGATGCTTGGCGTACTTTTGAGATAGATTATACTTACTTTATCCGTACAACAGATGCTGATCATATTCGTTCTGTTCAGCATTGGATTAAACAGCTTATGGATCAGGGAGATATTTATAAATCAGAATATGAGGGATGGTACTGCACTCCCTGTGAAACCTTTATTAACGAGACAGAGATTAATGACCAGCGGCAAGAAGGCCAAAAGCCCCATTGTCTTTCATGTAAAAGATCGGTTGAGCAGATAAAAGAGGAAGCCTACTTTTTTAGGCTTTCAGCTTATCAACAAAAGTTGCTCGATTTTTATGAGCAGAATCCTGATTTTATTGTTCCAAAAGAGCGTACACAGGAGGTGCTTAATGTTATTAAATCAGGTCTTAAAGATATCAGTATTTCACGTAAAAATATAACGTGGGGCATTCCATTTCCTGGAGATGGTCATCATGTTACTTATGTTTGGGCGGATGCTCTAAATAATTATATTACAGCAATTGGATATGGCAAAAAGGGCCAAGAGGCTCAGTTTAATGAGTGGTGGCCAGCAACTGTACAGGTTTTGGGTAAAGATATTATTCGTTTTCATGCGATTTATTGGCCAGCATTTTTGATGGCATCGGGTCTTGCTTTGCCAACGCAGTTGCTCGTTCATGGATGGATTCAGATTGATAAACAAAAAATGTCAAAATCTTTAGGAAATGTTATTGATCCTATGGATCTTTATCATCAATATGGTGCTGAGCCGGTTCGTTATTATTTAATGCGCCATATGGCAATTACACAAGATAGTAATTTTAGTATCGCTGATTTGGAACAGTCAATAACATCAGATTTGGCAAATGATCTTGGTAACTTGCTCAATCGCATGACAAGCCTTGCTTTTAAAAATGGTGTTGAGCAGATAGATGATCCGGGAGTTTGGTCCGATAGAGCATTAGAGATTATTGATGAGAGCTGGAATCTCATAGAAGATGTTCATGAATATATGAGTGAATATACTTTTCATATGGCGTTAGCACGTATTTGGAAGTTTATTCATCAGGTTAATGCCTATTTTCATGCACATGAACCATGGAAGTTGGCAAAATCAGATTCAGAGAAATTTATTGAAGTTTTGGCGGTAACTTGCCATAGTTTGCGTGTTATTGCAACATTATTATGGCCTATAATGCCTAATAAAATGGAGCAATTATTAGATAGTATTGGTATTTTATTGAAACTTCAAGAACAGCATGATCTTGTGAGTGATTTAGAGCTGACATGGAAAGGAAGATCTTTTATGTTGAAAAAAATAGCGACATTGTTTGAGAAGCATGAACCTCAAGAGATTAAAGAAAAAATTGAAAAAGTAGAAGAGGTTGACCAAGAGCCATTCATCTCTATAGATGATCTGGTAAAAGTTCATCTTGCAGTTGGAGCTGTTGTTGTTTGTGATGAAGTCTCTGGATCAGATAAGCTTTATAGATTAGAAATCGACTTTGGTGATCAAGGAAAAAGACAGATTCTTTCGGGTATAAAAAAATCATATGCATCTGATGAATTAATAGGCAAGCAAGTGGTCTGTGTTCTCAATTTAAAGCCTAGAATGATGCTCGGTTTTGAATCACAAGGTATGGTTCTTGCAGTGCAAGATGGTAATGGAAAAGCACAATTGCTTATGCCTTTTGCCTCAGTCCCAAATGGCTCTAGGCTTAAATAAAAACTTCTTATGTTCCTTCCCAAAGCTAGATTGTTGATCTCTTGACATGAAAAGTCTATTTTGTTTATCTATACTTTAGAATTGAAGATGTAATAATTGTAAGAAAAAAGGATAGGTATGTTCATGCAGAAACGTTTAATGATCTTGTTTGCGTTATGTTATGTTATAGCAAGTCATGGAGCTGCAACTTTTGCACCATTGTTGCCAGTAGATTCTTTATTGCTAACCACGACTGCCGCAACATTATTAGATACAACAATTATTAATAAGCCAGGCACATATTATTTATATGTTGATTTAGATGGTCCATTAGTTATTAATGCTCCACAAGTTATTATTAATTTAAGTGGTAATACGATTAATGGAGGGGTTACACTGACTGAATCTGCGAGTGCAGTTGCGATATATAATGGGCTGATAAATGGTGCAGGAGCTGTTGGAATTACGGTATTAGAGGGTGTAAAAAATATTTTATTCTCACAGATTCTTCTGCGAGATTGTTCTACGGGTATTCAGGCAAATGGGACTTTGGCCTCTCCTATCAGAAAAATTTCATTAGAGCAGGTAGAGGTGCAAGGTGCAGCAAATGATGGTGCAAATTTGTCTTATTGCCAAGAACTGTTTGTTGCCGATTCAACATTCTATAGCAATGGTAATTATGGCCTTTATGTACAAAATTGTAATAGGGGTTTAGTCGAAAGCTGTTCATTTATTGATAATATTGCTTCAGGTCTGGCAGTTGATGCCACTAATAATATTAAATTAGTTGCCAATAGTTCTTCGTCAAATGGTGATTATGGCTATTTTTTTAGTTCTACTGCGCAGGCGATAGCTGCTTATAATTGTGATGCTTCGAATAATACGTTATCAGGGTTTTTGACTCAGGGGCAAATATCTATGATTGAATGTCAGGCAAATAATAATACTAGTGATGGTTTTACGGTACAGACAATTCAGACTAGTCTATTGCAATCTTGTCAAGCCAATAATAACACTCTTTGTGGTTTTAATGACTTGTCTTCGTTAAATGTTAGCTATATAAGTAATATTGCGCATGCAAATGGCAATGATTACTGTGTTCTTGGTGCGCCGGTTGCTCCGCTTGTTGTAGCGCCTTATTACTATGCATCAATAGCTGCAGGTGCGGCAGGAGTCTCTTCTTGGACTAATGTGCAGGTGTAAATACTGTGTCTCTTTAAAAAAGAGAAAGTGAAAGCTTATTGACATCAGATTCTGGTTTTTGTTTTTATAGAGAATAAGGGAAGAGATCCGTTTAAAAACTATTTTAAAGGAATTGGAAGATGAAGCTTTCTGTTATTCAGCTTATATTGTGTTTAGTGCCGATCTGGCTTTTTGGATTTAATGGTTTAGATGAGGAAGTGAGAGCGCCTCGTCCAGATGCTCTTTCATACCCTGGTTCAACGCCTGAAATAGTCTCTCCTTTTGACACAGCGCTGCTTGAGCAGATTCAGCAATGCATTTGTCAGATAAAAAATATTTTGACATCGCCATCATGTAGTCCAATAGTAATAGCGCAAACTGGCGATGTTGTAATATCAGCACCAGGATTTTATTGTTTGGCCAATAATGTTGGCAATATAACAATAACAAGCTCTTTTGTAAGGCTTGATATGAATAGCCGTATTGCAGAGAGTATTGTGATATCAGGTGCTGCGGGTAATACAATAGAGCATGTTATCATAGAGAATGGATTTATTTATAATATTCCGCAAGTATTAGGGAATAGCATTCAGATTGACTGGGCGGATGATATTATTATCTCAAATATTGATATAGACTCAGATCCTACTGCTTCAGCTAGTAATCAGGGCATTCATATTGCAAACTCAGGAAACATTTTTATTCGTGAGTCGAGCATTTATAGAGCTTTTAAGGGTATATTAGTTGATTCGGTCAATGCTCTTACTATCGATCAAACCTCTATCGTTTCTTCTGTTGATGCGAGTCTCTACGTAGGGGCTATAAGTGACAGCAGTATAATTACTCTTGCCAACAGTTTTATTGATAATAGTCGAAGTTATGGAGTTGATGCTAACGGCGGGAATATATATATTGCTAATACTCAAGTTCTCAATAGCGCAGCTGATGGAGTATTTGTTACATCAACGCCATATGTTTATCTTAAAGATGTTTTTGTTGATACTTGTCAGCAAGCTTTTTATTGGCAGGGTGCTATTAAAAATGTTGAAGCTTATAATTGTACTGCTCTTAATTATAGCAGAGTCGGATTTGCAATGTGGGCAGGATCGGCAATATTGAGAGGTTGTGTAGCATTTTCAACTGTTCCTGCAACGTTCCCATTTCCTGTCAATGGTTTTTTTGCGCAGCAAGATGCTAATGCTGTTATGTATAATTGTGATACAGCGCATAATGATGGGTCTGGCTTTTCTTTTATATCGATAGGTTCTTTTACATTTTATAATTGTACTTCTTTAAATAATAATGCTAAAGGGTTTGATATTAATCCAGCTTTAGTTAGGGGAAAATATATATTTTACAATTGCGAAGCAAGTGGGAATAATGATAATGGATTTAGTGGACTTAGTACCACATGTAATTTTTATTCTTGTGATGCTATAGCAAATACAGGTAATGGATTTGCAGTAGATGAAGGGAATTATGTCATAGCTGGGTGTACGGCATCATCTAATATTGGCAATGGTTTTATATTTTCAAACAGCGGATTTGAAAATATAAATGTGATTGTTCAAGAGTGCGTTGCGATTACCAACGGGCAATATGGTTTTTTTAATAATATTCCATCAGATGCTACTCAGCGTGCTGCATATACAGGTAATGCTGCTGTTGGTAATGTGTTGGGTGATTTTAATGCTGAGCAGGGCAAAACACCATTCTTCTGGAAGTTTGCCAAAAACCAGGCAATAAGTATTTTTGATAATGCCGTAATTGAGCTTCTTGTAAACTAATTTTAGTATTGCTGATTTAAAGAGCGCTTTATCCATTGTTATAACTATTGGATAGAGCGCTCTTTGCATTGATGAGAGATTTTTTAGCCAAGAGCATTTGTAAAAATGTGCTATGCTGAGATTCGTCTGTTTAAAAAGGAGTCTCTATGCTAAAAATAGTTATCATAAAAATAAAACGTCTTTTTGCAAGTTGTTGTGAGATAGGTATTTATCAGACATGGTTGATTATTAAATGTCGCATTGTTCGTGCCTATTTTATGTATCGTATGCGTGGGAAAGCTTTGAAATATGCATCATCTTATGGGTGGAGTCGACTTGCAAAATTATGTTTTAAAGATTGGGATACTATTTTCGGTCGTCTTTGTGGGCGGCAATTGCCATATATTAAAACATTGTTTGGTGACGCTCAATCAGAGCAGTTAATGTCTGATGCTAATCAATATGTTCAACATTTTTTTCAAGGATTGGGTTCATCATGGTATCAACTTGATGATACTATGTGGCATACCGATATTCGTTTAAAGCAGTCTGGATTGGGTGATACACTCTTTTCTTCCGCATTATTTTATGCAGATATAGAGATTGTTACGGGCCAAGATGATCGGATCCAGAAAGATATTAAAGTTCCATGGGAGCTCTCTCGATTGCAGCATTTGCCGCTACTTGGGTATATGTATCAAGCAACCAATGATCATAAATATAAAGATGCATTTGTGATGCATGTGCAACATTGGAGAGAGCATAATCCATATCTATTGGGTATCAATTGGCTCTGCCCTATGGAGGTTGCATTACGTTCAATTAGTTTAGTCATTGCATTCGATTCTTTCAAAAAAGCTGATATTGACGCATCGTTTTGGCAATCATATGCAGGATTGCTATATGATCATATGATCTATCTAGAGGGCAATTGGGAATGGTATGATGGTCGAACATCAAATCACTATTTATCAGATCTTGTTGGTTATTTGTATCTCTGTTTTTTCTTTCAATCATGTTGGGATGTTTCTAAAAAGCTTGATTGGGCGATTAAAGAGATAATAAGAGAAATGGAAAAACAGATATTTAAAGAGGGCACAAGCTATGAAGGTTCAACGCGATATCATTCCTTAGTTACTGAATTATTTTTTCATGTACAGCAGCTCGCGGGAGTTATGCATATTACATTGCCAGAATCATTTCATGAAACATTATCACGCATGTTTGAATTTATTGATTGGTGCTCTATTGATGATAAACATATGATAACGATTGGTGATCATGATGGTGGAAAAGTGACTTATGTTGGTCTGCCCTATAAAGTTATTTCTGGAGGCAAACGGTCGACGCATATAAAACATTATAATCAGTTTGGTCTTTCGATAGTAAAAAATAATCGTTGGCATGTGAGCTTGCGTCATCATGCCTATCATAACAAGCAGCCATCGGGTCACTATCATAATGATGTTGGCTCTATAACTGTAGGCATTAAAGGAATCCCGGTGCTTGTTGATCCTGGTAGTTATCTTTATACCTCATCTAAGATAATTCGTAATCAATTTAGGTCCGCATCAGTTCACAATATGATTCATATAGAAGGGCAAGAGCTTGTTCCTTTTGATGACCGTCTGTTTGCATTGGCTGTTCCTGAGAATCGGATTGATATGAGTCATAATGATAAAAAAATATTATATACATCGCATAGATTATTTGAGCAATATCATATTAAGTATAATAGAGTTATTAAAGTATTTGAAAATGCTTTGTTTATAAATGATAATATCGAAAAACTTGATATAAATAATGAAGATATTTATCTGTTTTTTAATTTTAATTTTGATGCTAATGTAACATTGCAAAAAGAGTTTGATTATTGGGTTGGCTATTATGGCAATAAGCCTCTTTTTAAGATGCAATCATCATATGATCTGCAAAAAGTGAAAGGGGACACTTCTCCAACTTATGGTGTTTTAGTTCCAATGGATCGTCTCATTAGTCAGGTGCCTTGTTATGCTACGCAAACATATGTGACCTCTATCTCTGTGTTATGAATCTTCATAATATTATGTAAGCATTTAAGATATCTTTGTTTATGGGCAAAGCGAATGCAAAATTGACAGCCAGGATTAAATATTGCTATTATGAATGGTGGTTAGTAAAGGCTAGGGGAATATATTACGAAAGATATACTATGCAAAAAATTATGTTAATAATAATGCTGTTAATGAGTAGCATAGGATGTAATAGTCTAGATGCTGCAGCACATAATGTTCCTGATTCATATCATGGACAGCAAATAAGAGTAGGTACAGTTGATGACCTTATTAAACAGGCTTCTCCGCTTTCAGAACAGGTTAGAATAGGATTTGATGCTTGGAGTCAAGAGGATGCAAAGAGAGCTCTTTTAAAGCAATTGCTACATTTTAGATTTGCCAATGTTAATGAATATAGAGCAAAAATGGCGCAAGATAATGCCCTAATAGCTCAGAATGGGTTAAGCAATGAGAGTAAATGGAATTATGTATTTGGAGTTCCAAAGCTTGGTTATCATATTAAAATTGCAGGCCCGGTCAATAGAATACAGTCAGCTCTTATGGAACATGGTATTTGGCCAGGGCAACAACCATCACCAGATGTTTTAGCAAGAATATTATCTGGTGAGACCCCTACATATCAGACTGCATCTCGAGCAGCATATTTTTTGATACTCAAAGAGTTTTTGAATAGAACAAAATTGAAACATATAACTATTCCAGAGACACATTTAGTCTATTATCCTGGTGTGCCAGAGAATGTGCGTGATGATTATGTTTTAATTTTAGAAAAAGATTTGCCTGCCGATTTGGTAAAAATAACTTCAGGTCTTGCAAAGAATCTATCTAATGAAATGTTGAGTGAGTTGATTCAGACAATAATTGCAGCAGGATTGTGGAGTATTAATGATAATCTATTTCTTGATAAAAAAGAGAAGATATATGTTGTTGATTTAGAGCAGCCAAATAACTCGGCTGCACAAGATTTTTTCCATAAGGATAAGGCTCGTTATTATGGTAACATAAATGCTGGTCTAGAAGGGCTTCTTCAATTATTGCAGGGCGATAATAATAGGCTTCGCCTTGCTAAGATCTTTATTGAATCAAATCCTATTGTGCAATCCGCTGATTATAATCCTCGTTATAAGCGCGAGCTTGAAGCGATGCTCCAAAGAATGATTCCTGAAGAACCTGTGCAGCATGCAACAGATCTGTCAGCAGAATAATTAAATGTATAGAAATATTTAAAAAATAAAAATACAAAAACGTATAACAATTTGTTATAGTACCTTCATATTTTCTCTTTTAAAAGGAAAGAGCCATTATGAAGGTACGTTTTTTTATTATTGTTTTATTGTTTACATGCTTCTATTCTCCTATTATTAATCCATGCAGCATAGTTGCATTTATTGGTAATGTACTTTGCAAAGTGCGTCTGTTGACCAAAGAGTTGCCACGTTTAGAATATCGTGGATATGATTCTGCCGGTTTTGCTTGTCATGATGTAGTGACTAATGACATTGTCGTTCTTAAAAAGCCTGGCAAATTAGATGTGCTTAAAGAGCTTGCATTAAAAAGTCCGTGTGATGGGTATGCTGCAATTGGACATACTCGCTGGGCTACTCATGGAGGTGCAACAGAGGTCAATGCACATCCACATGTAAGTGAAGATGGTAAATTGGTATTGGTGCATAATGGTGTTATCGAGAACCATTATCAGATTAAACAGCAATTAATAAAGCAGGGCGTTCAATTCAGATCAGAGACCGATACTGAAGTGATGACGCAATTGCTCGCAAAATGTATAGAAAAAGCCGGAGATCTTAAAAAAGGAGTACTCGCTTGTGTTAAACAGCTGAAGGGCGCTTGTAGTTGTGTTGCTCTGCATAAAGACTTTCCTGATATGTTAATTGTAGTACGGCAGCGCTCTCCGTTATGCATCGGTTTAGCAAAAGATGGTATGCATGTAGCATCAGATTTTTTAGCATTTGCAGATAAAACTGATACTGTATTTTTTATGCCAGAATCGTCGATTGCTTTTGTTAAAGCAGAATCTATTAATGCTTTTGATTATGATGGCAATGCTTTGCCAATCGAATTAAAGCAGGTGCATTTACAACCATCCGCATATGAAAAATTGGATCATGATCATTTTATGCTCAAAGAGATCTATGAACAGCGCGTTGCTATTGAAAGAACTGTTGCCTATTACAATAGTTTAGGCGATGATCTTTGGGATCTATTAGGATTAACTAAAGAGCAAGTTGAGAATTTGAAAAGTATGAATCTTTTTGGTTGTGGCACCTCATGGCATGCGGCTCGTATTGGTCAATTCTTTTTTGAATCGATAGCCGATCTTCCTACAGCAGTGCATCTAGCTTCAGAATTTCGATATATGAAGTTTTTTGCTCCTAAAAATTCATTATTTGTAGCAATCTCTCAATCGGGTGAAACTGCAGATACGCTTGAATTGATTCGTTATTTTAAAGAACAAGATGCTCATGTGATAACTCTTACAAATAGTCCAATGAGCTCTATGGTTCGAGAAACTGATGGGCATTTGTTGCTTAAAGCTGGTCCAGAAATTGCGGTTGCATCAACAAAGGCATTTTCAACGCAATTGACAGGTCTTTATTGGCTTGCTCATCGAATTGCTCTCCAAAAAGGTCTTATTGATGAGTTGGAGATGCGGCAAGCCGAGCATGATCTCTGTTATGCCGCACAAGTTCTTGAAAAAACAATCGAGCAATACAAAATAGATATAATTTCAGATGCTGCTTATTATGCACAGTTTCAACGTATTATGTATTTAGGTAGACATGTCTCATATCCATTTGCATTGGAAGGTGCGCTTAAATTAAAAGAGATCTCTTATATATTTGCTCAAGGATATCCGGCAGGAGAGTTGAAGCATGGCTCTATTGCATTGATTGATGAACATACTCCTATTGTATTATTTTCTCATCAAGATCCTATTATTTATCAAAAATTGATTAGTAATGCACAAGAGGTCAAAGCTCGTAAAGGTCATCTGGTATCATTTGTCTTTGAAGGGCAAGATGAGTTGATAGCTCTTTCAGATAAAGTCTATATTATTCCTAGAGTTGCACCATTGCTTGAACCACTTGCAATGACTGGGGTAATGCAGTTTTTTGCTTATCAGATAGCCTTAGTTCTTGGAAGGGATATTGATAAGCCGCGCAATCTGGCAAAAGCTGTTACGGTCGAATAATCTCCTGTGTATCTGTAGGTATTGCCAAACCATCTTTCTTGACAAAATGAAATAATTGGGGTAGATTATGAACAATATAGTATTACCTACAAATGGAGATTTAATGCTTAAATTTACAGATTTACAGATTCAACCAGAGATTCAACGTGCTTTAGATGGGCTCGGATTTACAACGCCGACTCAAATACAGGCTCAAGCCATACCTCTGTTGAAATCCTCTCAGATCGATTTTCATGGGCAAGCACAAACGGGAACAGGCAAAACAATAGCCTTTGGTATTCCTCTAATAGAACAGACCGAAGGAAAGGGTTGTTTCCCTGAAGCGTTGATTATTGCTCCAACTCGTGAGCTTGTGGTTCAGATTGTCGATAGTCTGCAAGCGCTTGCTAAATATCGTAAAATTTCGATAGAACCAATTTATGGTGGTGTTTCGATGTTTGCCCAGGAGAAAGCTTTAAGAAAGGGAGTTCATATTGTTGTTGGAACACCAGGAAGATTGCTTGATCATTTGAATCGCGGACTTTTAAAATTACATAAAATTAGAACGTTAGTGCTTGATGAAGCTGACGTTATGCTCGATATGGGTTTTAAAGCTGATATTGATGCAATATTAAAATGTACACCAGACAATCGTAACATTTGGTTGTTCTCAGCAACGGTAAAACCGGGCATTGATGATATTAAAGTATCACACATGAAAAATCCGGTTATTGTTCGTGTTGCATCGCAGCAGGTAACAACCAATAATACTAAGCAATATTACGCAGTTGTTGGTCAAAAAGATAGACTTGCAGCGCTTTCCCGATTTATTGATTGTACTCCAAATTTCTATGGTATTGTGTTCTCTCCAACTAAACTATTGGCAGATCAACTTTCTAAAGATTTGGCAAAGGCTGGCTATGAGGTTGAAGCATTGCATGGAGATATGGGCCAAGCGGCACGTAACAATGTTATTAAACGTTTTAAAGATAAAAAAGTAAACTTACTTATTGCAACTGACGTTGCAGCACGTGGGATTGATGTCGCAGGGCTTACTCACGTGATTAACTATGCATTGCCACGTGAACAGGAAAACTATGTTCACCGTATCGGAAGAACTGGTCGTGCAGGCAATGAGGGTGTTGCAATTACGTTTATTGCAAATAATGAATTGAACAAATTAAAGCGTCTGGCAAAAAAATTTAAGGCCGATATTGTTCCACTCAAAATGCCTACTGTACATGATCTTATTGATGTAAAAATAGAAAAGACTATCGAGCAGATAAAAAATATCTGCACAAGTGATGTTGTTGCCTCTTCGGCAGCAGTCAATAGATTGCGCCCATTGCTTGATACTTATTCAAAGGATCAATTGATCTCAGGTCTTCTTAATATGTTGCTCTCTTCATTGGTTCCAGCAAAAGCTGAAGAAATGCAAGATAACAACGATCATTACAAAAGAAGAGATGATGGATCTTCGCAAGAACTTATGCTCAATGTGGGAACCATGGATGGAGTATCGACTAAAGATGTGCTGACATTCATTCTCGATTCTAAAAAAATAGAACGAAATCAGATCAAAAGATTGCGCGTTATTCGTAAACTCACTTATGTGACCGTTGATGCAGATCTTGCAGAGGATCTAATGATGGAACTGCATAACAAAAAGTTGGCTGGTCGCAAGATTAGAGTGAGTTTTGTTAACTCGTAATTCTAATATTAGAGTATCCTGTCAGCAATGTAGGGGGTTTAGGTGCGAGTATCAGTTTTGATTTTGACCTTTAGTACAGTATCGCCTTTTTTCTTGGATGGCTTTGATAATAAAGTCTTACAAGATCTTGATCCGATGTATCAAATTATTCTTGAAAACCATCCTGGTCCTCATAATCAAAAAGATCCTGATTTCATGAAAAATATGAATCGGGCATATCAAGAAGTAAAAAACAATAGTGTAAGGGTTAATTCGCAAGAAGAAGCATTCTAGCTTTTGCATGAGTTTGCTCCATCTTTTTGTGATAAACATCTTGGTATTTCTGTAGATGGCCAGATTGGATCATCTGAAGAGCGACCGCCACAGCCCTTTTTGATTAAAAAATTCACTTGCATTAAACGATAATAGTGAAGATCTTTGTATGACGATTTCACCTCTTGAAGATAAGAATGAAATAATCCCGGTGTTTGAATCATTCAAGGAAAGCGCTCCTAGCTGCTTAAATTGTTCAGTTAGATAGTAAGTATACATTTTACAAATATTTCATTATCATAGTATGAGCTCTAACTTGAATGTTAGACATAATCTCTCTTTTTTAGGACTTAGATATGCATAATTTTGTAAGATACAAATTTTATCGTGAACATAAATATCTAAGCTTTGTACTTAACGACTTAGAGCGTTTAGTTGCAAAGACAAATTTTCAAATCTCTGAAGAATTAGAAAAAGTTGCCGATCAATTTAAAGCAGCAGTTGAACTACTTAAAGGACATGCTGAGTATGCAGATAATTGCCTGCATGTATTGCTTAAGCAGAAAGACTCGAAAGTATATGAGCATATAGAGAAAGATCACGGTCTTTTAGATGCAACAATCAATAACTTGCAATTATTGCTTGATCAAGTCAATTTTGCTGTAGCTGCAACAGAAAAAATAGAGGCGGGTTATCAATTTTATATATCATATAGAAAGTTTGTGGGAGATAATCTTATTCATCTGCATGAAGAAGAGACCATTATATTGCCAGAGCTGCAGCGTTTGTATTCAGATGAAGAGCTAAAAGAGGTAGAAGCAAAAGCATATGCTGTTATGTCACCTCATGAATTAATCGACATGCTGCAAGTGCTGTTCCTTCATATGAATGCTGATGATAAGAACGCTTTTTTGTCCGATATCAAAGAGTGTCAATTTGAAAAATATGCGGCTATCTTGCCCAAAATAAAAACTCAAATACCAGAGCGTGAATTGCCACTGATTACTCTATAGCTTAGTTTTTTTGCACTTCTGGCACTCTTGAGCATCACTCTCTAGCTTTCAATAACCAATCTATTATATCCTATGACTAAATAGGAGGGTATAATGGAGGTATTATATAATGATCATGTTCTTCTGCGCCCGTTATCATACGCATATGTTTTTCCGTATTTAGTCTCATTTGTATCACAAGTGAGAGATATACTTCATGTGCCAGATCTAGAGGCTGAATATCGATATTTATCAAATCGTCTGCTTTGTCAAAAAGAGCAGACGATATTTTTTTACTGCATTTTTGAGAAAACGACAGATATTTTTGTTGGAGCGATTGAGATTCGTGGCGCTGAATTCCCTGGTCAACTGTATACGTGGTTGCATCCAGATTATTGGGGGCAGTGCTACTTTCAAGAGGCGTTACGACTCTTGTCGGCATACTATTTTTTAGTAACTCAAGAAGCTTATTTCACTGCTCGTGTTGATACTGATAATTTGCGAAGCTACTATGCTCTTAAAAAAGTTGGTTTTGCGGATTATGCAATCGTAGAGGGTCCTTATGCAAAGCAATATGAGCTGTTATTTGTTATGATTTAGGCTCTGTGAAATAATCGTTGATGGTGACCTGTCTCGGCATAGCTGGAAAGCGACGACGGAGAACTCTACGAAACTTAGTGTAGTATGAGTATCGAACCATTTTTAATCAATTAATCGAGCGATAATAATAGTTCCTTCGATACCCGTACTTCGCTCTCTGAGCTTCGTAGGGTCCTCAGAATGAGCGGGAAAGATGCGCTAATAATAAAGTATCTCAGATGTAAGGTGTTACCCTTCTTTTTTATAACCACAGTTTTTATCAGAACAGAGCAGTGTTACCTTGCCATCCTTGCTGAATTTTTTCATTAAGAATGGTAGTTTACATTTTGGACATGGTGTCTCTTCTATATCGCTAAACACGGCAAATTTACATTGTGGATAGTTGCTGCATCCCCACATAGTGCCACCGCGCCATTTACGTTGAATGATATCCCCTTTTTTGCATGAAGGGCATTTAAATGATGCTTTTACTTGTGGTATATATTTACATTCAGGATATCCAGAACAAGCTTTAAACAGTCCAAATCTTCCTTTTATCATGCGTAATTGTTTGCCACAGTTTGGGCATGTCTCATCAAGAAGGGTTGGGGCTTCTGCTTGAGTGAGCTCAATAGTGCCATCTTCAGCTCGTGTAAAATTAGAGGTGAAACTACAATCAGGATAACCAAGGCATCCTAAGAATGAGCCAGATTTGCCAAACCGTATTGCTAACATATGTTTTTTACATTCAGGGCAGGCAATCTCTGTTGGTTCAGGTTTTTTACGTTTATCTTCGCCCATGAATGCGTCAAGTGCTGTTTTGAAAGCTTCATAAAATTCACGCAATAGCGTGTCTCTATCAAGTTCACCTTGAGCAATTTTATCAAGATCCTCTTCCATCAGTGCGGTGAACTTAACATTCATAATTTGTGAAAGATTATCAACTAACATCTTCACTACAGCCATGCCAAGTTCAGTAGGGGTGAATCGTTTTTTGCTATCAACAATAACGTAGTCACGAGCTTGGATAGTGCTTAAAATATTGGCGTAGGTACTTGGTCTACCAATACCCTCTTTTTCAAGCTCTTTAACAAGTGAAGCTTCGGTATACTTTGCGGGTGGTTGTGTAAAATGTTGTTTTGGGTCAATCTTTTGAAGAGCTAAGGCATCTTTAGCCTTGAGATCTTTTGGAATGATTGTTACTTTCTCGTCTTGTTCATCCTCTTGACCATATACCTTGAGGTAACCGTCAAATATTAAAGTTGAACCGGTCACTTTGAAGGTGTATTTTCCGCCCTGAATCACCACATTGCGTTGAGCATATTGAGCAGGGGTCATCTGGCTTGCAACAAATCGTTGCCAGATGAGCTCATACAGGCGAGCTTCATCTTTAGGTAGATACTGTTTTGCAATGCTAGGTGTGATGTTGACATCAATAGGTCGAATAGCTTCATGAGCATCCTGAGCTTTACCACCTTTAGCATAAACATTCGGTTTTGAAGGTAAATAATCTTTACTATAGGTCTTATTGATAAATGTGCGAGCTTGATCAAGGGCAGTATCAGATAATCTCAAGGAATCGGTACGCATATAGGTTATAAGTGCAACAGGTGTTGATTTATCCTGTAATGGCAGACCCTCATAGAGTTTTTGTGCCAAAGTCATAGTCTTTTTAACAGCAAAGCCGAGTCTATTAAATGCGGTCTGTTGTAAAGTGCTGGTCATAAAGGGAGCATTTGGATTTTTAAGTCGTGTTTTGTCGACAATCTCTTGGACAATAAATGTCTCTTTTTTTATTCCAGCAACAACTTGAGCTGTCGTTTCGCCATCTTTTAAATCAATTTTTTTATCGTTAATATGGGTAAGAGCCGCCTCAAAATTGGTATCATTGTGGCCAAAAATGCCCAGTATGCTCCAATATTCTTCAGGTTTGAAGTTCCGAATGGCCTCTTCACGTTCACATATTAAGCGCAATGCAACCGATTGCACCCGTCCGGCCGATAGCCCTTTTTTGATTTTTCTCCATAATATAGGAGATACTTCATAACCTACCCAGCGATCAAGTATTCGGCGAGCCTGTTGAGCAGCAACTTTATTAAGGTCAACATCAGTCTTATCAATAATAGCCTGCTTAATTGCAGGAGCGGTTATTTCGTTAAAAGTTATGCGGTGCATAATCTTAGGATCTTTAATAACCTTTTTTATCTCTTGGCCAATGTGCCAAGCGATAATCTCCCCTTCTCGGTCAGGATCTGGCCCTAAGAATATTTCACTAGATGTAGATGCTGCTTTGCAGATGTCTGCAATAATTTTCTCTTTGTCTTTAATGGGGACATACTCAATCCCAATAGAGCCATTGATGGTTATTCCTAGGCTGTTGGGTGGTAGGTCGATAATATGCCCAACTGTTGACATAATTCTAAAGTCGTCACCTAAAAACTTGGAGATTGTTTTGATTTTTGCAGGAGATTCTACTATTAATAACTTTTTTTTCATAATTATCACAAATGTTTTAAGTGCCTCTAGTTCGCCTTTTAATGGTACCATATGTATGTTTACTGTCTACTATACATTTTTAGAATACTGTAAAAATTTTCAAAAAGTCAAATATTAAATTGATTGGCAGAAAAATAGCCTTTTAATAATAGTGATCTTTTTTAATGAGGGGCAAGAGCAACTTCTTGTCGAATAACAAGCAATATGCTACTGTTTTTAGAGTAAGATAAGATAGATAAGAATTCAAGCTCTTGTGAAAGATTGTATTGTGTTATTATTAAGGTCCTGGAAAGAATCATTACTGATTTATATACCTAAAAATTTTAAATTGTTTTTGTTGGTGACTATCAAATCTGCATTGCAGACCTATGGATATCTGATATATCATTTTTGGTGGCTCTTTTTATTAATAGTTTTAGTTGATACGGGATGTTACTATCCAGAGTGTCTATTGCCCGGAAGTTTGTGGGTGCTTTTAAATATGTTTTTAAAAGCACTTTTTCTGTTGATTGTCTTTATGTTATCAAGACCTTCGGTGTCGCTTAAAAATATTCATTATATTCTGGAAAAGCTTTATAGCTTTGGATTAGGGGCTTTAGTTCTTTATCTATTTTTTTATATGGTATCAACAATCATTAAATATATAGTTGTTGGTTTGGTTATGATGCCTATTTTTGTCTGCTCTTTATTATTTTATTTAGATACGGCTGGATTATTACAAGATGTTTTATCCTCATTGTGGCGTGGCGTTAAAATGTATCTCTTTAATACTCCATTCTTTCTATTATCAGCAATTGTGGTTTTAGGCATTTGGTATCAAGTTACATTGCTCTCTGTCTATTGGAAATACCTCTTCTTTTTATTTGTGCCGTTTGTGGTATCTTATTTTAAGAATATGTATGTTAAGCGTTTACATGATCAGTTTAACCTTTATTATACAGCTTTCTAATGATGGCAATTAAGACTCTATTGTATACTATCTATTCTCGCATTCTCTTAATCGTGATAATGCTTTTAGCTATTATTCCGGCTCTGATATTAGTTTTTGTTGTTCCACAAAAATATCGTTATAATAGCATATATTTTGGCTTGTCAGGGCTCTTGTATTGGATAATTATTAAAGCATCATTGTTACCTATAACCATTATTGGCAAAGAGCATCTGCCGGAATGTTCCGCTATCTATATTGCAAATCATGTCTCATCTTTTGATATACCGATGCTTGGGATGTTAGTTGGGACAAAGCCCCATTTTTGGATCGCAATGAAATGGCTTACTAATTTTTGGTTATTCCGTCTCTTTTTGCCCCGTACAGCTGTTTTGGTCGATATGGAAAATCCTCATGGGAATGTTCGTTCTTTAATTAGAATAATGCAGATGACAAAAGAGCAGAATATGAGCGTTATGATCTTCCCTGAAGGAGGTCGTTTTGTTGATGATAAGATTCATAGTTTTTATGGCGGATTTACTCTTCTTGCAAAAAAGACAGGTTTTCCTGTAATCCCAGTGCGCATATATAATCTTGAAAAAGTCTATCCACCAGGAACATTTTGGATTCACTATTATCCTGTTAAAGTGATTATTGGTGAGCCAATGTATATGCGTGAAGATGAAGATGATGAAGCATTTAAAGAACGTGTTTATGCATGGTTTGTTAATCAGGAACAGTAATGAGTTATCTTTTGCAATGGCAACAACCGCAGTTCTTGTATTGGTTGATTCCTATTATTCTTTTTGCTCTATGGTATAGATGGAGATATAGTCGAGCCGTTCGTTATCGCTATAGTTTAGTCCGTACTATCATTAGCGCTCAGGCTCAATCAGAGCATATTTATAAAAAATTTTTTACTACTATTCGGCTGCTCGCATTATCTTCTATTGCTCTGTTGATAGCGATGCCACGATTGGTTGATGTTGATTCAAAATTGCCGGTTGAAGGTATTGATATTATGCTTGTTCTTGATATTTCAGGAAGTATGCAGCTTCAAGATGATTCAAAAGACGCTCGTACTAGAATAGATATTGCAAAAGAGGAGGCGATCCGCTTTGTTGAAAAGCGTGAAAATGATGCAATAGGTTTAGTTCTTTTTGCAAATGATGCACTCTCGCGCATTCCTTTGACTATGGACAAACAGATGCTTAAAGAGATTATTGGAGATCTGCAGATAGGTTTTATTAATCCTGATGGAACTTTGCTTTTTACAGGAATGTTAACCGCAGCAAATAGGTTAAAACAGTCAAAAGCTAAGAGTAAAATTATGATTCTATTGACCGATGGTGAGCCATCTGATGGTGATATGAGTCCACAAATAACATTAGAAGCGGTTAGAGCATTGGGCATTAAGGTTTATACAATTGGTATAGGCAGTGACGAGACTCGTTACATTCAACATCCATTTGGCCTATTGCCTATTCAAGGTGTAAATAAAGATCTGCTCATGAGTATAGCAAAGCAGACTGGGGGACAATTCTTTTTGGCAAAGAGTCAATCAGATATGCGCATGATATATAATACCATCAATAGTTTAGAGACATCAGAGCAGGAGGTTCAGTCTTTTGGTCGGTGGTATGATCTAGCATTTTTTGCTATTTGGGCTATTTTAGTAATACTATTTTTAGAACTTTTTGTTGCAACATTTGTTTGGTTTAGTATATGAATGCACATATTGTATCGTTTCATTGGGCTCGTCCAGATCTATTGATTGTGTTGGCAATAATAGTTGTCATGGGGGCTCTGTTGACACTCTATCGATTGCACAAAACAGATGCGATTGTGCATCTTTTGAGTAATGCACAATCAAAAAAAAAGTTATTGCTCAACTATTCGTATTCGATCAAGGTTATTAAATCAGCTCTTTTTGTGTTATCGATTTTGTTTCTATGTATAGCTCTTTTGCGCCCTCAATGGAATGAGATTGAGTCGCCGATTCCTCATGAGGGAAGAGACGTGCTTATTGCACTTGATATATCCCGTAGTATGTTGGCGCAAGATGTATCGCCAAATAGATTAGAATATGCAAAAGAGAAGATTCGGAAATTATTGAAGCGTTTAAAATCAGAACGTGTTGGATTGATGCTCTTTTCGGGATCAACATTTTTGCAATGCCCTTTAACTGAAGATAAGAGCGCGTTTTTGATGTTTTTAAATTCGGTAGATGTAGAGACGATATCTTCAGGAACAACTGCATTTGATCAAGCAATTAAAGAGGCGATTGCAGTTTTTGAAAAGATGCCTGAACGCAAAAGTAAATTGCTTATTATTTTTACTGATGGAGAGGATTTTTCGAGTAATTTAGCATCGATTAAAAAGAGGGCTGCTTCTATTGGGCTTCATATTATCACTGTTGGAGTTGGCACTGCGCAAGGCGCTCCGATTCCATTATATGATGCGCAAGGAAAGCAGAACGGGCATCAACTTGATGCTAAAAATAATGTTGTTATTTCACGCATGAATGAAGGAATTCTGCATAGATTAGCCGAAGACACGGGAGGGCTTTTTGTCCCAATAAGTTCTGATGATGGTGATATTAAAGCGATGAATAGATTTATATCATCTTTTGAAAAAGAGCGTTTAGCAGATAGGCAAGTTAAACGTTATCAAGAGCAGTATGCATGGCCTCTATTGATCAGTTTTTTTTCTCTACTTATTGAGTGGTTATTATGATGTATATAACTATGTTATTATTGCTCGGGGCCTCTATGTGTAGCTACTCTTTTTTTGATTATGACCGTGCAATAGCGTATGCGCAGAAAAATTTATGGCAAGATGCTGGTAATATACTCAACAGAATAGTGACTAAGGATCCTGAAAATTCAGAGCTTCTCTATGATGCGGGTGTAGCTGCATATAATAGTAAAGATTATCAACAGGCAAAGACCTATTTTGAATCAGCTGCGCAGCATGATAAAGCTCCAAAGGCTCTCAAAGCACAAGCTTACTTTAATAAAGGAAATGCTCATGTTGTTCTTGAAGAGCTCAAAGAGGCTCTGCTCAGTTATGAACAGGCATTAATGATTAATCCAGATGATCAACAGGCAAAGCACAATCATGAAGTTGTCAAAAAGATGCTTGAACAAAAAGAGCAGGAGCAACAACAGGATAAAAAGTCTGATAAACAGAATCAAAAGGATCAGTCAAAAGATCAAAATAGAGATCAACAGAAAGATAAAAAGAGGCAGGGGCAGAATAGTAAGTCATCCGATGGCCAAGATAGTTCTGATGGCAAACAGCAGGATGATTTAAATAATTCCGAAGCTGATGATGAAAAAGAGGATGCAGAGCGTGATGATAGAAAAGATGAAGGTCTTGATCAAGAGCGCGATCAAGAAAACGGGCAAGAGAATGGGGCTGATCAAGAAGAGAATAAGCCCCAAGAGGATAAAGAGCGGAATGAACGTGGTGATTCTGATCAAAATCCTGAGTCCAATGAAGAGCAGGGCGAGCAACAAAAAGAGAGCAAACATGAATCACCTTCAGATAAAAATGGGATAGAACAACAGCAACAGGATAAGCAAGGTGAGCAAAAAGAGCAAGAGATAGATGATGAAAAAGAAGATCCTATAGGCGTTGCTCTTGATCCTCGCTTGGAAAGAGTTCTTGAAAAACGTTCAGATCGTGATGCTCAACTTAATAAACAGATGGTCAGAGCATTGGTAAGTCGTGATATGAAAGGTTCTCATGGACAGAATTGTTGGTAGAATAACGTTGCTTTGCGCCCTATTTTTTACTGTATCATCATCAGCTCATATCAGATTGCAATTAACAGATATGCAAGGAAATGATCTGCAAGAAGCGAGTGCGGGTGAACCTTTTTTAATGACAGTTTCAGTTGAAGGTGACCGCTCTGATGAGCCGAGCGTTAAAGGTTTACAAGATTTCTATGTCAAGCGAACTAGTCAACGTTTAATGAATATTAATGGTAAACATTCGGCCGACTATTCTTATCATGTGCGTGTTGATAGAGCAGGTACTTATACTATTGGGCCAGCATTTTATGAAGATGCAGATGAAAAGTCAAAAACAGTTCGCATTAAGGTTCATCCGACTGGAGCTCCTAAGCAACAATCTCAATCAAATCAGAGAGAGAAGAAGAATATTAAAACTGAGCCTGTGCTCTTTAGATTATATGTTGATAAAGATGCTGTATATGTGGGCCAAAGAGTTAAAGCTCTACTGCGATTCTATTTTCCAGAAGATGAAACAATCACCGTTGAACAGGTTACGGTTGAAGATCCAACTTCGATTGATATGACCAAAAAAGAGGGGCCAAAAAAGGGGCAACAGGAGATTGAAAATAGACTCTACAACTTTTATGAATGGGAGTGGGATATGTTTCCACGTCAAGCTGGACAGATTGTTATTCCAGCCTATTCATTAGATTTTGCAAAGCATCTGCCAATGGATAGACATTTGGGTGGATGGGCAGCATTACTTGGCCCTCGCTATGAACGAAAGCGCATCTATTCAAATGCGATAACACTCTCTGTTCGTGAGCTGCCCGCAACAGATGTGCAGATAGATGCGGTCGGTAATTTTACGCAATATCGTGCTGCATTGAACACTGCTGTTGCCAAGGAGTATGAAGGAATTGTTTTAAGTTTAACGATAGATGGCGTTGGTGATATGGAGAGGTTGCAGTTGCCCGATCTTGTTATGCCAGAAGGATTGAAATGGTATGCATCAAAGCAGTATATTGATGATCTGCCAATTGGAAAGCGAAAAACATTTGAATTCATTGTGCAAGGTTTACAAGAGGGTGATTTTGAAATTCCAGAGCAGCAGTTCACCTTTTTTGAAGGCGAAACATCAACATATAAGCAGCTACAGACAGCTCCGCTCTTTGTGACGATTTTACCAGAATATAAATCTCCCCCAATAGTGCAACAGGATAAAAAAGAGGAAGCGACAAAATCAGAAGGGCATGCCATATCAGATCAGTTTGAGCCGATCGGTTATTATCTGAATGGTTCTCAAAATCAAATGGCAATTCCTTGGATTATCTTTTTTATATTGTTCTCTATTCCAATGATATATATGTTGGGAATGTTTATAATTACAAGGATGCCATCTGTTATAGATCATATTGCACCAGGATATGTTCTTAAAAAGAGAATTTTAAATCTTAAAAAAGAGCTTGAGCGTGCCACATTGCATAATCAGACAGATAAGATTTACACAATTATAAAGCAACTATTTGCTCTTAATATGAAAACGGCTCCGGTCGCATTATCTCTTGATGATCTTATTAAAGAGATCAAAAAGAGTTCATTGTCGATTGATCAAAAGGAAAAGCTTGGAGAGTTTTTATCAAAAACTTCTGAAATTGCATATGGTTTTGTGGTAGAATCTGAAAATAATAAAGCTCTTTTTGATCAAGCGCTCATGTGGTTTGATACGATCGAAAGGGTACTATAGTGTGGTATTATGTAATGCTTATTTTTTCAGTTATGATGGTCTGTGCAGATGATGAACGCATTTTTGAAGATGCTCATAAGCTCTATCAGCAGAAGATGTATCAAGAGGCGTTAGAGCTTTATCAAAAGATTGAACAGAAGAGTCCTTCAGTCTTTTATAATATGGGCAATGCTGCCTATCATAATGGTGACTACATGTTTGCCCATCTCTATTGGTTGCGTGCACAAAAGCATGGAGATGCCAATATATTCAGAGCCAGTAGTAAAAACCTTGCATTACTTGCAAAAGAGGGGGCTATACAAGAGCAGTCTCCGTTGTTTTTATGGCTTTGGTCAGTAATAAAAGTTGTGCCATTATTGTTGTGGCAATTAGTTTTTTTGATTGTATGGAGTTATCTATTTGTTATGATCTGCAAAAGATCTATTTCAAAGCGTAGCTTGGTAATCTCTAGTATGAGCTTGCTTCTAGTAGTACCTATTCTGTTGGTCGGTTATGATACGGCAAAGAGAGAGGCGATGATAATTAATGATGCACTAATATACAATGGCCCTCATGCATCTCTTTATCAGATAGGTAATCTGCCAAAGGGAAAGGTTGTTGTTGTTGCAAGCATAAAAGAGAATTGGATAAACATTATTGCTGATGGGAATGTAGGGTGGGTCTCTCAAGAATATGTAGCGCACATTTAGGATCAAAATCAGCTCTTGTTATCAGTATATTGATTGTAATCTTAATTTTTTGTGATAAAGATCATCATAGGTTGTCAGAGTTAGATGCTCCGTTGCAATCTATGCAGCTTGTTCAAAGCGGGCAAGATCCTGCCATTAAGGTGGAATCCCATTTGGATGAATCGACATCCTCTATTGCTCAAGACGGGATTCATTTTTGTTGGCCAATAGAACGGAATAAATTTTGGCTGAGCTCTTGTTTTGGACCAAGGAAAGGTCCTAATGGTAAAAAAAGTTTTCATACCGGTATTGATATGGCTGCTCATAAAGGGACGCCAGTAAAGGCTGCTGCCTCAGGAACCGTTATGCAAGTATATGAAGATCCATTAGGGTATGGCAAAACGATTGTAATAAAACATGATCAGACATATAAAACACGATATGCTCATCTTAACGTTATGTTGGTAAAAGTTGGTCAGCATGTCAAAAGAGGTGATCTGATCGGTAAAGTTGGTGACTCCGGTAATGTGCGAAAGCAAGGGAGAGATGCATCGCATTTACATTTTGAGCTTTATGAGCTTGGCAAACGGGTAAATCCGTTGTATTTTTTACAGTAGATTCTTATATATTCAGTAGAAAGGTATTTTATAATGTCAGACAAATGGAAAACAAAGCAAGATGGTTGGTTCTTCACCAAAAAGGGAGATTCGTTTTTTTCGTGGGCAAATATTAAAGAGATAATTGTTCTGTTGTCTATTGTATTTTTAATACGGACATTTGGCTTTGGTCTTTATCAAGTGCCAAGTGGCTCTATGGAGACCACTATGTTGGTGGGGGAGCGCTTTTTTGCCGATAAATTCAGCTATCTATTTACCGCGCCAAAGCGTGGAGATATTATCTCAATGAATGAGCCAATTTATCCCTATTCCGATAATAAAATAAAGCGGTTGTTTGAAGAATATGTCTGGGGGCCATCAAATTGGACCAAGCGGATCATAGGGCTTCCAGGAGAGATTGTTGAGGGCAAAATTGAGGATGGCCATCCGGTAATTTATATTAATGGTCAGAAACTTGATGAACCATATTTGAATAAATATCCATTAATTGGTGTCTATAAAGTTGATCCATCAAGATTATTCCAACATATAAGAAAAGGCTGTTCCGATGTTGAATTTTTGCAGAACATAACATTCTATTCTTATGATCCAGATGTTTCATATCAGAATCAGATATTTTATCGTATAAATCCAAAAAGAGTTGTCTTGGGTAAAGATAATCAGTCGATACTGCTTTGGCCAAAAGATGCTATGGAATCATATGAGCAGGTTGAAAAGATGCATCAAGAGAAAAATTATTGGGATGGATCAGATGTTTTCCGTGTAGAGCTTGGCAAAGACGAATATTGGTGCATGGGTGATAATCGCAGAGGCAGCAAAGATTGTCGTTGTTTTGGGCCGATCAATCGCAGATTGATTCATGGTAGAATTCTCTTTTTGATCTGGTCTTTAGATAGTGACGAATCATGGTGGATTGTTGATTTAATTAAGCATCCAATAGACTTTTGGAGCAGAATAAGATGGGGCCGTTGTTTAAGAATGATGCATTAGATCGGTGATTAATTTGCAGATTATTATTTTTCTGATACAGTATGTTTCATATAGGAGTTTATGATGAATAGATTGTTATACAAATTAACATTATGTTCTTTGATTTTTTTGGCAGGATGTGGGCAGACGGAAAAACAGCAAGGACTCTTTGTTGTTAACGTGTTAGATGCGGATCATTTTAATGATTGTCATATAAAAGGATCAATCAATATAACACTTGATCAGTTAGATGATTTTGCAAAAAAACTTGATAAAGAAAAAGCTGAAGTTGTTTTTTATTGCTCTAATTATATGTGTACTGCAAGTGGTTTTGCTGCAAAAAAGCTAAAAGATATGGGCTTTGCGCATGTCTGGGCGTACGAAGCGGGCATAGCAGATTGGTACCAAAAAGGGTTGCCGGTTGAAGGTGCATGCAAAAAATCGTATTTAACCAAGCAGATAAATCATGAAGAACTTGATCAATCGAATGATATCAGTATAATTAGTACAGAAGATTTGGCTAGCAAGCTTCATTTATAGAAATTTGAATTAAAAAAGGCGGCATAGCCAAGTGGTAAGGCAGAGGACTGCAAATCCTCCATCCCCGGTTCAAATCCGGGTGCCGCCTCCAAAAGCAGTAGTGATGTAATAATATTTACAAAAAAGGAGCAGGAGAATAAAAAATAGTGCTGCCGGGGTGGCGGAATTGGTAGACGCAAAGGACTTAAAATCCTTCGGTCTTTATGGCTGTGCCGGTTCGAGTCCGGCCCTCGGCACCAAAAAAATAAGCGATAGCTTGACAAATGGTTACGCGGTACATTAGATTGCTCTTTTGATATCGCATTTTTGCGGAAAATATAGAAATAAACCTTAATATCTAAAGGATACGTTTATGAACAAGGCAGAATTAGTAGAACGTATGGCGAAAGCAACCAAGTTGCCTAAATCTACTTGCAAAGATTGTTTAGAGGCTTTCATTGTTACCGTTGGTAACTCATTGAAGAAAGATACACCAGTTGTGTTGACTGGATTTGGTACTTTCAAAGTTATGAGAAGAAAGAGCCGTGTTGGTGTCAATCCAGCAACTGGCAAAAAGATGACTATTCCTGCACGCAAAGTTCCTAAATTCAGCCCAGGAAAAGCTCTTAAAGATATGGTGTAATCCATCTCTTATCAGTTTTGAATTAAAAAAAGCCTCGATTAATCTCGAGGCTTTTTTCCGTATTATGGCTTATATTCTATAGGCTGTTGTCCAAATGGAATGATATTTTCAAGCTTATCGTTGAGGGGTATAGCATTACCAAAGAGTTCTTTATTTATAATAGTCTCTATCAAATTTGAAACATTATTCTCGTATTTGTCTTTAATCAATTCCTCTTGATCCTGTACATCAAAATATTTTTCTGTCCCATCATGCTGTTTTGTAATTATTCTTGCAAACACATAGCGGGGAGCTGGAACGGACATCTTATCTTCGTAATTGCTTGGTGTAAGATAGATGGATGAAAAATTATTGTGATTATACGTTGTTATGTAAAATTGATCGTTTGCAATTTCAGTGGAGTCAGATGCTGCTTTGATATAAAAATGGGCAGTATTTGGTTGGACGGTAATGTTTTGGAAGTAGTCTGCGAAGGGACTCTTGCCTGGAAAAATAAGCTTTAATTGCCATGGTTGATCATGTTGATTGATAAATACAAGTAGGTGATCAGAATTTTCGTTCATATTTTCAATGAGAGCTTTTAACTTTGCAATGAGGTCTTCCTTCATTTCTTCGGTTAGCGGTGCTTTCTTTCCTTCTTCTTCTGCTACTACTACTTCTTCCTCTTTCCCTTCTTCTTTCTCTTTCTCTACTTCTTTTTCTTTCCCTACCCCTCTTTTGTTCATCTTATAAAAGCATAAACCGCCAGCGCATACAATAGCTGTAGTTGTTGCGGCGGCCCCTATGAGAGCTTTTTGGCCTGTTGTTAAGTTGGACCACCCGGAAGATAATGAGCTGATCCATTGGCTGGCCGATTGTCTCAAGTTTGAAAAGTACTCGCTCCAGCTTGTTGCGCAGATATTTCCACTTGATCCGATAATAATTCCGATTAAAAGAGTAACTTTTATGATGGTATTATGCTTCATTAATATCTCCATTTTTTATATTCAGGCGTAAAGGCCTATATTACATAGCAATTAATACATTTATTTCTATTATAAATTATAAATAAGGGGGGGGGGGTAAAAGTCAATGCTTTGCCAAAAGATGTTAAAATGTTTACATAATATGCCGGTCGTCTCTTATCAGCTCTGAATATTTAATCTTGCTCAATAATTTGCTGAAAATTTTTGCTTGTTAGAGTGGATCTTTCAAGCTCTGAGGTTTCAACATTATTATGTTCCGAGATCGTTATCTTTTTGATCTTGTCATTATCGTCTGAAAAAAGCCTCTGCCTACCGTATAGCAAAACATGATCAGGTTGCTTTTGCATCGTTAAAATCTTAATCTTGCCGTACGTTTCTTCATTATCTTCAGATGATGGATTTTCATCTATGGCGATACATAAGGTGTGACCTTTTTTAACGGTTACTTCTTTGCGGAGTCTCTCAGAATTAATTTTGAGATATCCTAGTATATCTTGTGGACTCTTGTTAATAATTATCAATCGAAGTTTTGGAAGTATAGATGCGATATTGAGCTCTTGGGGTGAATATGTGACGACAGAAGTGCGATTAGTTGCCGGATTAGAGGTTTTGGCTTTTCCTTGTTGGTATCTTTTATATAGGTAGGTTCCGCCCAAGCCAAGAGCTGTTACTGTCGTTGCCAGAGCGATTCTCTGTTGAGTTGGTGTTAAGTTTGACCAGTGGGAAGATAGTTGGGACGTTAATTGTGCAGTCCCTTTTTGAATCCAGTTAAACAGAGATTCATGCCAAGTTGCTGCAGAGATCTCTCCAATTGATAGAGTGAGCATGCAGTTTAGTAGAGTAATTTTTAGTATCTGATTATATTTCATAAGTTCCTCTTTGTGGGATGTCTTTTATTTTACATGTGTTAATATATCTATTATACATAAAGTAACCACAGCATTGCAATTGTTTTATCAAAAAGCATTATGCTGTTTACATAATTTTGAGAGATGGTCAGTTGACTGAAAAAAGTGTATAATTAAGCCACTATTTTTAAAAGATTGTCTCTTTTTATATCTATATATTGAAAAAAACATATAATATATATTATGCTATTAGTAAATAATTAATCATCATTTAAAGGGAGTTATCATGAAAGAGGATATGATGCCACAGGGATTTGAGGCCATGACAGAACAGTTTTCAGAAAAAGCTTCTGGAATCTTTTCAACCGCAAGAGAGAGTCTGCGCGAATCATTCAATGTGATGCTGGAAAAATTTAAAGATTATAAGGGCAATGCTATTGAAATTGCCGTCTATGCGGGTATAGGTCTTCTTGTAGGGTTTTTATTCAAAAAGTATATAAAATATATTCTGCTCTTAGTTCTTTTTGTTGTGTCGCTCGTTATTTTAGAGCAGTTTGATATTTTGCATACTAATATCAATTGGCCAAAGCTGCAGGAGCTGCTTAATGTGCAAGCGACCGCAGATGTTTTTAATGCACAATCTGCTCAATCATATATTCAATGGGCAAAAGCAAACTTTGTAGTTGTTTTTAGTGCATCGATTGGATTCTTAATCGGTCTAAAATTGGGATAAATAATGGAAGAGCATATCTTTATTGATGAATTGACCAATATATTGCTTAAGATTGGCGCATTGGATCCTGAGGCTGCAAAAGGTTTAGATGAAGCTTTTGCGCAATCGAGCCATGAAAATTTTGACTATTTTTTGCTTGAGGAGGGTCTGGTCGATAAAGAGGGTCTGCTCAAAGCATTAGGTATTCTCTATCAGGTTCCATCTATTGATGTTGATGGTATATTCTTTGAAACATTCTTATTGCAAAAATTCCCGAAAGACTTTTTGTTACGAAGTGGAATTATTCCTTATGAACAGGATGAGAATATGCTCATAGTAGTAGCTTCTGACCCTGCAGATGATACCCTTCTTGATAGCATAGGAGAGTATGTCTCTTATGATATACGTTTTTTTGTTGGTATATATACCGATATTATTGATGCGATTGAATCTTATTATGAAGCGTCAATAACTCAACCGATCAATGAAGATAAGAGCATCCGTATTGAGAGGCTTGATAATCTACCCTATAGAAAAGATGAGCGGGATCTATCCTCTTTTGTAAAGGGGAAGATAGATGATTTTGTCAGGCATGAGACTGAAGAAGATCGCAGAGAGGTTGAAGATCGTGCACATAATCTAAAAAAGAGATAGCCACTATGAGCAATGAAGCATCAGATAGATCTGTTATAGAGATTGTTGATGCTCTCTTGGGCCAGGCGGTAAGGCAGGAGGTTTCAGATATTCATCTTGAATCGACAATGGATGGTCTGCGAGTCCGTTTTCGTGTTGATGGGCTTTTATATGATCAAGAGCCATTTCATAATGATCTTATGCAGCAGATTATTTCTCGTATAAAGGTTCTTTCTAATCTTGATATTGCTCAAAAACGGGTACCGCAAGATGGTAAATTTCAGTTTATATGTAATGACCATGCTATTGATATGCGCGTCTCGACATTCCCCACTCTATTCGGGCAAAAAGTTGTTATTCGTATTTTAGATCCATCAGTTAAGAATATAACAATAGATCATTTAGGAATGTCTTTGCCAATTAAAGAGCAATTTATTGGTATGTTGAGTCAGCCACAGGGCTTTTTTTTGGTAACGGGCCCAACAGGATCGGGTAAAACAACGACGCTCTATGCAGGGCTTTCTCATATTAATAGGGCTGAAAAGAATATTATAACGCTTGAAGATCCTATTGAATATCATATTGAGGGGATCACTCAAGGTCATATTCATCCAGAATCAGGATTCACTTTTGAAAAAGGGATGCGCGCCTTATTGCGTCAAGATCCAGATATTGTTATGGTCGGTGAGATTCGTGATCAACAGACGGCTCAAATAGCCATTCAATCGGCAATGACTGGTCATTTAGTATTGAGTACTCTGCATACTAATGATGCGCCAAGTGTTATTATGCGGTTGATGGATATGGGAATAGAACCATTTTTAATCAATTCTAGTCTCTCTGGTGTGCTTGCTCAACGATTGGCAAGAATATTATGTTCCGATTGTAAAAGAGCGCGCCCATTAAAGATAGATGAGAAGCTTTTTTGTGATAAATTTCATGCAGGTATTACAAGTATGTATGAAGCTGCTGGGTGTAAAAGCTGTTTTGGCTTTGGGTATAAAGGGAGAATCGGTATTTTTGAGCTGCTGATTATGAGCCATGCATTACGAGAATTGATGAATCAGAGCCCTTCTCTTGAGATGATTAAAGAGCAAGCATATAAAGAGGGAATGGTCTCATTGATGTCCGATGGCCTTGATAAAGTAGCTCAAGGAATAATCTCTTTAGATGAGCTTTTACGCGTTGTCTCTTAAATAGAGATTTCTTTGTTCAGATTTCTATGTTAAACTTCTGTCTAAATAAGAGATTTAGGCAAGGAGTCTTTCGTGTATAAAAATGTTATGAATATAATGGTTATGGTAATTGGTCTGCAACCTATGATTATAGTGCCATCAGATAGTATCTCTTTTGATAGTGATACCGTCAACGGATCCGATGTTCAGGGAGTTCTTATCGATCAGGAGAGAGATGAGAGCCTTATCGATCAATCGAATGTGGCGGTGGATGGTGAGGATCGTACAACTGAAATAGCTGTTACCCTACCATTTCTGAATTTTAAAATAATTAGTGATAGCCCTATTGTGCAGGCAGTGAGCGGTATTTGTTTAGGAATCGGGTTTTTGTTAGTGGCATATAAATGGTATACAAATGATTCATCTGAGTAATTATAGTCTCTCTGTTGCGGGCAAGCTCGTAGTTGATAACATATCTCTTAACATTCCATCAGGATCATTGCATGTGCTTATGGGCCCCAACGGTTCTGGTAAAAGTAGTTTAGCCTTATCACTCATGGGGCATAAAGCTTATACAGTGACCGGATCGGCAACAATTGATGGTCATGATGTAGTGCCACTATCTGTTGACAAACGGGCGCAGTTGGGTCTCTTTTTGAGTTTTCAGCAGCCCTATGAGATTCCTGGAGTTCCACTCTCATCATTCTTTAGAGTTATGTATGAAGTTAAATATGGCCCAATAGAAGCAAAAGAATTACAAGAGAGGCTGTTTGCCTATTTTGATCTTTTAGAGATTGATCATGCTCTCTATTATCGTAATCTGCATGAAGGTTTTTCAGGTGGGCAGAAAAAGAAGTTAGAGATGTTGCAACTATTATTATTAAAGCCGCGCGTTGCCATCCTTGATGAGATCGATTCTGGCCTTGATGTTGATGCATTGCGTACTGTCGCCTCTGCGCTCACCGTAGCGCGCAGAGAGAATCCTGAAATGGCTCTTCTAGTCATTACTCATTATCAACGATTATTGAAGTATCTAGAGCTTGATCGTCTGCATATAATGGTAGAAGGTTCACTTATAACATCAGGTGATTATCAGTTAGCACACATTATTGAACAACAGGGATATGATGCGGTTATCTTATGAGTGCTATAACATTTCCTAAAGGTCTAAGTAGAGATATTGTTATTGCCATTTCGACTGAAAAAAATGAGCCGGGATGGATGACAGATTTTAGGCTCAAGGCGCTTGATCATTTTGAACGTATGCCAATGCCTGCGTGGGGACCAGATCTTTCAGGTCTTGACATCTCTGATATCTATTATTATCTAAAGCCATTTGAAAAGCAGGAGCATACATGGAATGATGTTCCTGAAAAGATAAAGGAGACTTTTCAGGCATTGGGTATTCCACAAGCTGAACGAAAGTTTTTAGCCGGTGTTGGGGCTCAATATGAATCAGAAGTTATCTATAAGAGTCTCCGTCAAAAGTGGCAACAAAAGGGTGTTATATTTTTAGATACAGGTGCTGCATTGCGTGAATATCCAGATCTGTTTAAAAAATATTTTGCATCAGTGATTGCAGCTCATGACAATAAATTTGCCGCTCTTAATTCAGCAGTCTGGTCTGGGGGCAGTTTTGTCTATCTTCCAGAAGGCGTGCATATTGATATGCCATTGCAGGCCTATTTTCGTATTAATGCTCAGAGCATGGGCCAATTTGAGCGCACGCTGATTATTGCTGAGCCCAATAGTACAGTTCATTATGTTGAAGGGTGCAGTGCGCCGGTCTATCAAAAGGCATCATTGCATAGTGCGGTGGTTGAATTGATTGCGCATGAGAGTGCGCAGATACGTTATACTACAATTCAGAACTGGTCAGAGAATGTTTATAATTTAGTCACAAAGCGTGCAGTTGCTTACCGTAATGCCAGAGTTGAATGGATTGATGGTAATTTTGGAAGTAAAATTACCATGAAATACCCTGCGGTTATTTTAAAAGAGCCTGGAGCTCGAGCACAGATTATATCGCTTGCTGTAGCCAATAGCTTACAGCATCAAGATACTGGTGGTAAAGTTATTCACTTAGCACCAAACACTACATCCAATATTGTCTCTAAATCGATCAGTAAAAAAGGGGGTTGTGCAAGTTATCGTGGGTTGGTTAAAGTTATCAAAGGTGCAGAGCATGTTATTTCTAAAGTGCAATGTGAAGCATTATTACTTGATAAGTTAGCCCGTTCAGAGACTTACCCGACCATTGATATTAAAGAGCAACTGGTCAATATTGGTCATGAAGCGAGCGTGAGCACTATTGACGATGAGCAGATCTTTTATCTGATGTCTCGAGGAATCTGTCAGCAGCATGCGCATGCATTGGTAGTAAATGGATTCATTGATGCATTTATTAAAGAGTTGCCTATGGAATATGCAGTTGAGATCAATCGTTTAATTGCGCATGAGATGGAGGGATCTATTGGATAATAGAGAATGTGGTCATATTGATCTGGGCTTTGGTATTGTAATGTATGCGGTTAATCGTGGGCTGCATTATGTACCAGAACATATAAAAATGTACCTTAATAATCCTGACAATAAGTATTACAGGACGGATCGCAATGGCGATGGTGTAGGTGAGAGAAAAGAATCATATCTGGTATATGTTCCTGTTGGTCTTTATTCTGATCAGCTCATTATGCTCTCATCAGCACATCTTGAATCTGTAACGGGAGATCTTTATATTGTTGTCGGTTCTGGTGCATCGGTTTCTTTTATGTATGATCAATCATGCTCTGCCGTGATCATTATCCATCTTGAGCCTTATGCTAAGCTCTCTTGGAGCCATAGTAATGAACATCTTTCTGATAATGGAAGTGCGCACATCACCTGTTATCAACAGCATGATAGTCAACTTATGTTTAATGGTCGGTATACGCGCACAACAGATAGTACCATGTTCTTTGTATTGTGTGAGCCAAAAGCGCATGCTCAAGTGACATTAAGCTTGCATTTACAGGAGGCCCATCAAGCATCTTTTAACACAACACAGCTCCATCGAGCACCTCAGACGGTCAGTAATCTGGTATTGAAAGGATTATTGGCATCAGTCAGCAGATCGATTCATAAGGGGATGATTCGTATTGAGGCGGATGCTCAACAGAGTGATGCACAATTGATGAGCCGTTATCTGCTATTGCATCATAAAGCGGAGGCTTATGTGGTTCCTAGCCTTGAAGTGCTTACTAATGATGTAAGATGCGCCCATGGAAGCTCTATTGGCCCATGTAATGATGCGCATCTTTTTTATCTGATGTCTCGAGGGATTCCATTGCATAGGTGCTATCAATTGTTGAGTGATGCTTTTTTAGATTCATCGTGGCGTTAGCATTGCTCTTATTTCATCAGCTAATGGGGAATTATCGCCCATTAATGCCTCTAATATATCTGGTATATAATTATGATTATAATCATCAGGATTGATAGTGGACGCTATTGTTATAGCGCGTCGTAGCGCCTCTGGATTGATACTTAATAGTTCCACTAATGCATGTAACCAGCTATTATCTTTTTCAACAATACGCGCAAGTGCCTCAAGGTCAACAACTTTATCGTAAGGGTCTATAAGGTCTTCACGAAACACTGATTGTGAATTCATTGTGTACAGGTAGAGTTGGTCATTTTCTTTGTGAAGTACAACGGGAATCCAGTGGCGCATCGAGGCTCCTTGTTCTCCTATTTGAAGGTTGTTTAAAAAGAATATGTGTGTATAGGTTGGGATGTTATCGTTATGAATGTTCTCTATCGCATGCAATAATGATACGTCTTGATCGAAATTTGCCTCTATATCGCCATTGTGCAACATCACAACACTTTTATTCTTTAGTGGTGAATAGTTTAGAAATCCATTCTCATTAACAATTGTTGGTATAATGGTATATTGATTTTTGCCAATTTCTGGAGCGGTTTGTGCCATAATATTAATAATATCATTGGTATCTATAGGGCAGCTTTCTACTTTGGCCATCCAGTCATTAAGGTTGAATGATTTTAGATTGTTTTCAAATGTTGCTCTATCAATCTTCTTGTTAAGAAGGTTATAACATTGTAATGCGTTATAGATGCTCATAAGTCCGCACTCATTCTGAACTTGACGTTGCACGATTAAAGGACTGCAGAGGGTCTCAAAGGTGATCTCTTTTGATAGAGCATTTAGATTTTCAGGTAAATCTCCAGATTGATTTATAAGGCGGGCATAATCATCAATATCTAAATGTGCATTTTTTGTAACTGTGCATTTAGGTCCAGCAAGTTCCAGATTGTTCAAGTTTATTATGTGGGTGATAATGGGGAGATGCTGAGATGTTTTAAGCGAGGTCTCTATTGTTGTTGGGTAATATCCTTCAACGGCAATAGGTCTTGCTTTCTGTTTGATTTCTAATAGTTTGTAGAGCTCTTCGTAGGCGCTTTTAGAATCATAATCTTCGCGGAATTTTTTAATATAATTGATATAACGCTCTCTCATTGATGGTTCTAGATTGATTAATATTGAAAAATCGCCCCTTTTGACCATGTCATAAAGAGATTCAATCTGCTCTTTTAAGAGCTCCTCTTGCTGCCCTTCTGTAATGATTAATTGAGCATTGATCTCATTTGCAACTCTTGGATACGTATTTGCGAGATTCGATTTTTGCAAAAATTCTTTTAAGAATAATAAGTCTGATGGGGAGTATTGTGCCACTGCAACCTCTAGTTGATTGTCAGGCTCTATGGATTCTAGTTTTTTTATGATCTCGATATATTCTTTTTCTTGTTCAGAATAACCACTATTCCACCAGTTGAAGAGCATTTGTGATATGCTGTCCATAGTGCATAATCGATGCGTTGGCCCACATAAAATGAGCGCAATTATTAACATAATATAACGTTTTCTGTTCACGATTCTGTCCTTTGTGTATCAGGTTTATAAATACATTTATATTTGTAATTATATTCTATTGATTGTTGATAAATCAATATTTTTTGAAATTTCTATATCGATCCTTTCTTCATTTCTGCTGGTAAAAGAGCAACATATGAAAAAAGATGCTATACTACAAGGGTAGTCCCTCCCTTATACCTTGTAGAAGCTATGAATAAAAAGATAAAATGCCAGTTTCCTCTATTTTATAAGCATCCAGAACTGATCTACCTTGATAATGCTGCCACAACGCAGAAACCACAGGTGGTTATTGATGCGATGGTGGACTATTATACTGACTATAATGCCAATATTCATAGAGGTATCTATAGTTCAGGAGAGCGGGCCACATTGCAATATGAACAGGCACGCGCCACTGTTGCACAGTTTTTGAAAGCTGAGGTGGATGAGATTGTGTTTGTAAAAAATGCTACCGAAGGTATTAATTTAGTCACCTTTTCATATGGATTACAGCATGTTGGTCCCGGTGATCAGATCATTCTTACTGAATATGAACATCATGCCAATATATTACCATGGCAACGGTTGGCGCAGACTGTTGGTGCAACGCTTGCCTATATTCCGGTGCGTGACGATGGAACGCTCGATTATCAAGTATTTGAATCTATGATCAGCCCAAAGACTAAGTTGATAGCGTGTGCAGCAGTCTCTAATGTTACTGGTGCTTATACCGATATTAAAAAAATTGTTGATGCAGCACGCAGTGTTGGAGCGCGAGTTCTTCTTGATGCAGCACAGTTGGTTGCACATGAAAGAGTTGATGTAAAAAAGATGGATGTTGACTTTTTGGTCTGTTCGGCCCACAAGCTCTATGGCCCCACTGGCATTGGAGCGCTCTATATTAAAAAGCCATTAGCTGATCAGATGGCGCCTTATCAATTGGGTGGATCGATGGTGTTTGATGTCGATTGGCACCATGCACATTACGCAAAGGCTCCATATAAATTTGAAGCGGGTACACAACCGATTGCTCAAGCGATCGGTTTTTCGGCAGCAATCGGTTGGATTGAGCATCAAGGTATTGATGTGATAGCTCAGCATGAACATGCATTGATGCAATTATTATTACATAGTCTGATGACCATGCCCCATATTCGTATTGTTGGCCCGATTGAACAGTTAGAGTCAAAAGGTCATCTTGTCAGCTTTGTGGTCAAAGGAATGCATGCACATGATGTTGCTGCATATCTCAATGATGCTCATATTGCAGTGCGTGCTGGCCATCATTGCGCGCAACCACTTGCTAAAAAACTTGGGATTGATGCTTCGGTGCGTGTGAGCCTCGGTTGTTATAATACCGTAGAAGATATAGAAGTTCTGGTTGATAAACTTCGTTCATTATAATATCTGCAGATTGCTCCATACATTTTTGTGCTCTTTGCATGGTGCAACTTTTTGAATTATAAGATTTTTTCAGAGTGGATAATTGCTTAAAATATCTCTGATTATGCCTTGTTATTTTTAAAGAAAGTGGGTAATGTTATGTGGAAATATTATTAACCTATTTTTTTTATTTAAAGGGAGCATGTTATGTACATCTCATCAGCTAAGAGATTCTTTTTGGCCACTCTATTGTTGGCAACTGCACATCAATCTGAAGCAAAATGTTATTTTGCAAGTGGTTTTAAGCGTGCCGGCAAAGAGGCTGTAACGGTCAATGGCCTATTTACTAATTTTGTTGTTCATCCGTATGCTTCACGGCTTGCAAAGCAGAATCTACCAGATGCGGTATTGCTAGAGGTTGGCTCTTTGCAATTACAAGCGCATGAGCTCTGGCAATTATGTGCTGCAATGTTTGTAGAGGCTCTTAATGCTAAGTTATTAGGCGCATCAGAGGATCAAGTAAAACGGACTCTCAAATTGGTTGTTTATGGCGCAGCATTGCATAAAGTCTTTGCAGCAGCATGTAAAGCGTTAGGTTTTGATGCTTATCTAAATGAAGATGATAAAGAGGCTTACGATAACTATGGTCGTGGATATATGCAAGCATTCTTTGCTTATGCACTGGATGAATATTTAGATCCAGATCACTATGCTGAAATTGATGGAGCAGGTATCAACAATCTGTAATAGATAAATCTTTCTGTTCTTGTTATTATAAAAAAGGTGTCTTGCGAAAGACACCTTTTTTAATTTTGTTTTTATAAAACCGTTTTATTTGACAATTTTTTGTAAAGAGGCACACTTTCTACCTGTAATATATTTTTTTTAATATGCAGGAGTTTTTATGTATAAGTTACGTTTAGGCCTATTGGCCATTTTATCGGTTTCAGCTTTGCATGGTGCAGATGATAAATCAGAAGATTTTATAGGTGACTTGTTTTTTGAGGCAGGTGAGGAATGTGCCTCTGTATCCGATAATGATCGCCTTGACCAGCAAAAGGGTTTTGATTTTTTAAAGCAAGCGCTTATTCAAGAGTATAAGTTTCTTTTTCAAGGTTTCAGCGCAACAGTTAATGAAAATCTTCAAAATGCATTGCTAAAACGAAATGAAAGAATTAATAGCCTTGAGCAAGAATTTAAATCTTTAAATGGAGCAGTTGGAGATCATAAAGATCGTTTGGACCGTTTAGATAAAGCAGTTGAAGGTCATGGAGAGAAGATTAATTCCCTTGAGAAGCGTTTAGACGATTCATTAACAATAAGCGCTGTTATTAGCACTATCAGAAAGCCCTTGCTAGTTAACTTTGTTGCAAAGCAAGCGGCCGATTTCTGTCCATTGGTTGATCAGTTGCCTGCAGGGCTTAAGAATAATCGTGTAGTAAATAGCATTGCAGATATCTCTGTTGTTCAGCAACTTGCTCCATATGTTCACAAGCAAGATGTAGATCGCGCAATCTATGCTGCAGCCTTTGAGTGTGGATCGCAACTGGTTGCCAAGCAAGAGGTGCAATATACAAGCATTGTTAAGCATGCTGCTATTGCTTATGCTTTGAGTGCAGGAACTCGGGGTTTTCATCAATTGGCAAATCGTTATGGTGTTGAAAGTTATGTGCAGACCTCTAATTGGTTTATAAATAACATTGCGTATGGCCTGGTTGTTAAAGGTGGTATAGGCTTTGCTTTTGGCAATGAAAGTTCAAAATAGATTGTTGATTATACAGAGAGCTTGTCATCTGAATGTGGCAGGCTCTTTTTTTATAATGAAACATTTCGCTAGCCATGTGAGCCATAGGTTTCGGCCCCTTGATTATCCAGAGCCTTGGTCAAAAAAGCACTATTTGACATTATTTTCAAAGCGGGTATAATAGTTATCAAAATATATAATTTTTAAACGGAGATTTTTTATGTATATGTTACGTTTAGGCCTATTGGCCATTTTAGCCGCTTCAGCTTTGAATGCAGATACTGCTTATAATTTAAGATTGCTTTTATCTGATAAAGGCTACAGCTATACAGCTGTTAGTGCAATTGTAGCTAGAGAGTATGCTGATAATATCTCTCTGGTTGACAGGGCTCCAGCTTTTGTAAAAGATAGTTCATTGCTCAATCATCAATATACGCAGTTTCTCTGTAATAAAAAAGAGGCAAATCGTATAATTTGGGGCTTGTTGCCGGCATTAACAAAAGAGGTTGTGTGTAACGTTTTTAACTATAGTTTGTTTTATGAACATGTTGCATCAAAATGGCGGGATTTTGCTCCATCACGCGTGGCTAAGGAAGTTGCTGTGGTGTGGGTTGCAAGCAGAGCGGAAAGAGCGGTTTCAGATTATGCTCCCTCTCTTGCCCCTTGGATCGATTATGTGCCAACAGGAATGATAGAATTTGCCCTATTGCATAGAGGTTTGGGTTATTGTTTTGGTCAATAATATTTAATATGTTGATTATACAGAGAGCTTGTCATCTGAGTGTGGCAGGCTCTTTTTTTTATCATTAAACATTTTGCTGCTCTTTTGTAATTATCAGATAGATAAAGCTACTCAATAGTGCTGCAAAGAAGCACCATAATGAGATCAGGTGATGCAGATAAAAGAGATAGGTGATAAGGTATGAGCCTGATAGCAGTAGGCCAAATGCCCAGAGGCTTGGCATTGAAGAGACAAAAAATGGCATCACGGTGGCCAATAGGTATGCTATTGAATCGATAGTCGATTGAACATCTGGAATCGATATATTGTAATAGATATGGCAGTTGGTAGGTTCCGCTATCACACCATGCCAGATTAAAAAATGGTAAAGATAGAGGCCGATCAGGATGCCGACCATTAAAAACATTGCCAGATAGTGCCTTCTTGTCTGTGATGGTTCAAGAACGGTGATCGAAAGTGGAATCCAGATGGGCCATACAAAGAGCGCAAAAAAGAGAAAGGCATAGGGCATGATCGATTGCAAGAGGGGCCAATGATGGTCAAAGCTTAACCACAAGATGCCTTCACATGCCTGTTGAAGCGCAAAGAGTAATGGAATCGCTGCCAAAAGAGTTGCCTCTTTATTGCGATTCTTTTTCAGGCAACAGGCACCAACAAATGCTAAATATGCACTTGCCATAAAACTTGCACTGGCGGAAAAGCACATAGCGTTATCACTCCTTTTTTGATCCATTTTTGCTCTCATTTATCCTTATAACCAAGATGATGCTGATTAAGCAAGATTATATGATATTAAAACAGCACGGGGCTGCTGCACAGTATCATAAAAGATGGTATACTCTGTGATATAGATTTGTTATTAACAGAGGAATATTATGAATAAAGGTATGTTCAAAAAGATCTTGTTGGCCATTGGTATAGTGGCCATTGCATGGGGATTATATAGCTTTACGCCATTGCATGATTATCTAGCATTATCATCATTGCAGGAGCGTAGTGACTCATTTAAATTATTTGTTGATCAGCATTATTGGTTGAGTATTGTTATCTATATGGCTCTTTTTACACTGACCATTGCCCTCTCATTGCCGACATCAATTGTGTTAACATTATTGGGCGGATATCTTTTTGGGGCAGTTCAAGGAGCACTATGTGCAACCATATCGGTAACATTAGGCGTGCTTGTAGCATATAGCTTTTTTAGACTATTTTTACAGAATCTATTACGCGATCTTTATAAGGCTCAAGCAGAACAGTTTGAAATTGCAATGAAAAAAGATGGCATCAGTTATCTTCTGATGTTACATTTTTCTGCGGTCTTGCCCTATTTTATTATCAATGCTTTTGCAGCTCTTGCGCGCATTCCTGTGCTTACGGTTATAGCTGCAACATGTATCGGTTTTTTACCACAGGGCATTATATTTGCTTATGCAGGCAAAGAATTTAGTCATATCGCTCATGTTAATGATATTTTTTCTTGGAAGATTATTCTGGTATTTGCGCTTCTTATGGTTGCAGCATCTGTCCCCATGGCGATCAATAGATATAAAAAAGCATGATAGGACTTGTTAATGGTGGAGTTCATTGTATACTTAAAGTCATCTTATGTTGTTGTCTAACTCTTATGTATAAGGATTTATTATGAGTTTCAAGAATGTTTTTTACGGACTATTTTTGTGTAATATTCTATCATTGGCCTATGCGGGTAATGATGAAGTTTTTACATTGTCTGAAGAAGATCTTATTGAAAGGCAGGAGAGGCTTTTAAATTATGGAAATCTAGAAGAGATAAATGCAGGAGGGCATCCATATGCGCATATTCTTGATCAAGCACATGGGCAAGTAAAAGATGAAGAGGTTAAGTTTGAAGAGGTGCTGGAAGTGGCATCAGTTGAAAAAGAGGCGGTTGGCGCATCTGGCCCAGTTCAAGTAGAAGATGTTAAAGCAGAAGAATGCGGACCTGCGCAAGCAGAAGGTGTTAAATCTGATATACAAGAAGTTGCGCAAGAACCTGTTCAAACAGAAGTAGTTTTATCAGATGAGCCTACATCTCCAGCTACAAATGATACAGCGCCAAGCAATCAAGAGGTAGTTACTCTTTCAGATACAGGTTCTACAGAGCAAGAATCAGCTCCACAAGAGGACAACAAGTCAGATGAGCCTACATCTCCAGCTACAAGTGATAATGCACCAAGCAATCAAGAGGAAGTTATTGTGCCTGCTCCAAAAGATGATGCTACATCTGAAGGATTTGCATTACTCTCAATTAAAGAGGCCTCAAAAGAGAAGCTTTTTGCTTTAACGGCAGGAGCAATGTTTGTTGGATATTGTTGTTATAAGGTCTGGAATATGTTGACCGCTTCAGTGGAAGATGTAAAAGATGAGTTAAATATCGTATTGACACATCAAGATCGCGATATTCTCTTTACTCTACTTCAAGCAATGGGGCAGGATATAGAGAATCTTCGTGAAAACAGGCATGAGGCTTGTGCAGTGAGTCAAGTTGATATCTCAGCTTTAAGCGAGATTTTAGCGCCTGAATGTAAAATAATCTGTAGCAATTTTGTAGAGCTCTATAACGCTATTGATGCTTCGGGTAATAATATTCAATTTATTATTATGTTCTATGCTCAATTTGAGCATTCAGTCCAAGCACTTTTAGAGCAAGCAGAGATTATCTAAAAAAATATGGACATGTATCAAGAAGAATTGATGGATCATTATCGGCGGCCACGGCATCGTGGTCGCCTTAAAGATCCTGATTTTGATACGGGGCAATATAATCCATCTTGTGGTGATGTTATTAGTATACAGGGTATAATTAGTGACGGGCTCTTGAAATCGATAGCGTTTGAAGGCAAGGGTTGTGTTATTAGTCAGGCATCGGCCTCATTATTGTGCCAAGAGGTTTTACATAGATCAGTTGATGAGATTTTAGCATTAGGCACAGCTGATATGATAAAGCTTATCAAAATTCCATTGGGGCCAATACGATTAAAGTGTGCTCTTCTTTCATTGCATGCGCTACAAGAGGGTATTTTAAAATATCAAAAGGAAGTGTAGATATCATGCTTCATCATGCAAAAGTGATGCAGGCTCTTATGGCATTAGAGAATGATCTTTTTATAGATAATTCAGCTCATCTTGCTATTGCACGTGCTTCATGGCAGCGGCTCACTGCTGATCCAACGTTTGTATTTAAAATACGGGAGATCAATTCGCCATGGTTGTTGCCAACTTGGCACGGAGCTGTTGATGCAATAGAGGCTATTGAGCCGATCTCTGAACCATATCAGGTTGTCTCAGTTGATGGTTCTCAAATCTATCCAGATAGGCATCAAGGTTCAAGCTGTTATCTTATTAACATTGGCACTGTCAATCTTGTATATACAGATAGACCTTCGGTCCGGTTTGATAGTAGGCCATATGTTTATGCTGGTCGTCAAGAGGATGAGCTGCAAGAGAGCCCTACCGATCTTGTTAATGCAAAGCGGCAAGAGCTTGAATTGCAGATAGGGCTTGAGTTATGTAGTGGGCAGTTTGAGCAATCGACTATGAAACAAGCATTTCTATTTGATGGATCGCTTATTTTTTGGCATTTAGCATCACAATCAAGTGAATTAAAAGAATCCTATATGAGCCGTTACCTTGCTATTATGTATCAGCTTTATCAGAAGCGTATTGTGCATGGTGGTTATATTAGCCTGCCAAAAAGTAAAGAGCTGGTGAATCTGATTCGCATAGAGCTCTGTAATTTTATGGTTGAAGGTTGCACAGAGCATAAACAGGTCGATCATATTGTAGACAGTACTGTTGCAGGATTTTTTTTAAATGCAGGTCAGCGGACAACAGTCTTTAAGAGCAACGCTCTTATCTGTAATCAATATCCACCCGCATTGGTGCCCTATTTTTTTTATATGCATGTTGGGCATGAGATTGCTCGCATTGAGATTCCCGCTTGGATAGCGCAAAATAGAGAATATGTCCATCTTATCGCTCAGATTATGTTTGATCAAGCAACTAAAGGCAATGGATATCCCGTTGCATTGGCAGAGGCTCATGAGCAGGCTGTTGTAAAGGGGCCTGATCGTGAATTTTTTTATCAGATGTTGCAAAAATTAGCGATTGATCATAAATATCAACAGCATATTTCACAAAAAAGTTCCAAAAAACGTATTATGGGAATTTGAAATTTTATTGCAATATGCTCTGATATAATAACGAGCAAAATAAAAATAGGGTAATAAAATAGTTTACAATCCGAAACATTTCGCTACAATTAAGGTGGAATGAATGTTTTTTACAAAATTGCAGGAGTACAGCATGCATAAAAGTGTGATGGTTTTGTCGATGTTTTTTATTGGTTTTGATCTAAGTGCAGGAAAACATGCGCAACATTCTGAGGCCAGAAGGCTTGCAGCATTGGGCATAGATTGTAAGATGGTAGCTTCTACAAGCAAAAAGATAGAATCATCTGTTGCTGAATTAGCACTATTGAAAAGATGTAAGCAGTTGAAACTTGAGAATGATGTATTGCGTTCTAAGTTAGCAGTAAGTCCTGATGAACTGTCCAAAGGGGGCGAGGCATCAAATCCCGATCGATTATCATTGGATGGTGGATCATCATCAAGCGGTACCTCTCCAGTGCTGATTAAGGAATCAATTTTTAGGACAACTTCTCCTGTTGCGATTTCAAAAGAACAAGAGAAAGAAGAGCAGCAGGCCTATTCGTTTCTATATTATGAATCACCATGCAGTCGCTCGAGAGATCTATTGAGCACATCATCATCATTTCCAAAAGATGGGTATTTGCTATCAAGTAGTAAGCGGGTTTCGTCATTAATTCCGTATTATCATTGTGATTGTCCGTAAAGTTATTCTGTTATAAGTTTTTTAAATAGGGATTGGCAAACAGTGTTAGTTTGCCAATCCCTATTTTTATTGCAAATATGACAATAAAAAGCATATAGTAGTGATGTGGTATTAAAAATGGGAGAGGTATAATTATGAAATCTATTTTTCTGTTAGTAACTTTTGTTGTGGGGCATAGTCTATCTGCTGCCTCTGATGGAGATCCTGATTCGAGCCCTAGTCCAGATGTTCGTATTTTTCGTGCACTCTCTCGATCTTCATTATCTGTGCCTTCAGAATTGTCATCTAGAACATCTTTTTCTGACCCGGGTTCTGAAAGAGTCCCGATTCAAGAGTCTTTTTCATTGCTTGATAATGCACATAGCTCTTCTAGTAGTTTTAGTTCACATTCAGATTCGGAATCTGATAAATGTGCATTATCAGAAAGGGAGTTGTTAAAGATAGGGCCGTTATTCCATATAATTAGTAATAAATTATATGGTTCACCCGATTTTCAAAAAAATGTATATAGTGCATTAGATCTATATCAACACCCTCAAATAGATTTTAACCCAACAGAGGGTAAAACTCTAGGAGATCTATTATTTTGTCTCTTTAAGCATCAACAGAAAATAGATTGTCATATTAAAGAGCATATTCTTGCGCTTGAGCGATTTGATCAGGATGGTAAAGACCAGAGAGATTCTTTACAATTGATGCAGCATGATGTAATAGCTCTGCAAGCTCAAATAACCGATCAGCGGGAGATTGTAGAGGATATGTGTGGTATTGTTAAAAATTTACAGCACCATATTGCGGATTTTCAGCATGAGGTAAAAACATTGGCGGCTCTTATTGCTATTATGCAGGAGGGCAAAATAGTTGATTTGGTTCATAAGAAAGTTCATGATTCATAAGTAAAAGCTTTTTACAAAATGTATATTATTGTTTTTTTACATTATTTACAGTAGTTTTTTTGAAGCAGAGGGTCAGTCTTGGTTAAAAAAGAGGATTGTGTATGAGCCATGTAAAAAGTATGTTATTTCTTTGTATGATTATTCTCACAATGGGTTGTGATGGTGCACAACATAATGCAGTAAATGTTGCATTAGAGGAAAAACGGGAAGAGATTTCACCACGAGATCAAGGGCAGGGGTCTCCGCGCAGAAAAGTATTCATGTCAAGGCAACTTGATCTTCGCAAGGCTATAGCTCATTCATCTCCACGAAGATCAGGCTCGCGTGATCTTAATGAAAAAGAGGAGGCTGTAGATGTTTCAAAAGATAACTCATCTCATGAGGATTCGCCCCATTCGCTCATAAGAAGTAAAAGTAATATTTTCCCATCTGTGCAAGATAAAAAAGAGAATAGACCTCTTCTGAAACTTAATTTGTGAGCTCAAAATTGTAGATACCTGCGATGAGATTAAATCGCAAGCCAAACCTTTTTCTGCGATTACGATAACGATCAGCGACTATTTTAA
>JAKBEL010000016.1 GCA_021833825.1 bacterium
TCTTTTAGCATGGCTAAAGCATTTAATTTAAATTCTTTATCGTAATGTCTCATGGGACTTATCCTTTATGTAGATTTTATTATTTTACCACGGATTTATCGTGTCTACAAAAAGGTAGCAGATTCATTATACAATAAAAACCGTTAGCGAGTCCCAGACCCGAAGCTCAAGCCTTTAGGCGCAGAGCATGTGGTCTGCGTTACGAGTGGAAAAAGCTGATCCAACAGCATGTTGGTGGCCAGGATTATCAAGGAGGTTGCCAAAAACCTCGCTTGATGCCACACACGGCGAGTGAATTAGTCCTTGCCTGGCGAAGGCAACAAAAAATATTATAGCTCAATCTCATGTGGATGACGAAATGCAAGTATGGTTATACCGATTAAGTTTGGAATTGCAACCAATGTGATTAAGATATCCATCATCAGCCACGCAAATTCAACATGCAACATTGCACCAATAAATGTCATAAAGATGGTAAATCCAATATACCAATTGACCCATCTGAAATTTGTTATTGATGCAAAGGTCTGCCTACCATTAAAGCTATTGCCAATAATGGTAGTAACCACAAACAATGAGATACTAACCAATAAAACAAACTGACCAAATACTGGCGCCTGCATTTTAAAAGCTTCATAAATAAATGTTGAACGAAATGCACCATATTCCCAGACACCAGTAACAAGCACAATAAGACCAGAAATCGCCGCCAACAGAGCATCTGCTGCCATTGAGAACATTGCAAGCACACCTTGGTCAACAGGCCTTTTGCTGTCAGCCATAGCATGAGCAATTGATGATGTTCCAAGACCAGCTTCAGTAATAAAAACTCCACGATAGAGGCCGCAGCGAATCGCCTGATACACAGATGCTCCCAAAAAACCTCCTACTGGAGCAGCTGGATTTAAAATACATCTACCAATACGCAACAGCGCAACTTGTAATGCAAGCGGATCTCTAAAAAGAATTAATAAAGCAAATATCACATAAAAGAAAAACATAACTGGCACCAATTTACTTGCAACATTACCTACACGTTTTGCCCCACCCTTTAAAACATAAAGAGTCAATAAAGCCAATACAATACCTGTCGCCCATTGTGGAATTCCCTCTTGTGCATAAATAGCTGCTAATGTGTTTGATTGCACCATTGACCAGCCAACAAAAAGTATTGCCATTACATACATAAACCAATAGGCAAATACCTTGCTCACTTTTTGCAAATACTGCATCGGGCCACCCACCATGTGACCATTATCGGTCTTCACCCGATTAATCATCGCAAAAACAACCTCAACAAACTTGGTCACTGAGCCAAAAAAGATATAGAGCAATAGCCAGAATAGCGCTCCCGGACCACCTGCAAAAATTGCAACACTAGGACCAACGAGATTACCAATTCCAATAGTTGTAGACATAGCAGTAAATAGAGCATGGAAAGCATCAATTGTCTTCACTTGCCCCTCATCACAGCGGACCTCTTTCCGTTTCATGCCATCGGTAATTAATGAAATAAACCTTGGTAAGGCTCTTATCTGTATAAATCTTGTTTTAAAAGTCAACAGTAGGCTGACCACAAAAAAAAGCATGGTGGTCGGAAAATCCATAATGTCTTTAATGAGATACAATTGTGCAAGCATGTCCATAAAAATCCTTTAAATCAGAGCTATCTCGAGCATATTATGTAATACATAATCTTAAATTGACTAATTGATTATATGAAGAGATTAAGCTTTTTTTGACAAAAAGGAAAGGGCCTGTCTGACCAGCTTATCAAACGGGACAACAACACCCTTATTCTGCTCATGCAACCAACCGACCGCATTGTTGATCTCAGATCGTGAATAGTTTAATGAGGAGAGCACTTGAGTGACATTATGCATATCCATAACCTCCTGCCCATCTTCTAATTCGATACCCGATTTTAATAGCTTTGAGACCTTATGCTTTAACTGCACAATCATCTGCTCAGCCTTTTTTTCTCCAATGCCGCTGATACTGCTCAATGCATCATGATTGCCCTGCTGAATGGCTTGAATAAAAGCAGACCCGCCCATTTGAGATAGAATAGCAAGTCCAATCTTAGGGCCAATTCCCGAACAACTGATAATGAGCAAAAAAACGGTCTTATCAAGCTCTTTTTCAAAACCATAAAGTGATGGGCCCTGCTCAGGGTTCCAGTGCATATAAACAAATATTTTAATCTTTGCATCAACAATACATTGAACCGTTGAGGGGACACTAATGGTAAAACCTACGTGACCTGTATCAACTGTTATTGAACCAGCTTCAGATGCAATCACCACTCCAGAAATAGTACTTAACATAGAGAGCCCTTATAATTACCTAGGTTTACCATGTATACAATGTAACCAAATGTTGCAAATATGGATAGTATTTAAAAATATAGATAGGGCATCTTTCAGACCCGTACTTAACGAGTCAAAAAGATACCCTATTTATTTAAGCTTTTTGCGCTTTTTTTATATTTCATTATTTAGCAAATAATATTATTAAATGCTAGTCTCTTTCCCACTCACCATATTCAGCTAAATACACCTCTTTTTGACCCCTTGCTTTGCGTACATCATTGAATTCCTTGCCTTCATACCATTTACCATTCTTTATATCCCAAAAAAGATTCTTCCCTCCCTCTCCCTCTATAAAATACAGAGTCTCGTTAGTATTTCTATCAACATAAGAGAAAAATAGAGTCCCGACAGGAATTGTATCAAAAAATAAAACATTTTGACTTAGAGGCCTTAAAGAACGGCTCCAAATTGGACTACGAATTGCATCTATCTTTTCACGCTCAGCCCTCTTTTGCTCTTGACGAGCTTTTTCAGCAGCCTCTTTTTGCTCGTTGATAACCTTTCTGCCGGCCATCAACTTTTGCCAATCAACCTTTATATCTTCAACAGCATCTAAAGACTTCTGGCGAAGTCCAGACTTATCAAATAACCATAAGGATGCCATGGGCGTGGTCATTAAGGCAGTTCTGTCTCCTAAACTGAGATTCCGCCATTGATTACCAAATTTCTGCAATTGATTACCGAGCCTTTGCCATTGGTTACCAAATTTCTGCGACTGAGTAAGCATGTAATTACCAAGATTTGCAAGTGACCGGCTCATGGTTTGCTGCGGTAATTTCCATCCTGACATTGGAGCATTAGATTTAGAAATAGACCTCATCAGACCTTGCCCATATTGACCGAATCCTTGCGTAAACCTTGAAGCTGCCTGCTTTGCTGGCCCATAAAACATTGCACTGCTCTGATAAGGGTTCAATAAAATAAGGCCCATAAGGCTCATTAATGTTATTTTTTTCATATGCACATCCTTTGCAAAAACTTATCTGACTTACTATCTTAGACTTAAATAACCCCCTAGTCCCATTAAACCTAATATGGTGGCCAACCTAGCAGACTGTGAACCTTGCTCAGCATTCATTCTCTGCCTTGCAGCTTCAGCCTCTATTCTAGCAGCAGTGTTAGCCTCTTGCTCAATAGCTACCCTAGCTTTTGCTATTCGCTCATATTGCTCTACCAGATTTTTTAGCCTCTCAAGCTCTTGTTCTGTCTCTACCAAAGTTCTTTGTGGCTGAACAGAACTAAATAATCTTCCCTGCCCGCTAAATGGCTGAGTTCTTCTAAACCCTTGAGTCAGGAATCGTGACGCGCCCTGCCCATATTGACCCAAACCTTGGGTGAACCTTGAAGCTGCCTGCCTTGCTGGCCCATAAAACATTGCACTGCTCTGATAAGAGTTCAACAAAATAAGGCCCATAAGGCTCATGAATGTTATTTTTTTCATATGCATATCCTTTAAAAATATAGAATAAAATTATTATTAAATATATATTAGCAAAATAAAATAAAAAAAAGCAATAATTTATTACAAATCAAAAGCCCACCGGTGCGCCCTCCTATGGGACAATTCTACTATACTTGTACATATAATAAAACCTATACAAGATGTATCAACTGTTATTGAACCAGCTTCAGATGCAATCACCACTCCAGAAATAGTGCTTAACATAGAGAGCCCTTATAATTACCTAGGTTTACCATGTATACAATGTAACCAAATGTTGCAAATATGGATACTGTTTTGGTATAGAAAAGGCATAAATTCATTCTTGACGCGTGACACCACCATGTGGTACCATATGGTATATATCTGAATATAAAGGTAAAAATGAACTCTAGGCATCGCAAGACATTAAACAGCATTTTTGAAAATCCAATCAGAGCAGATGTTAAATGGAGCGACATCGAAGCATTATTCAGAGCTATGGGAGCTGAAATTAGCGAAGGCAATGGTTCTCGAGTGCGGATCTTTTTACATGGAACTAAAGCTGTTTTTCATCGGCCGCACCCACAAAAAGAGACTGATAAGGGAGCCCTTGTGTCTGTACGGAGGTTCATAATAAACTCAGGAGCAAAAGATGAAATATAAAGGATATGAAGGCATCGTAACATTTGATGATGATGCAAAAATTTTTCATGGTGAAGTTATAGGCATTAAGGATGTTATAACCTTTCAGGGCACATCAGTTGCAGAACTTGAAAAGGCCTTTGCAGAATCAATTGATGATTATATCGCCTGGTGCGAGGAGCGCAATGAACTTCCAGAAAAGGTATTCTCTGGTAATTTACGGCTTCGCATACCCATTGATTTGCATGCATATTTAGCAGCTGAAGCAGCTCGTAAAGGCATAAGCCTTAATCAGTTGATCTGTTCCAAGCTAAAAAAGTGACCCTTTTTTATTAATAAACGCTCACTTTTTTGATAAAAATACCCTTTAAATTTGACAAAATATCCCTGAATGGTACAGTTTTTACTGAATAATCGCTAATACGCGGGAATAGCTCAGCTGGTAGAGCGTTGCCTTGCCAAGGCAAAGGTCGCGGGTTCGAATCCCGTTTCCCGCTCCAAATAACAAAAAGAGCAAAAGTCTTTTCATAGTATTTACATGCCAAATTCTTTTTTTATTTATTATTGCTGTAAATACGAAATTTAAAATAAGAAATACAATTTTTTAAAGGTATACAGATGAAATCAATCATAGAAGAAGCATCATCGATAACTAAAGCTATAGAAAGCGCCTGGAAACGTGCAGATCAACCAAACGAATTCAGCATTCGCATCTTTGAGTTACCACAAAAGAACATGTTCGGCTTTACAACTAAATCTGCAAAAATAGGCATCTTTTATGATGAGAGCAAAAAGGGTAATGACAGACAGCCGCAACATCATACTCAACCGCAAGCTCAACAAAATTCACAACAACATCTTGCACCTAAAGAAAGAGTTCAAAAACAGTCGCAACTCCATGTTGTTACAAAAGAAAAAGATCTTGCAAAACAACCTCAGCATCAAGCTCAAACACCAAAACCAAAAAGAGTTGATAGTGAACAGAGCGACCCATGGAACAAAGATATGGTCAACTTCACACAAGATTGGTTAAATGATGTTGTTACTCAACTAAATATTAATAAAAAATTCAGAATAACTCCTGAGCGCTATCATCTTAAAATTGCCTTTGAAAGACCAATTTTTGAAGATGAGAACAAAAATAGAGCTTTTTTTAGAAACTGCGCACATCTTTTATTGCAATCAATTCGCAACAAATTCAAGCGTCCATTAAAAGGCTTTAAAGTTGTTCTAACTGTAGAATAAACAATATTGCATAAATGGAAGGTTCATGGAAGATCAGACTATAATTGCACAATGTACACCTCGAGGTAGCGGTGCATTAGCGTTGCTCCGTATATCTGGATCATATGCATTAGAGATAGCTACATCAATATCTCAATTATTATCAAAGCAGAAGATTACCGATGTAGCAACACATACCATTCATGCAGGTTATGTTATTGATGAAAATAATGATCCTATTGATCAGGTCATGTTTTTAGTTATGCATGGCCCACGAACTTTTACAGGTGAAAACACTGTTGAGATAACAACACACAACAATCCATTTATTATCGAAGCGATCATTCAACAAGCACTCACACATGGTGCGCGCATTGCTCAAGAGGGTGAGTTTTGCAAACGAGCGATGCTCAATGGCAAAATTGATCTAATACAAGCAGAGTCTATTAATGAGCTTATTCATGCCAATACCCAGATGGCGCTCAAACAGTCTATGGCGCAAGTCAAAGGAAGCTTTTCCCAGTGGATTGCATCTATAGAACGTGATCTTATTAAAGCTATGGCACTCTGCCAAGCAAGCTTTGAATTCATCGAAGAAGAGAATATGACTTTCAGCGACGAAATAAGATCAATCATACAGAATACTATTGATACAATTGCACAATTAAAAACCACTTTTAATCAGCAACAACGCATTCGAAACGGTATCAGAATTGCTATTATCGGATCGGTCAACGCGGGCAAATCATCTCTCTTTAATGCACTATTACAACAAAACAGATCTATTGTTACCAATATTGCAGGAACAACGCGTGACGTTATTGAAGCCGGTCTTTACAAAGATCAGAATTATTGGACATTGATCGATACTGCTGGACTACGCCAAACTGATGATATCATAGAAAAAGAGGGCATCGAACGCTCACTGCATGAAGCAGAGTTAGCTGATATTATTCTTCTTGTTATCGATGCATCTCGCCCTATGCACGCCGATGAACATTCAATTTACAATAAAATTGCAACAGAATATCCAGATAAAATTATCATTATATATAATAAATCTGATCTTGAAAGAAAAGCTGAATTAGCCCTTTCTGGGCTATCAATTTCAACAAAGAGCAGATCTGATAATATATTAATTGAGCATGCTATACAATCAAAAATAACCGCACTATTCAATAACATCTCATCACCATTTTTACTCAATAAAAGACATTATAATCTACTTATAACTCTTGAAATGGAATGCCACAAGATTTTACCATTATTGACCGGCAATATCGCTTATGAACTTTTGTCGATTCATCTGCAAGATGCTGCTTCTCATGTTAGTGAATTAACGGGTAAGACTATTAGCGAAGATGCTATGGATGAAGTGTTTAGGTCTTTTTGTGTTGGTAAATAATAGTTTTTTTCTATTTTTATCTCTTAATTTTCATTATCTAATTTTCTTTTCATATTTTTGTCTCACGCTCGCCGTGTGTGGCATGAAGAGGTTCTTGTCAACCTCTTCATAATCTGGAGACAAAAGGAGACCTTTTGAATCCAGTCTTCGCTTATCCAGGCTTTCTAGCTTGGCAAGCTTGTATGGTAAGTATAACCATTTCTTTCAAAAAAATGTGTTAAAATAAATATAGTTTAAGATTTGTGTTCAGAAGCTGTTTATTACAGAAAGCTGATAGATCCCGTTAGTGGCTAGGATAAAGAT
>JAKBEL010000013.1 GCA_021833825.1 bacterium
CGAAGCCCCATAACGCTATTCATTAATGTTTTCTCGGCATTAGCCGCTTATTCTTTCAGAAAAAATAAGCCTTCTATTTATAAAAATAGCTCTGAACTGGTAATAGCTTAGATCGAACTCACGTTATATTAGGGTCAGGGACGGGTATTGTTGTTGGATTTAAATTTCTATCAGTAAGTAACTTATAATTAGCATAGGGTGTATACTTCAAATTAACCATAGCAGTAATCTGCATGCTACTGGTTGCGCAATAGGCTAGGGCCATCAGAAAAAGCTTATTCATAAGTTTTTTATTTACATTTAACATAACATTCTCCATGTGTACTATTAATAATAATCTATTTCTATCATAGCAGCTTGTATCGAATAGAATCAATATTTTATTTGCAATTTGGAAATAAACACTGGTATGGTGATGATTATAAAGCTTTGTATACCTCAAAGGAGAGCTCTTGTATGATTAAAAAAGAGATAGATCTTTTAAGCACTCTGGGCCTTAAGGGGGACCTGATAGTGCCATATGGTGCCAAAGGTATTGTGATTATTGCTCATAGCAGCGGTTCAAGCCGCCATAATGACCGGCATAAAACTCTTGCTGCCCATCTAAACCTCAAAGGGCTGGCCACGCTTCATCTGGATCTTCTAACGCAAGAGGAGGAGCGGATAGATAATCTGACGCGAGAGTTTCAGTTTAATATCTCATTGTTAACTGAGCGCCTTGTTGAGGTTATACGCGCTGTGCAATTACAAGAGGATACAAAAGATCTTAATATTGGTCTTTTCAGTTTTAATACCGGTTCAGCAGTGGTATTGACTGCAGCTGCAGCGATTCCTGATGCTATTAAAGCGGTTGTCTCTCGCAGTGGGCGCCCGGAGCTTGCAGACATATCATTGCCAGATATCTACGCGGCAACGCTCTTTATAGTGGGTGAAAAAGATACTCTCTTGATGCAGTTGAATCAGTTTGCATATGATGCTATTAAAACACTGCACAAACAGATGCATATTGTTCCTGAGATGAGCGATTTTGTCGGTGAACCATATCAGTTAAAGCTCGTTGACCAGTTGGCTGGCCAGTGGTTTGCCAATTATCTGGCAGCTGGTGATGATGATCTATAATCAAGCAGATGATCAATCGGGCTCAAATCACACTGTTCATCAATCTTGCGTACAAAAAAGAGGCCATATGTAATCGCTTCGATCAATAGATTTCTATCTTCATCAATGCTCAGATCACGAAAGATATGTGGCGGGCGAGCGTCAAGGTGCCAGACTACCATTGTCTTTTCACATTTATGAACCTCATGAAGTCTATTATGTAGCCCAAGAAATATTGATGGATAGTGCTCTTGATCATGTGGATAGCGCGAGATGAAATCGATGATCTTCTGATCATCTACCATCATCTGTGCATGCTCTCTGTTTAAAATAATCCATTGGCTATTTTTGTACTGTTGTTCAAGCGGAATCGGTCTGAAATCACGATGGGCTTCATAACAGCTGCGCTTTGGGTCTGCGTGAGGGTTTTGCTCATAACGGAATGTGCTCATGCGTGAACTGATCAGTTCTTCATAAATGAAATCAAATGATTGCAGTGGAATGCAGTTTTGTGAACAGAAAATAAACATCTCATTGTAAGGGTCTTTGAGAGCCTCTTTGAGCAATGCGATCTGTGTTCGCATTGTTCGCGCCCAACTGTTTTCAACCTTATAGGGCATCTCAAATTGCTTAAACCAACTTTTTGGACTCACCTGCTCTTTTGCATGAACTAAAATGCTGTATTGATCATCATGATTACGAAAAAAATCACGCCAATAATTCTCATGCACTATATTGGTTATGGTTAAAAATAGAAATGCAATTTTTAACATACAAGGACTCCTTTTCTATCTACTAATTCAAAAGTACTAAAATCATTCGAATATTCCGTTCGTGCTGAGTAATCTTTCGAAGCTCGAAGAGCGTAATAGGGCTATATCAAAGCATGGAGCGCTCACAACAACTAAAAAATTACTGGGCCTAAGATGAACATCTACAACCCGATTAATTCATTCCTTGAATATGTCAATCACCCTTCGATACTTTTGCTTCGCGCCAGAGGCACTTTGCAAAACTCAGGGCGAACGGGAAAATATAATGTAAAGTTTATTTTATGTAATTATCACCTTTATCACCTTCTATTGCCAATCATACCCCATGGCAAAGTGGACTTCATAACCGGCTTCACCTTTCTTAGGATCCAACTTGAATCCCCAATCTATTTTCATCGGCATAGGGTTTAGTAGCCGCAGACCAATACCAACAGCGTGACGATATTCAAAGCGATTGTTGCGCAAAAATTGTGGTGATAAGCAATGAGCATAAGGGTTATCCCAACCGGCACCACCATCATAGAAGATGAGCCCTTTAAAACTCATATCGGGCATAATAGGGAATATCAGTTCAGCATTTATAAAAGCTGTCTTTTCAGCACCGATGCTATCACTATTGCGCACACTTGCTTCTTGTGGGCCAGTTGTAAATTGTGGACCGATCTGCCCGAATAAGAAACCACGAACGCTTGCAGGGCCACCAATATGAAAGAGTTCACGATAAGGAATAATGCGATGATGGAATGGTTTTATAAATCCTATGTAGCCATGCAATCTAAAGACTAAATCATATTCGCCGATAAGTGGTGTGAACCAATTGGCATCTAAATCCCACTTTGCATAGCCGATGTTGCTATCAAAGCTTGGGAAAGCAAATATACCACGCATCATCCATGTGTGCCCTCTGCTTGGGTGCATAGGATGATTCTTTTTGTCTTGACCAAGCTGTATGTTCATCCAACCAAAATGTACAGGGCATTTGCCAGGATAAAAGAGTTGATTAAGCACTGATTGATATTCAAGTCGCGCTTCGGTTCGCTCTGGTTCTGGAATGTTAGGAGCGATAGCTTGAGGATCTTTATCATAAGATAGGCGGTCAATGCCTAAGTTATACCGAATGTACGTATCATGAAAGAATGGAATTTTACGCCAACCGGTCACAATACCCAGAGTTCCAGATCCACTCGTGCGCTGTTCATTCATTGCAAATGCATGAGTCAATTGATCATAAGATGCGCGTCTGTGCATAGCATCAAGTGATCCATAGATTGGTTTGTCAAAGAGCCATGGTTGGGTTAAATTGAGCAAGATATCCTGCTCTTGTGTCGACAGTTTACCAGTTAGATTGAATCGAACTCCAGTTCCAGCAACGTTAGAATCTGATACGCTTCCCTCAAAAGAGACGCCGGTCATCACTTGGTTGACCCAATTGCGTGATTTATCATCACGTAACATTTCAGGTCCACCAAATCCGATCTTCATGTGAGCATTTCCGGTCTTGACCTCTTTGACCACAAGATCTAAATTGGCCTCATCTTCAGATATTCTGGTCGTCTTCCAATTGACACCATCACGTGTATCAAAATAGCCAAGAGCCTCAACTTTATTCTTTGAAAATTCCATCAATTTACTGGTGACAATGTTGCCCTCTTCAAGAGGAATGCATCGCCTGATGATCTTATCTCTTGTCTTTTGATTACCACGAATAGTCAGACGATTTAAAAAGACTTTTTTGCCCGGATCGACCGTAAAATGGATATCTATTTTTTTTGTCTCATCATTCGGTTGAATAGATGGGTCAACTTGAGTGTAAAGATATCCTAAATCGCTGAACATATATTCAAAGAATTTGATTGAATCTACAATCGCTTCACGAGAATAAAGTTCACCACTTTTAATAGGTAAATTAGTGAGTATAAACTCTTCTGAGAGCATGTCGGCGCCATGAACCGATATTGATCCAAAGTGGTATTTGTCACCCTCATCAACATGTATCATAAGATGAATCTGTTTAGTCTTTTCATCCATATGCATCTCAGATGCATACACTTTTGCATTAATAAAGCCATTGTTCTGATAATGTTGTTCTATGATATGTTTGTCACGCTCAAGCCATTCAGGGTTATAAGTGCCAGCTTTATCCATAAAGCTGAGCAGCCAATCTTCACGTGTGAACATGAGCCCGCGCAGTGTCTTTCCACTGATTGCATTATTGCCACAAAAATCGATCTTTTTAACAATCGATTTTTCATGCTCTTCAAAATGAAAGATAACATCAGCTTTGCCATCGGTCTCTATCAATTCTGGCCTAATATTGGTCAATAAATAACCTTTATCAATATAGATACGGTTGATGATCTGGGCATATTTTTTCAGCTCATGCTCTTCAATTGCTGGAATAGCATTAAAATCTATCTTGTCGTTGATCTCTTTTTCTGTTATCTGTTTGTTGCCTTTAAATGTGACCGAGAGTAGAGGAGTTTTTTCTTCAAGAATGATATAGAGATCTATTTTGTCTTTACCAATATTTTCAGCTTCGATAGTGACATTGGCAAACCGTTTTAGATCATAATAGAGATTACGAATGAGTGGACGGGTCTTTTGTGGTTGAAATATTTCGCCAGGTTTGAATGGCATTCGATCAAGAATGGCCTCAAGAGGGACGTGCTTGTTTCCTTCAACAAATATTTGATTGATAACACGTAATGTTGGCGCAAAGTTTTCATCATCTTCATCAATATCATCATCAGACTCTTCCTGTTCATCGATGTCTGCGTATGTTTCGCTATTGCAATCATCTTCTGTCGTGTGATTGATTTGATCTGCTGTTTGGTCAATTATAATATTCTCGCTATCAGATAGTTCTGTGCATAACAATGTAATGTTAAGGCACATTAACAGACCAATGATCAGTTCCTTTTTTCTTATTACAAGCATGTCTACGAGCTCCGGTCTCTTTTTTCTTGTTTATCAAATTGAGATCAATAGAATATTAAGATATGATACTGTATTTTTAAAAATTAACCAGTTATAGGTTAACATTAAAGAAATTGATTTTTCTTTTTCTGGTTGTTAAGATGAAGCTAACTTTCCCGCTCATGGTGAGTGTTTTCAAAGCTCAACGAGCGCAGAAAACGTATCGAACCATCATTGATCAATAACTCGAATAATAATAATTGATCCTTCGATACCTCACTTCGGAGGTCCTTCCGCCGTCATTAAAATTATGGCGGACAGGCAGGATGAGTGGATTTACAGTGACCAGATGAAATTGTGTCGCGACAATAAAAGGACGCAAGGGAAGGCGTATACCTAAATATCATAATATAATCAAAAGAGATCAATCATGTTGCAATTAACAAATAGTTTGACCGGAAAAAAAGAGATTTTTAAACCTTTAAATAGAGATGAAATCAACGTATACGTCTGTGGAATCACCCCGTATGATTATGCGCACCTCGGTCATGGACGTTGTTATGTCTCATTTGATCTTTTGGTACGTCTGTTGCGTTTTATGGGTTACAATGTTATTTATGGTCGTAACTTTACCGATATTGATGATAAAATTTTAAAGCGTGCGCAAGAAGATTTGGGTGATATGCATCGCTATCCTGAGATCACTAATAAGTATATTAATGCTTTTAATGATGATATGCATGCTCTCCATTGTTTGCATCCAACGTTTGAACCACGTGTCACTTTAATGATTCCACAGATCATAACCTTTATTGGCAAACTGATTGATGCAGGGCATGCCTATGTTTCACAATCGGATGTCTATTTTTCTGTTGCAAGTTTTCCTGCATATGGAAAACTCTCAAAACATAAGACTGAAGATCTTATTGCAGGTCAGCGTATTGAGCCGACAGAAAAAAAGAGGAATCCGCTCGATTTTGCACTTTGGAAGGGAACCGAAGACAGGACATTTTTTAAAAGTCCTTGGGGGTATGGGCGCCCCGGATGGCATATTGAGTGTTCGGTAATGGCAGAAGATCTGTTTGGGCCATCATTTGATATTCATGGTGGTGGAAGAGATTTAATATTCCCTCATCATGAGAATGAGATTGCTCAATCGGAGAGTCTGCACAATATGCCAATGGCTACCTATTGGTTGCATAATGGTTTTATTCAGATCAATAAAGAGAAGATGTCAAAATCTTTGGGAAACTTTTTTACCTTAAAAGATGTGTTTAAAGAGGTTGACCCCATGGTTGTACGATATTATCTTTTGAGCCATCATTATCGTGCTCCAGTTGAATTCTCATTGCATGATGTCATGGCTGTTCAAAAGAGTTATAAGCGCCTTGTTCGTATCTTTGATGTTGTAGCCCCAAAGCCTACTTATGAAGATCTAAAGAATTCATCGATAGTCAAACAGATGCTTCAATTCTTGTATGATGATTTAAATACGCCCGGCATGATGGGGGTACTTTTTGATAATCTTGATTATCTTCAAAAAAATAGGCATGAGCTTTCTGTTGTTAAACTATTTTTACAAGATGTTCTTGGCTTAACATTGCTTCCATTACCTGAAAAGGAGGTTGAGATAACGCCGGAGATTAAAGAGCTGCTTGATCAAAGAGAAATTGCGCGAAAAGAGAGAGATTGGAATAAGGCTGATGCATTGCGCGATAGGTTGCAAGAATTGGGCTTTGATGTGGCAGATAAGAAATTGTGATATGTGATAACTCACGTTCCGTTCGTGCTGCCTGTCCACCATAGCTCTTTGAGCGACGGAGGGAGTGATCACAAGCCTTGCGCAGTGATAGCATCGAAGCATTGATGGGCTGGGCAGATAAAAAACTATCGAGTTGGAAACAATCATCTACAACCACATAATATAACTTTAGTCTATACCTCCCACGCTTCGATAATTTGATGTGCGAAACGTAATCAAAACTCCCGCCGTCGTCAAAATTAAGGCGGACGCGGCAGGATGAGCAAAATTTGTGAATATTGTTTTTACTACATGTATTATAGGAGTTACCTATATATGGCAAAAAACTAATCTAGATAGTCTTTGATCTTTGCTTTAAGATCATCTTTGCTCATGTATCCCATCTCTCTTCCTTTGACCTGCCCATCTTTGAGGAAGATAAAAGTTGGAACTGAAGTGACACCATATTTAATCGATATATCGCGTGCATCATCAACATTGAGTTCAGCAAATTTATACTGTTTGCCCATCTCTTCTTCAAGTGCCTTAAATATAGGTTTCATCTGTTGGCATGGGCCACACCAGCTTGCATAGAGATCTAATATAATAGAGCCCTTTTCTTCTTCAATCTCTTTTTTAAAATTAGTGCTTGTGATTGCTATAGCCATTAAGGAATCCTCATCTTTTTAATCAAAAATTAAAATCAGATTATCATTATACACTCTATCACATACCGCAAAAATGGTGAATCAAAAAATGGTGAGGTACAAAAGAACTGTAATGTATGGCTTCAAAATAATGCATTAAAACTATTGCAGATTGAGGCATCTCTTTTATAGTTTAATAAACGGAATGGTCATATATGAAAAAGGAGTAGAAGAATGTTTGAAGAACAGGGCTATGTGTATGGATATAGTTATAGCAATTTTATTGCTCAAGTTTACAGTTGGATGTGTGTAGCATTGGCTGTAACTGCCGCTACAGCATGGTATGTTGCAGCAATGCCAACATTTGTCAATCGTATTGTAGAGCAACCATGGTTATTAGTACTTATCTTTATCGGGCAATTGGGTCTAGTGATCGCATTAAGCTCTTTTCTTGAGAGAATGAGCTTTATCTGGGCAATCGTATTATTTTTAGTCTATGCAGTCTCATTGGGCATCACCATGTCTCTGATTTTGCGCATGTATACATTGGCATCTATAGGATCAACATTCTTGGTAACATCCGGTATGTTTGGTGGAATGGCACTCTATGGCTATTTTACCAGAGCCGATTTAACAAAAGTTCAAAATATATCGATTATGATATTGTGGGGAATGATCCTCTCTATGTTGGTAAATCTCTTTTTAAAATCGATCTGGTTTGATTATATGATATCAATGGTTGGTGTTGTTATTTTTGCACTTTTGACTGCAGCAGATACACAAAAGTTAAAAACATTTGCGCAGCGTTTTGGGCAGCATGAGGAGCAAAAAGATAAAGTTGCCATCATTGGCGCTCTGATGTTGTATCTTGATTTCATTAATCTGTTTCTCTTTTTATTACGATTTACTGGTAATCGTCGCGAGCAATAAGGGTATTACAATGAACATAAAAAATAATATATTATTATGCAGTATGCTTTTAGTTTCACATCATTCACTCTATATGGAGCAAGAGCCTGTCGCCGTAGAGGTTGAGCCATCACAAGATCTAAAAATAGAATCATCACCCAACCTTGATGGAAATGTTGATTTTGAGACAAAGCGTAAAGCGGCCGTCGATCTAGTAGAGCGTGGCATTGCATATATGCAACAGAATTCTGTGGATCAAGCTTTTAATCTATTTAGTAATAGTCGTGATTTTATTATCGGAGAGCTTTATCTTTTTGTATATGATGAACAGGGAGTCTGTCTGGCACATGGTCAACAGAATGAGCTTGTTTGGCAAAATCTATGGGAGCATCGTGATGCATATGGTCTTCCTATTGTGCAGAATTTGATAAAAAAGGCCAAAGATGGGGGAGGTTGGGTCACCTATGGATGGCGCAATTCTACTAAGGTATCATATGTTAAACAGGTTATGATTGATGGTAAAATCTATATAGTTGGAACCGGTTATTTTCCTCATTCAAAAGAGGATTCGGTTGTTAGTTTAGTAAAAGGTGCGGTAGCACTTTTTCATGAAGCTATGAATCAGAAGCGTGCGCCTGAAAATGTTTTTGCTCTGATAAGTTACTCTCAAGGGAGTTTTGTTTTAGGTGATCTCTATTTGTATGCATTAGACTTTGATGGCACTATTGTTGCACAGGGTGACAGACCAGGTCTGATTGGAACAAATGCATTGCATATTGCAGATGCAGCAGGTTTTAAAGTTAATCAGATGGTGATTGAAAAACTTAAAGAGAAGCATCAAGGAATATGGTTTGATTATATATCAAAAAAGGCACATAAACGTGCCTATGCTGAAATGGTGACCGACAATAAGGGCAAAAACTATTTTATTGCTTGTGGGTACTATCCAGATGCTGATCGTAAAAGGGCTGTTGATTTAGTCCGTTTAGGGTTTAAATTTATGAAGGCCAATGGTCTGACATTGGCAGCAGAGACTATCAATGATAAACGTGATGATCAGTTTCAATATGGAGATCTCTATCTTGAAATCTATACTCCTAAAGGAATATGTGTAGCTCATGGTAATAATCAAGATTTAGTTGGTAAAGATTTTTGGGAGGTTCAAGATCAAGATGGTAAATTTTTTGTGAGGGAGATGATCAAAAAAGCGTTAGATCAATCTGGCTGGGTGGACTATAAGACAAGAAATCTCTTTAAATCTGCCTATGTTGAGAAGGTCTCGCTTGGCAGCGATAGCTATATTATTGTCTGTGGCCTTTATCCAATATCAAAACGTGAAAGCACTATTCTTTTGGTAAAGACTGCAGCAGATTTTTTTAATGTAAACAAACGAGAAGATGCATTTAGAGCATTTGTGAACAAAAAAGGAAAGTTTGTAAGAGGCGATCTTATGATCTCTGTCTTTGATGCTAATGGCCTCTGTTTTACGTACGGTGATAATTATGATCTTATCTGGAAAAATCTTATGAATGTAAAAGATGATGACGGAAAAGCTTTTGTGCGGCTGCTTGTTAATACTGCAAAGAATGGATCAGGGCAGGTCAGTTATCGCCTTAATAATGTGCGTAAAATTGCATATGTTGAGCCTGTTGAAAAAGATGGAAAATCATATGTAGTCTGTTCAAGTTACTATATGTAGGCTATCATTCTCAAAAATTTTTGCAGTAAGGCTTTCTTGTTCCGTTCGCCCTGAGTAGCCAGGCATTTCTCAAAGCGATACATGAAAGATTGTTGTCGAATTGGTCTCTTTTATGCTAGAAAATATAGATCAAAGTAGGAAATGACGGGCATATCGAAGGGTATTTGATGTGGATTGCAATTACATTATAGGGTTGTAAATGATTATCTCAGATTCAATAGTTTTTTTGTCGGTACAGCTTGTTAATGCTTCGATACTATCACTGCGTGAGACTTGTGATAACTTCCTCCGTCGCTCAAAGAGCTATGGTGGACAGGCAGCACGAACGGAAAATGAAAAATTCATTTTTTTAAAGAGCAGAGATTTTTGTTTCAGTACTATCATGATAGTATTATTATTTTATATAGTGCTCCCTTTGCAAGCATCATCTTTGGCTGAAATGCAAGATGAGTGCCAATCTTTGGCGATCAGAAAGTTATGTGATGATGATTGCAGGTCGCACAGTTATTTAAAGCCCCGCAGTATAACAACCAATAATGTCTTTCAGCATAATTTAGGGCTCTACTGGTGGTATCACGATGTTCTTTGTGAAGAGAATTGCATCTGGTGGGCGATGCAGGTTATGCCACTCTATCAGAGATCGACAGATGCAAAAGCTATAGCCAAATATTTTTTCCCATGCCATAAGAGTGCGATATCTATCAAAGAGGATGGTACTGGTGATGTTGGATCTCCATGGTTAAATCTTATTGCGCAGGATGGTCAAAATTTTGATTCTACTGTCTCAATGAGGCCAGTCCGTTCGGTTGTTGGAAGCTATTTTGATTTTCGTTTCGATTTTTCCACTATTATATGCCATAGTTGGGTTGATGTTTCATTTGCAGTTCTTCATGCAAAGCATACATTACACTTTTGTGAAACAGTATCTCAATATCCTGGCGTTGAATGTAATATTACATCTGCAGGCCAAGCACTTGATCAAGATGATTGGTGTTATGGAAAATTTGAACAATGCTCTGCGTTGACCACTCATGGTGTTGATGATGTGCAGTTAAAATTGGGCTATGATTGGTTTTATTGTGACACAAATCATATGAGCCCATATATTGTTGGATTGATTCCGACAACGGGAAATTCCCCTCCAGAATTTATATTTGAGCCGAGTGTTGGAACTAATCATCCTAGTATCGGATTTGGTATTTTAGGCGATTATAAATTATGGGTTGATGATTCTAAAGAGTTTACGCTCTTGACCGATTTTAAATACAGATATGTTTTGCATGCTGTGGATAAGCGCTCTTTTGATCTGTCAAAGAATGGTAGTTGGTCCCGTTATTTGCAAGTTGTTCAAGACTCTGCGCTATCGCAGCCATGCTCCGGAATAAATCTTTTCACTCAAAAGGTTGAGGTGACTCCAGGCAGCACTATTGATTGGTGGTTGGCTCTCCATTTTCAACAGAGTCAATTAAATATTGAATTGGGGTATGATTTCTGGTGGAGGAGAGCTGAGCATATAACTTTGTGCAATCCATTTCCATCAAATTGGGGTATATATGATATAGCGGGAGATGCAAATGGCAATCCTGTAACAGCAAGCGGTGCACATATTTGCCAGTCGATTGTTAATAATGTTCCATCTGCAGATCCAACTTTTGTTGCAATAACGTCGGCAGATCTAGATTTGGCAAGTGGAGCGGCACCAAGAGCTATAAGCAACACATTATATCTTGCAGCTGCCTATAATGGTTATCTCTCTGATTCGCCAGCATATATTGGTCTGGGCAGCTCTTATGAATGGGGCAGCCATGCATTGAGCAATGTTGCTCTTTGGGTACGTGTTGGCGTAGCTTTTTAAGCGACGGGGGAAGTTTTGATTGCGTTTGCGCGCAGATCAAAGTATCGAACTGTGGGTGGTATTAGCCTAAAGTTATAGTATGTTTTTTACATAACAATATTAGTTTCATAAATAGGGCTATCTAGTCAGGGTATTATCCTATTTTAACCTGAAAAATCTATAAATAGTGCGAACCCAAAAGACTTTTATTGCAATTTGGCAATATTGTGTGGTATTCTCAACTATAGGTAGAGCATATTTCTAAAGATAAAAAAAGGAGATAATCAGATGAAGAGATTAACAATGCTTATGAGCTTAGGCTTTGTGGTGCCTATGTTTGGAGCCCGTTCTGTACTTAAGTATGGAGATGTCAATCCGATGACAGGTGAAGTTGTTGAGCCTTATCAGCAAAAAGATACTGTTGAAGATTTGCCAGCAAAGCCTCCTCGTGTCAATAAAGGTAGATTAGTAAAAATAGCTGAAGAGGAAGGGCTGTTTACTCCAGAAGAGCGTGCCCTATTTATGCAAGAGGATGAGCAAGAGATGCTTCCAGGAAAAAGACCCGCTTATGAAGGTTTTGTAGGCCAGGATGGCCAGCCATTGCCGCCAGCGCTTCCACCAAAACCTAAAACCAAGCCATCAAAGCAGTTTACAGCGCAAGATTTAAAGAATGTGAAATTAAAGCCTCTCGATTCTTCTGCTAGCGTTAAAGAGCAGCTCATGATGCAAGAGGAGCAGGAAGCATCAAAAGGGATGGTAAAACGTCCATTTTCAAAAGCCGATTTAAAACAGCAGAAAAAAAGACTTAAAAAAGTGCCCTCTAAAAAAGATGCGTCACAACAGGAGAGCAGTCTGCAGGAGGAGCAGGTAGCATCAGAAGGAATGCCCAAAGGGCGATCTTTAAGAGATGATTTAAGAGAACAGAGAAAGAGACTTAAAAAGGTCTCTCTTGAAAAAGATGCATCACAACAGGAGAGTAGTCTGCAGGAGGAGCAGGCAGCATCAGAAGAGGTTAATATGGTGCCATCGGCGCCAGCGCTTCCACCAAGATCTAAAACAAAGCCATCAAAGCAGTTTACCGCGCAAGATTTACAGAATGTTAAATTAAGGCCGACAAATTCTGCTGTTAGTGCTCAGGAGCAAGTTATAGTGCAAGAGGAGCAGGCAGCATCAGAAGGAATGCCAAAAGGGCGATCTTTAAGAGATGATTTAAGAGAACAGAAAAAGAGGCTTAAAAAGGTCTCTCCTGAAAAAGATGTAATACAACAGAAGAGTAGTTTGCAAGAGAGTTTACATGATCAGATCAAAAAGAGACGGGTTTCAATTGAGGAGCCCTCTGAAAATTTAGCAGAGCAGCAAGATTGGGATTAATAAGATAATTGAATAATAATTGATGTTATCAAAATAGGTGCACTTACAAGGTGTGCCTATTTTTTTTAAAAGAGATATAGCTTTCTCTCTTTTACTCATAATGTCAATTCAATTGAAAAAACTGGCCTGCCAGTCATTTCTCAAAGCCAACCAAAAAGCATTGTTTGCAAGTGACAGATGTCAAACCAAAAGGCATTGCTTATGGTAGGAAATGACTGGAGGAGAGAGGGGGATTCGAACCCCCGAAACCGGTCTCCCGGCCTAACGGTTTTCAAGACCGCCGCATTCAACCGCTCTGCCATCTCTCCACGAATATTAATGTCAATCTTAGTTTGTTACTATTAATTGTCAATTCAGTTTAAAAAACTGGCGTTAGCCAGTTATTTCTCAAAGCCAACCAAAAAGTGTTGTTTGTAAGTGACAGATGTCAAACCAAAAAACAGTGCTTATGGTAGCAAATGACTGGTGCGCCCGAGAGGAGTCGAACCTCTAACCTTCAGATCCGTAGTCTGACGCTCTATCCAATTGAGCTACGGGCGCTGACAATAGTAATTTCAAATAAGTGTTAATAATTTATACTAAAAATCTGCTTTTTTCAAATTCTAAGAGGTTGTCTTAATTTCTTTAAAAGGTTCGGCTAGCCAGTCATTTCTCAAAGCCAACCAAAAAGCGTTGTTTGCAAGTGACAGCCCTACTACGCGTTGCTATGCAACTAGCTTCGAAGGGCAGGCCTGCCAGTCATTTCTCAAAGCGAACCAAACAGTGCTTATGGTAGGAAATGACTGGTGGAGAGAGAGGGATTCGAACCCTCGTGCCCGATTTCTCAGGCTCTTGCTTAGCAGGCAAGCGCTTTAGGCCACTCAGCCATCTCTCCGATAAATAGATAATCTATTTTGAACGATTTCAATAGTATAAACCATACTTCCCAATGATAATGTATGTGTTATTTTATGCAAGTTTTTCGATATAAAATATAGTTTTTGTTAGACTGGTATAAAGATCTGTTTAGATTTATAGGTTAAAAATGTCGATTATATTAGATGTAAAAGTGGTTCCAAGTTCAGGAAGAATTGGAGCTAAGTTGGACAAAAATGGTGGATTGGTTATCTATCTAAAGAGTCAGGCAGAGCGTGGAATGGCCAATGCAGAATTGATTAAATATATAGCAAAATCTATTGGAGTCAGTCAGCAACAGGTAGTTGTTATTGGTGGACTTACCAGTAGAAAAAAGCGTATATCGATCGATCAATCAATCAGCAGGTCTCAGATACTTTTGGCTCTTGGTATTGAAGAGCAGATGCATATTGCAATGTTCAGATAACATCTGTCAGTTGGCTCATCCTGAGGAGTGAAAATCATATAACTTGCTTTTTATTGGAGTTTTTGATTTAGATAAAACTATTCTAGTAGTTTTGTAATCGACTATAATCAAAGGGTGGTGCATGCCATACTATTCTTGGCGCGGCGTAACATTACATGGAGCGATCTGCAAAGGGACTCTCTTTGCTCATAATAGTGATGCCCTCGATGCGATACTATTAAAGCAGGATATTGCCCTTATTGGGCATAAGCAGACCAAACAGATACATCTGACCCCCATATCGCAGATGAGTAAGCTTCTCTTTTTTGAGCATCTTCAAATTCTTCTTGATGCGGGCATTCATCTTTTTCAAGCATTGACCATTATTAGTCAGCAGACAGGGGATGCGCGGTTTGCTGATGTTATTTATAAGATGAGTCATGCAATAGAGGAGGGCAGGCCACTGCATGAAGCATTGGCTAAATATCCATCAATCTTTGATCAAGAGATGGTCCATATTACTCATATTGGTATGCAGGCGGGCAATATTTCAATCGCATTGCAGGCTTTATGTTTCTATTTACATCAGGTGAATCAGTTCAACAAAAAAGTTCGTAGAGCACTATTATTGCCATTCTTTACATCCGCAATGTTCCTTCTTATTCTTCTTATGATTCTGCTCTTTATTGTGCCACGATATGTCGATCTTTTTACATCCATGCATAAACAGCTTCCGGCAGCAACTCAGATGTTGGTGAGTCTGCATCTATTTTTAAAAAGTTATTACCTTGTCGGATCATTGTTAATCATATCTGCTCTATCATGTGTGATTATACGATGGAGATATTCATCATCGACCAAAAAATTGATTGATCGTCTGGTTCTAAAGTTGCCATGGGTTGGGCCACTATTGGAAAAGGTCTATGTTGTTCAGTTTCTGCAATCATTGGCGTTATTATTGCAAGGTGGCATAGCCCTGGTGCCAGCTCTAGAGATTGCTCATCAGTCTATGCGCAATCTCTATGTTAAGGATCAGATTGGCATTATACTCAAAAGAGTTCAGAATGGTCAGTCATTGGGCGATGCCATGCAGAGCTTTCAGTCATCATTTTTTACTCAAGACCTTATTCTGTTGACCATGGTCGGTGAGCAATCAGCCTCTGTGGCACTGATGATGCAGCGCGCTGCGCAGATATATCAAAAAGAGATTGAGCAGAAGATAGCCAGATATACTATTATACTGCAGCCACTGCTTATGATCATATTGGGGCTGCTTGTTGCGACCCTCATTTTTGCTGTCTATATGCCTCTGTTTAATCTAGCTGAGAGCATATAACCCCCAGGACAGGCATAGATGATTCTGTTATAATAGGTGTAAGATGAATAATTGTAACAGAGTTAGGATTATATGCCGTTTCACCTTATTATAGTATGTTTAATGATGAGCTTTATAGCTCAATCAGAGCCTCTATCGGGTTCAAAATTGCAGCAATTGGTCAAAGAGAGGCAAAAAGAGGGTTTAGATCGAGCATCTGCTGTTAAAGGGGCAAAAAAGCTTCTAAGTGGGGTACCCTTTGTTCAAGGTTATGAGCCTCTGATCACTCCATATGAACACCAAGAGCTCTTAGTAGAGAGATATGTGCAACTGTTTGACAGAACCCATACCGGGTGTGGCAGTTGGGGGTTTGCCCAGTTGACCAGGCCGATCACTCATCATGGGGTGATTATTCAGCGTCAAAAGGGTATTGCACAGCTTGATAGCGATCAGGAGTTGTTCTATCATTTTTGTAAGTTGCTTGATCAGATAAGTTATTTAGAAAGTGACCTGCTTGCCTACTATAACAATGATGATCCTCTTGGTCAAAAGGCTGAACAGCTCTATTATGCACTTGTGCCTATGCTCAATAAGAGTCACTTAGCATTAGATTATGCTTATGGAGTCGATGTTGCCACTGCAGGTTTTAATCTTGCAGCAGCTCTGTGCATCAATGGTCTTGTTGCAGAGTTTATATTGTCTCAGTCGCAGGGTCGATCAATTGATCCATGGCAGGCTATGCGTGGTGGGGTGACTCAGTTATTCAATAGTCATATGCCGACAACAGATCTCTATGATCAGCTTAAACAGGATAATAAATTTGATATTCCAGCAATCAAAGAGAGGTCATACGATGATTATGGGTCGATATCAAAATATCTATGGCCAGCTTGGTATTATGTTGCAGATAGATGCAAGTATGCAGTGTCTAAAGTCTCAGCGCCAGCATCAGTGCAGATGTTAACCGGTGGCAGTTTTGGCGACAAATGGTCTTTTTGTAATGAGCAGCTTTGTCTGCCATCGGTTGCCTCATTAGTGCTTGTGACTGGTCAACTTATTCATCAAGATCAAGCTTTTTATGCTCGCATAAAGCAGAATTACAATAGGCTTCTCTCCCTTTTTAATACGTACGCTGCACTTCAGTATAGATTGGTTGTGATTGCACAATTGATAGCTTCAATAAGGGAATTGGTCGATGTCGCTCAACAGGTTCCCGCCCTTGAGCATCATAGCGCGATAAAGCGAGCCTACGGTATTTTTCATAATGATAATGCATCGCCATTGCAATCATTATTGAAGCAATTGCAATATCCTATCTATCAAGAGAGAGCACAATTTCTATATTCTCGAGGTCAAGTCTTGATCACACATCAACTGCTCAAAGAGGTCAAGATGGAGCTTGTTCCCCTCTTGCAGGCGCTTGGTGTTGTTGATGGATTTATCAGTGTTTGCCGTGTATATCAGGAGCATAAAAATCATCCACAACAGAGATTCTCTTTTGCTGATATAGTTATATCAGAGCGACCAATATGCCAGCTTACAGATGCATGGTTGCCATTAATTAAAGATAATCATGTCTATAATTCATGCTCATTGGGCGAGCAATGGCCAGCAAATCTTCTGTTGAGTGGCCCTAATGGTGGGGGAAAGTCAACATTCTTAAAGTTGATTGGTGGATCGATAGTTCTTGCGCAATCATGGGGAATTGTTCCAGCAGCTCAAGCAAAGATCAGTCTCTTTCATGGCCTGCGCACCAGTTTTAACCCTCAAGAGGATATTACCAAAGGGATCTCAACATTTATGGCACAACAGGCGCGCCTCTCATTATTAGAGAAATATATTCAAAAAGCCGATCCAAGCTATTGTTACATGCTATTGGTCGATGAGCCTTATCGAGGAACAATAGAGCTTGAGGCTGAGCGCCGTTCATATAATTTTGCAATGAGCGTTGCGAGCAATCCTTGCTGTATGCTATTGATGAGCTCTCATCTGAAAAAAACATTAGAGCTGCAGGAAAATACATCTCTTTTTAAAAATATGCATCTACAGATAGATGTTCTAGATGATGGTAATTTCGTGCGTAGATTTAAGCTCTCCGATGGTGCTGCGCACTGGTGGTTTGATGATATTGAAAAGCGCATGCGATTTATTGATTGGCTCCATTGTTATTATCCGCAGGAGCTTATGTAGATTTGGTTTGACGAAGAGCTTATTTTCAGGTACCATAAGATCATTATTTTAAGATAAATAATGATCTTTAACATGCCGGGATGGCGGAATTGGTAGACGCACGGGACTCAAAATCCCGCGGTGGTAACACTGTGTCGGTTCGAGTCCGACTCCCGGCACCATATACAAAAAAAGCAGTATATTTTATGAATGCAGATTGTATCTTTTGTAAGATAATAGATAAAAAGGCTCAAGCGACTATCATTGCAGAGAATGATGATTGTATGGTCATTAAAGATATTGCTCCTAAGGCACCGATTCATTATCTGATTATTCCCAAAAAACATCTCATTAATCTGAACGAACTGAGTGCCAAAGATGCTCAGCTTGCACGTTCTATGTTGTTGCTTGCACAAAAGGTGAGTGCTCAATTAGGAACGATTCCGTTCAAATTTGTTATCAATAATGGTAAAGAGGCTGGCCAGATTGTCTTTCATATGCATGCCCATTTTCTCTCCGGTCGCAATGATCATCTTTCAGTTTGAAAGTTCTCATCTCTATATCTCCTAGATTCATTTTAACATAAATTTTTTTTCAGATGGCAGTTACCCCTCTTAGCTTTAAGGCCAATCTTTTTATTGCAATCTGAAATGTTTTTTAGTTAATCTAAAGGAGTAGAGGATGTATAAAGTCTGAAGGTGAATTATTATGAAAAAGAGATTATTGATGCTGGTGGCATTACTTGTTATAGCGGTTTGCCCAGCTATTCAAGAGGCATTTTCGATACAGCTTATTAATAAATTAGATAAAAAAACCATAGTTATGGATAGTATTCCTTCTAATGCGGTATTAACCTGGCTAAAACTCTCTTTAATGAGTGAAAAGAATAAGGAGTTGAGGCGGTTGCTGGCAAATGATGCCGATCTAAATGATCTTCAGTTCATTATAGAGGTGGACGGTCAGGGGGGCAGAGTTCTTGAAAATGATGATAAGCTTTTTACAGTGACAGATGGTGGCAAGCGGCCTGTATATGTTAGTCTTAGAGATGATTATGAGCAAGAGGCAGAGCCTTTTTTAAGCTTTACAATAGTTAACCAAAACGACCAAGATTATGATCAGGAAGTTTTTTATGATGAAGCTGACAAACAGGGTACTATTTTGGAGCTTAAACAATGGTTGTCAACTAACGGTAATGATCAAGAAGAGGCTTTTACCGATCAGCCGCCAGAAAAACAGATATTGACCTTACATGGTAAAGTATTGGCAGATAATGCCATTGTTCTTCAAGTTGTAAGAAATGGTGATACTGTTTACTTTGATTTTATCAAGCCGGTGCAGAAGGTTGAAGCTGCTCAAGTTGAGCAAGAGTCAAAAAGAGAGAAGGTTATCAAGTCAGAAGAGCCTACAAAGGCTCATGCGCCGTCAAAAAGTGTGCCATCAGCAAAAATCATTCCTGTTGTTAAATCAACACTTAAAAAACCGATCAGGAACATGACATCAAAAGAGGTTGGGCAGTTGAAATTTGGTGATTTAACAGAATCTGAAAGAGAAGAGGTTATGAACATGGCGCTCTTTTCAGGCCTTGAATCTCATAGAAATGCAGCACGTAAAGTGATTGACCTTGATAGAACAGGTAACCAGTTGCCAAAAATCGAGTGGGAAAAGATGAAATAAAAGATAATGATAACCTTATAGTAAAAAGAGATAAGATATGAAGAAGAATATAGTGATAGTTGCCTTAATGGCACTTATGGGTGCTGGTAGTATTAAGACTTCTGATAAAAAACAGATTAATATTTACAATAAATATAATAACGAAGTGGAGCTATCGTTTGATATTTCAAATGCTGAATCGACATTTGACCAGCTATTACAATCGTATATATATACTTCTGACGCCGAAGATATTAAGAAATTAATTGGGGATATAAAAAAAGCTGATGCATATTTTGAGAAAGAAGATGGTACGGAAATAGATCCCAAAGCTAAGATAATAAAATATCTCAAAAAAAATAATATTGAAACTATTCTATTGGCAGACAAGAGCAAACTATCTGTTAAAGTAACAGGGGAGTCTGATGTCACGAATTTGACTGCAGATAGAAATATGAAGCTCTCTGAGCTAAAAAGGGGGCATGGTTGGCAAGATTATCTACTCTTTCTACGTGATGTAGATGATCCAATGGAAGATGATAGAGCGCTTGGAGATTATCCTTTGTCAGATGGCTTGCTTGATATTATAAAAGTAAAAAAAACATCACCAGTTACAGAAAAAGTCTCTTCAATACTTCTGTATGACAGATCTCCAATAAAAGATGTGCCACAAAAATCAAGCCTCAAAGGTCCGATCAGGAACATGACATCAAAAGAGGTTGGGCAGTTGAAATTTGGTGATTTAACAGAATCTGAAAGAGAAGAGGTTATGAACATGGCGCTCTTTTCAGCCCTTGAATCTCATAGAAATGCAGCACGTAAAGTGATTGACCTTTATAGAACAGGCAACAAGTTGCCAAAAATCGAGTGGGAAAAGCAGTTGGCCGCTATTCTTGCAGGTTAAAAAGGGTCAATGTGGGCTGAAAATGAATATATTTATTGCAATCTGAAAATAATTTTTGTTATCCTGAAAGAGATATAGCAATAAAAGGTAGAATAATAACCATAATAAAAAGGAAGATGATATGAAGAAGAATCTATTGATAGTTGCCTTAATGGCACTTATGGGTGCTGGTAGCATTGTAGCTGGTGAAGGGGAATCTGTTCTCCAAGTCATAAATAAATATAACGGTAAGTGGATCGGGTATAGTACATTACCCCCAGACCGTACTTTTAAAGACTTGTTAGAAGATATATATAATATATCTGAAAAATCTGAAGAAGACCAACCGAATTTTGAAGAGCTAATTGCAGGCATACCAGAAGAAGATGCATATTTTGAGAAAGAAAATGGCACGAAAATAGATTCTGCAGCCAACATAGTACAATATCTCGAAAATAATAAGATCAACACTATTCGATTGGCAAATAAAAACATATTTGATATTTTTGTCAAAACGTTAACGGGAAAGACCATTACGTTAGCTAATCTAAATACCAATGATACTATTCAAGCGGTAAAGGAAAAAATTCACGAAAAAGAGGGCACTCCAGTTGATCAGCAACGTCTGATCTTTTCTGGAAAACAGTTAGAGGATGTAAAAACCCTTGCAGATTATAAGATACAAAAAGACTCGACTCTGCATCTGGTATTGAGAATTAAACAGCCTGTTGAAAACTCATTGAAAGTATTTCAAAAAGGTACAGGCACAGAATTAATGAATGAATCATATGGTGATACTGTTACCGTATCAGATGTAAAAACGAGACTAGAGCGCGCGCACAATAAAAATTATGAGCTTTATGTAGCGGATACTGATGAAAAAATGGATAATAATCGTACATTAAAAAGTTATAACAAAAATCCTTTAGTGATTGATGCAGAAGAGATATCACCTGAGCAGGTTGGGCAAAACGAATCTGGCCAGCAGCATGCTGAGGTGGCAGAGCTATTATCAAAAGCTCCTGCAGCTCCTAGATCAAACATTAAAAAAGGGATCAGTAAGATGACCTCTGCTGAGATGGGTAGATTAAAGTATGAGAATTTAACTCAAGCTGAACAGGAAGAGATTCGCAACATGGCGCTCTTTTCAGCACTTGAATCACATAGAAATGCGGCACGTAAAGTTATTGACCTGTATAGAACAGGCAAGGGGCAGCCAAAAATTAATTGGTAAAAAATAAAAAGAGATAGAGTAATAACCTTATAATAAAAAAGGAAGAAGGTATGAAGAAGAATCTATTGATAGTTGCATTAATGGCACTGATGGGTGCAGGTAGCATTGTAGCCGGTGAAGGTGGAAGTCGCCCAACATCCGTTGAGGTAGAGCCAAGTGCCTCTGCAGGTAATTTTACGATTCTCGTCAAAACGTTAACGGGAAAGACCATTACGCTCGATGATGTAAATCGTGATATGACCATTCAAGCGGTAAAGCAAAAGATTTTTGATAAAGAGAGGATTCCAGTTGACCAGCAACGTCTGATCTTTGCTGGAAAACAGTTAGAGGATGGCAGAACCGTTCAAGATTATAACATACAAAAAGAATCGACTCTGCATCTGGTATTGAGATGGAGTGTTCAAGTTGAGGTGTTCAAACAAGATACAGATACTAAATTATTGAGCGAAGCATATGATGGAAGAACCTTGGTGTCACAGGTAAAAAAAGACCTAGAGAATTTGCAAGGTAAAAAGTATGATCTCTATCTACGAAATGAGAATAGCATAATGTCTGATGTTGACACATTGGTAAGTTTTGATAAATCTTTATTAGAGATTGATGCGGTAGAAAAAGCGCAATCGGGTCAATCATCTGGCCAAGTATCAGGGCAATCAAAAGAGAATTATCCAGTAATGTTGTATAATCAGCCACAATCAAAAGGCGCTCCTATTAAGTCCAGCCTCAAAAAGCCGATCAGCAAAATGACCTCTGCTGAGATAGGTAAATTAGATCCTAATACTTTAAATGATCAACAGCGGGCTGAGATCGAAAATATGGCACGATTCTCAGCCCTTGAATCTCATAGAAATGCAGCACGAAAAGTTATTGAGCGTGCGCAAGGCAAATCACTCAATTGGGCAGAAGAAGTTAAAAAAGCAAACAAGGCAAAAGCGGATCGATTAAAGCAAGAACTTGGTGGTGCGTCTGAACAAGAAGAAGGGGGTTTATCAGAATTTGGAGAGGGAATTGAAACACTCTTTGCAGAAAAGAAGGATTCGAATATTCAACAAGTTGATTAACTCTTTTAAAGAAGATTAGTCTGATAGTTAAGTTACAATAAAAAGAGAATAGGAAGGACTTAAGCCCTTCCTATTCTCTTTTTGTATACATTCTATATAGATCGGTTATTTGCAGCTGCTAAAGCATCCACCAAATTCCCAAGTCATACCAAACCATACTGGGAAGTTGAGCACTGCGCCAGTATTGCAGATGATGATGTTAGATGGCAATTTTGCTATGTTTGTTAGAGGAGTTGCGCCACAGGTGATGTTGCTGATATCGATTGGGAAGTTTTTGTTACCACGAAGGCCTGATGATGCAACAACTTCAAATCCAAATTGGAATGATAGGCGGTCGCTATAGCAATAATCAAATCCACCCTGTAGGCCACCACTTACTGTGTTGCTCTTGCAGAAGATAGATCTGTTTAATGTGCTCTCAATGGTGTCGCTGGTACACTCAGTATATGCAGATACATTATAGACAATGTTTGTGCAGGCATCTACAGCTTTACGGTGTAACATACCGACCTTGTAACCATACCAGAACGAGAATCTATCGCACCAGAATCTGTTGGTGAAATGGCGTGCGCCAAGGTATCCACCAAATGCTTGGTAGTTCTCATAGTTATCCTGCATGCTTGCAATGTCTGAAAGTGTTGTTCCTGTTGGGCAACCATCATCACAGCTTGAGCTTGATGAGCTGCAATCGTTGTTGCAATCAGATGGAGAGCAACCAACAAATGATTGTAATGTTACAAATGGATTGCAATAGCCATAACATTTACCACTTGCGCGGTTATAGACAAATTCTAAGAAAGCTTCACTGCGGTCACAGATGCTGCGGCCAATCTCAAAACCGATATGTAATACACCTTGGTGGAACATGTCACCAAATTTAGGTAGTCGCGGTGTCTCTTGTAGGATGTCTGCAAAATTACTTACGTTACAGGTTCGCACATCCACATTGTTACACAATGTCGGATCGACGCCAGCAAAGGGAACAACCATCAGCTGATGAGCTTGATGAGATGCAAAAATAGAGGGAGCGGCACCAATTTTTGGCATGATATACCAATGGGCTTCGCCCTCATGGAACTGTTTTAAAAATGCTTCCATATTGCTTGCAACAAGACTGAGCAATAATAGTAGGGGCAATGATATATGTTTTTTCATTGCATATTCTCCTTTAAAAAATAGATATAAAAATAGACTCATCTCCATTTCTACCTCATTTTTTTTGTTAATGCAAGAATATTAAAAAAAAGAGGAAGACAGAACGTCTTCCTCTTTTTTGTGCTTTAATTAAGCTTTAATTATCTGCAGCTGCTAAAGCATCCGCCAAATTCCCAGGTCAGGCCAAGCCATACAGGGAAGTTAAGCACTGTGCCCGAGTTGCTCACAATCACGTTAGATGGCAATAATGCTGTTGGAGGTAGAGCAGTTGTTCCACATTTAACTGCGGTAACATCATTTGCAAAGTTTCTGTTGCCACGAAGGCCAGCAGAGGCTACAATTTCACCACCAAGTTGGAATGATAAATTGTCACTCCAGCAGTAGTCAAATCCGATCTGCAAACCACCAGCTACGCTGTTGCTCTTGCAGAATACAGCTCTATTTAGTGTATTTGAAACTGAAGCTATTGCTGTAGGAGTTTGGCATGCTGAAATGCCAGAAGTGTTATATACAACGGTTGAGCATGAATCTACAGCCTTACGGTGTAACATACCGACTTTGTAACCATACCAGAATGAGAAGTTATCGCACCAGAATCTGTTGGTGAAATGGCGAGCACCAATGAATCCACCATATGTTTGGTAGTTGCTATAGTTATCTTGTAGGCTTGAGATTATAGAGAGCGATGTTCCTGATGGGCAGCCATCATCACAGCTTGAGCTGCAGCTTGATGAGCTGCAATCGTTGCTGCAATCACCGCCTGGGCAACCTTCAGCAGCTGCAAGTGTTACAAATGGATTGCAATAGCCATAACATTTACCACTTGCGCGGTTGTAGGTGAACTCTAAGAAGCATTCGCTACGGTCACAGATGCTACGTCCAAATTCAAGACCTACATGCAATACACCTTGGTGGAACATATCATTAAACTTAGGCAAGCGTGGGCCCTCTTGCAATACGTTAGCATAATTTGCAGCAAGACCAGCGCCATTAGCGTCTAATCCAGCAGCTGGAACAACAAACAACTGTGGAGTTGTCTTTTTGACAAAGATCGTTGGAGCGACACCAATTTTTGGCATCACATACCAATGCGCTTCACCATCGTGAAAGTGTTTTGTAAATGCAGATGATTCGCTTGCAATGAGAGCAAGCAACATAACAATCGGCAATGATAAGAATTTCTTCATTGCTTCATTCTCCCTCAATAAAAAGTTAATAAAAACTACACTCAAACGTTATATTTTTTTAAATTCTCCCGTTGCAACAACTCTTGTTGAAACAACTTGCGTTGAAAGAATTTTTTTATTTTAACACTCCTTCCTTTTTAATATCTACATCAATTTTTACTTTAATGCAATACATCTCTTATATATTTAAAACATATTTAAACCATTCGATGCAACAGTTTGTTTTTCAAAATGAAAATGAAATTTGTCGATAGGCAAAAAAATGGCGTATTAATAAGCTTTTTTTAAAGTGAGTTGCTATATTCCATTGCGGTCTCTTGTAACTCTTCTTGATAAAAGAGGTACAGCCCTATGAACACAATCATAGATGATATATAAAAATGCCATGTCACCTGTTCACCGAGTAGCAACCAGCCATAAAGAGCGGTTGAAAGGGGGCTCAAAAAACCTGAAAACGAAAGGAACGTTGCGGTGTACCGTTTGAGCAACCAACCATAGAGGTTTGAGCAGATAATGTTGCTGACCAATATGATCAATGTAAGAATAAAGAAGAATGATGCAAGTGCATCGGTCTGAATTGGCATGAATCCATCAAGATATAATGAGGTGATCAATGCCAATATTCCTCCGCAGGTCATGCTCAGGCCGTTGATCATCATCGGTGAATAACTCTTCTCTTTGACCAACTTTCTCATAACAATCCAGCTATAGGTATGTGTTGCGACAGAGATAATCACTGCGATCTCAGGCAACGACAAAAATGAGAGTTCGCCAATAGATTTTTCGCCAAATGATGAGGTCATAAGTACTGGAATCATGCCGATAAGGCCGATGCCAAGTCCGACCCATTTTTTGAGAGTGAGCCGTTCATTAAAAAATATATACGAAAATATAGCTGCCATAAAAGGAGATAGATTGTAAATAAAGTTTGTTTTTGCCGCAGGCATATAGTTGAGCCCCCAAAAGCGAAGGCTATAGGTTATATAGACACCAAATAAGATCATCTGAATATACCAAAAGAGATGTTTTCTTTTGAACACAAAATGTTCATGTGCATAAAAGAAGAGGTAACCTAATAAGAGTAGTCCACCAATGGTCATGCGAATGCCATTTAAAAAGAATGGAGTTGTGTAGGTCAATAGCATTTTGCCCATAACAAATGAGCTTCCAAAGAGTGTATAGAGTAGTATAATTAAAAGCATGGTCTGTTCTTTATTTTTATTTTTTAGTATATTTGCCGATGTTCTATTAGTCAAATTGTTAGCTCTTTTTTGTTGTAAGGTGAGTAATGCATGCAACGATGATTTTTTCTGCTCTTTTGACCTTGTTTTCAACAACAGTTATGAGTTACATTGCAATGGCCACACCAATTGGCCCCTGGATTGCACCAACAGTAGTATTGTGCGCGCTCTTGATCTATGCAGCAATATATAGTGGCAAAGAGTTGGATGATGCATTGATATATACCACCATCTGTGCATCAATCGGTGGTATTGTAGCAACAGCATTCGGTTTTACCTTCCCTACACTCTTCTTTTTAGATCAGGCTCTTTATAATGAACTTCTTGCTCAACCGATCCGTTTTGCGTTGATCTGTAGTTCGATCGCATTTAGTGCAGGGTGGTACGGTTTTTGGATTGCCGATGTTACTGAATATACCTTTATTATTGAAAAAGATCTGCCATTTCCGATTGGTCAGATGATCTATAAAATGATTGTTGCGCAGAAGCAATTTGCAAAAGCGATCGAGTTGGCGATAGGTTTTTGTGCAACGCTCATATTCTCACTTCTGCAGGATGGTATCTCTATGATCGGTGCAATCATACCAAAAACGGTCATGATCTGCAGTTCGTTCAGCTATTATGCTCTGCATGTTCCAGCATTTCAATTTGAGCTCTGGCCAATGCTCTGGGCGATAGGTTTTGTGACAGGGCACATGATTGTCGTCCCACTGCTTGCAGGATCATTATCAAAGATTCTTATTCTAGGCCCTATACAAAGTCTCTTTTTCCCATCGATGCATAGTATGGATTTTATTTTAGCTTTTTGTAGCGGGATGGTCGTTTCAGGTGTTGTGAGCAGTTTTTTGCCCAAAAACATAAAGTATCTCTTTAATAAGTTGACAGGTGGAGCTATTGATCTGCAGGTTTGGCGAGCATCTCTATTGAGCATCGATCGTCCATTGTGGGCTCAAGGTTTGGCACTTATGATATATCTCTCTCTCTTTTTTTCATATGTTGGATTCACCTTTGTAACTCAGTGGTATCTGATACTATCCACTTTTGTCTGTGCATATCAGATTGTTATGATTGCGGGCAAAATTGGTCTTGCGCAGCTCGGTCGGTTTGCAACCTTTGTGCTCGTTCCATTACTCTTTTTGACCAACTTAGATGTTGTGCAGATAACTATTATATCGATGTTTGTTGAGATAAGCACTGGAGTTGCAGTTGATCTGCTGTTTGGCCGTAAAGTGATCGCTTTAAGTGGTGTTGATAAGCGCGTTGCAAGAAGATATCAATATGCTGGTCTTGTTATCAGTTGTGCTGTGATTGGCATTATATTTTGGTTGTTGACGAGCCATTTTACACTCGGCTCGCCCGAACTCTTTGCACAACGTGGCCAGGCGCGTGCACTGTTGGTCTATGCTAAAGAGTTTGATTATTGTGTTCTTCTGATAGGCATATGTTATGGACTTGCGCTTAAAGTGCTCAAGTTGAATCCGATGCTTGTGCTTGGTGGCATCTTGATGCCGATCAATATCTCAATAGGTCTAGTTGTTGGTGGTCTGCTCACTCTGGTGACTCACGATGCACAAGAGTGGTTCCCTTTCTGGTCAGGGGTATTTGCTGCAAATTCTATATGGATGTTGGTTCAGACGTTGCTCTGCTAAAGTTGGCAATCTACTGCTTTGCGAGCCAAATGAGATAACTTTCGATAAATTCCATTAAATCACCATCAAGGATAAGATCTGGTTGGCCAGATTCTGTCTCGGTGCGATGATCTTTGACCATCTTATAAGGATGGAGGACATAGGATCTGATTTGTGATCCCCATTCGATCTTTTTCTTCTCAATAGATGCCGTCTTTGAGCGCTCCTCATCTTTCTGTTTTTGAACCAACTTTGCCATGAGCATCTTCATAGCATGTGCTCTGTTTTGTGTCTGTGAGCGTTCGCTCTGACATTGCACAACAATGCCGGTCGGTTCATGGGTGATGCGGACCGCAGAATCTGTTTTGTTAACATGTTGCCCACCAGCTCCTCCTGCACGATAGGTATCAATGCGCAGATCATTGGGATTGATAACAATCTCCGCTTCAGCACCTTCGGGAGTAACATGTATTGCGGCAAATGAGGTGTGCCTTCTCTTGTTTGCATCAAATGGTGATATGCGTACTAATCGATGAATGCCAGCCTCTCCTTTGAGCAGTCCATACGCATTCTTCCCTTTGATAAAGAGAGTTGCTGATTTAATGCCAGCCTCTTCACCGCTCTGATAATCAAGAACATGTACGGTAAATCCTTCACGTTCACAAAAGCGCATATACATGCGCAAGAGTATGTCCGCCCAATCTTGAGATTCTGTTCCGCCTGCGCCCGCATTGATATTTACAAAGCAGTTTGTCTGATCTTCAGGGTCGCTCAGTAGCAGTGCCACTTTGAAATTACCAACAGCACGTTTTAGTTGCCTGATCTCGCTCTGAAGTTTTTTAAGCTCAGTTTCGTCTTGTGCAAAGAGAGTGGTAAGGTCATCAAGTTCTGTTTTGCTCTTGGTGATATGCTCCAGCTGTTCACGTTGAACCTTAATATGTTGCAACTCTTTGAGAATCTTTGCCTGATCTGGATGTTGCCAAAAGTCCTCTTGAGAACTTATGTGTTCAAGCTCCGCAAACCGATGCTCAAGCTTTGCATTCTGCCAGAATGTGGCAATGGTCTGAATGTCCGGTTCAAGATTTTTCAATTCAATTTTTAAATCATCTATCAGCATAGTGATGCTCTCTGTGCAAAAACTTTTTAATGGTATGGTTTACTATAGCATGTCCTATGCTCTGATAGATGTCAATTATCGATATTAATCTATATCTCCAAGGTTTTCAGAAGGCTTTTCCTCCTCTTTGCCTTTATCTTCGCCCTCAATTGAGAGCGGGGGTATGTTAAACGGCTTTAAATCCAGAGGAATGTCGTGTAATTGAACCGAGCTTATCTGGCGGTTTACGATTTGATCTATGCTTCTCTCTAATTGATCAAGGTTATGTAGTAATTGTTCTTTTTGTTCAAGCGGAAAACCAGCTAGTGTAGTATTTCTAAATTGCTTTAAATGATTTTGAATAGCCGCATTTTTGACATAATTGCTCTGTTCTTCATCTATCGATTCCTTTTTAATATCCTTTTTGAGCAGGGGGGCTAAATCTATCTACAAGCGTTTTTCCTTGGTTAATGAAGTTAATTAGGGTTCTTTTACTCGATTGTGATAGACTTTGATTACTATTTATAGTGCGCACATTATCATGATGCCGTGAAGCCCCAAAAAGCATATTTAAAAACTGTATTATTTAGAAATGAGAGTACTTCACGAGAAATGACGTAAATATCCGAGATAAACTTATTGTGTGTTA
>JAKBEL010000020.1 GCA_021833825.1 bacterium
CAGCCATTGATTATCATTCTCCTGCGGAGTTTGAGCTACAAGGTTATGCCAATAAATCAAATCAATATTAAATGGAGGTTATTTAAGATTCGTGTTTTAATTGTGTACAAAAAGGTTGCAAGATCAACATTAATAGAGAAGTTGAAGCGAAGGTTGCGCACCGAAGCCTTGTGCGTAGGTGGGCTTGCAGGCCATTCTTTTATCAGCTTTCTAATTTGGTAACGAAAATGCATTATGTGTATCTTATAAGATCAATTCTATATCCAGGTAAAACATATATTGGTAATACTGTTGATATAGAACAACGACTTGCAACACACAATTCAGGAGGTTCTCCACACACCAAACTACATAGACCGTGGGAGCTAGTTCTTATGTTAGGATTTAAAGATAAGCTTAAGGCAACGGCTTTTGAAAAATATCTCAAGTCTGGATCTGGAAGTGCTTTTGCGAGGAAAAGATTTTGGTGAGCCAAGGCTTCAGCTGGCTAGAGCCATTTTTTTAGTGGTTTGATATTGATAAAAAGTAAAGTTTGATAGAAAAGGGCGAAAGCTGTCCGCTCCTTCGACAAGCTCAGGATAAACTCCGTTCATTCTGAGTAGCCCATTTTAATGGGCGTATCGAAGAAAGCTTGGACTGGCAGGCCATTAATTAATGATATTTTATGTATTACGTTTACATTATCCAATTAATAGATTATCGTAATCAAATATATGTAGGTCGTACTGCTGATTTGAAAAAACGACTTTCAAATCATAATTCAGGAACCACGCCACATACAGCTAAATATAAACCTTGGGAGTAATTACTTTATTGGGCTTTAAAGACGAAATCAGAGCAATCGAATTTGAACATTATCTAAAATCAGGTTCCGGTAGAGCATTTAGAGATAAAAGAATACTACTGGAGATATTTTTTTTTTAGTTTTTTAGATCGAACTCACGTTAATATGTATTTGAGGTTTGATTATGTATAAGCTATATTCAATTGCTATTTTAAGTGCAGGCATTCTTGTACCGATGTTGCTTTGCGCATCAGCAGATCAAGTCGAGCAGATAGTCCGCATTGCAACGTTTGATAAAGCTGGCCAAGAGCAATGGATCACAGTTCCTTCTGAAACGGTTGGAAAGTTTAAGGCGTTGAAAAATATGCTTCATTATAATGGCGAGATAGATTTTCGTAGAGTGGCATCTCAAGATGGTTCTCTATCATATGAATCATTAAACAAAGTACTTGATTGTGTGAGACTCAACCCAGAGAACATTTTTTTGGATTATAAAAAGTATGCTGATCTATTTAAGAGCAAAGATGACTGTGCCAATTTTTGGTATAGGCTTGATTATTTAGAGGGCCCTGTAGAGCTTAGACTGGCAGTTGCGAATCATATAATAAGCAAGCACAAGAAGGCGTGTGATGATTTTAATATTACCCTCTTGCGAGCTACTGTTCGATCTTTACATGATGCTCTCAGATGCAGAAGAAGGGGTAGCCATGAAGGTGCTAGAACACTTGATCTTTCGGATAGTAATATTTCACAGATTCTTCCTATTGGTGAGCTTGGAGAAGAGGTTTGTCATCAAAATTTTGATCACATAGAGCGACTTGATTTAAGTAATAATCATTTAACGTGGTGGGATAGGAAGTCAAGCCGTGTAATTGCTGATCTTTTCAAAGGATTACGGGAGCTGGATATTTCTAATAACCTCATAGAAGAGATTGATTATAATGCCTTTCGTGATTTGCCTGGCGGGATACATGTTAATGTGCAAAATAATCGTATTGGAGATCGTGGCATACCAACTGATTCCTGCACAAATAAAAACAAAAACATGATAATTGACTTGCGCGGCAATCATATTTCATTAAGTAAAGCGAAAGCATTGCAAAAAGAGGCGTTGCGCAGAACGTTACAGAATATTCTTTGGCTGCATAGAACAGGGGTTCGTGTCAACCTGAATAGAATGGTTGATCATGGAGCATTTCCTGTATATCTGGGTGCTATATTGATTGGAGCACCTCTTACAGGATATGCACTATCATTACTAATAGCGGATGAACTGGCGGTGTTTTGTATGGGAAATGTTTTTGTTGGTACGATACTTTCCCCAATGTTTTTGCCTGAGCGAGATAGAGTTGCTGATTTGTTATATGAAACCTTGTTGCGCGGAGAGGAGTATAGGGAAAATGAATTGATCTTTTCAGATAAACTGCAAAAGCTCTATTACGACTCTGTTCCATCAATTGAGAGATTAAGGGCAGATCTTTATAATGCGGCTCACCGCCTAGAGTTGCAGAAGATAAACCTGATCAAGAAAAGTGCTAGAGCTTATGGAATAAAAATAGATTTTGCTCACTTACCTTTGAATGCACAGGGAAGTGTCTTGTCTGATATAGTAGCAGCACGATATGCTCAAGAGCAGCATTTTGATTTGGATGATGAGCGATGGGATTTTGCGGATGAAGATCAGGGTGATGAAATTAATGGAGAGCCTATTGATCAACCACGGGCCGATCTCGAGCAGAATCTTCGTAAACAGTTGGAAAAAGATTTTTACGAAGCTGTTTGTCAGTCAGATATGCAGAAATTTGAACTAGCAAAACGAAGGGCTAAAGAGTTTGATCAGGATAGTCATTTAGAAGATTGGTGTTTAAATGACAATGCAGATACAGTATTTCATGTGGCAGCTAAAGAGGCTAGTGTTTCGTTTTGTCATGATTTATTTGTTCGCGAAGTTTCATTTTGCGCTTTAATAAGGAAAAACCATGAGGGCAAGACGTTTGGTCAGATTCTCGCAGAAAGTGAAAGACAAGATAAGTACTATATGTCTTGGCGGCATTCGCTTTCTTGCTCACTGTTAATGTGGGGTCTGCGGGGCGTGCATGGATGTTTATTTAGGTGTCGACCGGATAAGAATTAAAACTGGATCAGCGAACAGCAAGCGCTTAATGACGGTAAGCTTTATTTTACTCAAAAAAATAAGCAAGCAGATATTTTACAGGGAAAGCCAAGTAATCCATTAAAAGCTCGTATTGTTGTTATTGTTGACCAACATTGTTTTAGCGCGCACTCGATTTTATTGATTATCTTAAGGCGATGGATCAGAACGTTGTCTTAACTTTGATGTGTTATAGTTTGGAGTTGATCGGATCTATTTTTGAAAGTAAAATCATCATGAAAAAACAGCATAAAACATGCAAAATGGAAACATTTGCTACATAAAAATATGTATGGTCAGAACGTGTTGGACGCTTTAGTTGCAAGTCGTAATCCTGATAAAATACGCTTGGCCCAGGCCTATAATCGTGCGATGGAAAATCATCTTTTGCCAGTTACATTAACAGAACAAATAGTAGACGCTCATGTATCTTTATATGAATACTTGAAAAGTACAGAATGAGGTGGTAATATACTCTATAATCTTGGCTTAGATTAAATATAATTTTGCGTAAGCTTAACAATCATCGGATTTTCAGAATGATGCTAGTTATAGTTGTATTATTTTTTATGGGATTACCCGTAAGCTTAATTGGTGCACATCACACACCTTATTCACTCCCGGCGATTCTTAAAAATGGCACTATAATTGGACAGAAAAAAATCATCCATATTATGGATGGCCTGTTTAGTATGGCTACAAGTCGTCACACTCAAGATACTTATGCTTTAAAAGCTTTGATTGAACATTGTTTTGAACAAAACAATAACCTAACCGCACATGAATCAATTTTGGATAGTAAGCAATTTTTAACTGCAGAAGGATGTGTAATATCTGAAGTGAAAAGTATAGTATGCTCAGCCGTTGATTTTGATGCTGAATATACCGATCTGAGTCTTATGCGATCGCCACTTAAGGGAATGTATCTATTTCGACCTCTTCCGTTACATCAAGCTAAATTTGCCTCATCTTCTTATCTTGAGCCTGAATATATTCCCGAAAAAAATCTTATTCGATTAATTTTGTTTAATCCAAACTATCTCGTCCCAGTATCTTTTGAGAAAAAATATAAACTTGATGATGAACAAGAAGTTGATCATTTACCATATCAAGATGAACCGAATTTTTGGCAAAAGTATGGGTTTAAAACATATGAAGCATATCTTAATGAGGTCTTAAGCTATGAAAATGCATTATGTGATCCAGTAAAGTTTGATAAATGGGCTCGAGGTTGTGTTCGGCTGGCCGCATCATTATCTCATTGCAGCACAAAAACGTAATAAATGTTTGTTAGAGCACATTAGCCCTTTTTTTCTAAGCCAAACATCGTAACTACTGTTATCTTTTTGGAAAAGAGTTTATGCTATCATGAAAATAGTTTGTTGTATTTGTTTGACTATTTCTATACTGCTTTAAACTCTCTACAAAGCGATGAGCATCGGTTCCAGGTGTCCATGTGCCACCAATTCCTGCTTTGCCTAGTGTGTGATTAAATAGGCCAAAAAGTGCGGCTGCCTTTGCGATGTAAAGGCCATCGTATTTGCTCAGTAATATGTAAGCACCCAGGCTTGATAATGCACCAAAGATAGGACCTGCTGCAAGCACGGTAGCACTTTTTAATGGTGAAGCGTCGCTCAATTGAGCGTTAGCATATGCAATAGTAGGGTTAAAGCCACCAAGAGTTATTCCACCTATTTGAATATAGGAGGGGTGATTGCTCCTTGGAGTGGCGCCAAGAACCAATTGTATAGGTGTTCCATAGAATATCTTTGATGTTATTGCATGTCCAAATTCATGGATAGCTGTTAACCCCATACCAAGGAGGTAGGCAAGAGCAAGATCCTTTGCTCCATTGCGAGAAAATAGATAACCGCCTGTTTTTGCTATATATGAAGGGATTTGAGATGCGCCAGTAGCTATCTGATTGAAGAGGTTCTCAAGTCCATTTTCTGTTGCATTTGCTGAGTTTAAGCTGGTTAAACCAATAAGGGTAAGTAATATCATACTTTTATTCATGCAATATTCCTAACGTTATATTGTTTTAGGCAAGACTATGCTTTTTTTAAAGATGGGGTATGCCCCGCCATTATTGACTAATTGTAACATTTTTATAGCTCTTGTCAATCGAAAGTCGATCGGAAAAAAATTATATATTGCATTTTAGAGAGCAAATCTTTATGATGTGAGCTGAAAGTAACATTTTATGTAACCTTTAGCTCAAAAGTGATCATGAAGAGGGTCAACATTCTTAATATATTGCGATCCAAAGCAACAGTTTTTACCTTTAAGGATATATTACTTGCTTCAAGTGAAGCAAAGCCTTTGCTTTTAAAAAGGCGCTTGAATTATTACGTTAAAAAGAGGGAGCTTTACCATATCAGGCGTGGGTTCTATGCCAAAGATAAAAATTACGACCGATTAGAACTGGCAACCAAGATATATACTCCTGCATATGTGAGTTTTGAGACGATTCTTAGGCAGGAGGGTATTATATTCCAATATTATTCCACAATATTTGTTGCCTCTTATCAAACGAAAGAGATTGTATGTGATGGTCAAATGTACTCTTTCAAAAAAATTAAAGATACCATTCTTATCAACAATGCCGGCATTGAAAGTAGGGGAGTTTATTCTGTGGCCAGCAAAGAACGCGCATTTTTAGATATATTGTATCTTAATAAGGATTATCATTTTGATAATTTAGCACCATTGAATTTTGATAAGGTATTTGCCTTATTGCCCATCTACAATAACAAGAGGATGGTCAAAAAAGTTGATCTTTATTTTAAAGAATTTCATGCTAGTAGGACATGACTATGATGTTGGATGCTGTAAATCACAAAAATATTTTAGTTCGCATTTTAAAAGATATTTATACCGATGCAACAATAGGCCCTCTTCTAGGTTTCAAAGGAGGCACAGCTGTTTACTTATTTTATGATCTCAATCGCTTTTCTGTGGATTTAGATTTTGATCTACTCGATTCATCACAAGAAGAGTATGTTTTTGATCGAATAAAAAAAATTATTGAAGAATATGGCACGATTAAAGAATCTTTCAAAAAGAGGTATACGCTCTTTTTTAGATTGGCGTATGCTGATACTCATCAAAATATTAAAGTAGAGATTAATTTGCGAGATTTTGGCTCGCAATACGAAGTAAAATCTTATCTTGGGATTTCTATGAAAGTGATGGTTAAACAAGATATGGCAGCCAACAAAATGGTTGCTATGATTGAACGCATTGGAAAAGCAAATCGAGATATCTTTGACACATACTTTTTTTTGAAAAACAATTGGCCTATCAACGAACAGATCATTGAAAGAAGAACTGGGCTATCGATGCATCAGTTTTTAAAAAAATGCATACATGCCCTTGAATCAATGAGCAATGTTGGGATTTTATCAGGACTGGGAGACCTGCTTGATGCAAAGCTAAAAGCATGGGTTAAGATTAAACTGCTAACAGAAACTATTTTTTTGCTTCAACTAAAGTTAGACAACTCGCTCAAGTTGTCCTGAAGCATTATTTTGTTTTTACAAAGCTGGTTATTGCTTGCAATCAGCAAAAAAACTAAGATTAGAAGTGTGCTGACATAAGACAATAATCATGCTATTACCCGAAATGAAAGTTCTAAGACAGTCAAAAGTATCTAAACATATAAACATCGAATAAACGCTTTAGTCAAATCAGCAGATGAGTACATTGGGTGGGGCTATCCAGATCAATTAAAAGATTATCTAACGACGCATTTTCCTTCTGGCTTTAACGAGTGTGATTTATAGATAGCTTTTATGCTAAACTTGAAAAACTCGTTATTGTCACAAGAAAGCGATCTTCTGGTAAAAAAGTTCTAAAATAGTCCGATAGGAGCTGTCGGTTGTTCCATATTTGCGATCATTGTTGTTCAAATCGACCCAGTCTTATTAGAAATATTTTGAATAGACTTTTGAGAAATGGCTGGCAAGTTATTTAACGATGTATTATATTTACTATCATAGGACAGGATTTTGCTCATATAACCCATAGCGCTTGGGGATTAAGGCCTTTTGTGGCTTTATGGTTTGTCAATATAGCTTTGTAATTCTAGTCACTATATAAGTAATAACAAAATTAACAATTCGATAGTCTTGTTTTTCAGGTATTTGTATGGATAATAAACGCATAAAAATAGGCTGTGAAGTTTTTATTAAGAGTGGGGAAGCCATATTGCTTGGTAAAAGAAAAAACTGTTATGGAGAAGGAACATGGGCTTTGCCGGGAGGTCATCTTGAATATGGAGAAACTCTCATTGATGCAGCGCAAAGAGAAATGAAGGAGGAGCTGGGAATCGATGTTTCTTGCATGACTCTTTTGACTGTGGCAGAAAATATTGATGAGCGAGGGCATTATCTGCACTTATCTTTTTTAGCGGAAGAGTTTATAGGGGAAATACAATGTATGGAACCTGATTTATGTTATGAATGGCGCTTTTTCTCACTATCTGACTTACCGAGTCCTTTTTTTAAATCACATGAAAAAATCTTGAAGACTTATTTTCAAAAAGTTTTATACCTTGGAAAAGAATAACAACTATGATTACATCTATTAATCGCTGGTTATCATTAATATGTATCGTGCTGTATGGTTTTACCAGCTCTGCAATGATAGTACCATCAAAAATAAGAACGTTTAAAGCTATTTCCAATGTTGCTCAGTCACGAGCATTCATAAGCGGTTTGCGTGCTCCAGAGACGGTTGATTTTAATATCAATGGTAGCTGCAATTTAGACTGTAAATGGTGCTGGGGTCCTGCTCACAATGCAAAAGAAGACGTAAATTTAAGCGAATGGAAGCATCTTGCGTATAATCTAAAAAAGTTGGGAACGAAGAATGTCGTGTTTACGGGAGGCGAAACGCTTTTAAAAAAAGATCTTCCAGAATTAGCTCGCTATGTTAATGCAGATTTATCGCTTAGAACTACATTATCATCAAATGGTCTTTTATTGGTCAGGAGGGGGCCTTCTGTTTTACCTTACATAAATGATTTAGGTTTACCTTTGGATGGTCATACTGAGGAGGTCAATGCAGTTATGCGTCGGGGGACCATTCTCCATTTCTCCAAGGTTTTGCAAGCAATTAGGTTTGTGCAAACAAATTTTCCTACAATTGATCTTACCGTAAGGACCGTTGCGGCTATGCCAAATATAGAGTCGATTCCCTTTATGGGACAAACGTTTTTAGATGCTGGAATTGATCCTTCAAAAATGCGATGGAAAATTTATCAAGTGAGTCCTGTTGGGCCCAGAAAGGAACAAATTTTGAATGGTGATTTGCTCATTACAAAAAATCAATTCGAGAGAATAGTAAAATCTGCACGGGATATGAATCCTGATTTTGTTATAGAATCACAACCGTTCGAGAATTCATTTGGTCGATACTTTCACATTTTTCCGGACGGAAAAAGCCATATGGTAACTCAGGGTGAAGATGGTTTACCCGAGGAGGTTGAAATGGGCAATATTGTCAAAAAATTTGATGATGTAATGGATAAATTAAACAAGCATTTTGATTTTAATCACAACCGTAAACATGGGAGTAACTAGCATGCAAAAAATCTTATTACTTTGTTCTATCGTAAGCATTTCGCTAACATCAGCGAGTTCATTCTTGTCGAGAGAAGAAATGTTGTGTCAACTATCGCAGGAACGTTATTTTCCATATCAAGATGTGATTATCAATAATGAAGTTCTTGCAGTAGGTGTAGGGCCAGATTGTGCTTCTCGTTATGAGGCCATAAAATGTATTCTCGAAAAATACAAAAGCCCTATCAAAGTCCTTGATATTGGTGCAAGCAATGGCTATTTTAGTTTGAAGATAGCGCATGATTTTGATGCGCTTTGTGTAATGGCTGACGTTTCAAACCGCCTATGTGATATTTGCAGATTTAATGATCAAATTTCTGGTATTGTTTACTTAAAAAGGGCATTGTCTTTAGAAGATCTAATAGCTTTGAACCAATTAGAGCACTTTGATGTTGTGTTGGCATTAAATGTTGTGCATCATATGAGTCCATACAAGGAAATTTTAGATATTATTTTTGAGCTTGGTGATACGGTTATTATTGAGACTCCACCTGCAAATGATGCGCGAGCAGAAAAAAATTCCGATGTTCCGCTCATAGAGAAATATCTTCTTGATAAGCAAAATGGCAAGATAATTGCACATACACCGCGAGCAGAAGCGAATAATTTTGAAGAAATAACTACTTTGCTAAACACGGAACACTATTTAGCACAAAAAGAATATACGCCGGGTGCATATGCGAAAATGTTTTGCTTTGAAAATGTAGCTTTTTCAAAAGAGAGGCCATCGTTTAAGTTGGAAACCTATTATTTATTGAATGGCGTTTTTCCATTAATTGACGACAAGATGAAATCAGATGGTAAACTAAGTCTTGATGTTTAGCCCGGTTTGAGAGTCTATTATTAGCCGTATCCCCATTAAATGAAAAGCATCTGCTTGATTCAAATCTAATAAACCGCGTCCTCCGGGCGTGGTCATAAACAAATGCTATGCAGGTAACGACCCATGTTAGACTTAAGCTAAGTTGCTTCCCCGCAAACTTAGACTTAGGAATAAACATGAGCCGTTTTAATAGGCTATCACATGCGATTTGGCATTGCCAGTATCATATAGTTTGGGTACCAAAGTATAGATTTAAAATATTAGAAGGAGTTATTAAAGATGAAGTTGAAAATTCTATAAAATTAGAAGCGTCAAAATTACGTTGTAAAATAATAGAAATGAATGTTCAATTAGATCATGTTCATCTACTGATAATGATTCCACCAAAGATATCGATATCAGATGTAGCAGGAATATTAAAAGGGAAAAGCGCAATACGGATGTTTATCAAATTTCCCAACCTGAGACAAAAGCCATATTGGGGGAATCATTTTTGGGCAAGAGGATATTGTGTTGATACGGTAGGAGTTGATCTTGAGATGATCAAGAAATATATAAAGTATCAAGATAAAAAAGAACTGAATAAATAGAATAAACTTAGAGGGAAGCAACTAAAAGCCTCTTATAGAGGCTCTAGAAAGCCACCACCTCTGGTGGTGGATATGTTTTTACTCAAATTATTTGATGCAAATCAAAACAGAACAGCGAGCATCAGAGCGGCTCTTAAAGTGGCCTGTTGTTGATTGCCATTCAAACGGCTTAACATAGCTCCTTGCATGCCAGCCCACACGTAAAAATGATCTGATCGTGCAATAAATGCTGGTCCTACATAGATAATATTACCACCGGAATTTGTATCTTTAATGCCACAAATTCTGTTTTTCTGTAACCTGGCACTACTGAATTCAAGCATTAGATAACTGTTCCATGAAGATGTTGGTAGACTATGACCAATAATCCATTCAAATCTAAAAAGTTCTCCAAATCTGTTTCTATGATAAGGAATATTAAGTTGTACGCCTGCAGATCCGTATGCATACCAATCATGTGTGAGCACGCTTGCAGTTGTTGCAAGATAAAAACTGATCGATCCGGTACCATTATAGGGATCTAAGTTGCTATCATCATCGGTAGATGTTGTAGGAATAATGCAGTTTCCAAGAGCTGTTGCAAGAACTCTTTTTCCTGATGTTACTTTGTGATGATATGCATATTCAGTTTCTACACGAGTTGCGATCAATCTATCCGTATCGGCAAAATTTTTATTGTGTAGTTTTATAGGAAGGTCCATCCAGATAACCCAATCGTCAGAGAGAGCATAAAATGCTTGATTAGATAGATAGGTAAAAGAGTGGGCTTTATTTTTAATATAGAAGGGGCGTTCGCGCAATCTGATTTTTCCTTTATCAAGAATGTTCTGTCCGTAACAGAAGAGGGGGCCAACTTGTCTGGTTTTATGTGGGTTTTCATGTGTATATAGAATACATAGAGGAGATAAGAGACAGGATATTAATAATGATGTAATCTTATTTTTTATATTCATAGAAAGACCTCTTCATGATACCTCTTTGAAAAAATCATTGTTTATCTCTTTGCAGACTTAGTACTTTAAATAATATTGTAGATATAAACGAGTGGAGATGTGCAATGAAAATAACGTTTTTAGGTGGAGCAGGTATGGTAACTGGATCTAAATACCTTGTAGAAGATAAGGGCACCAAAATATTAGTCGATTGTGGCCTATTGCAAGGTGATGACAGCATAGCATATCACAATTGGGATCAATTGCCTTTAGATCCATCAACGGTCGATGCCCTTGTTATAACCCATGGCCATATTGATCATACAGGATATATCCCTCTGTTTGTGAAAAACGGTTTCAGAGGCCCTATATATTGTTCTCATGCAACTAAAGAGGTCTGTGCTATCTTGCTTGTTGATGCCGGTTCGTTACAAGAGGATAGAGCAAGGAATCATCATGCAGCGCCACTGTATACTAAAGATGATGCTCTATTTGCATTGCAATTTTTGAAGGCCGTTGATTATGATGAGCCGATTACAGTTAAATCATTGCAGGTGACCTTGATACGTTCTGGTCATATTATTGGTTCTGCTTTTGTGGCGATATCAGATGGCAGAGAAAAGTTGCTCTTTTCTGGAGATCTTGGGCGTCCAGAGCAACCTATTTTAAAAGCGCCTCCTTATATAAAAGAAGCAGACTATTTAGTATTAGAATCGACGTATGGAAATCGAGTTCATGAAGAGGATGATCCTGAAAAAATGTTGAATGATGCCATTAACGAGACGGTAAAAAGAGATGGGATTGTTGTTATTCCCAGCTTCTCTGTTATGAGGACTCAGACTATTCTTTACTATCTTTATCAATTAAGAGAAAAAAAGCAGATTCCAGATATTCCTATTTTTTTAGATAGTCCAACCGGTATCGCTATTACCAATCTTTTTTGTAAATTCACAGAAGAGCATACATTGCCTTCTGATATATGTTCTGCGATATTCAATATTGCAACTCCTACTCCAACGGTGCAGGAATCAAAAAAAATTGATCGAATGACCCATAGTGCAATAGTTATCGCAGGCAGTGGTATGGCTGAAGGTGGCCGTGTGCCACACCATTTAGAGCAGTTTATAATAGATCCAAAAAATACGATTCTCTTTGTTGGATATCAATCAAGATCTACAAGGGGTAGATTTTTGGTAGATGGGGCAAAAGAGATACAGATATATGATAAAACCTATCCAGTGCGTGCAACCATTAAGATGATACACTCTCTTTCAGCTCATGCAGATGAGCAGGAGATACTGACATGGCTATCCCATTTTGAAAAAGTTCCAAAGAGAGTCTTTTTGACCCATGGCGAGCCGGCTTCGTCTCAGGCTCTTAAAAAGATGATTGAGCAGCGGCTTAAATGGGATGTTCTGATTCCAGCCTATGATCAATCGTTTGATCTTGGTTAAAAGTGAAAGAGCAATAAACTATTTGTCTGATCTTAAATAATGGTATATTCTAATATATAGAAGGTTCTAAAGTGACCTTATCAAAATATAATAGATCATACATGGCTTTTTTGCATAAGCTTTGTATGTAAAAGGCCTATTCTGTATGGTTTTTAAACAAAGAGTTGTTATCGCACTCTTTTTAAACTCATACTGTTAGTGAATCATTTTGAGCGCTCTCTTTTGCTTATCTATGGCAATGGAAAGTGGCTGTTATGTTTTAGGGTGCATTTGGTTAAGATGTTGCCAATATCGATAAGAGATTTTAGATATTCAGTTGTATATTCATTTATAATAATTATTTATATATTAAAAGGATCCCGTGAATAGTTTTAATACCTTAAGTTCATTGCTCTGGACGTCAATTAAAGATTCGTTACAAGCATTAGGTTTTACTCAGCCGACTGAGATACAGTCAAAAATTATTCCCATATTGCTTGAAAATTATAAGCAAGATGTTCATGCACAAGCACAAACAGGAACAGGAAAAACATTAGCGTTTGGTATTCCATTGCTACAGGCTATGGATATCTCTGAAAGGCGTGTGCAAGGGCTTGTGATTGCCCCAACGCGTGAATTGGTTCTTCAGATCTATGAAAGTTTGAAAGATGTCTCTCGTGGAAGTAATGTTGCCATAGATACTATTTATGGTGGTATGCCTATTAGCAGGCAGATAGAGAGTTTAAAAAGAGGTGTGCATATTATTGTTGGTACTCCTGGTCGTATTAATGATCTTCTGCGCAGGGGGGCATTGAGGTTGGATCATCTGAAAGTTCTTGTTCTTGATGAAGCTGATATTATGCTTGATATGGGTTTTCGCGAAGAGATTGACGAGGTTCTTGAGGCTGCGCCAAAAGATAGAAAAATATGGTTGTTTTCAGCAACAGTCATGGCAGGAATTAAGACACTTATTAAGTCCCATATGCACAATGTCTTAACAGTTCAGACTGCAAAAGCTACTAGCTCGTCGGCACAGATAACCCAATATTATTGTGTTGTTCCTGAAAAGCAACGCATTGAAGCGACTATGAGATTTATCGAAGCAGCGCCAGATTTTAATGGCATTATTTTCTGTCGCACCAAAGTGCTCTCAAGTGAAATAACAGAAGAGCTTGCAAGCAAAGGGCTTAAGGTTAACTGTCTTCATGGTGATATGAAGCAATCGCTGCGTAATCATGTGATTAAAGGTTTTAAAAATAGAGATTTTAATATTTTAGTGGCAACTGATGTTGCAGCTCGTGGCATTGATGTTTCAGATCTTTCGCATGTGATTAACTATTCAATACCTGATGACATTGAGAGCTACGTACATCGTATAGGTCGTACTGGCCGTGCAGGCAAAGAGGGTATTGCTATCCTTCTGATCTCACCTTCACAACAGTATCGCGTGAAGCGTCTTGAAAAGACGATTAATGCAAAATTGATCGAAACTTCAGTTCCATCAGTTGATGCAATTGTTAATGTCAAGATGAGTGCAGTATCAGATTTTATAGAGCAGGCAAAAAAAGATGACAAAAAGTATGCTGCTGTTGATAGTGCAATATCAAAAATTTTAGATTCATTCTCTCAAGAACAGATTCGCCTTGCTTTAGAGATTGCATTGCGAGAAAAGTTCTTTCAAGGGGTTCATGAGACTAAACATTCTTTTACAGAGAGTGCATCTATGGGTGCTATTCCACAAGAGATATGCTTGGAGCTTGGGCAGGAAAATGGCGTAGAAGAGGATCAGGTGCGTAGCTACCTTTACACCGTCTGTAAATTGGTGCCTCAAGAGGTGACAAAGGTGCGCGTGTTGAAGTTCAAGACATTCATCTCTATTCCTGAGAGCAGGCTAAAAAGTTGTCTTGACTGTATGCGTAGCAATCCGATAATAAAAGGTAAGCACAGAGCATATTTAGTTAAAGATGAATATCGTCCAGGAGCACAATCATCAAGGCAGCAAAGAGGATTTAAAGAGAGTGGAAGGTCCTCAAGAAAAGATCATTTTAAAGGTAAAAAAAGATCTTAAGCATATGTTTTGACGATTATTTACAGATGCGCTAATGTATGATAAGTGTTTATAGTGATTACCATATTAATTAAAGGTTTTACCATGATTAGGTCTATCAAAAAGAGTGCCACTCTTATGATTTTATTATCTTTGAGTCCGATGGCATCAGCGACAGATATGTTTTTTTTTGACACAAGTTGGATCTCTCCATCATCTTTGATAAAAGAGATTTCAGATCAGGTATCAAGCGCTCAGGCTTGGGCTGCTGGCCATTCAAAGACAACCGGTTTTGCGATAGGGCTCTCTGCCTTTATTCTACTTGCTCTATTGTGGGAAAATAGTCTGAAAGGAAGAATGGTTAAGGCAAATGAAGCGGCTTTTCGTCAAGGGCTTGAGCAGGGTTATAATTATGCCAAGGCTGAGTTTGAAGAGAAATCGAAGCATGAATTGAGAACTGCAAAGATCGATTCCTATTATGAAGGGTATGTTGTCGGTAATGCTGATAAATGTAAACAAGAAAAGTCGGAGCCTTCGATAATGAATCAAGTATCGATCTCTTCTGAGTGCGGATCAAATGTTGAACAGATCTTTGCTGAGCTCTATAAATTATTGCAAGAGGCTGATGGTCTGCAAGAGTGTGCGTTGCATATGAAGGCAAATGATTTAGATGTTGTTGTAAGCCTGCAGGTTTAGATATCATTCAGATTATATTAAAGAGGGGCGATTTACTATGTGAATGCCCTTTCTTTAATATAGCAAAATAATACAATCTGAAACAATCACATTGTTTTTTGACAAAAAAAGAGGATATGTTACAGTTGTTTTATGATATTAAAGTACTTTAATGTGGGGGCGTTCATATGGATATGCGTTTTTTTAATCTTTTCCTATTTTTTACATTTAGTTTTGGCATCACTCTGCCTGCGCAATCATCACCCTTCGACCCAGTCTATTCATTTTTTAGAGATATACCAAGCAATCTTGAAACCTTTGTGAAAGATGATCCAAAGTCAGCGGCGGCTCTGATAGCAGCATTGACTTCTGTGATTGTCTTTAAAGATGTCATTGTGTTGCATGCTAAAAAAGGTTTTGTAAAGATTAAAAGAAATCCTCTGATCTCTCTAGGATTCTCTCTGTTTCTCTGCGCAGCTGTTTATGGGGTCTGGGAGTCCTGTTTTAATTGTAATTGTAATAAAGATTTAAGCCTTGCTGAAGCTGTACGTAATGTTCTTCAAGATGGAGCCGATTCATTTTCAAAAAATCTATCAAGAGTCTCTTCTTGGTTTAAAGATGAGTATAAGGGGGTTCAGCGCTCTTTTGAATCCATGACCGTTGAGAGTGGACAAGCGGTTCGTGAAGTTGTGGAAAAAGCAAAAGAACAGTGTGCAAGAATATGAGGATAAAATAGCTCTATTTAAAAAGAGATAGCCAATAATTGTGGTTGCATGCATTTGTTTTACCTGCTCCATTCAATTTGTAAGGTTTTTGACTTCTCTTATTTGCAAAAATGTGTTATTTGGATTGACAAAATAAATAATTATGGCACATTATAAATGATTATTAAGAAACAAAGCAAAATGTTAGACATGGTTGATGTCTTTTTGTATTTGTGAAGGTGTTGTCATCGGTTTATTAATTTTTTTTCGAAGGTGTCTCTATGATGAGTACAAAACAAATGGTTCTTGCGTTATTGCTTTCAGCTCAGATCGCATCTGCTGCTGAAAATACTCCAGCTGTTGAAGAAACAGGTTGGTTGAGTGGTCTGTTCAATTCAGGCAAAGGTCTTATCAATACATGTGCACAAGGTGCTTGTGATTATAAAAAAACAATCGCAGCAACTCTTTTAGTTTCAGGCGCTTCAGCTGCTGCTTACTACAACTGGGATCGCGTTCAAGCTGCTTATGATAAAACTGTTGCTTATGTAGAAGAAAACCAAGAAGCGATTATTGAAAAATTAAAAGTTGGCGGTGTAGTTTTAGGTGCAACAGGTGTTGTTAGCTTTGTCGGTTACCGTATTTTCAACTATTTCTTGCATGCTGAGGTTGCTCCTGCTGATGAGCAAAAAGCAGCAGACACAGCTGTTACACAAGTAGTAGAAAATGCAGTTGAAGAACTTGCTGAAAACAAAACTGAAACTCCAAAAACAGAAGAAGTTCCTTCAGTAGATTCAGTTAAAGTTAAAGAAAACGAAACTGAAGAATCTAAGAAGTCAGAAGATGCTTCAAAAGTAAAGCAAGAAGCTGAAGAAAAAAAAGGTGACAGTTTCCATTCAGATCTTGTTGATAACTTAGTGTAATATATTTTACATTCTAGTTTAAAATTTATAGAGAGATGCCAAATTGGTGTCTCTCTATTTTTATAATGGAGCAGATTTAAGCAATCTTTTTAGATAATCAAGCTCATGCGCTGGGTCTGAAGCTCCAAATATTCCAGCAGCTATGGCATATTGTGTAATGCCCAACCGCGCAACAGTTCTAATATTCTCTCTATTGATGCCGCCATCAATAGCTAATGGAATAATCACATTTTCTCTCTTTAGTTCATCTTTAATCAATTCAATTTTGTGCAATGTGTCGGTAATAAATGATTGCCCTGAAAATCCTGGATGCACCGACATAATTAAGATCTGATCAATCTTATGCGCATAGGGCGCTATGGCATCCACTTTTGTTTCAGGATTGATTGCCAGGCTCGCTTGCCAGCCATGATCTTTAATCGCTTTAATGGTCATGTTGATATCTGAGTCGGTCTCTACATGGAAGGTTATATAACTATTTTTTGGTATGTCGAGCCTTTCAAGAAACCTCTCTGGGCTCTCTATCATTAAATGTATCCACAAAGGCTTTGGGCTCGCTTTTGCTATTGCATTCACAAACTGAGCGCCCCATGTGAGATTGGGAACAAAGTGATTGTCCATGATATCAATGTGCCAGCCATAAGACTGATTGTTAAGCCTATTCATGACAGTTTTAAGATCTAGGAGGTCGGCTGATATCAATGATGGCCAGATTTGAAACATCTCTCTTCCTTTTAATTTTTCCACTTTACCGTTTTTATGCTACATTACTAATATATAGCTATATAATCAACCGTTTAGGTCATAAAGGAGCTAAAAATATGTCATCAGAGCCTACTGTCAAGCGTCTGCATATGGTTATTCTTATGGAGCCAAATCTGCAAGCTGCGATCGATTTTTATTCAGATCTTGGGATTAAACTCATATTTCATATAAAAGAGCGATGGGCTGAGATGAGGCTTGGTGATGTAAAGATAGGGTTATGCCCAACTCAACAGGTTATTGATAATGTTAGAACTGGGATAGTCCTTGAGGTTGCTGATCTAAAGAGAGTCTATCAAGAATTAAAAGATAAGGTCAGTTTTTTAAGCGAACCTAAAGAGGCTATTCATGGCATTATGGTAAGTTTTAAAGATCCGGGCGGAAACCTTCTTGATCTTTACCAGCCTACACCTGAAAAGGTTGCTGATCTGGTAAAAAAGAGCGCAAGTTCGACCGAATCTGAAGATGGTCAGTCTGGCCCTCAATCATCATGTGGTTCTGCAGATAGCTGCTGTAAGATGAGAGTTGAAGATATAGCCTGTTGTTAAATAGGCACTTGTGTATACCTACGGTGGGGCTCAAAATCTTAGTCACTTGCCATCAAATAAAATGCATTGAAATTTTTAGATTTTTTCGTATACTGTTACTGTGTTGCAGCTTATTAAGGGATTTTGCGAAGTTGCATTTAATATTACATTGTCTTCTGTTTTTATAAGGAGAATATATTATGTTCGAAAAACTAAAGCCGCTAGGAGACCGAGTTTTGGTCAAGCGTATTGAAGGAGAAGAGAGAACAGCATCAGGTATTATTATTCCTGATGTGGCCAAAGAGAAGGCTCAAACAGGGGCTGTTTTGGCTGTTGGAGCAGGAAAAAGGGATATTGACGGACAGGTTGTTCCTCTTGAAGTAAAAGTTGGAGATGTTGTCTATTTCGGTAAATATGCCGGAACTGAAGCTGGTAATGATCATCTTATTATTCGTGAAGATGATATTTTAGGTATTGTTGAAAGATAATTGCACACACTCTAAATAATAGGATTTAGATTATGGCATCAAAAAAAATTGTATTCGGTTCTGACGCGCGAGAGTCTATCCGTAAGGGTGTTGATAAGCTAGCAGATGCTGTCAAAGTGACTTTAGGGCCAAAAGGCAGAAATGTTGTTTATGAATGTTCATTCGGTTCTCCAAAAATAACCAAAGATGGTGTAACCGTTGCAAAACAGATCGAATTGAAGGAGCCTCTTGAGAATATGGGAGCGCAAATGGTTCGTGAAGTTGCAAGCAAGACGGCTGATCTTGCAGGTGATGGCACAACCACTGCAACAGTTCTTGCACAGGCTATTTTCCGTGAAGGGAATAAATATGTTACAGCCGGTGCCAATCCTATGGAGATCAAGCGTGGTATTGATAAGGCTGTTGAGGTTGTTGTCAATGAATTAAAAAAACAGTCAAAATCGGTCAGTGATAAAAAAGAGATAGAGCAGGTTGCAACTATTTCTGCAAATTCAGATGTGACTATTGGTAAGCAGATTGCTGAGGCGATGGAGCGTGTTGGTCAAGATGGTGTTATCACTGTTGAAGAAGCAAAAGGTATGTATGATGAGTTAGAGGTTGTTGAAGGTATGCAATTTGATCGTGGATACCTGTCACCATACTTCGTTACCAATGCTGAAAAGATGGAGACAGTGATGGATAATCCGCTCATCTTAATCTCTGAAAAGAAGATCAATAGCATGAAGTCAATGCTTCCAGTGCTTGAGCAAGTAGCAAAATCTGGTCGTGGTCTTTTAATTATCGCAGAAGATGTTGAAGGTGAAGCGTTAGCAACATTGGTAGTCAACAGATTGCGTGGCACCATCAATGTGACTGCGGTCAAAGCCCCAGGATTTGGTGATCGTCGCAAGAGCATGCTTGAAGATATTGCGGTGCTTACTGGTGGAGAGGTTATTTCAGAAGATAAGGGTCTTAAGCTTGAAAATATAACTCTGCATAGTCTGGGTAATGCAAAACGTGTTGTTATAACAAAAGATGATACAACAATTATTGAAGGTTGTGGCGACAAAGATGCTATTAAGGGCCGTGTTGCTCAACTTCGCATGCAGATTGAAAACTGCACATCAGATTATGATAAAGAGAAGTTGCAAGAACGCTTGGCTAAATTGGCCGGTGGTGTTGCTGTCCTCAAAGTTGGTGCTGCAACTGAGACTGAAATGAAAGAGAAAAAAGATCGCATCGAAGATGCATTGAGTGCAACACGTGCTGCTGTCCAAGAGGGTATTGTAGCAGGGGGTGGAGTTGCTCTATTGCGTTGTCAAAAAGCTATTGCTGAGCTAGTAGTTGATGGTGATGAGAAATTTGGTGTTCAGATCATTCAGAAAGCACTTGAAGAGCCATTGCGTATTATTGCTCAAAATGCAGGATTTGATGCATCAGTAATAGTCAATAAGGTTCGTGAGCAATCGGGAACAGAAGGATTTGATGCAAAGAATGGCGAATTTGTTGATATGGTAAAAGTTGGGATTATCGATCCTGCTAAAGTTACCCGTTCAGCAATGCAGAATGCCGCATCAATCTCCGGTCTGTTGCTAACAACAGAGGCCTCTATTTTTGAGATTCCAGAGGATAAAAAAGAGTCTGCTCCTTCTATGCCAGGTGCTGGTATGGGTGGTATGCCGGGCATGTATTAATTGATGTATTAGATAACAAAAATTCCGATCAGTAATGGTCGGAATTTTTGTTGTTTGAGGATTTAATTTTTGTGTAATAGTTTGTACGTAATGTTCTGTAAAAGAAATAGTTTTATGAGGGCGCTTTTTTCTTCGCTCATCCTGAGTGCCCGGCATTTCTCAAAGCAATACGTAAAAGATTGTTATTGAATTGGCCTGTCTCATACTAAAAAATATAGATCATGGCAGGAAATGACGGGTGTATCGAAGGAAGCAAATAGAAAATTCTAAATAAAAGATATACAAGGATATAATATGAAGAATGTATGCCTAAGTTTACTATTATTGAGTACCATCTTTTTTTTATATAATACTAAGGCGGGTAATCAGTATATTCAATCTGTTGATCAACAGGATCAGCAAGCAGAAATAAAGGGCATGAAGCCCAATAAAAAAGAGCCAACACAAGCGCCAACATTAGGGGCTATCAGAGCATCTGATGGCACAACATTAGCATACAACTGTTATGTTCCTGATGTTCCAACTGCTGCATTGATTTTTTATCATGGCAGTGGAGCCAATAGTCAAGCGGGTTATCTTTATATGGCCGAACAGTTGGCTAAATATTATAATGTTGCAACATATCTCTTTGATATTCGTGGTCACGGCACATCTGGTGGTGCCCGTGGTGATGCGCCCAGTTCAGCAACAGTATGGTCAGATGTGCGCGATGCATTAGATTATGTGCAACAAACACACAAAGAATTGCCAATATTTCTTGGTGGTCATTCCGGTGGTGCAGGAATGCTGATGAATTATGCAGTCTGGCAAGCAGCGGAACAACCGGATGGTTATCTCTTTGTAGCACCGATGCTGGGCAGAGATGCTGGCGTTGTGCGTGAGCGTGAACGGGAGAAAAAGAATGATCGTCCATTTGTTGAGCTTCACCGTTTTTCTCTGTTGATGCATTATATAACAGGTGGTCTGATCGGTGGCCATTGGACAGCAGTAACATTCAATTATCCAGAACATCTGGTCAAAGAGCGTGGTTTTGTGACTGCATACACCGTCAATATGCTAGGAGCTATACATCCGCATCATGTGCAGCAGAGATTGTCATCATTACAGGTTCCTACATGGATCTTTGTTGCAGATCAGGATGAGCTTTTCGATCCACACAAGATAGATGCCTTTTTAGCGCCAGCAGTTGAGAGCAACAATTATGTGCATGTTGTGCACCTTCCAGAAGCTTTTCATCTGACCATTCTTGGTCAAGTGCATGATCAGCTTGGGCAGGCCATCAGTGAGTAAAAAAGAAGGCCCCGGTTTTTTCCCGAGGCCTATCCGATTATCAATATGTTCACTCAACTTCACTAACTCTTACTTGAGCTTAGACTTTACGACCCGCTGCTAGATGATTCAGGATTTATATCTGATGATTCAGCAGGACTCACAGGTTCGTTAAGACCTTGAATAGGTTCAAGAGCGTTAAACAATTTTACGTCTTCAGCTGTTATTTTTAGTGGTTCGATTTGTTGAGATATCTTATTCCTATCTTTTTCCTGATGTTCCATACCATATTTTATTGCTACCTGCTTAATAAATTCGCGAGCATCTTTCAATTTCGCTGCTAGTGTGCCATAGTTAGCACTTACATAAGGAAAATATGCATTGTAATCTAATATGAGCTTTAAAAGATCGTTGTTGATAAAGAGGTAAGCATCTTTATCATTGCTTGGATCATCTGTGAGCTCCTTATCTAATATCTTATAGACAAGATCTTTTATCTGATTTTTTATGTTTTCAAACGTCCTGCGATGAGACCATTCTCGGATTTTAGAAGCGCCAAACGCTAGGGGTGCCACCGCGGCGCTATTGAGTGCCACTTCAGGGAAGTAGCCTTTGTTTGCTGCTCCAGCAGTAGCTGCTAAGGCAGGAATGGCGTAGGGAGCGAGATTGCTGAAGCTGAAGTTATAGTTGGGGTTGAATCCACCCCCCTCTTCTTGGCTTGCTTTATAAGAGCGCGCAGCTGCTGCGGATAACATCGCGAGTCCTAGTGGAATGTTAAAGTCCCAGAAATTTCCATTTTGTGCTCCTAAAGCAGCGGCTCCGGTCAATGCTGCAGCTGGAGCATAAGGGGCCAAAGATTTAGCTGTATTATATGCAGATCCAGCTCCACTTTTTACTGCTTCCCAGCCGCTACTCAAGTAACTGCTTGCACGGCCAGGTGAGTGGCTTGCGAGTAATATAATTGCCAATAGGCCAGATATATAGGTTTTTTTATTTTCTATCATGATTTTCTCCTTTTTTTTACATGATATTTGTTTTATAGTATTACCTATATTTATATTACCATTTGTAATGTTTTCTCCGCAAGATTTTTGTTTATAAAGATTTATTTGATGCATAATTACAGGAGAAAGTTAATATTATGTAAATATTTTTTATGGGTTGTAAAAGGGGCTCGCTAATTCCGCTATTGTTCAAATGAGCTAAGGCTGAAAGCGAGCACAATCGGGGTCAGCTATTATAGACTATTGCTGCAATCGCTTTTGTTAATGCAACCGCATCTGGTAGGCTATGTTGAAATATGTTTCTGCCAATAGCAACGCCATCAAGGTTGCCATTGTTGATCTGTTTTTCAATAATTGAGAGCAGCTTTTTTTGAGGTATTTGATCTCCTCCGGCAGCTATAACCAGCGTGTTGCCGGCCGCTTTTTTAATGACTTTAAGTTGCTCTTCAATAAGTGGATCGGCCATTTCAGGAGATCTTATTTTGACCACATCGGCCCCTAATGCATTTGCAACACCAGCAGCTCCAGCAAGCAGTTCACTATCAGTTTCATTTTTGATATGAGCGCCACGCGGATAGATCCATAAAATAGCAATCAGTCCATTTTTATGTGCCTGGTGAACAGCCTGAGCAGCCTCTGTGAGCATCTCAGATTCAAATTCACTACCTAAATAGATCGTATATCCAATGCCACGAATATTGAGTCCAGATGTCTGTTTGAGTGTAATAACATCCTGAACTGACCAGAGCTCTCTGCTTATCGGATCAGAATGATCGATATGAATATTGTCATTATGTTTTGATGTAATAAGATTTGTTCTGCTATTTAATTTAACAATGTAGTTTATGCTCGGATATGCTCTGCCGTAACGTTCAATGAGTCCAAACTGTGTTGCAAACGCTCCAATATCTCCCTGTTGTGCAATTCTGAACAGATGTTCCGTATTGGCAGCGTCAGGATGAATATCTTTGCCATGAAAATCTTGATTAAGATGTTCTATTTTTTGATCTGCAGCAAATAGAAAGAGGCGATTTTTGTGTCGAGTAATTGCTGCCAGGTTTTCAAGAAAAAGAGTAGATTTGTCTTCTGGTACATCAGCAGGGGCATAGATCATAGTGCATCCTTTTTTTTATATTATCTTATCATGTATAATCACCCTTTGTGCAATCTTTTCAAACAGTGGAACGGCAACTTGGCTTGCATACAGATGTGGGCGCTCAGCCTCTTTGATATATACCACTATTACTCGTTTATAATCATTCTTTTCAATAATGCCTGCACATGAGTAGCTATTCTTGCTATCAATGTAGGCTCCATTCTCTAGTAAGTTTGCAGTTCCTGTTTTGCACATGACTCTGTATCCTCTTATACGTGCTCGATAAGCAGTTCCTTGCAGAGTGGTCTCTTGTAGTATCTTTTTAATCTCATCTATTGTCCCCTTTTTATAAAGTGGCACTAATGAACGAATTATTGTATCATCCATGATAATGCGTGGTTTGACCATATAGCCATCAGATGCTATCATCGCAAAAGCTTGCGCCAATTGTAATAAGGTAACAGCCACTTCATAACCATAAGAGAGAGAGATGACCGATTGTGCAGACCATTTAGCAGGTGGGTGTATATATCCTGATTGTTCACCAGGTAGATTGATGCCAGTCTTTTTGCCAAAGCCTAATCTGCAATAGTGATCATAGAGTTTCTCATTGAGCCGTTTTGCAACAAGAGCTGTTCCAATATTATTTGATTTGGCAACTATTTCGGTGAATGTGAGCATACCATGTGCGCTACAGGTGTTTACTCTTCTGCCATCAATAAAAGTTGTGGTCACATTTCTGCAATCAATCTCTTCATCGGGGGTCACAGCACCCTCATCAAGTGCAGCTAAAGCTGCAAATACCTTCATTACTGAGCCGACCTCATATTGTTCTGCAATGCAATAATTTTTAGTCAAAGAGAGCTCAAGGTGTTGCGTCATGTTTGGATTGAATGTTGGATAATTTGCCATTGTTATTATGTCACCATTATCTGGATTTATAATGATTACAGAGCCCTGTTTTGCTCGATATTCTGTTACCGTTTTTGCAAGAAGTTCATGAACTAAAAATTGAAGATCCGCATCAATAGTTAATTGTACTGGCTTGCTATCAGTTCCACTTGCAACAATTTTTTTATCAAAATAAAAGAGTGCTGATCGAGCATCTTTTTTTAGATTAAAGCAGCTCTCTGTTCCTTTCAGTTGATTATTGTAAAGGTATTCAATGCCTAAGCTCCCTTCATTATCTATATTGGTAATGCCAACTATAGATCCTGCACATGAAAGAGGGTAGTAGCGATGATGCTCTTTTATCAGTCTGATTTCAGGAATATGAGCATCGGCAATCAGATCCTTTTGATGATCGGTAAGATTTCGTTGTATAAACATAAAATTGCTATCTCTATGCTTGAGATAATGATCATAAGCTTGGGGGAAATATGTTTCTAAAAAAGTCGTTAGCCTTGAATCATCTTCTATTTGAGAAGGGCAGAGATATGCAGAAAGAGCATATCTATTGCATGCAAGTGGCTTATGATTGCGATCTGTAATGAGTGCTCTACCGGGCGCTTGAGTGACCTGCGCCTGATACTGTTTTTCTGCTAAGTGTGCAAAGAAAGAGTGTTGGTAGATCTGTAACAGAAAAAGATTGGTGATAATAGCCCCATAGCAGATGCAAAAAAATATAAAGATTATTGCAACCCGAAACTGTTGATTATGATAAGTTGCCATCGATTTTTCTCATCTGCCCTATAGAGATAGGTGCCATATGAAGATATGTCTGTGCATAGCGTGTTACTGTTTTTCTGTCATGCAGAGCGCATAGCTCCTGTTGGAGACCCTCTTGCTGTTTTTCCAACTGTGCAAGCTCTTTTTCGTATCGTTGCTTACGATAATGTAATTCATTAAAGACGCTATATTTATGTATATGCAGTAGTATAAAGAGTATATTGCTCAAGATAACTGTTGAAATGAATGTTCGCCTGTGCATATCTTCCTCCATAAGTTCAAGTTGTTATTCATTGTACTATAGCTCTTGAGAGAATATAAAGAGTAGGTTGTTTTTTAAAAAAAGCTCATGCTAGTATGTTGTGAATGTGAACCTTAACAAGGAGATTGTTTTATGTCTACATCTGTTCGTGCAATTATATCGGCACTTCTTTTGTGCGTACTGCCCGCATGTTGGCAACCAGCAGAACCTGAGCGAGCATGTGTTGTTTCAGAATATTTTATGACCGATCGAGATGTTCTTTTGAATGTTGATTCGGTAGCAGTTTGGCATGGAGCTGAAGGGCAGCATTGGTTGATTGCAACTGCAAAGACGGGCAATACATTGCCAGTCTATGATGCAACAACAGGGCAGTTGTTAAAAACGATCGGTTCATCTGGAGATCAGCCAGGGCAGCTGCAGCGCCCAAATGGTATTGCGGTTCAAGATAATTTTCTCTTTATTGTTGAAAGAGACAACAAAAGATTACAGATCTTTAATCTTCCAGATGGCCAATCAATTGGTATAACAGATGAGCGTATGGGCCTCCCTTATGGTCTTGCTGTAGTCACAGTGGTTCCTGGTCAGCGCTATATGATCTATGTGACCGATAATGCAGGAGAGCATGGTGGCAAAGAGCCCAAAAAAGTGCATCAATATGATGCAATCTATGATGGACAGATCTTCAATCTGCGTTTAATTCGTTCATTTGGTGATACCACTGGCGACGGTGCATTGTGGAAGGTTGAATCGATAGCGGCCGACCCCTATTATAATCGTCTCTTTGTTGCCGATGAGCACAAAGAGCGTAAAAATGTGAAGATCTACACTCTTGATGGTAAATTTACGGGTAAAACAATCGGTAATGGCCTTATTCTCTATGAACCGGAAGGCATTGCGCTCTATGAACTTAATGATCAAGAGGGATATGTTATTTTGACCGATCAAGATAGGCAAGAGAATACATTCTGGATATTCGATCGTGTCACTCTCAAACCGATCAGATCATTTATTGGCAATAAGACACGCAATACAGATGGTATCGCCACCAGCAATCAAGGGTTTGGCCCATTTGTTTCAGGTGCTCTCTATGCTGTGCATGATGATGGTAATATTCATGCTTATGATTGGCATACATTGGCAAAGTCATGCCATCTTGAGGAAAAGAGGCCGTAAAAGGTTGCTTGTGAAATGAAGGGGTTCTTTTTTGATAGAAAGAACCCCTTCATTAATTATGGTATATATGATACTTAGTAGTAAATAGGCATAGCAGGTTCGTCAATACTTTTTTCTATAGAAGATTTTTATTTCTGTTTCGTCAGCTTTTTAAGCTGCTTTTCTATTAGAGTCTTTCTATTATCATCTGCTAAGCTGAGTGCCGTATGCTTGTTGCCAGAAGCATCTGTATAAGCAGTATTTATATCAGCGCCATTTTCAAGAAAAGCACCAACCCAATCCCAAAGGGTACTGCTTGCATTATCATTATCACCTTTTGCTATATGTTTAAGAATAAGTTGTAAGCCTTTGTTGCTTAGCTCTCTTTTTTCGTTTTCGGTCGCATTATTTGTTATTTGCTGCTCAATAGAGTATATTTCTTGCACATCATCATCAGTATTATCATCATCATTTGCTGATGCACTTGATGATGAGGCAGGAGTTATAGCTTTCCATATCTCCATATAATCATTATAAGATGGACTACCAGCGTTCTTATTGGCATCTTTATTTAGTAAGAATGTTACCATGTCATTATTTTCATGTAAACCTGCAACGGCAAGAGCGCTCTGATTGTTTGCCAGAGTATTTATATCGGCACCATTTTCAATAAGTTCCTTAACTCTATCCCAGAGTTCTTCTTTATTCTCAGGCTCACCTTGTAGATTTGTGAGAGTATCTTTTAATTGATTATTGATTGATTTCTTAAGGGAAGGTTGAATAGATGATGGGGCTTTAGCTACATCTTCGAATATCTTCAGATAATTATAAGATGGATTACCAGCATACCGGTCTGCACGTTTATTTAATAAAAATGTGACCATATCATTATTTTTGTTTTTAGCTGCAAGATAGAGAGCAGTCTGATTGTTTGCCAGAGTATTTATATCGGCACCCGTTTCAATAAGTTCCTTAACTCTATGCCAGAGTTCTTCTTTATTCTCAGGCTCCTCTTGTAGATTTGCGAGAGTATCTTTTAATTGATTATTGATTGATTTCTTATAATCATTATAAGATGGACTGCCAGCCTTCTGATTGGCATCTTTATTTAGTAAGAATGTTACCATGTCATTCCGTTTTTTTACAGCTGCAATATAAAGAGCTGTTACATTGTTTTCAAGAGTATTTATATCGACACCCTTTTCAATAAGTTCCTTAACTCTATCCCAGAGTTCTTCTTTATTCTCAGGGTCATCTTGTAGCTTTGCAAGAGTCTTTTTAAATTGATTATTGATTAATTCCTTATGAATATTTTGCATGTGCGAATAATTTATATAATAATTATAAGATGGGTTACCAGCATTCTGGTCGGCACCTTTAGTTAATAAAAATTGTATTACCAATTCAGGCAGTTTTTTTACAGCAGCAAGATAGAGAGCAGTCTGATTGTTTGCCAGAGTATTTACATCGGCACCCTTCTCGATAAGATACTTAACCAGTGCCCAGAGTTGATTTGGTTCGCCGCTATTCATCTGTATCTTCTTAAGAACAAGCGATAATGCAGTTTCGCCAGAATCTGTAGTGGTATGTATATCGGCACCGTTATCGATAAGATACTTAACCAGTGCCCAGAGTCCATTTGGTTCGCCTCTACCCATCTGTATCTTCTTAAGAACAAGCGATAATGCAGTTTCGCCAGAATCTGTAGTGGTATGTATATCGGCACCGTTATCGATAAGAGACTTGACTTTCGGCAAAAGCTCTTTGTTATTAAGGTTAACTTTTAGCTTTTCAAGGATATTTTTTAATTCATTCCCTTGTGGTTGGCTATCATTATTGTTAAAACTAGATTTTAGATATGCCGCAATACTTGTGGCGACATTGTTAGTATTAACATTTTTATATGACCAATTCTTTAAGTTTTCGGCTTTATTTATAATATTTTGTATAGGTTGACTTATTCTGCTTAGGTTGATGCTTGTTGGGACCGACCAATTAAAAAAGCTTTTCAGCGGGTTTGGTTGAGCAGGAGTTGTCGAGGCCGTTTCTGAGTCACCAGGGTTAGCAGGAACATCTGTTTGTGAACTCGTTATATTAACGTGAGTTCGATCTAAAAAAACTAGAAAAAAATAGCTCCAGTAGTATTCTTTTTTTAAATTTCTCAACAATCAAAAAAAAGGAATACGTCATGGAGCTGACTACTATTTTCTATCATACTGAT
>JAKBEL010000006.1 GCA_021833825.1 bacterium
ATCTTTATCCTAGCCACTAACGGGATCTATCAGCTTTCTGTAATAAACAGTTTCTGAACACAAATCTTAAACTATATTTATTTTAACACATTTTTTTGAAAGAAATGGTTATACTTACCATACAAGCCACGCTACGGCGGAGCCTGGTAGCTATATTGCTCATTAGCGCTAAAACTTATAGTTTGAAGCGACGGCGAATAAAACTCTTGGTTTATTGTTGCTTGATCTGATATATTGCAAGAATGGAGAGATATTTTGTAAGGGGGTGTTATGAAGCACAAAAGCATGCAGAGTCGCGTTGCTCCAACAATGACCGCTCTGTTATTTATTTTTTTAATAGCTTTGAGTCTATTTTCCGTCAGTTATGATGCAAGGCAATTTTCTGGTAACGCGATGACCAGTGGAACACTTAGGGCTGCAACATTATTTACAACGTTATATAAGTGATGTTGTGGAGGACAAAAATGTTATCTATTCTTTAAAGAATACGGTAAAGGTATGTCAGATTCTTGTAAAGCTTGCCGATTATCTGAAAATGTAATTATTAAAAGATTATTGTTGCCATCTTTTGCCTTTAAATGCATATAGATTTTTTCATAGATGACACCTACAGCATTGATGGCCATGAATTGTATTGAGTTTATATAGTCTGAAATATCTCTATTAATCTCTGAAAGCTGATGAGCATTTGCCTCTATTGATGTATTAAGTTTATGAAGTACATCAATTCTGGAGATATTTTCGAGCTCTTTTGCGGATGAGAATTTTTCTGGATGAGCACGTAATAATTCAAAAGTTTGGGCAATCGTATAATTACTTTGTGCATTCTTTTCAAGATGATTTTTTTTATTGAGTAATAAGGTCTCTATATCACTGTTTTGCTCGATGTATGATTCTACGAGCATCTGTCCGCACTTTTGGATGCCGACGATTATAGTGGATATCTGTGCATCACGTTCAGAAATGTGCCGATCTAGAATTTGCCAGATTGTAAAATGTTTTTTCTGTTCAGATGCAGCATGCTCTATAATAGCAGTTGTTTTTACTACTTGTGGCATGGCATTATGAATTTTTTCCGGATCGAAGCTATTATGAATATCGGTTAGCTGTTTGGAGAGATTGTAGCTCTCTTTTTTGACGATTTCACCATGTTGCGCATGCATATACATATTATAGAGTAGATTCATTAAGAGTGATTGCTGTGTGGAGTTAAGCTCTGTCGCTCTAATCGCGCATTGCTCGATCAGGTTCTCTACAGTTTCAGTATAGCAGTTCATTGAGATTAAAATTGACAAATAGGCGCAAATGTATCGAATATTCAAAATCTATTCCTTTTTGTATAAATAGTTAGGTATTATATAACCATGATAACAGTTTGTTATGCCTTTTGCAATGCAGACTTTCGATCAAAAGAATCAAAGTCGAGCTTAAAGCTTGAAAAAGGGGGTTATAGTGAGAAGGTTAGTATCTCTGAGTTTGATAGTTTTTGCCAGCAGGGCAGATATAAATCAGATACAGTGGCAAGATGTCTATGCGGTTAATAATACTGATTATGATCTTGAATTGAGTGCGGATGTCACTAATATACAGAATATAAATGATGTGGAGCATGTAAAATATCCTATAGAGAAGATGAGCTGGTTGCTTCCAAAGCGTGCCTCAGGCTCTAAAGAGCAGGCTATGATAAGGCTTGATTCATTAGATGTGCTGCACAATATAGTAGGGCGCGTAATGGTTCCAGATATAGCTAAGCTTCCAGAATGGATGCAAAAGTCGTTCTCTATTGTGATCAAAAAACGTGAGCCTAAATTTCTTATTATCTATATAGGTCAAGCATCAGGGCGGTGGGTTATAGATCAACGATATGTTACAGGGGTTGCTATAAAACCATTCGGTGTATCAGGATATACTGCTCAAGTCGATCAGTTCTAAATTTTTTGCAAGAAAGATGATAAAATCTTTTTGGTTCCAATCTTAAATTTAACTGTTGTGTAGGTAGAACCATTTCTCTCTTCGACTTGAGTAATAATACCTGTGCCGAATGTTGCATGCAAGACCGGTTGGTTTATTCGCCAAGTAGTTCTGCTGGTAGAGGTTCTCTCTTTGGTAGATTCAGATACGGTTGGTTTAGTTATACCAGCATTTTGTCTGTCATTGCCAAATGTGAGCACAGGTGATTGTGTTTGCTGTTCATTGATTCCTAACCATTGTGCAAGCCATTGTTTGATCATATATGGTTGTAGATTGCCAATGTCATGGCATACAAGCAGGCTATCTGGAATCTCTTTTAAAAAACGTGATTGATTTTGAGTGTTCATTTTGCCAAAACTGTAACGGTAACGTGATCGACTGAGCAGTAATCGTTCTCGTGCTCGTGTAATACCGACATAAAAGAGTCGGCGCTCCTCTTCGACCGCATCACTGTCGCTCACTGATCGTGATGATGGCAGTAGGCCCTCTTCTAGGCCGACCAATATAACGGTATCAAATTCAAGCCCTTTTGCAGCATGATAGGTCATCATTAAGATAGCATCTTGCTGTTCGTCCTGTTTATGAGCTTTTTCCTGCATGAGTGCGACCTCTTGTAGAAACTGATCAAGAGATCCTTTTTGTTCAGCTTGGAAATGTTCAATGGCTCGAATAAACTCATTAATGTTGTCAATACGTGTTTGACTCTCCTCAAGCTCATAATTATCTTTGATGTAACTGATATAAGCAGATCGCACTAATATTATCTCTACAGCTTTTTTAGGTTCTGTGTTTGCTGGAATATCCGAAAATATCTGAGCAAAGTGCTCTACCGATTCTGCTTTTTTACCAGTTACAGCATGTTCTTCAATCAGTTTTTCAATTACTTGAGTGAATGTTAAAAATGGTTCAAGTGTCCAGCGCTCATAAAAGAGTGTCTCAAAGGCTGCACCAAGTCCACGGGTTGGGCAGTTAATTACGCGAAAGAGTGATGGTCTGTCGTATGGATTAACAATTAAGCGTAGATATGCAAGGAGGTCTTTGATCTCTTTGCGTTCATAGAACTGAATGCCGCCAAAAATTTTGTAAGGAATCGCCTGTTTAATGAGCGCCTCTTCTATGGCACGTGACTGAAAATGGGTGCGATAAAGCACAGCGCATGAACTTAAATTCTCTCTGCCTTTGATCAATTTGCACAGTTGTGCAATCGCATCACCCTCTTGATATTCAGAGGTGCAAACAATGCTGCCAATCCGATTGGTTCCCTTCTTGGTTGACCACAACTGTTTTGGATTTCTTTGGTTGTTATGCTTGATGACATGATTGGCAACATCAAGAATCGATTGTACTGATCGATAGTTCTGTTCAATCTTGACCAGTTTTGTGCTCGGAAAATCCTGCTTAAAGTTGACCATGTTGGTCACGGTTGCGCCGCGCCATGAATAGATCGATTGGTCTTCATCGCCTACCACGCAGATTGAATCACTGATGAACTTGTTATGATTATTTAGTGACATTGCTTTAAGTAGTGCATGTTGGACAATATTAGTATCTTGATATTCATCGACCAAGATATGCCGTATGGTGTTTTGAAAAGTTTCTTTGAACTGTTCGTGTGAAAATAGTTTAAGGCCATAATGTAAAAGATCATCAAAATCTAAGCATTTGCTCAATCTTTTTTCAGTCTCATATGCTTGGTAAAATTCCTGCAAGAGGGGATTCTGAGCGAAATATATTTTCTGTTGTTCTTGATTGATTGCCTGATTTTTTAAAAAAGATATCTGATAGAGTATCTGTTTTGCAGTCACCTGTTTGCCTAGATTGTTGCGCTGGATAATGCCTTGCAGAATTTTTTCTTGATCATCAGTGTCGATAATTGAAAAAAATGGAAGATCAAGAAGATACTGGTGTGTTTTTAGTAGGCGCAAGCAGTAAGAATGAAAAGTTCCAATGAAAGGGAGTTCTGAGCGATTTTGCAAAAACTTTTCGATACGCTCTTGCATCTCTTTGGCGGCTTTATTGGTAAATGTGAGTGCGACAATAGCGCTTGCATCAACATGTTCATTGACTATTAAATGCGCAATGCGTGAGGTGATCACGCGAGTTTTACCAGATCCTGCACCGGCGATAACAAGCAGGCATCCATCTTTTTGTAAGACAGCCTGTTGCTGATGTTCGTTCAATTGAGTCTCAATAAATTTGTTCAAATCTTGATTCATAGTTGCCATTCATATTTTTACTTTAGTGTAGTAAAAAAATGAAGGAAAGAAAAATTATATCTGACCCAGATTATTCTTTTTTTAGTCTAATCAAAAAGAAATTCACGAGCTTGTTGAAAATATGATTTTTGAGGTATTTCTAAAGCTCCCCATTCAGGTATATAGTTGTCTCCAGTTTTAGCCGTTGCTGCAAGAGCTTGAAAAAATTCACGAGATCTTTTTTCTTGTACAATAACATAAGGGCCTTGATATTGATCCTCTTTTAAAAGTGTTTCAAAATGTTCTAGGGGGAAGTCATTTTTATTGTTATGTGCTGGATATTTTGCCATTAGTTTCACGGCAATGTCTGCCATTTCAGGGCATGAAAGAAACATGCCCTCTTTCATATTCTCATCATTCCATTCTGCAGAGCCATTTGCGCGTGTTATTTTTTGTATATTAGCCATTCGGCGAGCATAGGTTTTTTTGCTCAATCCCCCTGATGTATATCGTTGTCCTGCCGTATTGATTAATTCTTGTATGGTAGGTAATTTTTGCTCTTCTTCTTGTTCGGTTTTGTGCGATAAGACAATCTCTTTTAAGCATGCTATGAAATTGGCATGTGCTGAAACTATATGAATATTTATTTTTGGTGGTTTAATAGTAGCGTTCCATAGAACGAGGTCGGCATGAGGTTCAGTATTGGCCGTTCTTCCCACAATAAAAAAATCTTGAAAAATAGGGGGATTTTCATGCTCAACGATCTCATCCATATCGGCTGCAGCTTTCATTAATCCACTGCAGAAGAATACTAGGCAACATAACATTCTGATATATATCATGAAAAATCCCTTTCATTTTTGATTTTCGATAATATCGAGGTGATGATAACTGAATTTTTTAAAATTTCTCAAGAAAAAGATAGAAATAAGATGGGGCGCACGTCCTTGTCTGTATCTTGACCATATTGGCCAATATAAGGTAACCCCTAGAATAAGTTTATAGTCTGTTTTGCAGCCTCAAAATTCTTTTTCCAGGTAATATCGGAATGCAAATCCGAATTTTCATGGAAAGCTCTTGACATTAGTCAGGTTTTCCAGGTAATATCGGAATATAAATCCGAATTTTCATGGAGAAGTATGAAAAGAACACATTATTTAGATCAGATAAGTTTGCAACTACGAATTCACCCCGTCTGTGCCATTCTAGGAGCGCGGCAGGTGGGAAAGACGACATTGGCAAGACAATTTGCAGAGATCCATTCTCAAAAAATTGAATTTTTTGATTTGGAGAATCCCGTCCATCTGGCCAGTTTAGAGACGCCAATGCTCACGTTAAGCAATTTTCCAGATCGTCTTATTGTTATAGATGAGATTCAGCGTAGACCTGATCTTTTTCCGATTTTACGCGTTTTGGTTGATGATCCGGAAAAAAAATACACTTTTTTGATTCTAGGAAGTGCATCTCGAGATTTGATACATCAATCCTCTGAAACATTAGCGGGCAGAATAGGTTATATTGAGCTTCCACCATTTACTTTAACTGATGTTCATGATGTCAAAAAATTATTAACTCGAGGTGGATTTCCCCGTTCATATTTGGCAGAATCGGATGAGGCGAGCTTTTTATGGCGAGATAATTATATTACCACATTTTTAGAGAGAGATTTACCAAGTTTTGGATTTGATGTTCCGGCAGAATTGATGCATAGGTTTTGGATGATGCTCTGTTTTTATCATGGTCAGACGTTTAATGCGCGTGAAATTGCTGCATCATTGATGTTATCTGATAAAACAGTATCGAAATATCTGGATATATTAGCAGGGACCTTCATGATTCGCATATTATATCCATGGTATGAAAATATAAAAAAACGGCAAACAAAAACTCCAAAAATCTATTTTAGAGATAGTGGTATTTTTAATGCATTGGCAGGCATTCATTCTTTAGATGAATTGATCAAATCTCCTAAAATTGGCCCCTTATGGGAAGGTTTTGCATTAGAAGAGGTTGTCAATTATATGCAATGTAGAGCGCACGACTGTTATTTTTGGTCTACACATAATGAGGCCGAGCTTGATCTGCTGATTTTTAAATCCGGTAAACGGATAGGCTTTGAGTTTAAATACACAGATAGCCCCAAAACAACCAAATCTATGCATATAGCCATGCAAGACCTAAAGCTTGATCATCTGTATGTCATGTTTCCAGGACAGATGCAGTTTCCATTGCATGAAAAAATAACGGCATGCGGCCTTGAAAGTTTAAAAAACTTGAAGATTTAATTGTTATATCGTTAATCCTCTGCTTGGAGGAGGTAGTCTCTTATTGCCATCGATTACATTTCAATATTGATTAAATCATGATTTTTACACCATTGCTCCATTGTCTATTTTATTTTGGAAGATATACTTATAGAGTATAAATATTCTATAATTTTTTTACATTTTTTGAGGCTTGCGATGAATATATTGCATCTGTTACTTCATGTCGGGTTGTTGAGCTCTATCTGTTTTGCCGATCAGTCGGGTGTTTCTTATAGACAATTAAAATATTGGTATATGTGTTCTCAAGGTTTAAATGAGAATGCATGTCAAAAGGATCAGGATCAAAAAATGTTTGCGGATGAATCAAAAGAGGCAAATTTTACCTTGCCATCCTTTTCGCATGCGCAGAGAGTGATGCAGATTCATGATATTTTAGATGCTCTTCAGGATGATCATTTTACATCATCAAAGCAGACTAAGGTTCAAGCTGATACCTTGATGACTTTAATGCGTGATTTAGAGGTCTATTGTGGTGAAGGTCAAAGGCCTGAAATTAACCTTGCATCTATGGTTGATAGAACTGTATCAGCTTCTGGAGCAACTGTTTTACGCAAAATGTTATCAAGCCCTGCAGATAATGATAAGCTTCTAAAAAGACAACAGTTAATAAAAGAATTGATGGCTAATGAGTCATTATATAGAGCGGTAGACGATCTCTGTTCTGCTTGGGCATCCAATGAAGATCGTATGCTATCCAATTGGCAACAGATTGATGAAATTGGCCTTAAGCAGCTGAATGATTGTTATTTTCAGTGGCCAGTGTTAAAAGAGTTGAATAATAATCCATATATGATGGAGTTGCGTGCTCGGGCAGGAAATTTAGGTACAGCATATCAGGTTGCTGGAGAGCTTGTCATGGTTGGAGCGATTGATTTTGCTGTAAGGGCATTTATGCAGAATCAATCAAGCCTTCAAGCTTTTACGGGAACATTGACAGAGGATATTCCCAATCGTCTCTCAACTATGTATAAGATGATGTTTCATCCTATGGTCTATTCTGAAGATATGTCAAAACAGGTTAAAGTTCTTAGAATGCAAGATAGATTAGAAAATCCATTCTATAATGATGAAGCTTGGAATGCTGCAGAAATGGTTGTTAATGGCGTATCAATAACTTATTCAGGGTTTTGTTGGGGATTTGTAGCCTTAAAAGCTTATACTATGAAACAGGCTTATACTCAGGCAAAGCATACTAAGGATACTATTAACTTTGTGCAAGATCGATTAATTGGTCTTGGCTCGGTTGTTAGATTGGTTCAAACTCTTGAGCGATTAAATCAAGAATATGCATCTATTTCTGAAGGCCTTGTTTCCTGGAATCATTTAGATAATCTGTTGCATAATAATAACAATAAAGATTTTACTTATTTGACTGAACTATTGAAAAAGCGAACGTTTGAAGGTGATGCTTCATTCTTTTCTTTATCAGGCCGTGTGCTTGCAGCTCAAAAATTTGTAGAGCAAGAGAGAGATAATTTTGCAGGAGCAATAGAGTTGATTGGTGAGCTTGATGCTTGTCTTTCGATTGCAAAATTATATAAACAGTTTCAAGATCGTTCGGTGAAATATTGTTTTGCTGAACTTTATACAGGTGACCGGCCCCATATAAAATTGAGCAGATTTTGGAATCCATTTGTTGATTATACAGTAGTTGTGCCAAATGATATTGAGCTTGGTGGCCCCAAAAAAGAGCAGATTGTTATATTAACAGGCTCTAATACAGGTGGTAAGTCAACGGTTGGCTTAAAAGGTTCTTTGATTAGTCTTTATCTTGCGCATACATTGGGAGTTGCTCCCGCTGATGAATGTTGTGCCTCACTATTTACAGATTTTTGTTCATATTTACATGTTCTTGATGATGTTGCATCAGGTGAATCATCATTCCAAGCTGAAGTTAATAGAGCAAATGCTCTTGTAAAAGCTGTTAAACAATTGCCAAAAGATCAGTATGCGTTTATTGTGATCGATGAACTTTTCAAAGGTACAGCAGCTGAAAAAGGTGCGTCAGGTGCATATAAAGTGGTCAATTATTTGGCTTCATTTGATAATGTTATATGTATTATAGCAACTCACTTTAAAGATTTGACTCAGTTATCATCAAACACCGATGGTCATTGCGTAAATATGAAAATTGATATTTATGAAGATGAATCTGGTGATTTGGTAAGACCATTTAAACTTGAATATGGTGTTAGTGATCGAAATGTTGCGGGCGCTATTATGCAGGCACATTTTGATGACATTGCATTCGATATGTAATAAAAGAGAGAGCGGCTGGTAAATCACCAGCCGCTCTCTCTTTTATTAGATTTTAATATGTTCAATTATATGGTTTATATGATTTCTCTTCAATTAACCGTGAGCCGAGCAGCTCATTAATCATGCGTTTAAACTTACATCTTTCATCATTTTGTATGTAGACTGAGCGGGCCAATGCAATAAATTGATCATCAAAGCATTTTTCACGCTCTTTATCGCGAATGAGATCTTCTGTCTCCCAGAGTGCTTCATTGGCTTCTTTTAGTTGTCTGATGAGTTCTTCAAGCTCTGGGCTCATTATGTATGATTCATCAAATGTTTTGCGTAGGCTATTGAGCTCTTTCCATATATTTTTCAATTTTTTTTCATCAGAAATTCGTTCTGTTTTGATCTCTAAAATAGTCATTTTGTCGATCAGCTCTCCAATTTGAACTTCGGTCATAACAATCTCATGCGCTGGTTGCTCTATGGTATAGGCAAGCTTGTGCATGATGTTGAATAATAATGCATGATCAGTAGTATGAGCAAATAGAGTAAGATTATGATCCTCAGAGTCAATATCTTTAAGCTCTGCATCTGCAGGAACAATGAGCCATGTTTTTTTGTGTAGATTTGTAGCAAGATATGCAATAGTTGGATCGGTCGTTATTATTAAATGCATCTGATCTATAATTGCGGATATATCTGCCAAAGATTGTTTTGCATAAGGTTCAATATGAAAGATTTTCATATACTCTGGGATGGCAATATTTTCTAGGCTATCAAAACTATAAAGGCTCACATGTTGCAAAAGGCTTAATGGGAAAAAAGTTTCGATGTTTAAGGGGCCTCCTTTTAGTAATGATTTTCCATAGAGTGGTACAAAGCAGATACCAATTTTAAAATTGGTATCTGCGATGAATGAGTCTTTCCAAGCATCTTGTAATGCTGGATTTATATAGATTTTCTCTTCTTTCTGTTCTGTGCGTGGTGAGCGTACTAAGCATGTTTTTGAATGCAATAGACCGGTAGATGCTAAGCACAATGCTCCTATTATAAGCTGCTTCATAAGAAATCCTTTTTGCTTTATTACAACATATCTGTTTATATACGTGCAGTATCTGCAAGATATATAGCTTTCTCTTTATTATACTGTTGCAGAGCTCTTCTTCTTTGTCTCTACAAATGTTTTTAATTCCTTTTTTAAGCGATCAACAACAGAATCCCAATCTTTCCATGCAGGTTGACGGAATAATCTCATGTTTTTGTACCATGGTGTTGTATAGTCATCAAGGTCCCAACGACAATCAGGTGAATATGGAAGCAGGGTCCAAACAGGTTTGCCAAGGCCACCAGCTAAATGAATAATTGAGGTGTCAACTGAAATAACAAGATCAAGATTTTCAATGAGTGCGGCGCTATCCATAAAGCGACCATGACTTCCATCAAAGTCGTCTCCAAACGTGTGGACTTTGAATTTTTCAGGTAGACGAAGGACCTGTTCTTCACCATCCATTTTTTGCAGAGAATAGAAGGTGATTCCAGGAATGTCTGCAAGTGGTGCAAGTATTTTTAAATCGATGCTGCGCACTGAAAGTGGTGACTTTGAGACTTCATGTGCAGGAAGTACATGCCAGCAGAGCCCAACCTTGACATTTTTATCTGCAGAGAGTTTTTCCTTCCAGAGGGCTGACAATTCTTTATCAGCATATAGATAAGGGATTGAGTGAGGAATTGTTTCAGGAGTTGTCTCTAGTATTCCTGGAAGGTTTAAAAGCGGAGCTTGTGCCTGTATTTCAGTCTCCTCATTTTCTCCACCAACGAGCACTTTATCTAAATAAGGGCATAATTTAAGAAGTGTTGCTAATGGTTTTTGAACTTTGCAGATTATGTAAGCGTTATGCTCTTCTTTAATCTTTTTTGCATAACGAATAAATTGTAATGTGTCGCCCATTCCCTGTTCTGAGTAAAGGAATATTTTTTTATCTTTAAGTGAAGATCCGTCCCATAAAGGAACCGGTAGGTTTTTTGGATCCATGCCAAGCTGTTGCCAGCGCCATTCATAATCTTCCCAAGCTTTTTTGAAGTTTCCAAAGGTCCAATATGATTGTGCAAGAGCAATGTGAGCATCTGGATAATAAGGTTGTAGCTCAAGCGCTTTAAGCAGATGAGGGATCGCTTTTGCAGGTTCACGTTGTACGCGTAATGTATAACCTAAGTTATAATGTGCATTGGCAAGAGTAGGTTCTACTTTAATTGCATTTTCATATTGAATGCATGCGGCTTGTGTATCCCCCTGTTTATTATAAATATGGCCTAAGTTAAGATGAGTGTGAACATTATCTGGCTGTAATTCAATTGCTTTTTTTGCATATTCGATTGCTTTATCAAATTGATTGAGCTCAGAATATATTCTGCTCAGATTAAAGAAACTTTCATAGCTATGTGGTTGTAAAAGGCTTGCTGCGGTAAAGGTTCGCAGCGCAGCATCAAATTTATGTAATTTTTCCTGTACAAGACCTAATTTATTATATGCTGATATAAGATTTGGTTGTATGGCAATTGCGGTTCGATAGAAATATTCTGCCTGTTCGTATTTGTCCAATCTGCAGGATGCTGCAGCAAGGCGCATAATGGTCATAAGATAAAGATGATCTTTGTTTAAAATATCTTTATATTTTCTTACCGCTTCTTCAACATTATCGCTATTAAAGCAGGCATCACCATCTGCAAGAATAGCATCGATCTGTTCATGTGATAATGTACTATTATTCTGTTGTGATTTGGTTATTGCTTCGCTTACTATAGCTTCCGCATTAGGGGTATTAAAAAGACTCCAAGAGTTAAAAAAGAGGTCTTTAATGGTCATTCCCAAAAGTAATGAGCTGATTGATAACATGTATGGTAAATACTGTGATTGCCAAGTTTTACTTGTTTGCATAAGAGATTCCTTTTTTTAATGTCTTTTATGATCTATCTATTTTGTACATTTCTACTATAAATTAGAAAAAGAGTAAACCTTAATATGTATTGTTAGTGGTTGACCATATCAATAAGATTCCAAAAGATTTCATTGACAACAGATTTCCAATCAAAAGGTTTTGGTTGTTGAAATATTTTCATGGTCGGATACCAAGGAGACTCTGTTTGATGAGCTAGCCATCTCCAATCGGTTGCATAAGGTAGCATAAGCCAAATAGGTCTTGCCATAGCGCCAGCTAAATGGGCAATTGCTGTATCGACCGATATGATAAGATCCATGTTGTGCATAACAGCAGCAGTATCCATAAAGCTCCCATGTGCTTTATCAAATGTTTCATCAAAGGTATGAATTTGCACATATCCTGGTAGATTTTCTAATTGTTCAACACCATCATGTTGTTGAAGGCTATAGAGTGAGATGCCCTCAATTTCAGATAAGATATTGAGCATTTCAAGTGGCATGCCTCTACGTGCAACTGGTGGGCGTGATGAATCATTATAGACACTCGCTTCCCAGCAGATGCCTATTTTAAAATTGGTATCTGCTTTTAATTGCTCATGCCAATAGTTAATAAGTTTCTCATCGGGAAAAATATATGGTTTAAACTCTGGTAAGGCCTGTTCATGATTATATAAAATAGCAGGAATGCTCATAAGCGTTGTATGATCATCGATAGCACAACGTAGCGGCTCGCCAACTTGTAGTAAAAGATCTATCCCCGGAGAATTTCTAAATAGAGTATATAATGGTTTGGGTACAGCAACGACAACATTGCAACCATATTTTTTCAGTTCTTGAGCATAGCGAACAAAATTGATTGAATCGCCAAGGCCACCTTCAGGGCGCAATAAAATTGTTTTTCCTTGGGTTGTTCCATTTTGCAAGAATTCACGTAAGCGATCTCCATTGCGATCGACCTGCTTTAAAAATCGTGTATGTTGTTTCCATCCCTCTTTGAAGTCGCCTTTTGAAAGATATGCCATTCCTAATGCAAAGTGTGCAGCATCATAATCAGGATCAATCTCTAGCACTTTTTTATAAGATGCTATTGCTTGATCACATGAACCTTCCATTTTGAAAGCATAGCCTTTGTTATATATGACGGGAGCATTATTGGGATTGAAAGTTAACATGGTGTCATACAGTTTTATAGCCTCTTGAGTCTGCCCAATCATAGTATATGCTATGGCCAGTTCAAAAAGGGTCATCAGATCTTGAGGCCTGTTTTTCATAATCTCTTTATAGTGTTCAATAGATAGGTCGAACTGTTCGATATTTTTGTAGTAACGTGCAAAAGCAATATTGCCTTCATAATTTTCATGACAATGTTGTAAGAACGATGTTCGTAGTTCTGTAAGTTGTTCATCGTTATTATTTTTAGGAAGAAGTTCTAGTAATGTAATATAAGCATTGACAGAGGATGGATTAAGTTTAATCACCTTGTGCAAGAGAGAGATGGCGTCATCTTTTTTTTCGGTTTTTATATAGCAAGACGCAAGATTATAAAGAACATCAGGAATATCAGGAGACAGATTGTTTACGCTTTCAAAATGCTCTTGAGCTATTACAAACTCTTTATTATTAAATGCAGCTACTCCTTTGGAAAAGAGGTCAGAGGCGTTGCTGCATAGTATGATATTTGCATAAGAGCAGATGAGGATATAGAGGTATTTCATGAAGATTACTCCTTTTTGTTATGAACTGTAAGGACATTCATGTATAATGAGCGGCTTGTTATAATAAAGATGTGCCTGTAGTTCTTGTACAACCTTCTCTATAACAGAGTCCCAGTCTCCTGGGGTTGGTTGTCTGAATAATCGCATATTTGGGAACCATGGTGTATTATCACAATCAAGCATCCAGCGCCAATCGGGAGGATTAGGTAATAGATTCCAAGTAGGGACACCAAGGCCTGCAGCAAGATGGCAGATTGATGTATCAATAGTGATGACTAAATCAAGGTTTTTAATAACAGCGGCTGTATCATTAAAACGACCTTTTGTTGTATCGAAATCTTCTCCGAAAATCACTAAAGGAGTATCTTCTGGTAGGGTCTCAAGTTGATCAGTTCCGGTTGTTTTTTGTAGGCTATATACCGTTACTCCAGGCAGCGTTATAATAGGTAAAAATTTATGGACAGGCATAGATTTTGCTGCAACGGTCATGCGTAAAAATTGAGTTGAATAATTAGGATTTCCTTGCCAACAGATGCCTATTTTAAAATTTGTATCTGTTTGTAGAATATCCTTCCATTCATCTACTAATTGTTGATCAGCATACAGATAAGGTATCTCGGCAGGAGTGTTATGTAATCTCGTGTTGGTCAGATAGGGCATTGAGACCATGGGTGCATGATAATCAAAATAGGGTGGTTTGGCACTTAAAGTGATAATCTGATCTATGTAGGGTATATTCTTTGTAAAATCAATGAGGGGTTGCTGTACGGCAACAATCACTTTTGATGCTCCAAGATCTTTTACAACCTTTGCATATCGAATAAATTCGAATGTATCACCAAGCCCCTGTTCGGCCCATAGAAAAAATGTTTTACCTTCAAGAGGTTCGCCATTCCAGAGAGGTTGTGAGTAACTGCGCATTGTTTGTGATTGATCTCTTTTCCAGCGCCATTCATACTCTTTCCAACCTAATTCCCAATTGTTGGGATTATCATTGCCGGTAAGAAGTAATGCAAGCCCATAACTAAAGTGAGCTTCAGTGTGATCTGGTTGCAGCTTGAGCACCTGATCATAATAGGGCATTGCATCAGCGAGTCTATTCAGTTTTTTATAAGTGTATGCAATATTATAGAGTATAGCAGGGTTTTGCGGTAATATATCTAGCATCTTAAAATACCATTCGAGAGCCTCTTCTGTGTGACCTGTAGTATTTAGAGCATTTGCTAAATTGAGCAGCACTTGAATGTTTTTTGGTTGTAGGTTGGCCGCTTTGCGGTAATAGGTAATTGCTTCATCGAAGCAATTTTCATCACGCAATAGATCTCCAAGGGTAGGGAGTACTTCAAAAAAATCTGGCTCAAGTTCATGAGCTTTGCTATACATCGCAATAGCCTCTTTTTTTTGATTAAGTTTTTCTAATGCATTACCAAGTCTATGATATGCTCTGGTGTAATTGGGTTTTAATCTGATTGCTTCTTTAAAACATTCGAAAGCTTTTTTGTATTCCTTAAGTTCCATGTTTGTGACACCAAGATTGAAATGTATCTGGGGAATATTGTTATAAATAGCTAGGGTCTCTTCATAGTATCTAGCGGCCTCTTTATGATCTTTTTTGCTAAATGCTCTGTTGGCGTTCTCAAAAAGTTTTTGAAACTCATCATTATGTTCAATGTCTCTTTCATAAGCTATTAATTGTAATGAGTACAGGAGAGTAATTACTAATGGAAAGTATTTCATAGGTTGCTCCTTTCTAGATTGGCTCTATTTTGCAGATTGCTGAGAGGCCTTAACATGAGCCTTGAGCTCTTTTTTTTGTCTGTTGAGATCTAATACTTTTTCCATGAGATCCATATATTCATCATTAAAAATAGAAGGGGACAGCTCTTTTACTCTCTGTTCATATTCAGCAAGTTCTTTATTAATAGCTATTAATTGAGCTGTTATTTCATGCCTATGTAGATGAGTATTTCGTTGGTTGATCGCATCTTTTATTTCAGGTGATTGATCGATTATTTTTTGAACAACTTTTTCATGCTGTAGCTCTTTTGATGTATCATTTGCAAGAGCTCTCGTCTCATTTTGTAGAGGTTTGAAGTCAAAAAGTTGTTTATGTAATGTGCGCAACTTTGGTGCTTGCTGAGTGATAATGTGAGCATTCTGAGCTTCATCTTTAGTTATTGTGCTTGCTATTTTTTTACTCTCATATGGCCTAAGTTCTTTGCGTATGCCTTTCTCGAGAGTTACTTCTTGAACAGTTTTTTGACCATGTAATATTGGCTCTAGAGCTTTGACGCACTCTTGAATAGCGCCTTGCCAATCACCCGGTGATGGTTGTTTAAATAGACGCATATTGTTGTACCATGGTGTATCATCGCGATCAATCATCCATCGCCAATCTGCAGGATTAGGTAATAGATTCCATGTTGGAACGCCAAGAGCCGCTGCAACATGACATGTTCCTGTATCTATAGTAATGATGAGATCAAGATTTTTCATAACAGCCATGGTATCCATAAAGCGGCCATTATGTTTGTCAAATTCTGATCCAAATGATGTTATTTCAATATCGGGAGCAAGTTCTTTCAGTTGATCTTCGCCACCCATCTTTTGTAAATTATATAAGCTTACACCTTGTAAGCGCGCAATAGGTTCAAAATGTCTGACATGCATAGACTTGCCGGCAACGGCTTGCCGCAAAAATTGTGTGCGATAATTTGGATTGCCTTGCCAACAGATGCCGATTTTGAAGTTATGGTCGTCTTTTAATTGATCTGCCCAATATGCAACCAGTTCCGGTTTGGCATATATATAAGGGACATTGTGAGGAGTCGTTTCGATTTGAGTATCAAAGACAAGAGGAAGGCTCATTAATGCTATGTGTGTATCAAAATGGGGCAGGCGTTCTCCACGGCTATAGACTTCATCAATATAGGGGCATAGTTTTAAAATATCTTTTACAGCATCTTGTGTCTCAACGATTACATAGGCACCCACATTTTTTACAAGTTCAGCATAACGAATAAATTGAATAGTGTCGCCCAACCCTTGTTCAGCATAAAGAAGAATTTTCTTGCCTCTGATATCAGATCCATCCCAAACAGGAGCATCGAATTTTTTTGGAGATTCATCATATGCGGCCCAACGCCATTCATATTCTTGCCAACCACGTTTCCAGTCGCCAAGCATAAGGTAGATGAGTGACCTGCTAAAGCGCGCAAGGGCATAATCAGGGACCATTTCAAGAACTTTGTTATAAATTTCTAGGGCCTCATCGATGTAGCCCATTTTTTTTACAGTATATCCTAAATTATAAAGAACATGGTGGTTCTCAGGATTATGTTCAAGAATTGTTTGATAGAGTTTTGCTGCCTCTTCAGATCCATCTATAAGGTGTAATGTATTTGCAAGTTCAAGCTTATAGACTAAGTTGTCCCGATTTTTTTCAGTTGCAGTTCGTAATTCAGTGATTGCTTCTTGAAACATATCTTTATGTTTATAGACTGAACCTAAACGAAAATGAAGATCTGCATTAGTATGATCTATATCTAATCCCTCTTTATATATAGCGATTGCTTCTGTATGTTTGTCACATTTTTCCAATGCATTTCCAGCGTGGACATAGGCACGATCATAATGTTTATTGGTGTTGATCGCTTGCATAAAACAGTCTGCAGCTTCGGCATGTTTGTTAAGTTGGGTGAAAACAATCCCTTTATTGAAATAGACCTGTTCAACATCTTTTCTGATCTTTAATGCACGATCATAATAGGCGATAGCCTCTTCATTATGACCATTATTATAAAGTTCATTAGCAGTATTGAATATGAGCATAAAGTCATTAGGGTTTAAAGCTATGGCATTTTTGTAATACTCTAAAGCTTTGTTTATATTGTTATTCTGTTTATACTCATCAGCTTTCATAACATAGCTCTTTGCTATATTATTGACCTCATTTTGATCAACAGCTAATAGCGAAAGATTGATTGCTGATAATAAAAATAATATCCGTAATAACTTCATGATATCCTTTTTTGTTTATGAGTGTAAAAAAATAGCTTATTGCATTAAGGTGATACTACGGATAAAAAAAAATGTAAATAGCATCTTATTCAACTAAAATTATAAAAAGAAGAGCTTAACACTAATGGCTAAGCTCTTCTTTTTAGTACCATAATAATAAAAATATTTTACCACCAATTGATGAAGTAGCTGCTTGATGAACTAGAGCTTGCGCATCTGTAGCTTGGGAGAGAAACAGATTCAGGAGTGCGCCGTTCTTGATCGTCATTCTCTTCTTCAGTATCAGAGCTTTCGAGTGCAAATGGTTTTGACATGTTTTCATTGAATTTTGCAACAATGGTCCGTGTTGTTATAGGTGTTAATATTTTTGGACATGCAGCTTGGATAGTCGCTAATTCGTCTTTTCCAACTATATTTCCAAGGACAAGGTTTTTTCTATAGTTAAAGACAAACGCTGCGTATTCATCGTCAGTTAATTGTATATCAGATGCATTAAGTTCAGGATTTTCATCTAAGAGTTTTCTTATTTTTTCAAGGCGCGCTTTTTGGCGAAGTTGCTCATCGCTCAGTGCGCTTCGATCAAAATTGATGATTCCATCTTGCAATAATGCGAGCTCTTTTTTTTCTTTTTCAAGAAGCTCATCAAGAAGTATTTTGGTCTGTTGTTTGTCGTGAGCAAGAGATTCTTGTTGATTCTGAACTTGTAATAGGCTAAAGAGGTTTGTTTTTATATCAGGGTTACTTGAAAGTAGTTGTAATAGATCAAGGGGAAGGACCTTTTTTAGTCTACTTATGGTGTTATCATGTGCTTTTGCAGATTCTTCTATGGTAATTAAACAGGCGCGGCAACGATTCTGCTCTTTTTTGGAAGCTGTTAATGCAGCAATCGGCGTGATTATCCCGAATGTTTCTTGATAATATAGTCTATGTTTTTCTTCTTCTGCTTTTTCATAAGCTTCTTGGCGCTCTTTTGAGATACGCTCAATTTTTCCTTGTGAAGCTCTAATTGCTTCTAGGGTAATGAGTGAGTTTTTTCTATGTATATAATCATGGGTGACAGATTCTTCTTTCTCATCATTATATGCAGACAATTGTTGCCATTTAATGCATCCGTTTTCATCATCTGTTCGCTCAAAAGTATCACTCGATGCTTTGCCAATCTTCTGCCATTGATAATTATTTTGTAATAATAGTGGGTGTTTTGTAGAGGATGCATATTCTTTGAAAGATCGATCCTGTATTTTTTTAGATGACATTTTTTTGAGTGATTCTTGATCATCTGGTTGGGCAGGGTTGTGATCCGATTCAAATATAAACAGAGCGGTCTTTTTTAAAGGCCCTTTATATTGTTTAAGTTCTAAAAGCATCTCTTTGTCAGCTGCGCCGATTATCTGTGTAGCCATAGCTACACAGATAATCAATAAGATTATAATATTCATAGTTATTTATCCTTGAAATGGATTATGCCTCTTGTTTGCCATTATCATTGGCAAGTTGCTTAGCACACATCTTATCAATCTCGTTGATCTTCTCTTTTTCAAGAGCAATGTCTGATTGTTCTTCCAAGAGGTAGTTCTCTTTAAATGAGAGGCGGGTTCTGTTTTGTGCAATACTGCAATAAGCAGCAAGATCTTTTGATGTAAGCACTTTTGCAGCTTCAAAAACTCGTGATCTTAAATTTTTAAAAGCATCATCTCTTGATTCTTGCAAAATTTCAATCTGTTTTGTAATAAAGAGCTGTCTGTCGGCGGACTGTTCTTTTTCTAATTCTTTTCTTTTTGCTAACAACTCATCATGCATTGTTCTTAATGCTGTTGCATCAGCAGGCTCTCCAATTGATGAATACCATGTTTTATATATTTTTCGAGCCTGTGCTGCGCACTCTTCTACCGGAAGTCTGCCATCTTTTTTCATAAATGGTCCAAAATGGACTATATGTTCAGAGCCATCCTGTTTTTTAGTTACCAGTTCAGATCTATTTAATATGAATTCAGCATCTGCTGCATTGAATATGCAATCAATGGTCTGCTCATCAGAATCGGTATTCTCTGCCTGAAGAAATCTGTTTTCTGATTGATGAACATCGATAAGAGCATTCATGTAAAAGACAAATTCATTGCTCATAGGGGCATTAAATGTGGATATTGCAGCTTTTAAAGCTTCAGCTTCATGTTTTTTTTCAATCATCTGTTTTTCTCTGATTGCTAGTGCTTTAGTGCTCTTTTCTAATTCATGAGCAAGTGCAGCGCGAACAACAAGATATCTTCTAAAAGCACCACTGTCTTTAGTCTGATTATAATCATTTTCTGTTGCAATTAAGCTCTCTAATAGTTGTGATCTGTAGCCAGATTTAATATCATCGGCAGATTGTTGCGGAGCAAAGGTCAGATGAGAACCTATGCTTGATGCGCGTATCGTCTTTTCAAATTGCTTTATTTTTTCAGATCGGGTTGTGAGCGATATTTTTTCTGCATCATCTTTTAATGGCACGCATAGTAACTCTTTGCCGTACAGTTGTGATTCAATAAAGTGGTATGCATGTAAAGGCCGATGATAGGCTGCTATGTTGGTATCATGAGGATTTTTTGGATTAGATCCTAATATAACAAATGTTGCAAGCTTTCTATTGCGTAGAGCAGTCTGCTCTTCCCAAGAGTTTCCTTTTTTTACCCATTTAGACGGAATAGTTTTTTGCTCCCATGTTTCTATTATTTCACTTAAACCTTTGATCGCCTGCCCTGTAAAGGCAAGTTCAGAGCTTTCGACTTGAGTATGCTCTGGAGGTAAAGCTACTTCAGCTCCATAGAGGTTTGGAGATATGACCAATAAAAGCAGAAGGTATGTAATATTTAATTTCATACACTCTCCTTGATAATAAAGGGTTTAAAAAAACTTTATTTGGTTTCATTGTCATTTCTTATACTCTAGAGAAATAAAAAAAACAAGCGCTATCTATTCTTATATACAAATTTCGTTGTAAATAACAATACAAAAGAGTTATTCTTTTAAAAATAACTGTTATTGATGGTGCCAGCCGATAAGGAAGTCAATCAAAGGCTTCATAGTCTCTTTTGATTTGCTGGAAATAATTACGTGAGGTTGATAAGCAGATAGTTTTCCAGATAGCTCATCGATATTGTCTATTTTATCAGCTTTGTTAAAGACGTAGAGCATCTCTTTATGCACTCCCAGTTCTTCCAAAATGTCATGGACCACTTTAATATGATGCTCCCAGTTTTTATCAGCAAGATCTACTACGTGAAGAAGAAGGTCGGCAAATTGTAGTTCGGCCAGTGTTGACTTGAATGCAGCAATAAGTTGATGAGGAAGTTGTTGAATAAATCCTACGGTGTCTGAAATGAGGCCAATCTTTTTTGAATCTATCCAGAGGGCACGAGTGGTTGTGTCCAGTGTTGCAAACAGTTTATCTTCAGCCAGTACATCGGTTTTTGCCAAAGCATTCAATATTGTTGATTTTCCTGCATTTGTATAACCAATGAGGGCGATCTGCGGCTCGCCGGATCTGAGCCGTTGTTTGCGTTGTGTGCTACGCACTTCTTGAAGTTTTGTAAGCTCTTTTCTCAATCTTTGAATGAGGTGATTGATATGGCGCAGCTCCTTCTCTTTTGCTGTTTCGCCAGGGCCACGAGTTCCAAAAATACCACTTTGTTGGCTCATCTCTACGCCTTTGCCGGCAACACGAGTTTTTTGATATTGTAATTTGGCAATTTCAACCTGTTTTTTACCTTCGGCTGAATGTGCAGCTTTCTCAAATATATCAAGAATTAGATGAGTGCGATCTATAATGGTACATCCAAAGAATTGATTGAGGTTGCGCTCTTGTTGAGCTGTTAATGCTTCAGATACAATCACCTCTTGAATGTTATGAGCTTTAGCAAAGTCTGCAAGCTCACTCAATTTACCACGAGTAATAAAAAAAGCTGAATCTATGGTCCGAATTTTAATATATTTTTCTTCTTCATAGTGTCCACGATTTGCTTTAACTAAATTTTTGAATTCTTCAAAATATGCATCAATATCTGTGGTATGATTGTACGGAGCATGAATGCCCAAGAGCATTGTTTTGGTAACATTTTCAGTAAGATAGAACGGTTTCCAAGCCATGGTTTAATCGACCTTTTTCGCTTTGATTGGCATCAAATTTATGTTATAGTTAAGTATAATCATATATCATATAAAGAGCAAAAGAGATTTAAAGGTATTCAGGTTATGTTCGATCTTCTTTCAAAACGATTCGGTTCTATATTTAATCAATTAAGTAAAAAGCGGTTGCAAGAATCAGATCTTCAAAATGCGCTGCAACTTATAGTAGATTCATTGCTTGAAGCAGATGTTTCTTATGATTTGGCTCAGCAATTTATACAGGAGGTCAAAAAAGAGGCTGTCGGCAAAGAAATTATAAAAAATTTAAAGCCAGGTGATCAATTTGTTAAAATTGTTCATGATAAACTAAAGCACTTTTTAGGGGGAAGTTCTGTAGATATTACCTTTGAGTATCCTGCTACAATCTTGGTTATGGGTCTTCAGGGATCGGGTAAAACAACAACAATCTCAAAACTTGCCTATTTTATTGAGCAGCAGGAAAAAAGAAAGAAGAGGATCTTATTTGGATCGGTCGATTTTTATCGCCCAGCAGCTATTGATCAGCTTGAACAATTATCGCAAAAGGTTGGGGCAAGCTTCTATCGATCTGAAAAGACAGATCCGGTAGAGGCGGCTGCAGATATAAAGCGCCATTTTGAGGAGCAAAAATATGATCTTTTGTTTTTAGATACCGCTGGAAGGCTGCATGTTGATCAAGATATGTTGCATGAATTGTTTACTATTAAAAAATTGGTAAAACCGACTTACAATATATTAATTCTTGATGCAATGACGGGTCAAGAGTCGCTTAATGTAGCAAAGTCATTTGATGAAGCCGTTGGTTTTGAATACGCTGTTTTGACCAAAATGGATAGTGATACGCGTGGAGGTGCGGCATTTTCATTTAGATATGCCCTCAAAAAGCCTATTCTATTTGTTGGAGTTGGAGAAAAAGTTCAGGATATGCAAGAGTTTAAGCCAGATAGAATGGCTGGCAGAATTCTTGATATGGGTGATATTGTGACTCTGGCAGAGCGTGCTGAAAAAGAGATTCAAAATGATGAGCAGGAGTCTTTGTATGATGCGATGAGTAAAGGTAGGTTTACATTGAGGGATTTTGCAAAACAGTTGGAAATGGTTGGCCGAATGGGGTCGATCAGTAGTCTTATGAAGTATCTCCCTGGTATGGGAAGCCTTAATATATCAGATGATATGCTTCAAAAGGGTGAGTTAGAGCTTAAAAAGTTTAAAGCTGTTATTGGATCTATGACTAAAAAAGAGAGAGTTAAACCTGAAATTCTTGATGAATCAAGAAAGAAAAGAGTCGCTCATGGGGCGGGAGTTGCGGTTGCGGATGTAAATCTTTTACTTTCCCGCTTTCAAGAAAGCCAACAATATGTTAAACTGCTAAGTAAATTCGGTCGTGGACAGGGTTTTTTTAAGTAATTTTTTGTGTAAAAGTCTATTAATTTATAGGTTTTATAAGGATATATATGTCAGTTAGGATTCGCTTATCTCGCATTGGCAAAAAGCATGTACCTTTTTATCGTGTCGTTTCAATCGATGGTCGCAAAAAGAGAGATGGTGCATTTTTGGAAGATTTAGGAACATTCGATGCTGTTAATAGCAAGGTTGTTCGCTTTGATGAAGAGGGCTATAATCGCCGTATTGGCCAGGGTGCTATACCAAGTGATGCTGTAAAAAAGATCTATGCGCAGTTCAAAACTGGTCTAAAGCCTGTTAAAAAAGCTTCAAAAGTTGCTCCTAAAGGAGTTCAAAAAGAAGTTGCTGCAGACGTAGTAGAGTAATCTAAAAGAATAAATACACATAAATCGATAAGAATAACATACCATGTTAAAAGAGACAGTCGCTTTTCTTATTAAGCAACTTGTTGCCTATCCAGATAATGTACAGGTTCAAGAGGTTGATCTAGAGCAAGGAAAGGCTTTAAAGCTTATTGTTCACAAAGATGATATAGGGAAGGTGATAGGTAAAGATGGTCAATCGATCAAGTCTATTCGCTCTATGCTTCTTCTATTTAAAACAGAACAAGAGCCGTTTGTTGACGTTGTGATAGATAGTTAAGATGAACATCTCAATTGTTTCAGTTTTTCCGGAGTTATATACCTCTTTTTTGTCGACCAGCTTAATAAAGCGAGCGTCTGAAAAAAGATTGGTAACTTTTGAATTAGATTCTTTTTTTTCATATGTAAAGCCAAAAGAGCGAATTGATGCACCGACCTTTGGTCCAGGTTCAGGAATGGTAATAAAGCCTGAAGTTGTGCAAAAGGCAGTTGCAGCTCAAGAGCTTAAGCATGGGCATGCGTATAAAATCTTTTTTTCTCCTCAGGGGCAACTTCTTGATCAGCCTATGTTAAAAAAATTGGCGGGTGTATTGCAGGAAAAAAGACATATTATGTTGTTGCCATCTCGATATGAAGGGATGGATGCTCGGGCAGAACAGGAGTATGCTGATATTACTCTTTCCATAGGTGATTATGTACTTATGGGTGGAGATATTCCTGCAATGGTGCTTATTGAAGGAATGCTAAGATTTATTCCGGGAATTATTGGCAAAGAGGATTCAGTAACTCAAGATTCTTTTACAGGGCCCTTTGTAGATTATCCCGCATATACAGAGCCTGTTGAGTGGGAAGGCAAGCTTGTCCCAGAGGTTGTTCGTTCTGGAAATCATCAAGCAATTGATCGATGGCGAAAAGAGCAGGCGGCAAAAAAATCGATAATGTGCCATTTTAACTGGGTGCAAAGGCATGTTGTGACAAAAGAGGATAAAGAGCTTGCAGCTTCATTTATTCCTACTCATTATGTTGCGCTCTGCCATGCAGATGTTTTAATTGGGGAGCAAAAGCAACCGGGTACCACATCAGTAACATCGATCGATATTCATGATATTGCAAGGTCATGCAAAACATATGGTGTAAAGCAGTATTGGTTGGTGACTCCATTGATTGATCAGCAGAAAATTGTACAAAAATTTTTGAGTTTTTGGGAGTCAGATATTGGGGCTACATATAATGCACAGCGTCAAAAAGCCATAGCAGCAGTTGCTCTTGAAGCATCTATAGACAAAGTTATAGAGAATATTGCCCAAAAAGAGGGCAAGCAACCCCTTTTAGTTGCAACGTCAGCGCGTCAGGTTGATCATGATAGAGCAGTAAGTTTTTTTGAGCAATCTAAGGTTTGGCAGCATGAAAGGCCTGTGCTTTTGTTATTGGGAACAGGTAAGGGGTTGACGCCTGAGATTATGAGTAGGTGTGATTATTTATTGGACCCTATAGAGGGGTTTACTGATTTTAATCATCTATCAGTTCGTTCAGCAGCGGCAATCATTTTAGATCGATGGCTTGGTGTTCATGCCAAAAAGATGTAAATTCGGACTAGAAAAATTACCGTTTTTACAGTATAGTAAGGGATAATGCATATTATTTAGGCTATTATAAGCCCTAGACATTTTTTAAGGGATTTCGATGAAAGCGAATAAATTAACAAAAGAGACAATAGGTCAATTAGGTCAATGTGATCGCAATTTTCCTAAATTTGAGGTAGGGGATACTATTGCGGTGTCCAGACGTATTAAAGAAGGGAATAAAGAGTTTAAAAAAGGGAGTAAAGATCTTAAAAAAGGGAGTAAAGATCTTAAAGAAGCGGATAAAGAGCGTTTGCAGGTTTTTGAAGGTGACGTTATTGCCATTAAAAATAATGGTGCTGCATCTACATTTACTATACGAAAAATTGGCGCAAATGCTATTGGTGTAGAGCTTATTCTTCCATATTATTCACCGCTAGTAGATTCTATTGCTTTTGTGAGAAGTGGAAAGAGGCGTAGAGCAAAACTTTACTATATGCGTGATAGAATAGGTAAAGCGGCTCGAGTTAAAGAGAAAGTTATGACACGTGAACAACGTGATCAAAAATTGGCTGGAAGCAGAGCTCAATCTAAAGATTCAGAGTAAATTTGAGTCTCAAAAAACGGGAGTATATTTGATGAAAGCATATTTTGCGTTATTGTTTATAATGTTAGTCATGTTAAATGGCTGTGGTCGTAATGTCGGTCGCCATATAAAAGAAGATATGGGCGGATCGTATCACAAAAGTTCTGATGCGCAGACATTGTATCGTCAACAGGAAAAAAAGCAGCACGATATTCTGAATGCAAGCAAGACTGTACATTATAGTAAAGAGATAGATGTTGATGCTGTTGATCAGATTGCGACTGATTCAGATTATGTCTGGACGGTTGATGTCCCAGTTCCATTGCAGGCGACAGAGAAAAAAAATTGTTACGAGGCAAGCCCAACTCATTATTCCATTGGGTATGTTACATCGTTAGATCATGATGCGCTAGTCGCTTTTTATAAGCAGCAGATGGAACTATTCGGTTGGCGTCAATGGTGGGAAATAGATGGCTTCGAGGCATTGCTTTTGTTTGAAAAACCTAATAAACATTGTGCAGTTTCTATTAGGTCTGGAGATGCAAGAAGGAAACAGGATATTATTATTTCGCAAAAAATAGTTTAAAAACAACAAAAAACGGGGCTTTCTAGAAAGCCCCGTTTTTTGTTCTATGTATTTATCGCACTTGGGTATATCTATTGGTGATACTTCTAAGATGTGGGTGCTGTTTATTAACAACAGGTTGTAATGTTTCTTGAGTTGTATTGAATACTTGAGGCTTAGGGTGATGCAAAATGTCTTCTGCTTTTGCTTTGGTAAATTTTGCCGCATCAATAGTTTTATTTGCAAGATCTTGGGCAGCAGCTTCAGAGGCGTGTAAAATATTTTTGCCCAGGTCTGTTACAGGTTCAAATATTGCTTTGCAATTAATGTTGAGTAAAAACAGGATTATTGCAAAATATGTATAATTCATAGGCTCTCCTTATCTTTTTTTGCCGATAGGCTGTGATTTTTTTGATTAGACCTCTTCTGAAACTATAAAAAATATGCTAATCTACAAGCAATTTTTTAAGGAGAACAGGTTTGAAGCTAGCAAATTTACAATTAACAAATGATAAAAATTTTCGTCGTATAGTTGGTGTAA
>JAKBEL010000017.1 GCA_021833825.1 bacterium
TGGCATTGCCAGGCTCCTTTTTTTGTGAATTATTCGTAAAACTCACTAAAATTGGAGCTCTTTTTTTGCTTTAAGTCAAGATCCAGATAATATTTTCATACATTTCAAAGATTAAGCGTAACTACTGATTATAAAAGGAATAGGACATCCCCATCATCTGCTAATACTAAAATCGAAACGATACATGCAAAAAATACCACTAGACAAACAATAATACTTTTTTTAATTTTTAAATAAATCATCTATCAATTCCAAACTGTTGAGTAATTTGCATAAAATATAGACACAATGATAGTCAAATATAAATAAAATTAAAAAAAGGATCTCTCTGTGAAAGCTATTATATTATTGGGACTGATTATGATACAGATAAAAGCAATAGCAACTCTAGTTAACTCACCTTTACCCACCATTGACAGAGAGAATATGTTCAACGCGATATACAGTTTTCCTGAACAGATCGAACAAGCCTTGCAGATTGGCAAACGCATTGCCTTGACACGCTCATATGATGAGATTGATCACATTCTATGCGCTGGCATGGGAGGATCTGCCATAGCCGGCGATATAACAAAAGCCTTAGTAAAAGATATATGCAAAAAACCGATCACTATCATTAAAAGCTACACGCTCCCTTCTTGGGTAACTGAACGAACATTGGTTATATGCGTCAGTTATTCAGGCAACACCGAAGAGACTCTCTCTTGCTTTGAACAGGCGCACCAGCGTAACCTACCCATTATCGGTCTGTGCACAGGTGGAACCCTCCTTGAAAAATTACTCTCATCAGATTACGACTATATTATTATACCGAGTGGCCTACAACCACGTGCTGCGCTCGGTTATTTGACCATTCCACTAGTCTATCTACTTCATAAAATGAACTATATTGATAGCGACATTATTAAAGATCTTGAGCTCGTACCTGCGCATCTAAAAAATTATCGTGAAACATTTGCAGCACAAGAGCAAAAAAATCCGGCCTATCTTTATGCACAGAACTTAAAACAATTTATGCCCGTTATTTTTGCAGAGGCTGACACAACAGATTGCATCGCACAGCGATGGGCAGCGCAATTGGCTGAAAATAGCAAAATGGTTTCACGCATCAAAACATTGCCCGAACTCAATCATAATGAGATTGTCGGTTGGCATAACAATACACATATTTTAAAAAGCTCTATTATTATTTGGCTACTTGACCAATCAATGCATAAAATGAACCGCAAACGTGTTGATATCACTAAAGAGCTTTTGCAGGGGCTCCCTGCACTTCAATTACAATTTGAGGGATCTGGCGCAACATGGAGCCACCGGCTTTTTTACCTAATCTATTTTGGTGATTGGATCAGCTATTGGTGTGCTATTGCACATGAAACAGACCCTACAACCATTGTAGCAATTGATACATTAAAAAAGAGAATGCAAAGTTAATAGTCTAATACGTCACATTATAATGCAAGACGACTCTTTTAAAAACTATCAACTGATACAAACTCTCCACTTGCAGGAGCTTCAAGATAGTCAAATGCAAAACCTGCCAATGCCGAACCGAGCAATGGAGAGATTATATATACAAGAATATTGTTGCCCAAGTGAATCATAGCCCCTGAAAAAAGGGCATTTAACAATAATGCTGCAACACCAATTGCAGGATTGAACAACCCACCCATTGAAGCAAGGCCAACTAAACTAAAACCTAAAATAAGTCCATAGAGCTGGGTTCCTTTAAAACCCTTTACAGTACGTGTAGCCAAATAAAGATAGCAGAGTACAAATGTGAATAACATTTCAAGAAGACAGATAAAAAGAACATTATCTTCCGGTGAAATATCAGGAACAAACAATGATCCAGAAAGATGATATTCCAACGCTATTGCAAGCAGAGCACCAAAGCATTGTGATGCTCCATAAGGCAATAGATAAACTGTTGGAAATTTTCCACGCAACCATAATGCCTGCGTAATTGCAGGATTATAATGTGCGCCAGAAATGCGAGCCCCTAAATAGAGCATTGAAAGGTACATAAATCCAATTGCTATAGGATTTTCCGTTAGGCTCACCGCCAATACAACAAAGAATGTTCCTAGCGCCTCTATAACATAATGCTTCATAATCTATATCTCCTTTATTATGATTTTTTGATTTATTTAACTTAACAACACAATATCTTTTCCACAAATCCGCTCATCCTGCCTGTCCGCCATAATTTTAATGACGACGGGAGAACCTCCTTCAGGAGGTATCGAAGGATGATCGATTAAAACAATCTCACCATAATCAAAGATTACATCTCTTTTATTACTCACGTATCTCAATCCTAATTCAATACCATTTTATTCCGACACAACATCTTTATACTTTTTATTATACAGATATTCATCAAACGAATAATAGCCTGGCCCACTTATACATATAGATACAAATATGATCAAAAATATCAACGCTTGTGCATAAATATCAAACTTATCTCCATGATCAAAGTGATACCCAAGAGCAACAACCATAACCATACTCATTAATATCGTTGCCAAGCGCGTTGAAAATCCAAATATAAGGCAAAGCCCACCAATAAATTCAACATTTGCAGCAATCAATCCCCAAACGATTGGAAAAAATGTGATCCCAAAACGGGATAACTGTGAACCTAACCATATCCACGTTTGAGGGCCACCCATCAATTTCATCCACCCATAAATAGCAAATATAGCCCCAACACCAAGTCGAGTTATTAATAACCCCAATTCCAGAGAGCTTCGATTGGAGACAAAGAACCTGAACATATCGCCTTCTCCTTTTTATTACATATAATAGTAGGTCAAAATAAATAATATCAGATTGATTATATAGGTCGAAATACAGATTAAGCAGAATGTCTTTACCTTTGTAAACAGAATATACGCAAAAAAGACCGTTGCTATCATAAAACTAGTAGCCAATAGAAATGCAAGGCAGACCTTTCCAATAAGAGCAACTAAAAACATAGAAACATAGGCAACTAAACCCAGTTGTATGTTGGAAATACCAAACATACTCCCCCAGGGACTCAAGAAGGTTTTAGTGCAAGAGACATGATCAGATAGATCACAAACAGCCTTATAGCTCTTATCTGCCCGAACCTTACGTTCGACGAAAAAACCGTACAGACAGATTAAAAATCCAATAACAGAAACAAACGCTACACTTAGCAACATCATCACACCCCTTACTTAGATTATCTGTTTTTTCAGATATACCATTCTCACTATTTTTATACAACTGTTTTTCCGCCTTCGTTTTTTTAACTACGGCCAGATATATAAAAGATCCCAAATCTATAACCCTCTAGCTTAATCCATCTTCAAATCAACATACCCCTTAAAAAAATCCTAACTTTATGTTACGATGAGTATGATTAACACAATAAAGGATGATATCATGTCAAAAGTACTTTTATTCTATAAATACACAAATTTTGAATTCCCCAAACGTATCCAAAAATGGCAGCTCAAGATATGCCAAGAGCTCGGATTAACTGGCCGCATTATTATTGCCCATGAGGGAATCAATGGAACCGTTGGCGGATCAGATGAATCAATTGAACGCTATAAAGAGATAATATTAGAACATCCACAATTGCATGGCATGGACATCAAAGAGAGCGCTGGAGGATCTGATTGCTTTCCCAACCTGCGCGTTGTTGTAAAAGATGAGATTGTTAATTTAGGGCTCAAACAAGAAGCTGCACATATTAATAACACAGGCGTCCATTTAACCCCTGAGCAGACGCATAATCTATTGGCCAACAGACCTGAAAATCTCTTGATTCTTGACACCCGCAATGAAGTTGAAAGTGCCATTGGAGCATTTGAAGGTGCCATTAAAGCGGAGATCTCCCATTTTAGAGACTTCCCTCAATACATAGATAGACATCTTGATGAATATAAAGACAAACAGGTACTTATGTATTGTACCGGTGGCGTCAGATGCGAACGTGCCACTGCATATCTAAAAGAGAAAGGGGTCGCCAAAGAGGTCTATCAGATAGAGGGCGGCATTCATCGCTATGCGGAGCAATATCCCGATGGTTACTTCCGTGGCAAAAACTATGTGTTTGATGGACGAATTGCAGTAAAGGTTACTGACGACATCCTCGGTTCATGCACCCATTGCAAAAAAGCGTGTGATGATTACACGAATTGCTTAAATGCCAAATGCAATAAACATCATATTTCATGCTCAACATGCATACAAGAATTTAATCAATGCTGCAGCACAACATGCAAAGAGTTGATCCTCTCTCAAAAAGTAAAAGCTCGACCTGCTGTTCAGAGAGTATCTATATAATATGAACTCTTCTGAAACCTATGCAGTAAAATTTCTTAATAATGATTGTAGGCTTGCTCCGTTCGCCCTGAGTAGACTCATTGTATGAGGCGTATCGAAGGGTATTGCATATAGACCACTATTAAATTATAGGGATGTAAATGATTATTTCAAAATCGATAGCTTCTTGGTTAGCGCAGTGTGTTGATGCTTTGATACTATCACTGCGCGGAGCTTGTGACAACTCCCTCCGTCGCTCAAAGAGCTAAGGCGGACAGGCAGCACGAACGGTAAGAGGAAGAAATTTTATATGAATGTTAATAACAACATAGTAATCTCCGAACATGTGCCACTTCATGACAAGAACTGGTTTGCCACTGGTGGACCAGCACGATATTTTGCAGCACCCACAACTGCAGAAGAATTACAAGAGGCTCTCGCATTTGCTCAAAAGAGAGATCTTGAACTGTTCATATTGGGCAAAGGAGCAAACATTCTGATCAGCGATAATGGCTTTGATGGACTTGTGATTCAGCCACACCTTAAACAGATATCTCTGGACAAAGAGCAGTCCTTGCTCACAGCCGGCTCTGGAGTGAGCATGAATGATCTCATTAATTATTGCTTAAATCATCACTTGATTGGCCTTGAAGAGTTCAGTGGCATTCCAGGAACCGTTGGTGGATCAGTATTTATCAATCTCCATTATTTTAACTTCTTACTTGAACAGTTCATCGTTGAAGCGCGCGTGATTCACAAAAACACATGCGAAATTAAAATTGTAGATCGCTCATGGTTCCAGTTTGGATACAATTACTCAAGACTACATTCTGAACCATACCTTTTGATTGATGCAACATTTCAATTAAAACCTGCTGATGACCTGATGATTGCCTACGCACAGGGCCGACGCGATGAAATCATCAGACATCGACAGGCACGTTATCCTACACAAAAGACCTGTGGAAGCTTTTTTAGAAACTTTTTTGATCACGAAGTAACGCTCGAAGAGAATAATGGAAAGAAGATGATCTATGTGGCCTATTATCTTGATAAATTGGGAATTAAAGGGCAATTACAAGTAGGTGGCGCGAAAGTCTCTCATCAACATGCAAACATGATTATTAATCTTGGTCACGCAACAAGTAATGATATTCTTGAACTTGCTCGCACCATACAACTACTTGTACAAAAAAATTATGGCATTATCCCCAAACCTGAATGCCAACTTATTGGATTTAAGGAATATCCTCTTTTATAATTCTTCTCTTGCAAGCTGATCCATATGCGAAATCAATATAGTGAATGTCAAAAATGCCTGGCGCAACCGTGTGCAAAATTCAGCTTCACTCAACCCTGATCTTATAATCTCTGCATCAATATCTTGCAACTGCGGAGGAAGAGTCAACTGACAATCATCTGCAATATATTTTTGTAGGGCTATGGTAATAAAATGAAGAAATCTCATTGTTGCATCAACATCATTCTTATTAGCAAGAAAATCATCCCACATCGACTTACCACACAATAATGAAATAAGCTGTGCAACCACAGCAATATCTTCCTCTGTAAATGCCACAAGCTCCTGCGCGTAATGCCATTCTTTTGATTCTACTGAAGCATCTTTCAATTCATCCCGCCAGACACTATCATGCCAACAGGCTTTTACCACGGCACAACCATCTGGATCAAAAATAAAGCCATGCATTAGTATCGACTGCATTAAACCGATAACCAATAAAAAATATTTAAACATAAACGACACTCCTTTTAGTATGTAAATAGGTTAATAACACCCTCAGCCTACCAAAAGAAAAAAAGAAGCCAAGAGAAGTCCTTTATTGTTTTACGATCTGTTGATGCTATACTTATACATTATGAATAACTTTACTTATGAATTAATTCACCAATCAAAAAAATCAAGAGCTCGCGTTGGCCGCATTCATACTCCACATGGCATTATAGATACGCCAAATTTTGTTGCTGTTGGAACCAATGGAGTCTTGAAAGCTTTAGACAATCAGATGGCAAAAGAGATGGGTCTACAACTCATGTTCTGCAATACATACCATCTTATGCTACAACCTGGCACAGATGTGGTCAAAAAGGCTGGAGGGCTGCACAAATTCATTAATCGCAACGCCCCTATTATAACCGATTCCGGCGGATTTCAAGTCTTTAGTCTTGCTTATGGTACAGTTAAAGATGAACTCAAAAGCAAAGGTCAAAAAAAGAGTGATAGTGGTGTTTTGAAAATCAGTGAAGAGGGGGTCTTGTTCCGTTCTTATCGCAATGGCGACAAAGTGCTACTCACCCCTGAAAGTTCCGTGAAAGCTCAAAAAGATTTAGGGGCTGATATCATTATTCCCTTTGATGAATTACCACCCTATCATATAGATCCTCATCAGCTAAAACTATCTCTCGATCGCACTCATCGATGGGAAAAGCGATCATTAGAAGAACATCTGCAAAATCCAAATCAACAGGCTATGTATTCTGTTATTCATGGTGGCATTGATCCGGAAATGAGAAGGCTTAGCTGTAACACATTGACCGCTCTACCTTTTGATGGACATGCAATTGGTGGATCTCTTGGTAAAAATCATCAACAGATGTTTGATATGCTCAGTTATGTGATGCCTCAACTACCTCAAGAAAAACCTAATCACCTTCTTGGCATTGGCGATCTCACATCACTTGAACCCTGCATCAAGTTAGGCATTGATACTTTTGACAGCTCCCATCCAACAAGATGCGCTCGCCATGGCCTCTTGTTCACATTCAATGGAATGGTTAAAATATTAAAAGGTTCACATCGCACAAACTTTAACGCTCCTGATAACAACTGCACCTGTTATACCTGCACAAATTATAGCATGGCCTATATTCAGCATCTATTTAAAGCAAATGAATTGACCGGCTATACTTTAGCAACAATACACAATCTACATTTCATGATAAAATTGATGGAACATTATCGCACTATGATTCTTGAAGATAAGCTTTAAAAAAAGATCATTGTATCAAGCAAAATCCTTATGTTATAGTACCATTGATGGAGGCTTTGATGAAGAAAGAATTATTGTGTGTATTGTTTATCGGAGCTCATACAGAGCTCTTCGAGCAAAGATTCAAAAACTACCTACCGTCATTTAAAAAACTGCCCTTATTACCGACTGCTCAGACGACAAACAGAGATCACAAAGCAATTCATTTTGAACAAAAAGTTGGTTTTAAGAAAAAAAAATTTGAATACACATTAGCATTAAGGTATTAATATTCTATGAAAATAATAACTTCAAGGCAAAACGAACAGATAAAAGAGTTAACACTTTTACATCAACCTAAATATCGGAAAAAACTTCAGCAATTCCTTGCACAAGGAATGCGCACCGTTACAACATTGATGGGCAAGCTTGAACCACTTCAACTCTATATGACTGAAGAATTTTTCAACCAACATAAAAAAGATTTCAAAACAGATAAGATCACAATCATCTCTCAAGAGGTCCTTGAAAAAATAAGCACAACGGCAACATCCCAAGGAATTGTTGGGCTCTTTGCAATACCCAAATCATCAGATAAATCTTTAACCAAAGGGCTTGTTCTTTGTAATATTACCGACCCTGGCAACATGGGAACATTAATCAGAACGGCTGCAGCTATGAATGTAAAAACAGTGGTTCTTATTGATGGAGTTGATCCATGGAGCCCTAAAGTTGTTCAAGCAACGGCAGGAACCCTTGCATCTGTTAACATTATTGAATGTTCTTGGCAAGAACTCATTAATCGCAAAGCTGCACTCAAGCTGTGTGCCTTAGTGGTCAAAGATGGACAAAATACCAATATTCTATCTCGAGACGACATCTTAATTGTTGTTGGCAATGAGGCGGTTGGTATACCAGCTCAATGGCTACGAGACTGCGAACTGAATTGCACACTATCTATGCCGGGCAATACGGAAAGTTTAAATGCTGCCATTGCAGGATCCATTGCGCTCTATCTTGCTTTTATCAAAAAGTAACAGTACCTTGATCTCTAGAACTTGATTATCGATCAACTGCAAATTCTTAAGGATTATCTCATGCATAACGAGAATAGACTATCACTCATCGCAGCTATTTTTATCAACATTAATATTATGATTGGCGCAGGACTATTCATCAATACCACTAATCTTGCCCAGATGGTTGGCGCTGCTGGATTTCTTTCATATGCTCTTCTTGCTCTACTGCTTTATCCACTTATCTCATCAATAGCATCTCTCGTGGCAATTTATCCATCTGGAGGATTTTATGCTTATTCTAAAGATATGCATCCAGCGATCGGCTTTTTAAGCGCTTGGAGCTATTTTGTTGGCAAGCTGGCATCGGCAACGATTTTAATGCATGCATCAATCCTATTATTACAACAGATCATTCCTTTATTGAACACAACCAATATCTATCTTCTTGACCTCATTATATTGAGCATATTTCTTAGTTTAAATCTGTTAAACCTGCAAACAGGAAGCTCTATTCAATCATTTTTTTTAGGAATGAAACTGATTCCTATACTCTTTGTTATTGGAACTGGGCTCTTCTTTTTTTCTCCTGCACATTATCAACCTGCACAATTTATCTGGCCACATTTTATAGAGACATTACCCTTTGTTCTCTTTGCGGCACTTGGCTTTGAAGCTACAACATCATTGAGTGGCAAAATTAAAGATGCGCATATCAATGCTCCACGAGCAATCTTAATCTCATACGCCATTGTTGTTTTAATTAACATCGCCTACCAATTCTTTTTTTATGGCTCAGTAGGAGAGCAGTTGCAACATGCCAACGGATTCTTGCAAGCATTCCCCTTACTGCTCAGCAAACTGTTTACCATCGATGGACAGTTCAAAACACTATTGCAAACCATCTTTAATATCGCAATCGCATCTTCAGCACTGGGAGGCGCCTATGGAATACTATTTAGCAACAGTTGGAACCTACATACTCTTGCAAAATATAATCTCATTACCAACTCTTCATTATTCTTAAAAGAGAATCGTTATAATATCCCTTATTGGTGCATTGCCGCTGAGGGTATTATCTGTCTTATGTATCTCATGACAACGGGCGGCACACAGATTCATCTCCAGCAGATTGCTGCATTTGGATGCACTATTGCATATACACTAAGCATTATAAGCTTGTTTAAACAGAATCAGATAGCACAACGCTCATTGCTTTTACCATCACTCGGCATTATAAACTGCTTGATATTCTTCTTTTCATGCATCCATAGTTTTACAACAAGAGGATATTATTCGTTAAACATATTTGGGTGTTTGCTGATAATTGGTTTATCTATGTTTTATGTGCAACAAAAAAAAGTCTCTACCTAATTTTCAATGTCATCAACGCAATCAAACAGAGAACGAGCGATATAATACAGAATCTAATGGTAATACGACTCTCTGGCCATCCTATCAGTTCAAAATGGTGATGAATGGGGGCCATGCGAAAAATGCGCTTACTTAACAATTTTATAGAACAGACCTGCAGAATTACTGAAATGGTCTCTAGAACAAAAAGCCCCCCCGCTATAGGCAGCAACAACTCTTGCTTTGAAACCAATGCTATATAGGCAAGTGACGCACCTAATGCAAGAGAGCCCACATCTCCCATAAAAATCTGTGCTGGATAAGCATTAAACCACAAAAAACCCAAAGATGCCCCTACCAAAATAGCCGATATAACAACCATCTCTTCTGAATGGGCATAGGGAATATAGAGGTATGCGGCCAACTGTTTATGACCCGCCAAATAAGATATAAAGCCGAATGTGGCAAAATTGGGAATTATAGCCCCAATGGCCAAGCCATCAAGACCGTCGGTCAAATTTACAGCATTACTGCAGCCGACTATAATAAGGGTGGCCCAAAGTACAAAACCAAAGCCGATCATAATGGTCACATTCTTTAATAGCGGAAGGGCTATTATAGGCTCTATAGAGCCAAATTTGACCGCCAGCGCGCTTATTATAAAAGCTGTTAAAGTCTGCAAGCAGAACTTAAAGCGTGCCGACAGCCCCCTTTTGCGACCAATTTTCGATAAATCATCACAAAGACCTATAAGGCCAAAAGCTATTATCAGTAATAAAAAAAGCCATACTTTGGCGTCTGATAGGTTACACCAGAAAAGAGTGTTAATAACTACCCCTAAAATAATAAATAGTCCACCCATAGTGGGCATCTGCCCTTTAGCTTGATGTGACTCTGGGGTATGCATGCGTGGAGCTGAACGAAAAGAGATCTTTGACCTCTCTATAAACCTTATTCCCAAAAAAATAGATAGCCCCAATGTTGATAGTAAAGATGCTATAGATCGAAAGCTCACATAGTGAATCAGGTTTAAAATAGATATATACACCTGTAAATAAGCGGCCATATGATAGATCATGCTATTACTTTTTTTACCCTTTTTTTAAGGAAGTTTTTACCTATTTTATCTTGAAACTAATAGTAAATGTGCCCACCAGTTGACTAAAAACCGGTTGGTTTTAAACTTAATATTGTCAGCATAAATAATAATATCTGATAATATATACATAAGGAAGAAATTATGAAATTTTTAAAAATGAACAGTAAACATCTTATTTTCGCGACTATTATCCATTTGGCTGGAACAAGCTCATATTCCCTTGCCAATGCTCCTGACTATACTCAAAGCATAAAGGGTATTCATCGCCATTTTGATGAACACGCACGGTATTTCAAATGTACCTTCAAAGATTCATTTTCAGAAAACAGCGCCGAAAAATTGAATCTTACAGTAAAAAAAATGATCGATGGTAAACAGAAAATACAGGAATTTATGAAAGATTTAGAGGCTAAGAAACTCGAGCTGAATCCTCAAAGCGAAGCCGATGCTCCTCTTTTTGCCTTTATCACCATCTTGCTACAGATCGCATATGATCTTGAAAAATATTTTAATACAGCCTATAACACCTTGACTGCTGGTCTTGCAAAAAGATTAAAAGCTACAGCCTTTGCTACAGAGCTTACAAAGATGAGCAAAACTATTGTCACAGATGACAACTTCAATAGAATGGACAACTACCTTGCAGAGTTACAAGAGATTGCTGAATGTAACAATGAGCAGGATGTCGCTGCCGAAGTGGCTGAAATAAGATGCGATATGAAAAAAATTATCGCTCAGCACAAAGCGAAATCTAAAGATAATGCCGCAGCTCTTGCAATGCTACGCAAACGACTCCCTTACTAATATTAACTTAAAATTAAACTATCTTGGTAACAGAAATAAAAAACATAATCAAATAGTTGCCTCATATATCCTAACAGAGTAAACTAATCGCTGAGATTTTTTATCTCAAGGGAAAGCGCAAAAAATAAATATTATGAAAAAACAGATATTAGCAAATTATTTTGATGTCGTAGTGATTGGCGGTGGACATGCCGGCATTGAAGCTGCATGGGCAGCTGCCCATATGGGCTCAAAAACAGCATTAATCAGCCTCGAGATTGAAAAAATTGGCACTATGCCATGCAATCCTGCTGTTGGAGGAATAGGCAAAGGGCACCTAGTATTTGAAATAAGCGCAATGGGTGGATTAATGCCCAAGTTATGTACTCAAACATATCTGCAAGTTCGAATGCTCAATACAAAAAAAGGTCCTGCCGTTCATGGATTACGATTACAGATAGATAAAGTTGCTTACAGTGCATTAAGTCAAAAAATGCTCTCTGAAGTTGAAAATCTAACTCTTATTGCTGGGCGGGCAGATGATATAAGATTAGATGAACATGGTAATGTTCGCTCTGTTATTTTGCATGATGGCACTGAATTAATTACATCATCAGTAGTTATAACTACTGGAACATTTTTAAATGGTAAAATTCATATAGGCCAAAATAATTATGAAGGTGGACGCCGCAGCGAAAAAGCGGTCACCACATTATCAAACTTTTTAAAAAATAGTGGTCTAAAACTTGGCCGCTTAAAAACCGGTACACCACCAAGATTATTGACTGAAAGCTTAGATTTCAGCAAAATGGAATTTCAAGAGCCTGATAACTTAAACTTTCTTTTTGATTTTTATCCACATAAAGCTATAAGCTCTCGCCCTTGTTATATCACCCATACCAATGAAAAAACTCATGAAATAATCCGCAATAATCTAGGGCGTTCCGCTATGTATAGTGGAAATATTGAAGGCATAGGGCCCCGCTACTGCCCCTCTATTGAGGACAAAATTTCACGATTTGCTAATAAAAATGCGCACCACGTCTTTGTTGAACCTGAAGATGCAAGTATGCAAGAGATCTACCCAAATGGACTTTCAACTTCGTTGCCTGCCGATGTGCAAGAGCAATATATACGCTCTATTAATGGATTTGAAAATGCTATTATCACAAAACTTGGCTACGCAATTGAATACGACTTTGTACAACCAAATCAATTAAATCACTCTTTAGAAGTTAAAAAAGTTCCTGGACTCTTTCTTGCAGGCCAAATCAATGGCACAACCGGATATGAAGAAGCTGCAGCGCAAGGACTTGTAGCTGGTATCAATGCCCATCAAAAAGCCCATAAAAAAGAGCCTGTTATATTTGAAAGATCAGAGAGCTATATTGGTGTGATGATAGACGATCTGGTAAGCATAGGCATTGATGAACCATATAGAATGTTCACATCACGCGCTGAAAGACGCTTGCTGCTTCGCCAAGATAATGCATTTTTACGCTTGACCGATAGGGCATATAACCTTGGCCTTATTGACGAATCATTCTATAAAGATTTTTGCAAAGAAAAAGAGCAGATTGCATACGCTATAGAACTATTTAAAGAAAAATATAGCACTGCAGAACTCATACATATGTTTGGCGGAAGTATCGATCCGCAAGAGATTCTTGCAAAAGAACCGAGCATCTATCTTTCAGATCGCGCCATGTTAACAGTACAAGCACATTTTATGTATGAACCATATTTAAAACGGGAAGCACTTGAGGTTCAACGCAGAGAGCAATATCGAACTATGATTATACCTGCATCACTTGCAATTAAAGATCTTCCGGGCCTTTCAAAAGAACTTCAAGAAAAAATCATTAAACGCAGGCCTAGAACACTTGCGGACGCGGCACTTATTCCAGGTATGACCCCTGCTGCAATTTCATTGTTAATATTCAAAATAAGAGAAATTATGAAAAAGACTGATTATGAAAAAAGGAATGTAAAGGAGACAATATGACAAAAACTCTTGCCCCCTTTTGTTTTTTCATTTTATGATGGTATAATTGTAATTATTATAAAAGATGTTATCTTACTACTTCTTTGGCTGTAACAATTATGGTATATAGTAAGATATAATATTAAATTAAGAAAAATGAAATTAATGCGGAGAAGATAAGATGATAAATAAGAATGTTGTTTTTATGGGCCTAGCCTGCTCTTTACTGCATGGTACAGAACAGATAACTACACCTATAACAAATGATGAAAATTCTCTTTTGAGCGCTTCCCAAGTACATATTCCCTCAATGCAATCACCTAACACTGAAAAACAGGATTGTCCTGAAGGACAGGATCCTGAACAGAGTGTAAATAAAAATCAAGAGACTTTAGTTCAAACAGATGAGAGTGGGATATCTTATGATGTGGCTGAAAAAAATGAATCTACAGAAAGTTCTGACAATGATAATGCTGATGAAATAAACTCATCATCAAAACGTGATATTATCTTTCAAGACGATCTCTCTGAACTGCTTGATCTTGATGAAAACTGCAAGAAACATTGTGACCGTTTTAAACAGTTAAATATTATTATTAAGGCAGTTAATGAATACCATTGTCCTCGTGGTGAAAAAATAGAGGTAACCATTGAAAATAATAAATGGACGATTGTTATCAAAAATATTACTGCGGATCTATTATTTGAATGCGTACCTATTCAAGAACTTCTTCCTGAAACTCATGCTAAAAACCGATTGGAACGGTATCTCAACTTAGCATCACATTATATGACAAAAGTGGGCATTTACATTTGGGGCAAAACATTGGCAAAGTATGCCAAATGCACTGTCGTCATTAATGGCATAATACAACCAGAAGAAGAACATGTATTATGCAGCGATGTGATTATTGATATTGTGGACTGGTCAAAACAGAAACTGTTAAACATAAAACGGTATGCGTCTGATCTACTCAACTATCAAATAGTTATATCAAAGAAATAGAAAATCATTATTCTTCATTCTGAAAGTATGATATAGTGGGAATCAGTTTTCATTAATTCCTCTATTTTTATGGACTATGCTAATGAGTAAAAAAAGAATTGCATTGCTATTTATTTCAATGTTATTAGGCGCGTTTGCCATCAGATATTATCAGTCTAAAGCTATCGAACACCCTGAAAATTTGCAATCGACAGAGCCTGAATCCATCTTGCCTATAGCTGAATCGATCGCACCCACAATTGAAGAGAAAGAGCCAATTGAACAAATCGCTTTTGCACCTACTTTAGAACCTTCTATTACGCATGTAAGTAAAAGCATATCAGTAAAAAATAATATTACCGACAAAATGCTCACTTACAAAAAGGGCTTTATAAGTTATATTCCAGCATTTAAAATAGTCGTTAATGGCATCTCTTTAGCACAAGGTGAACAGCAATCAATAGAGATTCCCGACCAACTGCTTAAGGTCACCTATAGCTATGATTTTGTAAATGGATATAAGACTGGCACAAGAACTGTTGTATTTAACATTCCAGAAAATCTAACTGAAGCTGCAATCACATTTGATTGGAAAAATGATTGGCGAGTTATTATCGATGGGGCAAAGCCTCTTGAAATAATTGAATAAAGAGTATACCGATGCTTACACGAACTCTTTTTCATATTTGGGGACCATTCTCCATCTACACGTATGGAGCATGTATAGCATTAGGCTGCATAGTCTTCTATTATTTAATACTGAACCATCCTAAGCGGCCCTCTATTATCAGCGAAGCTGATGCTGCATCACTCTTCTCTTTAAGTATTTTGGTTGGAGTTATTGGAGCCCGAGCGCTCTATCTTTTTGGTTCTTACGGAACTATTTCATCTGTGCAAGAGATCATAATGATTACCAATGGTGGAGGATCTCTTTTGGGCACAGTTCTTGCATTATTGATATTTATCCCCTACTTTCTGAAAAAAAAAGATATCCCTATTATGCCATTACTCGATTTGATATCTATTTATGCACCTTTATTACAAGCTATTTCACGCTTAGGATGCTTTTTTGCAGGATGTTGTTATGGTAAACCAACCACAATATTTTGGGCGGTAAAATATACAGATCCTGATACTCTGGCCCCCCTTAACTGTTTGCTACATCCGGCACAACTGTATAGCGCCGTTTCACTGTTTGCCATTTTTATAGCTCTTTATATGGCGCAATCATATATAAAAAAACCTGGAATACTCTTTTGCTTATATCTCATACTATCTAATGCATCAAGATTTTTAATCGATTTTCTCCGTGATGATCGTGAATTTTTAAATAATGATTATACTTTATTATCAATACACCAATGGATTGCCCTTTTACTTATTATTGGCGCTGGTATAATGTATATAGTTATTTTGCGTAATCAACGGAATTCATGAACATATTCTCACATATCAAAGAACAGATCTCAATTCTAGATGCAATTGGATCATATGTAACGCTTAAAAAAGCGGGACTCTATTACAAAGGCAGCTGCCCTTTTCATCATGAAAAGACGGCATCATTCACCGTTAGCCCACACAAGGAGATCTTTTATTGTTTTGGTTGTCACGCTGGTGGAGATGTCATATCGTTCATTTCGCGCATCGAACAGTGCAGCCAACTTGAAGCTGCAAAGCTTTTAGCAGATCGATATCAAATACAGATCCCAGAATCAACCTTCACCCTAGATTCAAAGTCTCCCGATAAAAGAAAACATTATTTTCTTGTTAATGAACTGGTCACTCAATGGTGCCATGAACTATTACTCAAAAGTCCTGCGGTGTTACGATACCTACATGATCGAGGCATTGATAAAACATGCATTAGCACCTTTAAGTTAGGCTATTTTCCAGAAGGTCCATCTGCAATAAAATCTCTACTGCATTATGTTTCAGAACATCAGGTTCTTGCCAACGATCTCTTTGATGCTCATATTATTCATAAAGGAAAAGCATCGGTATATTCACCTTTTGAACAAAGAGTGATCTTCCCGATTGCTGACCATATTGGCCATTATTCTGGATTTGGTGGCAGGATCTATAAAAATCAGGATACACGAGCAAAATATTATAACTCACAAGAGAATGAATTTTTTAACAAAGGATCACTCCTTTATGGTCTTCATCTTGCCAAAGAGACTATGCAGAAAAAGAATGCTGTCTTTCTGGTTGAAGGCTATACAGATTGTATTGCCATGGTGCAACACGGATACAAAAATACCGTTGCATCTTTAGGAACAGCCTGCACCATTGAACATCTAAAATTATTATCACGCTTTATAGAACAGATCTATGTTCTATATGATGGCGACGCCGCTGGCCAGCAGGCTATTTTGCGCCTTACAGAACTCTGCTGGCAAGTAAATCTCGAGATGAAAATTATACAATTGCCAAAAGGTGAAGACCCCGCTTCTTATCTAAAAAAAGAGATCAATATTGATCCCCTTATTAAAGAGGCTAAAGACATCTTTAGCTTTTTTGTTGAATCTATAGGGACCAACTTTAAAGATCAATCGCTCAATCAAAAACTCCAGACAACTCGCAAGATTATAGGATTAATTGGCAAGATAAAGGATACTATTAAGCAAGACATCCTATTGCAAGAAGCTGCAAAAATTCTGGCCATTCCCTATCAGACATTAAAAGATAATCTTTACGAGAACAGATCCTCTTCTATACAGACCGAACAGAAACGGCAGTTTCAGATAGAAATTATTCCCGATAAAATTGTTGACGAAGAGCTCAAATTAGAAAAAAAAATTTTATCTGCTATACTGAGCAATGTGTCATTATTTCGTGCAGAAAATCGTCAATATCTATATCATATGTTGCCAACAACATACGTTACTATATTGACCAAACTTGAAGAGGTTTTACAGAAGAATCCTCATTATACTATTGCTGAACTATTTGAGCTGCTCAATGAACAAGAAAAGCAGATTGCCAGCCAAGCAGTATTTTCATCTGAAGATTCAACAGAAAAGGATAGTTTCGAGCACCTTGTAAAACAGCTTCAAAAAAAGAATTGGAAAACAATAGTGCATAATATAAAGAGTAAGTTAGAGATGGCAAAAAATCAGGGGGATACACAAAAGTTAACTGAGCTGATACAAGAATTTGCAACATTAAAACAGATGATGCTTGAAAAAGAATAGTGAGCTTTGCAAAGAGGGTTAATATGGTCAAAAAAATAGTTAAATCAAAAGTTACAAAAAACGATAGCAACAAAGATAAAATAAAAAAAACATCTTCAGCTACTGGTATAGACTTAAAAAAAGAGCTCATCGAAGAGCTTCTTGAAAGAGGCCGTCAAAGCCGCGTTCTTTCCTACGAAGAAGTTATTGAATTTGGCGAAAAGAATCATCTTACCGATACAGAGACCAATAATCTTCTACGATTACTAGAAAAAGAGAATGTTGAGCTTGCTATGCAAGAAGAGCTCGATTCTGATGACAAACCATATGAATCAGACGAAGGAGCCGGTTTTTCAAAAATACATGATATCAAAACAAAACTGTCAAATATAGATAGTGATGATTTTGCTTCAGATGAAGAGCCTGAGCTAGAAGAGCATGATGAAGAAAAATCCATAAGTCATGCAACTCAAATTACCGATCCGGTTAAATGTTATTTACGAGATATCGGCAAAATCCCTCTTCTTAATAAAAAGACAGAAAAGGTTATTTCTGAAAAGATATCATCTGCAAAAGTTGAATCTATAGACGCCCTTTCGCGATTCCCACTCATTCACAAAGAATTTGTTCTGATTGCTGATCGTCTACGTAAAAACAGCATGCAATTAAAAGATGTAATTCAATTTCAAGAATTTGATGAAGAGAATAGCCCTAAAGTAGACGCTGAACAGAAATCTTTACTTGCAACTATCGACAAAATCAAGAGCCTTATTGAAAATGAAGAGAAGATCTACTTAAGCTATCGCGGAAAACTGACATCTCATGAAAAAAAGCAGGAGATGCTAGATGCTGTGCGTAAAAACAAAGAGGCGATTGGTGAAACAATTAGATCTATTAAGTTATCAAATAAATTGATTAAAAAATTGGGCAAAAAACTTGAGAAGTTGATTAAAAAAATCAGAGAGAAACAGGATATCATAAGGTTCTGCCAAGACCAACTCAAGGCCTATAGCCAAAAGAATGAACTTTCAGAATCTGAAAAACAGACCGTAGAAGAGATCGAGCGCAATTATCGCATGTCACAGAAGAGCATAAAAAAAATAGAGGCTGAAATAGGTCTACCACTGGATACTATCTCTATCTACTTTGCTCAACTTACAGCAGCACAATATAATGATAAACATGCAAAAGATGATCTTGCTCGCGCAAATTTACGCCTTGTTGTTAACATAGCGAAAAAATATGTAAATCGTGGGCTCCACTTCTTGGATCTTATTCAAGAGGGAAATATTGGCCTTATGAAGGCTGTTGAAAAATTTGAATTTGAACGTGGATATAAATTTTCAACATATGCCACATGGTGGATTCGCCAAGCAATCACCCGCGCTATTGCTGATCAATCGCGCACCATTCGAGTGCCCGTTCACATGGTTGAAACACTCAATAAAATCAACAAGATTAAGCGAACATTTGTTCAAGAACATGGTCGCGAGCCGAGCCATGCCGAACTTGCAAAAGAGTTAAATCTTGATGAGAAAAAGATAAAAAACATTATCAAAATCTCAAAAGAGCCTATATCTTTAGAGACACCTGTTGGGGATAGTGACGATGCTTATATCAAAGATTTCATAGAGAGCGAAAATGACTTCTCTCCTTCTGATACCGTTGCAAGCAATGACCTCAAAGAAAAAGTACGCGAGATACTTAAAACATTGACTCCACGAGAAGAGAAGGTTCTCAAAATGCGCTTTGGAATAGACGTTGCATCAGAGCATACCTTAGAAGAGGTGGGAAAAGATTTCTCTGTCACAAGAGAGCGCATTCGACAGATCGAAGTTAAAGCACTGAGAAAACTGCGCCATCCCTCACGCAGTAAGCGTTTGCGATCATTCTTTGACAAAGAGCTTGAAGAAGTTCTTGCATCTGATGATCCAATTGAATAATATAAGTATACGAAATATAACAATCTGTTACATGGATTATAAGGTCAGGATATTTTGAGTATGGAACCTCAACTGCAAACATTATGGTATTCGTCAATCTTTTTTTGTATTGCGCTCAGCGTTAGAGGCGTATTCTCATTTCTTGAGACAACCATCACAGCGCTGCGTCTCTTTAAACTTAAAGAGCTCGAATCAAAAATTGGTAAATATAGACGATTATTTGAAACATTTGAAAAAAATCCTCAACGTATCCTGATTACCATATTAGTAGCAAATAGCTTAGCCGACGTTACTACTGCGGCACTAGCTGCGCATATGATGGAGACGCTTTTTTCATATTTACATCTATCAGGAGATTTAGGTTTTTCTATAGGTATACTTCTGGCAACTGTCGCTATTGTTGTCTTTGGCGAAATCATTCCTAAAAATATCGCAAAAGCGCGCGGAGAATATCTTTTTACCTCCACATTATGGATTGTACATGGGGTCTACATTCTGCTTTATCCATTAGTATCTATACTATTCTGGTTTTCAGAATTGATCATGGCAATTATTGGAACCAAACAGGATCAGACCAATGATTGGGTAACCAGCGAAAGCGAAATACGCTTCTTGATTAACTATATTCGCAATATGGGTCTCATGGAGGTTGATAAATCACAAATGCTTCAAAGTATTTTTGAATTAGCCTCAACTCCAGTTAAAGAGATTATGGTTCCAGCAATGGACATTGTCTCAGTCGATATCAATGCTACTATTCAAGAGACATTGCAAATCTTTTTGAAAAGAAATTTTACTAGACTCCCTGTCTATAAAGGCAATCATGAAAACATTGTAGGTATAGTTCACCTTAAAGATCTCTTTCATCTGCTCTCTCAAAATAAAGATCTGCCCTTAAAAGAGCTTTTGCGCCCTATTCTTTTTGTTCCTGAAAGTATGAAAATTAATCAATTACTTAAAGAATTCACCGAAAAACATCGGCATATGGCTATTGTACTCAATGAACATGGAAGCCTTATTGGTCTGACAACCCTTGAGGACATTCTTGAAGAGATTGTCGGCGAAATAAGCGATGAACATGAACCGACCAATGAAAAAATCATTCACTTAAAAGATGATAGTTGGCTTGCCGAAGCAAGCACTCCCCTTGAAGATATAAGCAGACTCCTTAACATAAGCTTTGAAGCAGAAAATGTCTTTACATTAGGTGGATTTATTGCTGAACAACTTCAACGCCTACCTACAAAGGGTGAGCGCATTTTATATAAAAATTACTATTTTCAAGTACAAAATGCGAGTCCTAAACGTGTTCTTCAGGTGCTCATTTTCAGAGAAAAAAAACCTAATTTGACCACTGAAAACTAGAACCTGCCCATTCTGTATAAAACTATTGCCATTCTTTATGGCCAAAGTTATATTGTTGTCTGGAAGTTTTTCATTTTTTAAAGTAAAAAAGGAGTAAGTAGATGAAAAAACCACACATAAGTTTGTGCGTCCTGTTTTCATGCATATTATTACCACTACATGCCTCATCAGGCCTTGCTGAAGATGCAACACATCAAGCCTCATCTGAGTCTCGTGATGCAAAAACAAGCCGTATTCTTGCAGGCGTAGGTCGAGTTGTTGAAGGGCTGATCAAAGTGATCAAAGATCCACACAACAAACAGAATGTTCTTCTTCATGTTGGCGACATGCTCTCTGGAATATTTAGCATTGCAGCAAGCTCACTTCCTAGCCATGAGTTGACCCAAGAGGAGGTTGCAGAGCTTCGCTCACTATTACAAGACGTTGCTCAATCGGTAGTTCCTCTCCTTCAACATGATTTGACTGAAAGTGCCGCATCTTTACGAGAATATTTACAGACAGTTCCTTTGGAACATCTCAATGAAATTCCTCTCAATGAATCTTCATCAATAGATAGCTCTAACAATTCTTCTGTGGATGATAATGAAGTAGAACTTCACACAAGCTTACTCAACGCCCTTCAGAATCTGATACAGAATCTTTTTGCTATCGTTCAATACCCAGAAGATACCAGGGTGATGGAGCAGAGCATTGCCGATATGTTCAGCAATATTATCAATGTCGCATCTAAAACATTAAAATATGAATACCTTTCATCAAAAGATGCTGAAGAGACCATTGTTAATTACTTAGATAGCTTTAGCGATGAACTGACCAAAGAGATTAAGCATTTAATGCTTCAAACAGCTCTTCATCTGCGCGGTAGCAGAGCGTGCGGATCCTGCAATAATTGCTGCTCAAGTAGCTGCTCTTCATCATCGTGCTGCTCAACAATATGTAGACCATGCTGCAAGCCTTGCAATAATTGCTGCCGAAATATAACTACCGAAGACCAAGTCAGAAGTTGCTGCAACTGCTCTTCATGCAACTGCACTTCAACAAATCGTGGATGCTGTAATTGCTGCAGCAGTTGTAGCTCAAGCTGCAGATCAGCAGATTCTGAAATTAACCGTAAATGCTCATCTTGTGGATGCTCAACAAACAACTGCACTTGCACAAATAGAGCTGAAGATTCAGTTCGCAAATGCTCTACCTGTGGATGTTCAACAAATAGCTGCAATAGCTGCACCAACTGTGGCAACAAGACGGCTGCGATCGACGCTCAAAACCCATCACTCCGCTCATGTAATTCATGTGGCAACTCTAGCAGCTCTAATTGCAAAAACTGCGATTGTAAAAATACAATGCGCCAACAGGTGAGCTTGCGCAAATGCACCTCTTGCAACTGCACAACTAATAACGGCACGTGCAATACGTGTGGCTGCAAAACAGTTCCAATAAAAACATTCTTAAAATATACACAGTCTGGAAACAATTATCTTGAATCAGCCTCTGAAGACTATTTAAAATGTGGCTGCAGCAAACCTAAACCACAGCAACAGGTCACTCGCAATGAGAAGATCTGCTCAAAATGTGGATGCTCTAACAAGCCTAATGGCAATGGACAAGTAAGATGCGGTTGCAATAAACCAAAACCTCAACAGAGCACAACCCGTGACCTAAAATGTGGGTGCAGCAAACCTAAACCGCAACAAGGCCCAACACGTACTGCAAAATGTGGGTGCAATAAACCTAAGCCTCAACAACAGATCACTCGCAATAAAAATATCTGCTCAAAATGTGGATGCTCTAACAAACCTAATCGTCCTGGCGGAGAAGCCCGATGTGGTTGCTATAATAACAATAAGCCTAAAGCAGAAGAACAGTAAAAACTATATTTCATTCTTGTACCTAATCGGGGAGACTTTTGAGCCTCCCTTTTTTATTTTATCTTTGCACTTGCCACCCTAAATCATTGTAATAATCACCATTTTATGGTAGTTATTACAATAAGCAGTGTACTTTTAAAAGGAGAGGCAGATGAACCTTAAAAGGTTCATTTATTAAGGAAAATCATGAAGAAAAATGTAATGACAGCAACTTTGTTAATAGTTCTTTGTTCAGCTTTAAAACTCTGTTCTTTTGTTGCTCTATGCAAATATAGCAAACCTCATATAACCTGTCTTTTGCACATGAGATAAGACCGGTACTCTTTTTTATCAAAATGGTTTATAATTGAAGATATAGAGAAAACATACTTAATCATAATGATCTTTCTATTCATTCAATTATTAAGGCAACATAACTATGATCCATATCAAAAATCTCCTATTGTCATTCGGCTCCCAGACCATATTTGATAATATCTCCTTAAATATCAATCAAAACGCCCGTATTGGCCTTGTAGGAAGAAATGGATCGGGTAAATCAACATTACTTAAAGTGATCGGCAAACAACAACCTATTGATGGCGGAACCATATCTATTCTACCAGGTAAACGAATCGCCTATATGCCACAAGAGGTGGTTCTACTTTCAAACAAAACCATTTTGCAAGAGACTATGCAGGCGATTGCAGATATTAGCTCACTCAAAGATCGACTAACCTTCTTAGAGAGCAAAATAGAACAGGGTGAGACCGATGAGGATACTGTTGAAGAATATGTAGAACTCCTTGAAAAGATGAGCGAACTTGAGCCAGAACAGTTACAAGCTCAGGCAGAACGTATTCTGCTTGGATTAGGATTTAAAGAACAGCAACTAGAGCAACCGGTCAGCACCCTAAGTGTCGGCTGGAAAATGCGGATTGTTCTTGCAAAACTACTTCTTCAAAAGGCTGATTTCTATCTTTTTGACGAACCAACGAACCATTTGGATATCGTCGCTAAAGATTGGTTTATTAACTTCTTACAAAACTCAAATTTTGGTTTTCTTCTTGTCTGCCATGAACGGTATTTTCTTGATAAATTATGCACCAGCATTGTAGCTCTTGAACTGGGCGACGCCAAAGTTTATAACGGCAACTATAGTGCATTTGAAGTTCAATATGAGAGCGATATGGAGCAACTGCAGTCAGCTTATGCACAGCAGCAAAAAGAGATCAAACAGAAAATTGAGACCATCGAGCGATATAAAGCAAAAGCAAGTAAAGCCAAAATGGCAAAGAGCATGCAAAGAAAGCTTGAAAATGTAGAACTAATATCACTACCGCCAGCACCTAAACAGGTACATTTTCATTTTCCTGAAGTCAAACGTTCGGGGCGCATTGTGCTTGATGTTCATAAAGTTGCACATCGATTTGAAGATAAAAAACTGTTTGATAATGTTAACCTCAAAATAGAGCGCGGGCAACGGGTTGCATTAGTTGCTGCAAATGGTGTGGGTAAAACAACGCTCTTTAATTTGATTGTTGGTAACTTACCGCTGCAACATGGCTCGATAGAGTTCGGCCAGAATGTTGATTATACCATCTTTGCACAGGACCAAAACCAGTCGCTCGATCTTGATAAAAACATTTTTGAAAATGCACAGAGCCGCTGCTCAAAGAAAAGCGAGCAACAAATTCGGTCATTCTTGGGAGCTTTTTTATTTAACGGTGATGACATCAAGAAAAAGATTAAAGTTCTTTCTGGGGGCGAAAAAAACCGCGTGGCGATGGCAATCGTCCTTATGCAGGACAGCAATTTCTTACTTCTTGACGAACCGACCAACCATCTTGATATGCCATCTAAAGAGACGCTTATTCGCGCACTCAAAGAGTTTCAAGGAACCATTCTATTTGTTTCTCACGATCATACATTCATCAATGAGCTGGCCAATATCGTAGTTGAACTGACTCCTCATGGCGCATTCAGCTATGAAGGCAACTATGATGCTTACCTGCATCAAAAAAATGAAGCTTTAGCAGGACAGCAAACTGTAACTGTTAAACCGACAGAATCAAAAAAAGAGAGCAAAAAAGAGGATGACCCTCAAAAAGATCTGCGCCTTCTTGAACAGAAAATTGCAAAATGCGAAAAAGAGTTAGCCAGGATTCAAGGCTCATTTGAAGATGTTGAATATGGCACTCCTGCATTCAAGCAGGTTGAGCAGAAATTATTGAAAAAACAGGCAGAACTTGATGCGTTAACTGCTGAGTGGGAAGCAGCACAGGATTAATACTTTAGGCTTTCCAACTCTTTACCAACCCTCTTAACCGATTTTGCATACTGATCAATATCCTCCCATGGATCACCAATACGTGAAATTCGTTTGAAGATATTTGATAGATTATATTTCTGTGGAGTCAAGGAACTATTGACCTCTTTCCATCCAAGTGGTGTTGCAATAGGAGCCTTTTCACGCGCTCTCATTGCATACGGAGCAACAGCAGTCTGCGCCCATGCATTGCGCAGATAATCAACAAAGATCTTTCCTTTTCTTTTTTCTTTGCGGACTTCTAATGTTAACAGTTTTGGATACTGTTTGACCATTACTGCAGCAATATCACGCGCAATCTGGCGCACATCATCAAAGAGCAGTTCGCGCTTGATAGGAATATTAACATGCAATCCACGTGAACCGGTTGTCATAACAAAAGGAGCCAACCCTAACTCTTCAAGAAATGCTTTAAACAGTTTTGCCGCTTTGCACACTTGACTGAAATCTTTTCCCGATGGGTCAAAATCAAAAATAATGCGGTCAGGATAGTTCAATCTGTTAACGGTACTCAACCAGATATGTGGTGTTATGACCGCCTGACTTGCAAGATACACTAAAGTTGCTGCATCATTGCATAACACGTGTGAGACCACTTTTGATGTATCACCCTTTTCCACTTCTACTCGCTTTATCCATGACGGGAAATAATCTGATGCATCTTTCTGGAAAAATCCTTCATGGCCGATCCCTTCTGGAAATCGCTGCATGCTGATCGGTCTGTTTTTAAGGTGCGGAACCATAACCGGTGCGATTCGCTGATAATACTCAACCATCTCTAGCTTCGTGATTCCCGACTTGGGAAACAGTATTTTATCTGGATTAGTAATAATTATAGCACGTTTGCCAACATGCAACATCGTATCATTCATAGACTTTTGATTTCTTATCATCTTTAATTTGCTTCATGGTTCTATCGGTCAAAGCGGAACGTTTTTGACTAGATACTGGATTTTTCTTTGCGCTTGCAAACTCATCCTTCATCTTGATCATCAACCAGTTCTTTTTAGAACCGGCATAATGAGTACGAACAAACGCAAAAGCACCCTCTAATTTTTTCCCTTTTAGCTCAACCTCAATCTGACCCTGCTTGAGGCACTCTTGCATCGATTCATCTTTTATATTTTTATAGGTACCAATATCCCAGACCATCACCGTGCCAGCACCATAGCCCTCTTTAATGATTCCTTCAAAATCTGCATAATCGATGGGATGATCTTCTGTCTGCACCGCTAATCGTTTCACTCGCGGATTAAGTGATGGCCCTTTTGGCACCGCCCATGAGACCAGTACGTCACCAATTTGCAAACGAACATCATAATGCAAATGGCTCGCTTGATGCTCTTGAATAACAAATATCGGTTTTTTACGCGAACTTAATCTTTTTTTAATAGTTTTGCCACTCGGCTCAGGGGTTTTGGTGAAATCACGCTTAGAGCGATAGGTTGAAAGAGCCTCTCTCTTTTGTGCCATAAGATAACCTTCAGATCCCAATGCTATAGTAAGCATGAGCAGGGTTTTTATATGTTCCATTTTCATGAGTTCAAGTGTAAAACTATTGAGATTGCTATGGCAAGAGAATGGAGTATATTTATCTCAAAATAATCACATATCTATAGCTTTTTAATATGAGGAAGAATAGGATGAAAAAAATATTAGCAATGGCATTAATCACCACTACATCAATATACAGCGCTCATTATAATAAGATACGACAACTACAAAAGAATCTATTGTGGGCTGTATGCCATAGTAATTTACCTAGACAAACAAGCAAGATATATACAGCACGAATTAACTATCTTCTAGAGCCAACAATAAAAACATCAAATGGATCATCATTATCTGATCTTTACCTTCGAAAAAATTATGAAATAATTTTTCTTGAAGATGCTCGTATAATATTACAAAACATAGCACAAAAAAATGGCCTATCGCCCATCAAATCTGATAAAAACTTTTCCGATCAAGAGATCCAACCTTTAAATAAACTTGCAAAAAAATATGCCAACATTATGGTCAACAGAAAGCTAACAGTCGAGCAAGTATATTGCGATGTTAAGGAAGTTTACAAAGAACAGGGAAAAACTATTGCTGCATTGTTACAAATGCAAAAGCATCAAGAATCCACTCCTATTTCTAATAAGGAAATTAATATTTGCAATGTTGAGTGGGATGACTGTGGCTTCTTTTTTGATGTTAGAGACTCATCAGGTGCTAAAATAGACCTCAAGAAATAGTTTAAATGACGGTTAAGCTTAAAGAGCTCGATTAAAACCCGGGCCCTTTTTATTTTATCAGATCATCAATCAACGTTGCAGCATCTTTCCATGTGACCACATTCCCTTTGGTGCGATGTTGAGCACGATCACCGGCATAGACAATATAGTTGTTTTCTGATGTGGTTTCACTCACCCCGTTCCAATTGAGCAACGAATCAAAAAATGATAACTGAATGGTCTCCCCTGATTTGATCTCAATAGGAGTTAACTTTTCAGCGTTATCAACAATGCAGTCAACTTCGATTCGCCCATTCATGTCACGCCAGAAATAGAGTGATGGCCGATAGCCAAGATTGGCGTACTGCTTCATGAAGTCTGAAATGATCAATGATTCAAATAGATGCCCACGAAATGGACTCAATGATAAAACCTCTTTTGATTGTATGCCAAGAAGTGAACATGCAACACCGGTATCATAAAAATAGAGCTTTGGTGTTTTAATTAACCGTTTATTATAATTTTTGTGATGCGGTTGCAAGAGAAAAATTATATAGCTTGCTTCAAGCACAGATAACCATTTTTTGATCGTACGTTGATCAACCCCAACCTGTGTTGCTATCTCAGCAATATTAAGGAGCTCCCCAATACGGCCAGCACATAAGCGCAAGAACTTTTCAAAAATGGCCATATCCCCAATATTGGTTAACTGCCTAACATCCCGTTCAATATATGTTCTGATATATGATGGATAAAAGTCTAATGAAGAGAGATCTTTTTTATAAAGCCGCGGGTATGCACCATCCAGCATCATCTGATCAACAGATCGCAATAGCCTGTTCTTTTCAAGTTCATGCAATGATAATGGCAATAACGTTAAAATACCCACACGGCCAGCAAGTGATTGTGTGATCGCCTGATTCATGAGAAAGTTCTGCGATCCGGTGAGCACAAAGTATCCAGGCCGATCTTTTTCATCCGATTGAACCTGAATATATGAAAGCAGTTCAGGAACATACTGAAACTCATCGATAATCATTCCATGGTTGTTTTCAAAATCTCTTAAAAACTTTTGTGGATCGGCACGCGCAAACTCTCTCATTTCTAAAACTTCTAAATTTATATATTGATGGTTTTTAAAGTGATGCTTTGCAATGGTTGTTTTTCCCGACTGACGTGGCCCTAAAATGGCAACCACCGGGAACTTCTTATATCGAACAAAAAGCTTTTCTAAATCTCTTTTATAAAAATCCATACCTGAAATCCTGTGCTAATTTTACATTCAATGTTATTTTAGCACAAATTTGACTAGAAAAGAAATAGTTTTAAAATATTATTCAAAACGTTTTTAAATCTAGGAATTTGCGAGAATTTTAGCCTTAAATCTCATAGGCCATTTTTTGTGCTAATTTTACATTCAATGCTAAATTAGCACAGAAAACAGTTTCGACTTTTTTAATTTCTGATTCTTATCTGCATCATCTATGATCGGACCACTCTATTAGTAAGCTACTGTTATTGTAACCTTCTTTGGACTCGAAGGGGTTAATAACAAGAGTTTTTTATCTTCCCAAACGCCCCTTTTTTCAGACAAGCCCGGCTAATCCCGAGCTCTTTTTTACCTATTTTCAAAAACAGAAAACTCGCACAATCTTTCAAAGCCAAGCTTTTCATACAGTCCAAGCGCATCTTTCTGCGCAATGAGCACTGCAGTAGCATAACCCGCCTCTTGAGAGCGGATCAAACATTTCTCATTTGATTATCAAGATCATCTATTAAATAGACCATAAAATCCCAAAAGTTTTCTTGCTTGAGCATCTGATCAACCTGTTCAACCGATAAGAAGCGGCGCATCTCAGCCTGAAATGCTGTTGCTACTGCAGGTTCTTTGAGTAATTTTTTGCGCTCACTAAAGAGCTCTAAAAAATCATGCCTTGTTTTGTGACGATCTTTTAATTTATCATTGATCAATGCTAGCCGAGGCTTTATCCCTTGACCATGTAGCCAAACAATATCCCATAGATCACGATATTTAATGCGATTTGCTCGCAAAGCAAATGCGATAATTTTGTCTGTATAAATCTCTTCGCGGCTTTCAACCTGTATGATCAATCCACTAGTGCCCATATCAATGCCATAAGGGTTTAAGAGCATCATGGGCCGTTTTTCATATGATGGTATAGCGCAAATATCAATATGAATGCGCTGAGCAGGAACATGTTTTGATTCAGGTCTTGTCTCTATTTTAATCTTCCATGTATCAACATTCTTCTTATCTTTAACCGGTTCGCTCACCACCACCTTTAAGCCATACTTCTCTTCTAAATTGGTAGTTAAGATCTGCCCCATTGCTGATAGATCGGATCGTGAAAAATCTGCACCGCCAGTAAAATCAAGATCCTCGCTCAAACGCACTCCACCATAGCAATGCCTTAGGCAAGTCCCTCCGATAAAGACAAGGTTTTTGAGCAGATCATTGGCACTCAAAATCTTGAGAATATCATGATGTAATAACTCTTTTTCTATCACCATTCTTAATGGGGACCATTGTGGATTATTTTTTAAAGCTTCTGTGACTAATGTATCAAATAAATTCATGAACCATATCCCAATCTATTAAATCACTGTTTCTACGCGTTGCTTTCATATCCCTAATAGCTAATGCAACCGATGCGCGCCATAAACCACACCGAGCATCATATGAAAGTTCATTCATAATATCGGTTGGTTTTTGACTCGTATGAACAAACTCTATCGTGCCAAATTGGCCACACGAAATGATCGCACTGCAACCTGAGGACATAATAGTAATCCATTGCATAGGAACCTGAGAAATAACCCCCGCGTCACTTAAGGCTGTCTCAAGACTGATATAATTAAAAGCTTCTGCTCTTAAAAGCGCTACTGCATGAAACAATAACAATCCATCTGATGGCATAGCATTTTTATAAAGATAAAGGCCTCGGCAGACTCGTGTCAGATAGTTCTTTGTAACAGCTCTACTTAGTAAAGTCTTGAAAGCAGAATCAGATAGCTCAGGCAAAAGGGCCCTAAAATCCTGCAATAAAAAAAGATAATGCTCATTGGTGGCATGTTGCTGCAACCAATCTATTAATATTTTCATAGAACTCATAAAAACAATCACTCCATAGTAAGTTACTATTATTGTAACCTTCCCCAGAGTCAAATGTCAATAAAATGAGATCTTTTATCGATTTTCAAAAACAGAAAATTCGCACAATCTTTCAAAGCCAAGCTTTTCATACAGTCCAAGCGCATCTTTCTGCGCAATGAGCACCGCAGTGGCATAACCCGCCTCTTGAGATCGGATCAATAACTCTTGAATCATTGCGGTTGCAAAGCCACGCCTTCTATAACGTGAACGCGTAACAAGATTGTAAATCCCTGCCACATCACTGTGTAATGTAACAGAACCGGCACATACTGGTGTTTCATCCAAGTAACCGACATAGAACTGTTCATAATCTGATAATGAGAACTCAATATCTTGAAATTGATGATACCACTCTTGTGCTGTAGAATCCCGCTGATGCAGTTCAATCATAAGATTGGCATAATCCTCTTTCTGCTCACTCTCAAGAACACGTTCAATACGCAGTTCAATCTGTTCGTAACCATAATGCTCTATTACAAGTGACATACCAACATAAGTCTCAGTTTCGGTCAAACCTGCACCTTCTAAAATATGTGGCAGCTCTGCTGGCATATCATCCGGGCAGACCCACCATGAAAATGGCATCTGTTCACGTTGAAAATATGCAATCGTACTATCGACCACTTCTGATGCATTCTCATCTTGAAGTCGCGCCTTAAATACAAGGTTTAATGAACTATCTTGCACATGGCTATCGATCATCATAATCTCTTGAGCACGCAGCACCGTGCATGATGGCAACCGTTCTGGCAAAAAGAGCATATGCGCTGCCATGTTCTCTTGCATTGATGTAATAACTTTTAAATCATCTTCCGATGAGGTCAGTATAGCCATTGTTACCTTACAACAAAATTAATCAGTTTATCAGCTACAAATACCACTTTTACTATCTCTTTGCCATCAAGCCAATGAGCAATCACTGTCTTCGCCTTCAGCTCGACAGTGGATTGTGATGTTCCAACAGGCATCTCAATGTTTGCACGTAGCTTTCCATTGACCTGCACAACAATGATCTTGCTGTCATCTTGAACCAATACTGGATCGTATGATGGCCAACTACATTTATCAAGTTGTTTGCCAAGCAATGATTCAAGCAGTTCATTTGCCATATGTGGCGCTAAAACTGAAAGTGATACTATAAGTTTTTCAGCAGAATCTTTTGACAGGCGCATATGTTGTGCTGTCGCATCATTTAAAAATTCCATTAATGCTGAAACAGCAGTGTTCGGTTTAAAGAGATCGATTCTCTCTTGGAAATCTTTTAACAGACGATTGACCCGTTTGCTTACAGTCAAATCTTCAGCTGCTGCATCTTGCAGTAACGTTTTTTCATCGGTCATATAGTTCCAGAAGCGGTTCAAGAAACGTTTAACACCTTCAAGGCCACTGGTCTGCCATTCAGAATCAAGTTCAGGCGGCCCCATGAACATCATATAGATGCGCAACGCATCAGAGCCGAACTCATCAACCATCTCATCTGGGCTTACCACATTACCTTTTGATTTTGACATCTTCTCAACAAGACCGGTCTTTTCTGATCGTTTGACCACCATCCCTTGGTTAAACAGATGCGCAAACGGTTCATCAAATGGCAATAGCCCTTGATCATAAAGCACTTTAACCCAGAAACGGGAATACAGCAGATGCAATATCGCATGTTCAACACCACCAATATAAAGATCGACCGGCATCCAGTAATTCATATCTTTGGCATCCCATGCACCATCTTTAAGTTGTGGATTTGGATAGCGCAGAAAATACCAGCATGATCCCGCCCATTGAGGCATGGTGTTTGTTTCACGTTCAGCTGGCCCACCACATGTTGGGCATTGTACATTCACCCAATCATGCATGCCAGCCAATGGTGACTGCCCAGTTCCTGTCGGTTGATAATTTTCAACTTCTGGTAATGTTACCGGCAACTGATCCTCTGGAACAGGCACAATGCCACATTCATCACAATGAATAAGTGGAATCGGCTCACCCCAATAACGTTGACGGGAAAACACCCAATCACGAAGCTTATATTTAATACTTCTATAGCCAACTCTTTGCCCAATAATATCATTAATAATTTTTTCTTTTCCAACCGTTTTGGCAGGCAGCCCATTAAATGGTCCACTGTTAATCAAGACGCCATCGCCAGTATAGACCTCTTGCATGTTGCCTTGGACATCAAGTTTTACTTCCGGAGAGGAAATGACCTGTTTAATCGGCAGATCGAACTCTTTTGCAAAACCAAAATCACGTTCATCATGTGCAGGAACTGCCATCACAACGCCGGTGCCATAATCATGCAGAACATATGAGCATACGTAAATTGGTAGTGATTCGTGAGTGATTGGATTGATCGCATAGGAACCGGTAAAAAAACCTTTCGGTTCATCAATGTCAGATTCATCATCACAATGATCTTCTTCTTCATTTTCATCATGATGATCATCATCTTCTGAACAACAACAACCTTCAGTGCCAAAATAGTCATTAAGCGCAGCTCGTTGCTCATCGGTCACCAATGTTTCAACAAGTTCATGTTCTGGTGCAATCAACAGGCAACTAACACCAAAAATAGTCTCTGGACATGTAGTATAGACAGGAATATCAACTTGGCGACCATAGCGATCTTTCGCTTGAAAATAGATCTCTGCACCTTCTGATTTGCCAATCCAGTTCTTCTGCATCAATTTAACTTTTTCTGGCCATTCAAGTTTATCAAGACCATCGATCAATTTGTCTGCATAACTGGTTATTTTGAGCATCCATTGTGGAATAACCTTCTCTTCAACTGTAGCGCCACAACGCTCGCAGCCACCATCGACCACCTCTTCATTTGCAAGACCGGTCAGACATGATGGGCACCAATTGATCGGCATACGTGCCATATAGGCAAGACCAGCTTTATAGAGCTGCAAGAAGATCCATTGTGTCCATTTATAGTAATCAGGATCGGTTGTATTAACCTCTTTGCTCCAATCATAGATTGCGGCAATACTCTGCAACTGTTCTTTAAATCGAGCAACATTGCGCTCTGTGCTCACGCGTGGATGAATGCCCTCTTTAATTGCAGCATTTTCAGCCGGCAACCCGAATGCATCCCATCCCATAGGATGAAGAACATTATACCCTTCTAACCACTTTTTTCGTGCATAGATATCAGAAAGCACATATCCGCGCCAATGCCCCACATGAAGCCCTGACCCAGAAGGATAGGGGAACATATCAAGTACATAATATTTTTTACCACTACCTGTTGGCTTTGTGAGAGCAGGCGGATTCTCTTGCCAACGTTTTTGCCATTTTTTTTCTATAGATTTAAAATCGTACATTGATCTGACCTTCTATTTCTCTTGTCTATATTTATCTGGTTGCTTCAAAAAGTGCTCTTTCCAAGGAGAATCATCTGCAACAGTAATTGCATTGACATATATCTTTTTATCAAAACCACCCTTCTTTTCTCTTTTTTCCAGCTGCACCTGATGCAACTGCTCAGAGGTAAATCCATGAGCCTTTAAAAGCGCATCCAACACCTCTTGAACATCCGCAAGCTCTTCAAGAAGCTCATCTTTTTGTGCACTGACAACCTCTAAAGATTCTTCCTGGAGTTTTTGAGCCAAAGCCTTATGATAATCACCCTCATTCATAATGTGATAATCAATACCTATATTCTGCTGCTCACAATCTTCAATGATCTTGTCTCTAGCTAACTTATGGCAAAAAAATGTAGTCATATAAATCCAATCTTGATGTTACGCATATTTCTTTCTACAATGGTACCATAAGATAACCATATAAACAATCAGGAGCCATCATGCAGACTACCCAATCTACAACACAACATATCAACCAGATACATGATGAGATGATACTAGTGGTCAAAAGAGCTGAAATATTTTCAATCTTTCCAGCCTGGCATGGGCTTGCACAAGAGCCCCTTGAACATGCTTTAGAGGTTATCAAAAATAAAAAAGAGTTTCAGCCACGATCAACTATGGAGACAGACCCCTCTTATAAACAGATCATTCCTTATCTGATATTCAACCATGATAATCGTTATTTTTTTATGCAGCGCCAAGGCCATGCATCAGAGCAACGATTAAAGAACAAATATACCCTGGGCATTGGCGGCCATATCAGACTTGAAGATATGAGCACCGATTCAATATTTGAATGGGCCAAGCGCGAATTCCACGAAGAGGTCAATTATAACGGTGAGCTTCAGATCGAGACAATCGGCATCCTTAATGATGACACAAATGCTGTAGGCCAAGTTCACATCGGATTGGTCTTATTACTCAAAGGAGATAACTCCGATATTTCAGTAAAATCTGAACTAAAATCTGGCACGTTATTAACGCTTCAAGAACTTCAACCGTTTGTTGAGCATATGGAAAGTTGGAGCCAGATGGTGTTTGAAAAACTTGTATAACCATTTTTAAAGGAGAAAGATATAAAAAAAATATTAAGCATATCCCTCTGCATACTCTCTTTTTTACATGCAGACATAATAGAACTTACAGAACTAGAAATCAAAGATGAACTCTACAAAGGGTATATCTTAAGTGAAAAAGAGAGCTCCCAATATTCATTCATAGGAACAAAAGAGGACAAAGATATAACCGTTATTACCGCACAAAAAAGAAACCCTTATAACCTAAAAGGTTATCATTTTGTACAATGTACTTTGCAGACCAAAAAAGATACATTCTGTTTTTATTCAGATTGGATAGCCGGCAGGCGCAGCACGACCGTCTTTAGTATCAATCAACCAGACCCTCAAGCGTTTGCATTAATGCTTCTTTTTATAAGAACTCAGGCCCAACGAGCTGATCAAGTAACAAGAAGATTCCCTAAACTACCCCCCGATGCAGAATCTTGTAATTGAATGGCTCCTTTGACTATGCTTAGAGCAAACTAAAGGAGAGATTCGTGATCAGACATATATATAACTGTTTTAAAAAAGGTCTTTTTATTGCAGCAGATAGTTTTGCAATGTTATTTGAGTATCCAATATTACTCAGTTATCATGCTATACTACTACTCTCATATTCACTTGTTTTCATCATAGCTTACAACATTGTCGGATACCACACTATGCTTGCTCCGCTTGCCAATCAATTTCAGGTGCCAGACCAGAACCTTTTGTGTGCAATACTCCCTCATGTCGATGGCATTGTCTACATAAGCCTATTGCTCTCTATTTTTTTGAACATTTTTTTTCGTAACTACTTTGATGCTGCGCTCATTAAACATGTACACAATATTATTAAAAATGAACCTATATCAATGAAAAAATCGATAGCATACGCCAACCATAAGTTATGGCATCTTATCCAATGGACCATAATTGTTACCGGGGCCACGATCACCACCTATCTGATTTCAAAAATTATCTGCAGCCCCATAACCACTCTATCGATTATAACACCGACAACCTTCATCTGGTCAGTCATCACGTTCTTCACATTGCCTATCATCACACTCGAACAAAAAACCATCTTTGATAGCCTACAAACATCAATAACCCATATGGCTCGCACATTTACCAAAGTATGCGGAGGAGCATTCTGGATTATGCTTATGTACTCCCTAGGCATGGCAACACTTCTTCTTATTGAAATAATAATTCCTATACCTTATCTGATCTTACTCGGCCTTTTTCTGATAAATGGCATCATAAGCTCAGTTCTTATTATCTTTAAGACTAATATGTATGAACTGTATCCCATTATGGAACATGGACCAGCTAATCATACCCCACCAGATTTTACTCAGTTTTAGTGCAGTGCTGAGCACTGGGTAAGAATATTATCGTTATCTTCTAAAAAGCCGACTCTTTTGTCCGTTCGCACTGAGTAGCCTCATCTTATGAAGTATATCGAAGTGTTGTTAACTATAAAATTAAGTAAAGCAATGAGTTGTAAACATTTATCTCATACGCAATAGTTTTATAGTTTGAATTAGCTTTTTGATACTTCGATATCTTGATTCCGAAACGTAATCAAAACTCCCTCCGTCGCTTAAAAAGCTAAGGCGAACAGGCAGCACAAACGGAAGAAGTTAAGGTGCCTGTCCGGCGAAACTTGCCAAGTCGGAAGACCTGGATAAGTGTAGCCTGGATCGTTTTGGTTGCAAGGCCTTTAGGACAAGCAAAAGGCCTTGTGCTCGCCTGGCGAAGGCAAATAAAAATTATATAAAAAAGAAACACCCCCAAACCCCCTTCCAACCGATTAATTTGTCAATTTAATCAAATAATGCTACTCTAATTACTAGTATTTTTAATCATTTAACCTTAAAACACCCTTTTTCAAAGGGAATATTGATCTGGTTCTCAGATTAATATCGGAGCATATATACATGTCTAAAGAGCTTATTCGTCCGAAACAGTTTGCAAGAGCAGCTGTTATTCAGGATGACTTGGTCCTCGAGCTAAATCCAGAACAGCAAGAGGAGCTAAACCGTCTGTATCAGGGCACTCTACAAGATTTAACCCCTGGCAAACTTGTTAAGGGTAAAGTTGTCGATATCACCAATGATGGTGTTTCAGTCGACATCGGCTACAAATCAGAAGGCGCAATCTCGCGCTATGAATTTGGCCCTCACGAATTGAAAAAATTTAAACTTGGCGATGACATTGAGGTCATTCTCGATGAGCTTGAAAGTGTTGATGGCAACGTCGTTCTTTCATATGAAAAAGCCAAGGCGCTCAAAGCTTGGGATGAGATCATTAAACTCTTTGAAGAGGAAAAACCTGTGCAAGGTATGGTCACCCATAAAGTTAAAGGTGGCTTAAGCGTTGACATAGGTATTCCAGCATTCTTGCCAGGTTCACAAATCGATCTACAACGTGTTACTGATTTTGACCAATATGTTGGTCAGAGCATTACCGCAAACATTATCAAAGTGAACCAAAAACGTGGCAATGTGATCATTTCTCGCCGCAAACACTTATCTGATCAAAGATCTGAAACTCGTAAAAAAATACTTGATACATTGTCAGAAGGCCAGACCATTCAAGGTACCGTTAAGAATATCACCAACTATGGTGTGTTCATCGACATCGGCGGCGTTGATGGCCTACTTCATATTACCGACATGACCTGGGGACGCATTTCACACCCTAGCGAATTGGTAAGAATAGGCGATAAGATCACAACCAAAGTATTATCATTTGATAAAGACAATGAGAAGATCTCTCTTGGGCTCAAACAGTTAAGTGACAACCCATGGAAAGAGATGGGCGAAGATCTTAAGGTTGGATCTGTTGTTAAAGGTAAAATCTCTAGCATTACCGACTACGGTCTTTTTGTTGAGATCGCAAATGGTATTGAAGGGCTTGTCCATATCTCTGAAATTTCATGGACAGATCGCATTGCAGATCTACGCGATAAATTCAAAGTTGGCCAGCAGATCGACGTACTGGTTGTGTCCCTTGATAAAGAGAACCGCCGCATGTCATTGAGCGTTAAACAGCTTGAGAAAAATCCTTGGGAAGCTATTGCTGAGAAATTTAAAATTGGCGACAAGATTAAAGGAACCATCAGCAACATTACCGACTTTGGTATTTTCGTTCAACTGATGCCAGGAATTGACGGCCTTGTTCATATCTCTGATCTTTCATGGACAGAACATATCGAGCACCCTGCTGATATTTATAAACGTGGCAGCGAAGTTGAAGCTGTTATCTTATCAATCGATAAAGATAATAAGAAAGTTTCTCTGGGCATTAAACAGTTGTCTGAAGATCCTTGGAAGAAGATTGAAGATGAGTACCCTGTTGGCAACATCATTGAAGGCACCATCTCAAAGATCACCAACTTTGGCGCATTTGTTAAATTGTCATCAGGCATTGAAGGCCTTGTGCATATCTCTGAATATGCAGATAGAGGCGTTGATAAACTTGACGAAATACTCAAAGTGGGCGAAAAACATTCATTCCGCGTTGTTAATGTCAACAAAGATGAACATAAATTGGGCCTTAGCCCTAAGTTAGAAGCTCCTGCTCGTAAAGAGAAATCGGCATCTACATCTAAAGAAGAGAAGCCTGCAAAGAGAGCAACAAAGGCTACTCCTGCAGCACCAAAAAGCAAGAGTCAGTTCCAACTTGCTCTTGAAGAACATGCAGCTCGTCAACATGATGATAAAAACGAGGATGAATAATGGTAGAACGTACACTTGCAATTATCAAGCCTGATGCAGTAAGCAAAAAGTTTACTGGTAAAATCATCGATATGATCGAAAATCATGGCTTTAATATCATACGTATGCAAAAACTACGTATGGCCCCTGAGCATGGCCAAGCGTTCTATGCTGTTCATAAAGAGAGACCTTTTTTTGGTGAACTCGTTGAGTTCATCACATCTGGTCCTGTTGTGGTAATGGCTCTTGAAAAAGAGAATGCTATCAAAGATTGGCGCACCTTAATGGGTGCTACCAATCCAGCACAAGCTGATGCAGGAACTGTGCGCAAGCTCTATGCTGAAAGCATAGGCAAGAATGCGGTTCATGGATCAGATGCTCCTGAGACAGCACAAGAGGAGATTAAATTCTTCTTTCATGATCTGTAATTGATTCAAAAAAGAGGTAGCGCTTTAGGGCTCTACCTCTTTTTTGAGAATTATGTATTTACAAAATATTATTATAAAGATTTTATATGAAACATAGTATATTAATAGCATTATTGGTAATGGCGGCAAACAACACTTATACTGAAGATGTTTATCCTACAGATGAGACTAAAGAAACAAGAGCTTTTAAGGTAGCAGCTAAGTCTAGAGACTGGAAGGGTATGGAAAAGGCTATAGCAGATGGCTTTGATATAAACACAGAAAATGAAAATGGACCATATGGTAAGACTTTTTTATCAGAGGTTATTTCTGGAAATGATAAAGAGGCTACGCAATGGGCCTTAGATCATGGTGCACGCCCTACTATTGAAGACGAAGCTCGAATGAATCTTGAAGATGCTGTCTGCACAAGAAATACACCATTAATCGAATGGTGCCTAGCCAACCTTGGAACAACAATGCCTAAAAAACTAGCAAAGGAACACGGTAAACAAATGCTCGACGAAGCAACCTGGACACAGAATTGGTCATTGGTCGACCTGTATCAAGACCATGGAGTAGAACCTACTATAAGACAAACAATACGAATACTTTATTGTCGTTATTCACCTGTTTAATGCAATAAAAAATATAAAGAGATAGGGCTTTAAAACTCTATCTCTTTTTTTACATTTAAACGAAAATAACTATTCAATATCTTGATTAAAACAGTTAAAATTACGCGCTACATCTTTATGCAAGTATGATGCCTGACATGGCCCATTCACAGGAAATCCTAACTGAAACCATTCTTTAATCCCGCCAATATAATCAAACACCGACGTGAACCCCATGCAATGGAGCAATATATAGGCCTTCTCACTTGCATCACAAGCATCAAGCGCACAGTAAACGACAATATCTTGACTACGATCAAATGAACCAACTTTATAGATAAATTCAGTCAATGGGATATTAATCGAACCGGCAATATGGCAATCATTATGCCAATTTGCTGAAAGCACATTAATAACCAATAGCTTTGGATTTTGAGCCATTTTAGCACTAAGATCCTGCGCGCTAATTGAATTGATAGGACCGACATCCTGACGAACTAGATCTCTCAATTCTTGAGCACTTATATGAAATAACTCTTTTGAAACATCTTCAAGTATGTTAAACAGCTCGTTGCTCATACTTTGAATCTGTCCCACAGAAAGGGCAAACGGCATGAGCAACATAATAGCTTTTATTGATTTCATTGCAATCTCCTTTTTGATTAGAAATGTAATATGCACATTCTAACAAGAAGTCTCTTTTTAAACCAAGATTTGCAACTATTTTTGCTGATTCTCTTTTTCTTTAACCGCTTCATCAAGAATGCCATTAATAAATTTATATGCATCCTTTTCAGAAAAACATTTAGCAAGTTCGACCGCTTCATTTATGACAATACTTGTTGGCATATCTGTATAAAAGAGTTCCCACATTGCAAATCGCAAAATCAGACGAGTACAGCAGCCAATTCTATCAAAACGCCAATTTTGCAAGAATGGCATAATCTGCTTATCAAGAGTCTCTCGATTATTGATAATATTCTGAGCGGTCTGAAAAGCTAAGCTATCAAATGGAATCTCAACACCAAAACCACGACTTAAATTGTCTGAAATAGATTCTAATGAATCTAGATAGTCATGACTTTCTGCAGCATAAAGCAGATGGAATACAAGAGACCTCTCTTGCCTACGTGATAGATCGCTATAAACAATCGTCTGCTCTGGATGTAGTGGCATATCATCATTAATGAGTGAACACATGGAGAGATTCCTTAACTTTTCTTGACGCGTTCAATATAGATACCATCACGCGTATCGATTCTGATGACTTCACCCTCATTGACAAATAACGGAACCTGAATAACTGCACCTGTCTCTAATGTGGCAGGCTTTGTAGCACCACCTTGAGCGGTATCTCCACGCACTCCGGGAGGCGTCTCTTTAACCTCAAGATCCATAAACATCGGTGGAGTTACTCCGATAGGCTTATCATTAAAATAAAGAATGGTATAGACTTCCTGTTCTTTAAGGTAAGCAAGAACCTCTTCTATTTGGTCCTTATTTAAAGCAACCTGTTCATAACTATCTTGGTCCATGAAATTGTAAAGAGCATTATCCTCATACAAATATTGCATCTTTTTATATTCTAAATCAGGATTTTCAAATTTTTCTCCTGATCGGAACGTCTCTTCATGCATAAGCCCAGTAATCATGTTTTTCATTTTGGTTCTAACAAAAGCACCACCTTTACCAGGTTTTACATGCTGAAAATCGGTAACCATATAGGGTTCATTGCGAAAGAGTATTTTGCACCCTTTTCTGAAGTCTGCAGTCGAAATCACGAATATCACCTTTGCTACAAAAATTAATCTTCTATTTTAGTATATGAGAGCTCGGGTAAAATTGCAAAATAAAACGAACAGATCGGCCATATCTATAAAAAAAAGCATCCATTTATACCGATCTATCCAAAACACAGCCTTAACACCAACCGATCCCTATTCCGATCATGGCAAGGATCCTATCAGCTCACCCTGAGTAGCCCGGCATTTCTCAAAGCAATACGTGAAACATTGTTATTGCATTGGTCTATATCATACTAGAAAATATAGATCAAGGGAGGAAATGACGGGTGTATCGAAGGGGCCATCTATAATCAATTACTCGAGTAACAATAAAAATCCATTGGATACCCATATTCCGCTCTACGAGCTTCATAGGGTCCTCGCGCCGTCATTAAAATTATGGCGGACACGGCAGGATGATCGAAGTGGATTAAATAGTTTTAGTTCAGTTCCTCATACTAAACATTAAAAATCTTATAAAGGAGAAAGTCCATTGAAAAAGCTATCAACCTTGTTAAACTAAAAATAGACCCTTTATACGTAGGATATGTATTATGTCTGAACAAAAACGTGACCTTATCATTGAAGCTCTCATCCAAAAAGAGCATAATCGCCTTGAATCTGAACTGAACCTGATTGCATCGGAAAACTATGCCTCTCCAGAGGTTCTGAAGGTTACCGGTTCAGTACTGACCAATAAATATGCCGAAGGCTATTCTGGCCATCGCTATTATGCAGGATGCCAAGTGATCGATGAGGTTGAAGATCTGGCTATTGAACGGGCAAAACAGCTTTTTAATGCTGAACATGCCAATGTTCAACCACATTCAGGTTCACAGGCCAATATGGCTGTCTATTTTGCTCTACTCAAACCGGGCGATACTATTCTTGGCATGAGCCTGGCAGAAGGGGGACATTTAACACATGGCCATAAAGTAAATTTTTCAGGACAGTTCTATAACAGTATCCAATACAAGGTCAATCCAAACACCGAGATGCTCGATTATGATGAGATTGAGCGATTAGCACAAGAACATAAGCCAAAACTTATTGTCTCCGGAGCATCAGCTTATTCTCGCGTTATTGATTATGAACGAATCGGTTCTATTGCAAAAAGTGTTGGTGCCTATTCTATGGCAGATATCGCCCACATTGCAGGGCTTATTGCCTCTGGACTACACCCTAATCCATTCCCTCATATTGACGTGGTAACCAGCACTACACACAAAACATTACGTGGGCCACGTGGTGGATTAATTCTGTGCAAGAAAGAGTTAGCAACACTTATTGATAAAGCGATCATGCCAGGCACACAAGGCGGACCGTTCATGCATATTATTGCAGCTAAAGCGGTCGCATTTCATGAAGCATTACAGGATGATTTTGTTATATATCAAAAACAGGTAATTGATAATGCACAAACATTGGTGACTGAACTACAAGCCAAAGGATACCGCATTGTCACTGATAGAACAGATAATCATCTCTTTGTGATCGATCTACGCAATAAAAACATTAATGGTAAAATTGCAGAAATTGCACTACAAAAAGCTGGCATTACCATTAGCCGAAGTTGCATACCGTTCGATCCTGAAAAACCATGGATCACCAGCGGCATTCGCATCGGAACTCCTGCAGTAACCACACGTGGCATGAAAAATCATGAGATGATCGAAATTGCAAACTATATTGATAAAGCATTAACTCATCATGATAATGACACTATATTGAATGCAATTAGAACAAAAGTTATGACACTCTGCGATATGTTTCCTATTTATCAAGAAGCGGAATCAATGCCAGCTCAAAGATCTCATACTTTTGAAGCGTATTGTAAAGGATAAAGCAGTATCCCTAATTCCCGCTCGCCCTGAGTGGCCCGTCATTTCTCAAAGCAATATATGAAAGATTGTTATTGAATTGGCCTAGCTCATAAGAGAAAATATAGATTAAGGTAGGAAATGACGGGTGTATCGAAGGGTTTGCTCACTCAAACAAACAAAAAAATACCGGGTTGTAGATACATATTTACAATCCAATAATGCATCTTATAATCTATGTCATCGACCCTTCGATACTTTTGCTGTGTGCTAAGAGCACTTCGCAAAAACTCAGGGCGAGCGGACGAATAAGTAAATATCTTTCAAATAGAAATCCAATAAATAAAGAAATCAAACTAAAAAGCCCCACCAACAATGTAATGTTAGCGGGGCCTTAATTAAACTTTATCAATCTTTAGTTTTCTTCTATAAGAGCCAACAGCATTCTTTTAATACATGCATTTTGAACATTATCCACACCTTGCTGAGCTTTCTCAGTCTTCTTTTGTAATTCTTTGTACTGATCTTCGGATGCTTCAAAAGATCTGTCCTTAATACCATCAGACACATTTTCCAACAAACCTGAAAATTGCAGATCTCTGATATTGCGATCAAAAAAGAGTTCAAATGCCGTCTTGGTAAATGCCTGCCGCATATCCATCGACAACATCTTATTTAGACATTTAACCATATCTACCATGCTATCACAAGCAGCTTTTTGCTCTGCTGTTTCTGGCACTTGCGCATAAGAAAGCCCAATGGTGCACAATAGAACTAAAACAGAATATCTCTTCATAATAAAAACCTTTCAAAAAAGATATATTTTAATATAAATAGTGGCCATATATTTCATATTGTACCACAACTTGATAGAGCTGCAAAATGCCCCCCCTTTTTGACCTTTTACAGGTTATAACCTACTCTTTTTCAAAAAGCCTCTGCTGCTCTGCGCAAAAGGTTTTCAAGTCACTGAAAAGCTTCTGAACAATCTCTTGGGCCACCTCTTTGCCCTCCTGACCAACCCTGTTGCCATCAACATGTTTTTCACAGGCTTTAATGTAAGGCGCTACCAATTGGCGCAAAACTAATGCTTTTGCATGTAACTGCACAGCAACACGCTCCGACTCAGCATCTGGACGACTTAATAATTCAAATATCGAACCAACTTTTTTAATGATCTTTCCGAACTTATGTTTGTCTTCATGTGATAATTTGGCGCGAATATCATCTAAAATAGTTCCTGCTGTTCTTTGAAGTTCCTGACTATTTGCCGACACAAAATCACGGACAATAACTTCACATCGCTTTACAGTGACAACTTCTGCTATAGCCTGAGCAACACGATCGCAATGATCATCATGCTTTTTAGCTTTTTTATAAGTCTGTTCAATATCTGATGCAAAATTAAAGCCATCTGTCGCTACATCACATCTAACAGCACTGGTGACTAACAAAAACAGACCAACCGATCTTTTCATAGGTATCTCTTTCTTATAGAGTTAAACATATTTTCAAACCTTGTTAGTATACAGTAAAACAGAAATCCGACAAATAATGATGTGATCCAATAAAAAGGAACTATGTAACGATATTCAATGTGAGAGGGATAGGTGCTCAAGCCAGAGAGTAAACAGGTCAGAATAAATGCAATAGCAACATACCGTTTGCGCATAAGCATCAGGATAAGCCCCGCATAAGCACAGAACAGATAAAACCTCATCCAGATATGGCGCAATACAAAATCTATTATGTTTTGCCATGAACTGAAGACAAAGATCAATTTCTCAGCCATTCCATTACATCCAGCATAGGGCGACTGTTCATAAAAGATCCACTGCAATCCTGGCAAAAAAACATCTGGCAAGCGCCATACTAATGTTTTGATGTAATGCCAAGGATCCTCTTTAACGCACTGTTTGAACTCTTGCATTGCTGCTTCATCGAATTCAACCGTGCCATAGCCCAGTCTATATTTATTACTGATAAACTCATTAACATATTCATCGTTCAGTTGATGCCCCCATCTGTTTGGCAGTTCGCCAAGCCCTTCAAGCAAGCTTTGCCCTGCTGGGCTGACCATATAACGGCCATAGGTTGTATAGTTATAATAACTGAATGGTAACCAAAATAATAATAATGAAATAGACCACATATAACAGATTAATGTAAATGCTCGCATCTGACTTTTCTTCATTGCATATACAACTAAAAAGATGCTCATCATAATGAGAGCAAACGATAATGTTGGCCGTATCCATTGGCAGAGTACAAAAAAAATGAGACTACTGATTAGAACAGACATATGTATATGCTCAAACAGATATGCAAGAACCGCATAGCAAAGCACCAAGAGGCCATAATAGGCCCATACATCACGCACCGGCATCACATTATAAGCAAGCAGAGGAAAGAAACATAATTGCGCAATGCCACAACAGAGAGCAATCTGCGTGCACCCAAAAAGCATATAAGCGACTTGATAATAGAGAAGCATTAATAATGAAAAAAGCATGATCTGCAGTATTTGTATATCTTCAAACTTCAATGAACCGGTTATTTTCCAAATGAGTCCGAGCAACAGACCATAAGCGACCGTGTCATTAATGGGAAATGGTTCATAAGAATTAACATGAAAAGCTTCGATGTTATCATAATCGATCAGACATCCCTGCTCACGCATGAGGCTATCCATGGTTTTAGTCAATGCACTATTCATGCCGACAACATTGTGCTTATAAAAGTTATAACCGATCTGACCATGCGCCTGAGTTATTGCAAAATAGACTTTTGGGTTATACAGATAAAAGAATAGTATATTCATACACAGAGCAAGGCATACCAATAGCAAACTCTGTTTATTGACCAGAGCAACCGCCTTCATTGCTTTTCCAACTCTATGGTCATAAACCATCCAACCTTATGCCAACCCAAGAGACATGCCATCAGATAAGCAGAGCACTTGAAAAACGATGACTTATAATATAAAAGGTCATGATTGGTCACTGGCGCTTGCATTAACCGTAATGCAACCGGGTGTTGTGCAATCATTTTCTTGATCTCTTTGTATGTATACGCTTTTGTTCCTATGCTCTCTTGATGCTCAAAAAGAATATCGCCCCACTTTGCAAACGGTCTGCCTTTACATAGACCACACAAAAGATAACGGTAGAAGGCAAAGAGTGAATGTCTGTTATAGACCATTATTTTAATAATACCCCCCGACCTGGTTACACGAACAATCTCTTTTAAACATTGCTCCATATCTGGTGAATGGTGAATAACACCCCATGAATAGACAAGATCAAAAAAATCATCTTTATAAGGTAACCGTTCTGCATCAGCAACTTTCAGTTCGGCCGCCTCAAGACCCTGCAATGCCAAGCGTTCTTTTGTATTGCAGATCGCCTCTTCAGTCAGATCCACACCATATGCAATCGCGCCTGATCGCACCCATTGCACAAAATCTGTTCCAGCGCCAACGCCAACTTCTAACACTTTTTTATTATAAAACCGTGAAAACTGCGCAAAAGAAAATATTTCCGGTTCAATGGTATAGCGAAACTGCTCTATCTCATCAAAGTAGGCTTCTGAATATTTTGGTTGTTCTATAAATTCAGTTCCACAGCTTGCTTTATTCCAGTAGCCTCGCACCTGCTCTTTTAACTTTTTATTGTTCATTAATCAAACCTTCTTTAAAATAACAAAATCATTGTGCCTAAGAGTAAATTTATCGTATTATCCCATTATCAAAAGTTTATTATAAACATACAACATGGAGGAAAATATGTTTATATTCAAATTGCAGCACCTATCTCTATTGCTTAACATAATGTATATTTCAGTAATCTTGCCCGCACCTGCTATGGTTGACGTCATTTCTCTTCCGGTTAATGGCACTAATCTTACCTGCAAATGCTTACAACTACTATTACAACCTTATGGTGGATGGAAGCAGATACGGGGGCCACATCTTCATGATCAGAAAGATTGGAATTTCTATCTTCAGAATAAATGCAAAATTATCTTTCCTATTCGAGACCCTCGAGATCGTGTTGTGTCATACGCTTATAAAGTGAAAAAATTGAGCCCAAAAGCTCGAGCATCTATTGCCGATTTAACTTTTGATGTCATTACTCAATACGGAATGGTCAACTATAATTATCTTGTACGAATTCCTTTTTATAAAAAAATTGGTGATTTTTCAGAATATTATAAAATATATTTCCCCTGGTTTAATTATCCACATCTATTAATTATCTTCTTTGAAGATCTCGTTGGACCAAAAGCTGGTGGATCAAGAGAAAAGCAACTAGCTACTATTCAAAAGATCGCTGAATTTATAGAAATTGATGCATCTGAAAATGAAATAGAGTATGTTGCTGATAATCTTTGGGGCGATACCTCCTCTTTTCGTGATTCTAAGATTGGTCGATGGAAAGATGTGTTCACCGACAGACATAGAGAGGCATTCAAAAAAACCTGCATGGCACAATTTTTAATAGATTTTGGCTATGAATTAGATACTTTGTGGTAATATTAATAAAAAGCACAAGATCAATGTATTTAATTTGGCCTGTTTCATGCTAAAAAATATAGATCAAGGTAGGAAATGACGGGCTTATCAAAGGATCTAGCATTCATGCAAATCAATGTATAATTCTGTTGTAATTGTAGTGAATATTAATATACTTATTTTTATTTAATAACAATTTACACCTCGATTATTTACTCGTTTGATTAGATTACGCACCCTTCGATATGCCCTTATAGGGCTACTCAGGGCGAACGGGCAGTGTGTAGGCGATTAAAAAAATTAAGATACATTCGCCCTGATCAAGGGTACCCTCATGAATATATCAATACAATCTGCAATTCATTATATTCATCAATATATTGCCATCCACAAAGAATACACATATATCATTAAAAAATTTGTAACCTTTGCATGCGGATCTTTTTTCACTAGAAGCATAACCCTTCTTTTGGCACCTATCACCATGCAATTGTTAACACCTGCAGATTATGGTCTACTTGCATTGACAAACAGTTTCATTAGCATATTGACTGCTCTATTGGGTCTCGGGTTGCGGCAGATGCTACCATTGCATTATTTTACTATCGAAAAAGAGCATCGCCCCTCTATCATTATCGATATCATATGCATATATCTTATTATCAGCATTCCAGCATTATGCATACTCTCTTGCAATCTTGCCATTCTTAATGAATATCTTTTTCTTGAACAAGCATCTCACCCACTATTGTATATAAGCCTCTTTATCTCATTTATCTATTTCTTTGTAGAGCTCTTTTACCAAATCTTGCAATATCATCAAGAGGCATGGCATCTAACTAAAATTCAAGCGATTATAACACTTTTTACCATCAGCTGTAATCTATTCTGCTTATACATTTTAAACCTTGGGGTATGCAGCATTTTTATTGGACAAGCAATGGGTATGATATTAGTTTTTTTTCTATCTATACAAGAGATTTGGGATTATGACTACAGAGAACACCTTAATATCAGTCGATCATTACATTCTATAAAATCGTATCTATCAATGGGGCTTCCATTTATTCCAAGCATGCTCTTTGGCCTACTGCTTGCATCTGGTGACCGTTGGGTGCTCGCCCGCCTTTCAACCATGCATAATGTTGGTATCTATTCAGTTGCCAATACATTGGCACAACTTGCCAACATGATCATCTTTTATGCAATAACCGGGTCATACATGCCTTATATGCTCAACAGTTTTGCTCACAATAGAGATAATATCATAGAACTTGAGGCTAAAAATAAATTGGCTATGTGGTCATGTATGCTTGCAAGCTTTGTTCTGATAAGCATAGGATTTGCATCATCTAAATGGATACTCTACTTTTTCATCCCAAAAGCTTTTCAAGCATCGATCGGCTATATGTATCTATTATTACTAGGCTCAATTTTTTTATTAGGAACACAGTTTTTGAACTGCCTCATTCAATGTGAGAAAAAGAGCCTCTTTCTTGGCCTAATATTATGCTTACCCGCATCACTCAATGTTTTACTTAATATTATATTGATCCCCTATCTTGAACTCTATGGATGCGTACTTGCAACACTGATTTCATATATCAGTTATTTTATGATTACGTATGCATATAATGTTCGATTACTAAAAAAGGCGCTCTGAGGAACCCGTGCTTTTCACTCTCTGAACTTGGCGCTTGACAAAGCTTATGGATATGAGAAAATCTATATTAATTACTAATATATAACTTTTCTTGGAAGTGTAAATGAAAAAACAGAATAAATCTCTTATGTATTTAGCTACATTTGCAATAGCAATGTCTAGCATCATGACTTCTCATGCAACGTTTTTTGATACAACTTCTAATACACTTTATACAGTTAAACAGGTATACGGTGGACCTCTTGGCAACTATCTTTCTCACAGAAAAACAGCAGCCGGATGTGGCCTTTTAAGCCTTCCTTTCACTACAAAAATTGGCTTTATTCTTGGCGGAGTTTTAGGAATTGGTGCAGGAGCAATCTTCACAGAATTGACTTGTAATGGTGACGCAGCCGATAAAGTTATTGGCAGTATGATAAATATAGTTGGCATCGGCACACTAGGTGCAACTCTAGGTACTGCAGCTGGAATACCCGCAAGTTATAAATTTTATCAATTCTTATCAAAAAAAATGATCACTCACGCAGATAAGCAAGTCGCCGCTTATACAAACACACTTACAAATGCAGGACGCAGCAATCTGCTCAATCATATAAAAACTACTAATGCCAAATGCAACGTTAAAAGTAATATCTTTCAATCAAATGAGCAATCTTTTCGTAATTTTATGAATATTTTAGAATCAAAAGTTGTACAATAGATGCATACTTCTATTCAGATTCCTAAAGGCTATTCTGAATATTCAGAGTAGCCTTTTTTTGCAACACTCGAACAACTAATTCATAGAACTGATCACTATCACCAACATCATATACAGCCACATCTTGTGGCCGCAAACATACATTTGTTGCCACAACCGGCTTACCAGCCCAAAGCGCTTCTTCTATGCTCACACTTGCACCATCACTTAATGTTGGCCTCACAAACAGATCAATTTTTTTGAGCAGTGGCCAGAGCTGCCGTTGGCCAATTAAGAAATAACAGTTATCGGTTAGATCGTATTCTACAATTAATTTACGCAACTGCTGATAATAAGTTTCATTGCCAATAGATCCTAACACAAAGATAAAACCAATATTATTATGAGCCACTTTCAGCTTTCCCAACAGCTCAATACAACTGTCAAAACCATACAGATCTTTTCCATCAAGCAACGAGAGCTGAAATGCATTTGCAAGCAGTAAAGGGGAGTGATTTTCTATAAACTGAAACAGTTCCTGCGGATAAGATGTTAGTATCACCTGCTCCTGACTTTGCTCGGGTTGCAAAAATGCTGATTCAATAGTATTACATTGTGCAGCTGCCATCTTGTTATCAACATAGCTTTGCGCTGTTACATTACCAATAAAGATCTGCTGCGCAATGTCTGGCAGCAATCTGTTCAAAGCACTTTTCCATTGCTCAGAACGTCTATACAAATAACGGCAATCATGCTCTATCAATAGAGCATCATAATGCAATAACTTTTTTAATCGCATAATCCACTGCAACTCGCAAAGGCCATTGCTCAGGTACAATGTATGCAGATGCACCTGATCTGGACGATGCCAGCACAACATCAATAGAAGACGAATAATATAGATTGGAAAAAATTGATAACGATACTCAACACAGGATTCACTATACATAACATCATTATACTGCTCTTTTAATTTTGCAATCACACGCTCCACATGCACCGAAACGCCTCCTAGTGGTGGCGGCAATGGGCCTAAGACTATAATGCGTTTATAATATATATTATTGGTGTAACAATGCTTCATTGATCTATTGCTCTCATAATCCGCCCCACATGCGCAGACCATGTATACTCTTTTGCTCTCTGTTGTAATGCACATTTCATGTGCATTAACTCATCAGGTTGCATACTAATAACCTTAAGCAGAAGATTATTAAATGCATCATGATCTTCTGGTTGCGCAAGAAATCTTTGTGCTGGTTGAAACATCAACAACTCTGAAACCTGCCCGATGTCAGATGCAATGATCGGTTTGCCCATAGCCATATATTCAAATAATTTTGTCGGAGATCCAAAAAAAGATGTCCCATCCTTATTTGATTGTGTTGGGCAAATAAATGCATCACACGCTGCTAAATATTTAGGCATATCATGCGCATTGAGCATGCCGGTGAATGTTACTGAATCGGATACTCCTGCAGACTTCAACGCTATCTGTAACACTTCTTTTAATTGACCATCGCCAAACAACATGAAATACACTTTGGAATTCCGTTTAATCACAAATGGAATAACTTGAGCAAGAAGCTCAATGCCATGCCAAGGACCAAATGTACTTGCAAAGCCAATAACAAACTTCTGTTCAATAGCATATTGCTTGCGAATAATAGAACGTTCAGTTGTTAACCTATCTGGATTAAACTGTTCAACATCAACACCATTAGGATTGACTATAATCTTTTGGGCATCAATGCCGATTGCCAACAACTGATTTTGCAGTTCTTGAGAAACAACTATAATCTTGTACGCATGCTTAAGATTATACCGTTCAATCTTTTGCATGAATCGCGTTAATCGCAATCTTCCTTGCGACCAATTATGATCAACCCACACTTCAGAACCATTAAATTCTAAGATAAGCGGAATATTATATTGCATTGAAAGCCATACACCAACAAGATTAAACATGCTATAGCGCTGGTAAATAAAATCTGGACAATGTTTTTTTATCAACTTTTCTGTTCTATGGTAAAAGAATAGATTTGAAATAATTGATGTTAGTTTAAAGCCAAGAACTGAAAAAATCTGCGGAACCCTTAAAGGGATAAACCTATAATTCTGATGAGTAATAGCATCTAATAGTTTATGCATTGCTGAACTTACACAAATAACAGCGTACCCTTGTTCAAGAAAACCGTTAACAACCCCTAATGTGTGTGAAACAGACCCTCCGCCAATCAGATCACAAGTTCCAAGATCTGTGCGCAAATAGAGAATAGATTTTTTAACCACAACTATGCCCCATAGGCCAACAGATTTTGCACAGCCCACAAATGATATGAATAGTCAACTGATGGGTCAGTTCGATTAATTTTTTGCATATTTCGAATAGCCTCTACATCAAATATATCATTCCATTGCCCATTAGCATCAAGAAGCATATCTTGTAAACGTTCATTAAATAGGTTGCTCGATTTAAACCAACGTGTTGTTGGTGCCGCAAAACCGATTTTTTTGCGATAGATAAGATCATGAGGCAACAAACCCTCTGCAACCCTTTTTAATATATATTTTGTAACACCATTATGATATTTAAGATCTTGTGGAATAGTCAACGCAAATTCAATCAATTTATGGTCTAAAAATGGGACTCGAGCTTCAACTGCTGTTGCCATACTCATCTTATCAACACGCATTAGCAATAGCTCCGGCAACCGATGCTTCAATTCAAGATAGCCCATCTGCGTCAATTGATCGGCATGAGGTAATTGTGCTTTTAATTGTGACCGATACCAATCGCCCATTGCATAACTATCATCTAACTTCATACCGGGAAAAAACCGCTCAACCATAGGATCTATTTCACAAAGAGACATTTTGAGCTTCTGATGCTTCATATATTCTGAAAAGACCACTGCACCACTATAAAACAGTTCTCTATTGCTTGCCCAATTATTAAGAACATCAAGTCTATTATATTTTGCAGGAAACATGCGCTGAGCTGCATAAAAAAGCCCTTTTTTTGCCAACTTTGGCACATAGCTCTGCGTAGCTGACCACCAACGATAACTGTTAAGATAGTTCACATATTGATCATAACCACAAAATAGCTCATCTGATCCTTCACCAACCTGAACAACCGTAACCCCCGCTGATTTGAGTAATTTAGAGACAAAATAGAGCGGCACACAAACAGAGTCTCCCAAGGGTTCATCCTGATGATAAATCATTTTATCAAAAAATTGATGCGCATCAGCCTCATTAATAATGATCTCATGATGTTCAGTATCATAAAGATGTGCAACTTTGCGCGCCCAAGCAAGTTCATTATATTCAGGTCCATCCTGAAATGCGACAGTGAATGTTTTGACTTTATCGGTGACCTCTGACATTAATGCAACATTAAGACTCGAATCGATACCTCCTGAAAGAAAGACTCCAAATGGCACATCAGACATCATCCGTTTTTTTACTGATGCACGAAGCAAAGATCGTATAGTATCAACATACCATTGCTCATCATATTGGTTATCATGTGATACAAGTTGTTCATGCAGCTTATACCATTGTTTAATATGCATCTGCTTACGACTATCAAAACGCAGATAAAATCCCGCAGGTAATTTATAAACTCCTTCAAAGAGCGTAAGCGGTGCTGGAGTGACAAGATAGGTCAAATAGTGATAAACAGATGACGCACTCACCTGCCTGTTCATCCATGGCAACTTCCATAAAGCTTTAATTTCAGATGCAAAGCTACAGACGTCTGACTGTAGTGAAAAATAGAGCGGTTTGACGCCGATACGGTCTCTAACTAAAAAAAAGTCTTTTGTTCTAAAGTCATACAGACAGAATGCAAACATCCCTTCAAGCCGCTCTAACAGCTTATCAATGCCCCATGCCTTGTATCCATAAATAATAACTTCTGAATCAGACCCTGAAGCAAAAGAACACCCTAATTGTTCAAGCTCTAGCTTTAATTGTTTGTAATTATAGATCTCACCATTTGCACAGATAACAACCGTGCGATCATGATCAAACATTGGTTGAGCGCCTGCATCGCTCAGGTCAATAATACTCAACCGTCGATGCACTAATGCAATCTCATGTTCATCTGAAGACCAGATACGATATCCATCGGGACCACGATGTGCAAGCTTCTGCTGCATAGCATACAATAATGCTTCATCATTAATAAAAGGTCTAATTGATAGATTCAAATAACCCGCAAATCCACACACTCTCCTATTCCTTACATTCTTTTAATTATGTAATTTCTTTAACTTCCAGAGCGAACGCAACATGCCAATTCCACTACTAAATGTCTGTAGCTTGCTTCCCACTTTATCGGTCCATACTGTTGGGACTTCAATTACATCAAAGCCTTGCTTTTTTGCTAAATAAAGGAGCTCAACATCAAAAGCCCATTGGCCTTCACTCATCTGACAAACAACATTTTCAATTAATGCCCTTTTAAATAACTTTGCACCACATTGAGCATCTGCATAGCGCAATCCAAAAAGAAGACGAACCATCTGATTATAGATAAGTTTGCGTCCCCATTTTTTAATCAATGGGCGTGGCGGATATATTTCAGATGCGGGCATATAACGACTAGCAATCACACCATCATGACGATCAATCTCTTGATATAATTCATAGAAATAGTACGGCTCTGTTGCCATATCTGCATCCACAAAACCTATATAGTCATTAGATCTTGATAGAGCATCTTTAAAACCGGCAATAATAGCAAGCCCTTTGCCAGCCTCTTTTAGATCAAGGATACGAATCTCGCTTCCACATGAAACCATAATCTGCTGAACGACACTTGCAGTATTATCATTGCAACCATTTAAAACAACTAAAATCTCAAAATCAATCTTCTCTTGATCTTGCAACCCCTTAAAATAATGATAATACTCGCGCAAGGTATCACCTATACGATGCTCTTCATTGTGCGCAGGAATAATAATACTAATTTTATTCATAATCTCTTTATAACAGATGGTTTTCTTGTTGAGTATACCATATAAGTTCTAAAGCACATCTAAAAGATAGAATTATTGCTATACCCTTTCTAGACATTCTATACTATCATTAAGGCTTTTTAAAAATAGGGAGATCTCATGAAATATATATGTTATAGCATAATCATTCTAACAATGCAGACAGCTCGTGGTGAAAATTTAACTGGCGAACAGACGCCAGCGGGCGAGCTCCACCTTGCATTTGAAGAACAAAAACCAACAACGATTCTTAAAAAATGTGCTACTGTATCTCATGAACCAATACTCACTCCTATAGGAGTTATAAATCCCTTTTTAGAGTGTTTGAATGGAAACTCTGAGATGAGCAACTATATATCTGCAGAAGATCAACAAAGGCCGCCTGAACTAAATCCATCTTTTGCACAAGAGGAGAGCCAACCCGTCAAGAGTGGCTCTTTTGATGCTAATGCTGCAGACCCTACTGAAACTTCTGATGAATTACATGATGATGAGATAAAAGAGTTTCTACAGATGGTTGAAAATAATAATCAACCTGTTATTTAAACCTGCTTGTAAATCTCTTCAAAAACCGTGCGCCATCGATTGATCATCTCCTCCTTATGCTGATGCGCAAATGCGATAATCTTTTTCTTCATTGCATCATAATCGGTTGTCTCAATTTTATGCTTAAGATCTTCCCAGGAATCATAATAGACAATAAGATCTTTATGCTCAGCAGAATACCATTCACACAACTCATAAAGACGACTGCCCAGAACATAAGGATGGCCTGAAACAGGAGCTTTTGAACGGTTTAGCTCCTCCATAAAATCTATTGATGGCAAGAAATGGACTAAACCCCGTTGAAAATTCTCAAACATAGCAATATTCAACCATGCACCATAAATAAAGAATATGACGCCTTTGAAATCCTTTATATCATGAGAACCATTATATTGCCCACTGTAATATGGAATGCTAAGCTCATCACACTTACTCTTTACAAAAGAAAGCTCTCTTTGATTAAGGCGTGGATAGATAAGCATAGTATTTTTTTTATCAACTGACAGCGGAACCGATTTGTCCGTATGAGCATAGCGCTCTCTCTCTTCAACTGCACCAATAGGCTTAATAGTAAAGGTGTTCAAAAATACTTTTTTTGTATAGGCATAGTACCATTCATACGGCGAATAAGGAATTATAAATACATTTTTTTGCTTTGTTGCTTTACGAAACAACTCGTGATATTCAGGATCAGGAAATTCACTCGGATAATGACAATAATCAAAGCGATTACAGATCCATATCAATAACGGTTTTTTCCAATCATTTTGTAAAAATATACGGCTTAAAGGTGCTGTGTCTGTAATCCAGATAATATCAAAAGTATTAAAATAATCTTTATGTTTTTCCCAAATGCGCTGGGCACGATCTGGCAACATATTGTAGACTTCCAGACCACTATTACAACCCTCAAATTCTACCAAAGGTCTATCAAAGACATACCATGGAGTAACATCTAAATCCAATTTTCTTGCTATATCTTCAACCTCCTTAATACATCCCAAATGGAAACTGAGATGTAATATTTTTGGTCGTTTTGTTACCTCTTTAATATCACTTTTAGCCTCTTTCTGAATAATCATCTCTCTTTTAATGCTCTGTTGACGTTGTTGCTTAAACCACGGCTCCGCTACAATAAAACTTGTTACAATAGAAAGTGTTATTATTAAACTATTTTTTTTCATATAGATCCTCGTCAACTTTAAGATTCATATTCTAGACAATTCAGATCAAGATCTTGCAATAACCATAGCCCCATAGCTTTTTTGTCTTGCAATGAAGAATCTTCTGCGGTCGTCTCTCTTATAAGAATAAGAGGCTCAGGAAGACTAAATGGCGCTGCTGTTAAATCGTAAGGATAATGATTACCTGGAACAATTGATCTATTTTTACCTGTTTCATGAGTGGTTGCCAATAGAAATGTTGAGCCACTAGCTTTTAGATTGCGCAAAACTTTACAAACAGTCTGAGCATCTAAATGAGCAAGAACATCTCGGCAAATAACCATATCAACTTTTGGCAATATATCTTCTGCAAGGTTTAAACACAAAAAATGATGGTTATCATCTGCAAAACACTCTCTATTTTTTTCTATCATCTCTGGAACAATATCTGCTCCAAAATAGAGCCGGCCCTTCATATCAACAGTTCTCATCCAATAATAATCTCCGCAACCGGCATCTAGAATAGACTCAATCTTGAACATATCAAAAAGCTGTGAGAGCTCTTGCCTGATAACAGCTGTTGTTCCCAATGTTGAACCCTGACCAGAGCGGGACTTTGTTCCCAACCAAAAATTTTCACGGTAAATTTCTGTAAAGACATCTTTAATATCTTTATCTTCAAATGCTTTTGCCATCAAACTGCGATGAATCGAAGGCTTTACCATTTCTGCCATATGTGGGTTAAATAATGCATCATCATTTATTGCATAATCTTTGGCAGGCTCTATCAGATTTTTTTTCCCAGTTCTTTCTAATACCATTACAGCAAAAACATGTTGTAATGACAACAGATACAAAAACAATAAATATTTTTTCATACATACCCTTCTTTTTAAATCAACTTATCTAAATTTAAATCTCTTTAATGCAATAAAACTCATCGCCAACAGTATCCATCCACAATAGAATCTTCTTATCTGCGATGTTCCATATGTTCTACTTTTATAATGAACCGGCATATCAATTAATTTTAAATGAAGTTTTGCCGCTCCAAATAATAGATCAAAATCTCCAAATGGATCAAAGCTTCCAAAAATTGATCGATTACGCGCTATTGCTCTATAATCATCTTTCCAGAATACTTTAGTCCCGCATAAAGTATCTTTTAATGGCTGCCCTAATAACCAAGAAAAGAGCCTTCCAAAAAAGAAGTTGGCTACAAAATTTAAAAAACGCATAGAACCATCTTCCATATTATAGATCAACCGCGAGCCATTAATAAAATCAGCTTTATTTTCTACCAATGCATAATAGAACTTTGGCATCTCTTCAGGCTGTATTGTCAGATCAGCATCAAAAATCATTAAAATATCACCAATTGCATAATCAAAGCCCATTCTGACAGCATCACCTTTGCCTTTGCCCTTCTGCACATAGACCGATACTGCACGATCAGGATATTTTTGAATAACACGATAAATCTCATCTAATGTGCCATCATGAGAATTACCCTCAACAAAGATAATTTCTGTAAACTTTCCCAATTGCGGCATTCTTTTTACAACATCTTCAATATTGCCCTTCTCGTTACGGCATGGAACAACAATCGAGACTGTATAATCATCCACATTGCGTGCAATAAACAGAGGACGAGCAATTAATAGTTGATGCAGACATGCTCTATTAACACCAGGAATATGTTGCATAATTGTATTAAATATGGTTGAAATAAGTGGCAAATAAACAGGCATAAGCATATAACGTGAGCGTTCGACCACCTGATAATCTGAAAGATAGAGAAAGTTGGCAATATCATCTTGTGTTAACCAATTTTTAAACTCTGTTGGTCTACGCAACCCAAGCTTCTGTGCAAAAAAAAGAGATGGCTCCCAAATATAACTATAGGTATCTACAATCAGACGCGTTCCTACATGACACAATGGTTTTAGTGATTCAAAAAGAGCCTGTACATCATAACAATCCATGGTAATAGATGATAAAACAATATAATCAAATGTCTCTTTTTGCGGCAAATCTGCCAATGTTCCAGCATAGAATTGATAGCGCGGATACGTCGCTTGCGCTTCAACAATAACTGCAGGATCTGTATCAATACCGACACCATAGCTTGGTTTTACCGCATCTAACAGATAACCGTTTTTACATTGTAACACAAGAACTCGAGCGCCCTCCGGTATTGCAAAACGATAACATTTTTTAAGTCTATGATGATAATAATGATTTTTTTCAAGCCAATATGAAAATGGCTTATCATCTATAATAACTTTTTTAACTACAACCGATTGTATTTGACTCTCTTGAGCAGTATCTTGCTCTTGTACCACCTGCTTCTCTTGATTCATGTCTCCCCGTTTCATCAACTAAATCTACTTATTGATTGACTAGGTTACACTTTTTTCACCATTAGGCCAAGAGGAAATATGATCCCTATCCAACACTATTTGACTTTCAAATTACCTGTATGATATAATGGACAATAATAAGGATTTTTATGATCATTATCAATAAAACAAAAGAGTTTCAGGCCTGGTTTGATTCATTAACCATTAAAGAACAACTTAAAGTCGAGGCCCGCTTGGAAAGAATTCAAAATCTTGAATATTTTGGCGATGCAAAATCGTTAGGTAATGGATTAGCAGAACTACGTTGGACAAATGGTTGGCGTATCTATTTTGTAAAAGTAAAAGCAACAATTATTTTGCTGCTTAACGAAGGAAATAAAAATGCATAAAAAAAAGACATCGAAAAAGCGAGAATTCTCATTCAAAAATATGCAAGAGACTAAAATTAATAAAAAGCATATATCAAAAAAATGGCATATCGAAGATGATTTTCTAGATACTACCAAAGTTGGTGCTGCATTATTGGAATGTCTTGTTGATAATGATACAGAGACTTTTATTGAGATTATTGATTCATATTTACGCATCAATAAACTTCAGGTTGCAAAAAATGCACAGTTATCACGATCAACTGTTCATTTAGCTTTATCAAAAAGCGGTAATCCAACACTTAAAACGCTTGCAAAAATTGTTCACGAAGCTTCATTAAGAAGATAAAAGCATCTGCTTATACCAACCAATGGGATTAATCGACGACTGCTTTCTTGTCTGACTATAATCTTTATCGTCATATGCAATGATCTTCTTTTCAAATGGTGAGTGCCAATGTTCAAAATGGCAATAGGATGGGCTCAGCTCTAATGTTGGTTTATTGTCTACAAAATACTTATTAATGTGACTTTCATCATTGGCCCATGCAATATACCCTCGTGCCAGATCAATATCAACCTGTTCAGCTGTCTTGGCCAATAATCGAACAAATTCATCACGTGAACCACCATAAAATGCTCCCGCATAATACTGACCACCTTGCCCGACATGCACATAGGCAGTTGATAGTGGATTTGATTCATATGGTTTTTGTGGCTTAAAGAGATGAACTGATAATATAGTTGCAACACGATCTGATAAGATCTCATCACCAACTGCTGCAGCAAACCCCATATCAGCATCAATAGCATAAACATAATCAAGATCGGCAAACAGATCTGCATGTTTTAAATAGGTGTGAAATCGCATCATACTATCATATGGCCAACCTAACTGTTTTTGGTAAATCATTTTTGCATGTTGATGTTCAAATGGGCTATCGGTAAAGACAAAATAGGTCACATCATGTTGTTGCAAAAAATAGTTATCTGCAGAATCAAGTAATTTTGGTACATACCCTATATATTTTCCGGTTGCCATAACACAAAGACCTATTCTTTTTTTTTCAAATTGTTTTTGATGGGTTGATATAAACAATCTTGGTGCTGCGATAATCAGAAGTAATGCTATTAATAAAAACCATCTGTTCATTCATAGTTCCTTTACAAAAAGATGTCACTTGGTTATACCTAAAAAAAATATGAGTGACAATAATAAACACATTTAACGTAGATTGAATATGCATCATCCGTTCGCCCTGAGTAGCTCTGCAAGAGCATATCGAAGGGTGCGCAACATAATCAAATAAGAAAACAATTGAACTGTAAAGTACTATTGAATAAAATAGTTAAGCAATTATAATATTTATCACAATTACAATTCGATTACACATAGAATATCATATACGTTTGACCCTTCGATACGCCTCATAAGATGAGGCTACTTCCTCCGTCGCTCAAAAGGCTAAGGCGGACTTTGCAGGGCGAACGGATGGTGTTCACATAACTTAAAACGTTAAGATACGTTCACCCTGCAGAAATGTTAGACTGGTATATATGTTACAGATCGATAAAAAAAACCTCTTTAATATATTAAAAGAGCTCTTGCCTGACAATCCTATCATCATTGAAGGTGGGGCTTTCATAGGCAATGACACACTCCGCATGGCAAAAACATGGCCTGATGGAACTATATACGCATTTGAGCCTATTCCAGAAATATTCAACCACCTTTATCATAACACCAAAGATTATCAGAACATCTATCCCATACAACTGGCATTGGGAACCCAGAACGGCCCTTCTCTCTTTTGGCCTGCTCAAAATCCAAAAAAAAACAGATCACCTTCACAAGCTGGATCTTTATTACCGCCAAAGGAACGGTTAACATGGTCAGATATCACTTTTTCTGAACCGATTGAAATTCCAACAGTTACATTAGCATCGTGGGTAAAAGAACAACAGATCGATAATATAGATTTCTTGTGGCTTGATCTGCAAGGATATGAATTACCCGTTATGCAAGCAAGTAAATCTCTTATTCAACAGATACCATTTATTTATACCGAAGTTCATTTTATTGAAGCTTATCAAGGACAAGCGCAATATACTGAAATTAAAAAATGGCTTGAATCTATTGGATTTACCATGATCGCAAAAGATTTCCCGGAACAACCTGATTGGTTCTTTGGTAATGCATTATTTAGTAAAAATCGTGACCGATTTTTATTTGAATGAATGTCCTAAATGAACAGTGGAATAATTGATGTTTACACATAAAACATTTCTATTTATACAACTTTATTGCGTGTTACATATCAGCATTAATAACACAATGCATCTCAAACCAAATCACTTTCTTAGAAATACCCTCCTTTCAATACTACAAAAAATAACCGATCAAAAAAAATATGTTATTGGAACACAAGAAAGGAGTGGTATGGGCAGCTCTTTACATGCATTACTTAATCATCTTTATTATTGCGAAAAAAAGGGGTTAACACCAGTAGTTTTTTGGAATGAAAAATCACTCTATTACAAGAAAGAAGGATTTAATAATAAATCTAATGTTTGGGAATATTATTTTGAACCACTTTCACCAACTAAGTATCAATTAGGAGATAAAATTAATTATAACTCTCCGCACAACTCACACATATATTTCGTGTATCAAAACGCTGCGCATTCCATACGAAAAGATGCTGCTCGTTTAATGAAAAAATATAATATTCGCCCAAATAAACATGTTCAAACAAAGATCGATACCTTCTACAAAAAAAATATTGAAGGCAATCACACAATAGCAATTCATATTCGCGGAACTGATAAAATTAAGGAAGAAAAACCTGTAAATCCAAAAAGTCTCATCAAAGAGGCTTTAAAACATGCACACGAAAAGACACAGTTTTATATAGCAACAGATGAGCAAACAATAATGGATCAAGCTCTATCGCTTTTAAAAGGAAGAAAGGTAATCTACTGGGATTGTTTCCGATCTTTAGACGGAAGCCCTTTACATATAGGGCAAAAAGAGCATCCTCAAGCATCACGTGCTCAAGTGGGAGAAGATATAGTTATTGAAATGTACCTGCTTTCAAAATGTGATTTTTTAGTTCGCACTTTATCGAACGTTTCCAACTTCGTTCTTTATCTTAATCCCGCCATGCCATATATTACCTTACGGTAATATTTAATAGCCAAGCTCTTTAAAATAATCTATCGTCAACTTTAACCCTTCATCCAAAGAGATTCTTGGTTCCCAATTGAACATCTGTTTTGCCAAGCTAATATTCGGGCATCGTTTTTTTGGATCATCTGATGGCAGTGGCTTGAACACAAGCTCCGATGAACTACCAGTTAATACAATCACCTTCTGCGCCAACTCAAGCAGATTAAACTCTCCTGGGTTGCCTAGATTAACCGGTCCGGTAAAATCGGTTGGTGAATCAAACATCATTGCAATAATACCATTCACCAAATCATCAACATAACAGAATGAACGTGTCTGAGTTCCATCGCCATAGATAGTGATCGGCTCACCTTGTAAAGCTTGACGAATAAAGTTACTGATCACACGACCATCGTAGGGATCCATATGTGGGCCATAAGTATTGAAAATTCGTATCACTTTAATATCAACCCCATAGAAACGGTGATAATCAAAAAAGAGAGATTCTGCACAACGTTTACCCTCATCATAACAAGCACGAATACCAATAGGATTCACCGAACCTCGATACTCTTCCGCTTGAGGATGCATCTCAGGGTCACCATACACCTCACTTGTTGACGCTTGTAAAATACGCGCATTATTTCGACGTGCAAGCTCAAGCAGATTCATTGAACCAATCACACTGGTTTTGGTAGTAAATAGTGGATCTTTTTGATAATGGGGCGGCGATGCTGGACATGCAAGATTAAAGATAAAATCAACCTTAAGATCTAGTGGATCTATAATATCATGTTCAATAAAAGAGAATTGTGGATTTGCAAACAGATCTTCTATATTACGCCTGTTTCCTGTGTAGAGATTATCAAGCGCAATAACATCATAACCCCTTTCAAGCAACTTTTTGCACAAATGACTGCCCAGAAAACCTGCCCCACCTGCAACCAGTGCTGTTTGAGCATCTGCGTAGCAAGGCAATAATAAGCAAACTATCATAGAATATTTTAAAAACTTCATATTAGGTTTCCTCTTTCTCATACTCTTGATTTTCAAATACCATTTTATTTACTGTATATATAAAATGGTTAAATTTAGCAAACTATGTGACAAGCTTTCTAAAAAAAACTTTTTAATTCAAATGGAGGCTTTATGATAAAAAAAGCTATAAAAACACTACTTTTATTCAATATAATTTTTTATGTCAAATTATCAAGCGCTCATAACCCTCCTGATTATCATTTCGAAGGCCAAACCAATTATAATGCGCCTTATCTATTTGTATCTCTGGGTTGTACTTGTTGGCCAGCACAAGCTTTACGAGAGCATGGATTACGTGATGTTGCATTCCCATTCGATTGGCTCTTAACCAGAAATAATGAAAAGTTCATTCTGTGTCTCAATGAAAATTTTGAAAATTTTTTGAATTATTCATATTTTATAAGAAGCCCGCGAACTTCGATAGAAAATACTTATTACGATTTTCAATTTACTCATGATTGGCCATTTCATGACGAAAGAGATAGTCAAGCACGGTATAATGAACAATTACAATTCATTACGGCAAAATACACCAGAAGAATAAATCGATTTAAAAATATTAATGATTTTCAAGGTAAAGTATTTTTCATACGTTGCTGGCAAACCGATTACAACTATAAAGGTAAATGGGGATGGAATGCAAAAAATACTCAAGACCTCAATAGTGCATTAAAAAAACTTTTCCCTAATCTCAACTTCACGCTTGTTATTCTAAGCTGCACAGACCCCTCTATTTCAGAAATAGGAGACCTACCTGAAATTAAAGAATACAAAATAGCAAATCTCACTGGTGAAAATTTTATTGAATACAAAAGCATCTTTTTGGATTTAATTGCTGAGTTTGAAAAACAATCATCTGCGAAAACTACCTAAAATGACTCTAATTTAGTCTTAAGAGTTAAAACTATAAAAATTACCTTCTAGTTTCACCTTCATATTATTATCATTTGACAAAGTCACAATATCGTAATATGACTACATCTGTATCAACTATTTAGAAGGGAAAAATCTTGTTATGAAGAAATTAATTGCTTTTTTAACTATATGTGTATTTTGTGAACTTTTTTCAATACCAGAACTAAAGAACGAAAATGATGTATTACAATATGTAAAAACTTTTTTACCAACTAATCCAATAATTTTAGAAGCTGGTGGAAATTTGGGCGAAGATACCCTAAGAATGAAATCTTTCTGGCCCAATGCAACCATGCATGTCTTTGAACCTCTTCCGTTATCATTTAAAAAAATGAAAGAAGCAACAGAACATCTATCCAATATTAATTATTACCCATATGCTCTATCTGATCATACAGGAACAACTAACTTTTATATCAACATACCTAACAATGGAGCATCATCAATTGGACGACCTTTAGCTTTTAATCAGGATGAATTCGATCCAACATCCATAAACGTTAAATGTTTAACTATAAATGCATGGGTAAAACTTTATAATATTAATCATATCGATTTTATGTGGCTAGATATGGAGAGCCATGAACTGTATGCACTCAAAAATTCCCTTAATGTTTTAAATACAGTTCGAGCAATTTATACTGAAGTTGCATATACCCCAGTACGTGGCAACTCTTGCTTATATCCAGATCTAAAAAAATTCTTAGAAGATAATAACTTTTCTGAGGTTTGGAAAATGAATTGCGGCCGCTTTGGAAATGCGTTATTCATTAAAAAAGATCTATTACAATAAAATATTGACATTAAAATAAATATTAATCGCTATAACAAAGAAAGTAAATTATGAATAAAAAACTTGCCCTATTATTATCATTTCTCTCTTTCACGACAACTCTTTCCGCTCTTACTTTTAAAGATAATGACGATATGCTCAGATATGTAAAACAATTTATCCCTAAAGCTCCAATCATTTTAGAAGCGGGAGGAAACTTAGGAGAAGATACACGACGCATGAAACGAGTGTGGCCTCATGCAACCATGCATGTTTTTGAGCCTCTCCCATGGTCTTTTAGAACCATGCGATATACTAATTCAGATCTCACCAACTTACATTGTTATGAATATGCTCTTACAAATTATACCGGTACAACCGATTTTTATGTAGATATACCAAATAACGGTGCATCATCTATAGGCCTACCCTTAGATTTCAACAGAAATGAATTTGACTTGACTCCACTAGAGGTTCAATGCATAACATTAGACCGATGGGCAAAAGAAAACAATATTGATCGTATAGATTTTATGTGGCTCGATATGGAGAGTCATGAACTTTATGCCCTAAAACATGCGTTAAGTATTCTCCCCACTGTTAAAGTTATTTTTACAGAGATTGCTTACGAACCGGTCAGAGAAGGATCCGCTTTATATCCAGAATTAAAAGCTTTCTTAGAAGCAAATGGATTCACTGAAGTATGGAGATGTAACCATTTACATCGTTTTGGTGATGCCTTATTTATCAAAAAAGAATTAGTACAATAATCTAGGCTGATCAATTATAAAAAAAGATCTCGCTGTCGAACTACAGCAAGATCTTTTTTATTTAACTTGCAAAAGCCTTTAAATTCTTAGAATGAATATGCAGGTTGTTGATTCTATAGCCTTTACTTCCCATATAGGCATAAGGCACTTTGCGCTCTTTAGCATCCATTTCCCACTTACATTCAATCTTTGATGGGTTAAATAGACAGGTCTCATTGATAAAACCTGGAACTGAATGCCCATTGCGCGGATCGATCCCTCCCAAGAATTGCCCCCATGCAGCAGCATCAAATATCGAATTAAATTCATCAATATATCTCACATAGTTCTCAGGAGCTGAAGTTGTCTGACCAATAGTGCTACGCAAGCCATATTGATCAATATATTCTGGCATCACAATAGGCAGATGATCAATAACATTGGCATCATGCATCTTCTTAAACAATGCTATTGCCTGCATCTCAAAAACACCCCTGAAGGCCATATCGGCTAAAAATGATACCAAAGGGTGCAATGCCTCTGGATTTGAAATATATATAAGGCCCGCAATACAGCGATCTTCAGCATCAAATGTAGCCGCTATATTTTTATAACGCCTCAAGGTTGGCAACAGATCTTTTACATCAGCATAGAGCATGTTATCATATTCCATATGAATCACATCATAAAGATCATATTGGCGCATCAATTCTTCAAGATAAAAGAACCGCTCTGTTGCCTTGAACCAAAAACCTTCTCGTGAGTTTCTGTCAAGCGAGCTTTTTTGAGCAAAAAGCTTATGAGCTTTACTTCTACCAAGTTTTTCACAAGCCACAAACTCAACATGATCCTCAGCGAATTGTGAATCATTACACCCATCTATTGCACATTGCTCTGCAACAACTATGATACGCACTGATTCATCATTAAATAAACGGGCTTGATGCGTTGCATCACAAAGATATGAAGGAATCTGTGAGCCTAGATGAATAAATACAATAGAAGCCCCTTGGCAGCAAAAAGATATTGCCAACATCAATATACCTAAAACTAATCTCTTGGAAGCTCTTTTCATGCACCCTACCTCTTTCTTATAATTTACAGATAACTATGACAAGACACGTAATCTAAATCTCCTGCATACTGAAAATTAAAACTTCGCAATGGGATATTCTGCCACTTTAGTGGCCTTATTTTATACTGATCTGTGCGCGTGACTACAAAATTAAAATAGAGCTCATACTCTGAAAGAGCAGAGCCATAGAGCGCATCCTGATCTAACAAACGGCACATAACCTTCCATGGCTCTTCATTATGAACAGCACATATCATTGCAAAAAGATCTTCGATCACACATTTTTGGAATAACATATGATGACATATTCCTGATTTATCTTCGTATACTTTTTTCAAACCTGGCATCAGTCTGCTTATATGCTCAAAATAGGGTATATGATATTCAGTTCCCACATTAAAGAGAGGAGCGCCGCTCTCATCTTGAAATTGAACGGGACGCAAGAAGATGGTATCAGCATCCACAATAAGGATGTTCTCTGAGATTCCAGGAATTACAAAAAGTGCATACATTTTGCACAGCTGCTGATAGATCCAACCAATTCTCGTTTTTGGATGATTCAAAAATTCTTTGGCTTTATCCTCGTTCTGAAATATCTCAAAGGCTACACTCTCTTTGGTAAAAGGAAATTGTGCTTCGTCAAACCAACTGGCTTCATCAGTGAGCTGCTCTTGCGAAATCACCATAATATTACGATGTTTTATATGTTGCTTAATACCATCTATGGCTAGATATAATGTTTTTGCATCTTTTTTATGTGCAACAAAAACAACATCTAAAGGATCATGCGAAAATTGATATGAAACTTTTTCAAAAGCTAAAAAAGGGCATGGAATCAAACATATTATTAACAAAAAACTATAAGCGTTCATCGTAACACCCTCTTTTTTATCATAGCATCAAAAAATGTATTCAGTTAATATAGGCAACTAATATTGCATTCTTATCTTTTTCTAAGTGACCACCATCTGCAAAAGCAAAGCTATATCTTCTATTTATTTCAAGCAATCTATTTTTAATTGCATCTAGAGATATATTGCCAAACATTTCAGTGTCAGCATATTGAATATAATCGATCATGATAGTGTGGGTATTAATAGGATGATCTTTTATTGCTTCCAATTCATTAAGAATAGTATTTTTTGGCACATAATCCATTTCTGGATAGTGACTACCCAAAAAAATGGTCACTGGCTCGTTAATACCACTCATAATATCACGTAGTTTATCCACTCCACCTTGATGTATATGGTAATTTCTTGATGCGGGTATTCCAAAACTTCCTGGAAAAATAGCCCTTGCATGCTCAACAAATACCCTATCTTCATCTAATCCATGCATATGCACAAATTTAGCATTATAAGCACGTGCTAAACTAACACAAGGCCCTATACCAACACAGATAAAGGTATTCCCTTTTTTATACCTTTCTAAAACACCGTGAGCAACATCTGAATAGCAGATGCTGTGAAGCAAACTTAATAACAAAACCGTAATTTTATATATATTCTTCATATTCTATCCTTTTATAACAAGTTACTTTAGCGCTTCTACAGAAGAGACAAATACTACTCCACGTCTATTGAAATTCATAGGACGGCCATTATAAAGAGATTTAACATCATTTGTATCCACAAAAGCAGCAGGTGCAGATTCAAGCACATCATCTCTAACAAAAAATAGATTTGCACCATTAGACTCTTGATATACGAGCGAATAACCTAGCCTTCTTCCTAAATTAAAAAATGCAAGAATGCTAGCCCCAAAAGCCTCTGATCCATTCCAAATATTATTTGGATTGTATACCATTACCGCATCTTCATTAACATTAAAATGCTGATTAAACTCTACAACGACAACCCTAGGACGGTACTCTTTACTTAACGCTTTCCAAACATAAAAATCATTTCCATCTATATCAATAGAGATAAGGTCAAACTCTTGAGGGACATCATATTTTCGGAACAGATCAGAGATATTTTCTGCTGTTATAAATGCTTGATGTAGATTAATCGCCTCATTCTCTTGGCAAGAACCTTCAAGCAATAACCCTTGCCATCCATATTTTTCTCGCAAATACTTAGTATTAGAGCCAAAATGGCCATTGCCCGCCCCAAATTCAACGTAGTATTTATTTGTAGTACCAATTACATCAAAGATCTTTTGCAAGATACCATCTTCTCCATTTTGTGAAATCAATCTTTTTTCATAAGGTCTTAAATTAACCTCTCGTTTTGATAGGCTTTGTAGCCCTACCACATGTAATAATGAAACACATAAAAAGCTGATTATTTTTTGACTATTGCTCATCTGAAACTCCTTTTTTAATGAACAGCAAAGAATCTACGAGAGATCTTACTTCCTTTATGGTTTAAAATCAAGAAGCATTAATCTATTCACTCGGATCTACTATAAAGCACTTCTTACTTCATACTGATATGCAACAAGCAACTCTTTCCAATATGCATAGGTCAATTTTTGAAGGTGTATTAGATCAAATCTTTGACTAATCTCTTGATATGATACTTTTAAAAACTGCTCATTTATCTGTGCCCAATCATCTACAATCAGTACTGGTAGACCTTCAAGCAGCTCATCAAGCATGGAACTCTTCATGACTGGAATACTTCCCACAATAAAAGCCTCCCAGGTTCTATGGCAATCAAGACCATTGCCTCGAGGACTCAAAATAAATTGAGCTTCACTCATTCTCTTTAAATATTGCCTATGCGGCCAACCCAATAGATTCTTAACATACGATCTATTAAAAAACATATCATGAACAGGCCCTCGCTCTGTTCGATTGCTACCCGGTTCAAAATTGTAACCGAGCAAACAGCTCTTTTCCGATATTGTCCCTAAAGCAAAATCTTTGAAGTTATTAACATTCCCATGATCACCGACATACCGATTTGCTATTCCTATTGGAATAGGAACAAATTTAGAATGATGCATAATGGTTGGATTTTGACCAAACCATTTTAAAATCTTTTTATCCTGTAAATATGATTCAAATTCTCCAGGAGCAGCATGATCTGCATTGTGCGAAATTAAGATATATTGATGTTGAATATGTGGATGAATCTGATTAAAGAAACTGCCTAATTTATCTGTCTTTACAAAAACAATGTCTCCTATATTAACCTCTCCCCCTTGCAATGACTCATCAGTTTCATCATAAACATGATCGGCCATAGATCTAAACCCATCACCAGAAATATATGGATAACCTGGCATTCTATTCTCTGCCATTCGCGGTGGCTTTGCTTCGACTTTACAAACCATTAATAACATTATCATTGCCTGAAATATAATCTTCATACCTCACTACCCTTTCGATTTTTTCAACTACTTTTCAATTCATCTTAAACAATTTTAAATCCATTTGCCAGAACATTTATCCTTGCTATTTTTACACTCTTCATTTAGTATCCAACAATAAATAGATATTAAAAAAGGAGCATGATGAAATATCTTTTTATCACAACAATCTTCTTATATTCGATCTTTATTGTTTCGCAAGATATAACCTATTCTGCCCCTGATTCTCAAGGAACTCCACTTGACCATCAACTTGTGGAGATCATGAAAATAGAAAATGGTATTTTTATAGAAGTTGGCGCCTATAATGGTATCTGGTGCTCAAACACCAAGCTACTAGAAGAATGTTACGGCTGGAAAGGAATACTCATAGAGCCTTGTGAAAAAGTTTACCCAACACTATGCAACAATAGGCCGCTGGCAGAATGCTTTAATTGTGCACTAGGATCTTTTGCTCAAAACAACACGTATGCATATGGTGACTTTCAAGATAGCCCTATGGCAAGTTTTACCGGAAGATGTAGCAATAAGCCGCAAGATACAAAAGTCTTAATTAGAAGCCTACAATCGATCCTTGACCAATGCAATGTGACCCATATTAACTTTTTCTCACTTGATACAGAAGGATACGAACTTAACATTTTAAAAGGGATAGATTTTGATAAGACTACATTCGATTACATCCTCATAGAGATCTATGCAAGTCAATATGACGAAATAGTATCTCTTCTAAAAGAAAAAGGTTATGAGCTAGAGCGTTGCCTTTCAAACTATAATAAAAAATCAAATCCTGATTGGGACGGCACTCATAATGATTATTTATTCAAAAAAAGCTCATTAATATAACTCTAACAAGGAGATAACATGAAGCATCATATAAAAAATAGTAATATTTGGTTATTGCTCTTGTCTACTATGTTTTTTTCTAGCATATCGCCCAAAAGTGCGATTACCTTTCGCCATAATGGGGGTAGATTGGGTGATGTCCTCTTAGATTTCACTAAAAATTTTTATATAGCCTACAAATATGATCTTGATCTTTATATTTCCCCACTCCCTTATGTGGAAAATTTTAGACTATCGATCGACTCTCAACAATTATCTGACCATAGACACAAATTTAATCGGGCAATCGATATAAAAGATGATAGACAGATAGACTCAATTGACAATACTCTGTATGTAGGCACCTGTTATTTTGCTGTTGATGGCATTTCAGATCTCGATCTCTTTCATGGCCATATGTTCCAATGCAGCATTGAACAACCGCTATTTGGTAACAAAATAAAAGAGCTTCTTACGCCGATAGAAACCTTTCACTTTGAATTCCCTGAAGATCAGATTTCTGTAGCTATGCATATTCGCAAAGGTGGCGGATTTGACCGACCATTAGCATCAGAGTTGTATCGCCCTATAACACGAAATGATAATGCCTCTCGCACAAGCAAATACCAATTTGTAGATCGTGATCAGCCGTTTAAATTTCCACCAGAACAATATTACGTTGATCAACTGATTTTCTTACACGCACTTCTTGATCAGCAACCCCTTTATGTTTTCTTATTCACCGATGACAAAGAACCACACCAAATAGCAAAGCGCATACAAGAAAAACTAACAGATTATAACATCACTAACATCACCTTTGATTATCGCAAAACCGAAAATGCTCATAATCTTAACATCATTGAAGATATTTCATTCATGAGCAAATTCGAATATCTCATTAAATCTGGCTCTCATTACCCTTGGATTGCTCAGATGATAGGCAATCACAAAGCGATCATTTCACCCGTGCAATACCAATGGGAAGGAGATTATCTTAATATAATAGAGGCTGAGATCATTTTTCCAGACAGAGAGAATCATATTCTTAAAAAATTTAAGATTCCATCTGTTTCGAATGCTGAGAATGAAACTAACTATTAATTAACCCATCCATCTCTTGCCCTCTAATGATCACCTCTGTCTCTATATAGGTGTAACGGGACTCATTCACTTTTCCGTAATGAGTATTTCCTGTACTGCTCCAAGGAGCATAAATCTCGGTCGCATTTGATAAAAATGCTGCCCACCAAGCATAGGTGCTATAAGAGATTATAATTTTATTAAAAGATGCCATGAATCCAAAATCATCAACATTCATTTTAGTTGTTTCGTCCCAAGAAATATGATGAAAATAGGAATCAAAATCGCGAGTGCTAACAATTATTGGATTATATGGTTCAAAATTTTTTAAAAATGGATGATGAGGCTGCTCTGTGCAAATATATAGTTGTTTATAATAGGTCATAGAGAGCGCCTGCTGATAATATTCAAATTTCATGGGAACTTGACCTGCATGAAAACGAATATGAACAACAATATCGTCAGGATCTATCTTATGTAATAGCGCAGGATCAATTTTTAACCAATCATTTCTAATAATATCCGCATACTTTTCTATATAAGAATATCGTTGAAAATAACCTTTAAGCCTTATATTACGATCGCTTTTATTTTGAATTATACCATTCATATCAATCTCTTGATCATGCGTATTAGTCTCCCATCCATAGTTATTAGAAGGATAGCTCTCTTGATAAGAATAGGTATTTGGAAAACCATAAATGGGTTTGCAATGAAGATCATAATTAAGTTCAGTCGCAATTATTTTTGCAACACAAAAACCCCATAGCCTATTACCTAATAATGCTGGTAGGTTAATAGCAACAACAGGACGACCTGCAGAAAGAAACTGTGTAATAAATAACGCTATAAAGATATAACACTTGTTATTCATTCCCTATCTCCTCGACCAATACGCAAAATTTGTCAGTTCGTTTTGTAATATCTAACCCATCAGGTCCTGGGATATCAGGAAGCTTTGCCACAATCAATCCATCTGCAGAAAAACTTTCATCTCTATTTATTGAAACAATAATCTCTAAACCATAGTTATGCAACAGATCCAAACATAATTCATGAACTCCACGATGCGTTGAAATAAAGTAATAACCTATTCTTTTTTCGGCCATAAGTTTTGCACAACCTTTAAGCATATCAACTTCCGCACCTTGAATATCACTATGCAACATATGAATAAAATCAATATTATGCTCCGCAGCAAAATCATCTATACTGACTACCGGCACAGCATGCTTAACATAATTCCAATCAGTGAATTCAGCTTCATCTAAACTTATTTCACCCACCATTGCGTGCGTAAAATTGCCCTGCATACCATTAAGGTCAAAGTTTTTCTTTCCGATTTCTATATTCTTAGGATCGGGTTCTATAAGAAAATTTTGTGCGCCTGCAATCTCTTTCTGAAACCACATAGAGTAAAATCCCCAATAACTTCCCAACTCAATCATAACAGCATTGGATGGGAAATATTTTAATATCTCATAAAATGCTTTCTCTTCTTGCGGCTCATGATGTCCTTGAAGCAGTGTAATTAGGGTCGTCATCCACGAACCATAATAGCAATCTTTTATAAGCTTTATCCCATTATGTGTCAATTGATAAGACTCTTGATCATTGCCAATAACTTTCCCTGCAGACTCAACCTTTGGCAATTCCTGGCAATCATCACAACATATCGTAGTCAAAACACGTCTACGAAGTTCAGTCCCTTTAGGAATTCGAGAGTTGTTGTATAAAATCTTATACAAATCAGAACTTGTATGTGCAATAAGTGGATACATAAAAAGAAAAATTAATATATATTTAATTTGTTTCATTTTTCTTCCTTGCAAAAATATATATGTCATCTTTACCTATATGGTTTATCAAGGCATAATTTTTCGTCTCTAGATAATTCTTTACATAATTCTCATTGAAATTATTTTCAATGAGAATTACTTCGATGTTCATTTTGTCAAAATCTATAGACTTCATTGCCGCTAACTCTCCACCCTCTATATCCACACTTAATAAATCAATTGTTGTTATATTGTGCTTATCAAAGAGCTCTTGTAAAGTTAAACAGTCAACAGATATAACAATTTTTTCTCCACCAAATTGTTGTATCTCTTGTTCTATTCTTTCTAAATGTCGTGGATCATAATTATCAAGAAGACCACTGTACATCTCAAGCATATAACCTGTACACAAGAGAAAATCTTTTTTTCCTATTGAATCAGATATGCATAGTTGTTCACAAATACAATCTCTATTTAATGTAAGTTTGGCAAACATATTTGGATTAGGTTCAACACAAATTCCCCTCCACCCCAACTCTTTTTCAAAAAAATAGGTATTGCTAAAGCTAATCCCATCATGGGCACCCACTTCAATAAAAATCCCATTCTTTTTATTCTTAAATAGATTTTCATTTAAAAATTTGTCCTGACCCTTTTGACTATAATAACCCTCATTTGGCCTAGGATACGGCGACGAGAAACTTAATGCATGACTTATTAATAATAATAGAAATTGTAAAGTATAGATTTTTTTTCTGACAAATAACATTACTGCCCTCCCCCATTTATTTAATATTAATCATAATCTATTCATATAACCAAAATCAATAAATGATATAAGTTCCCCCTATACTATTGTCATAATATATGATCATATAAAATAATTGATTTTTATAATTCAAAACCAATATATTTGTTCCATATTCTAATCAAAAGGCTTATTATGATTAATAACAAAATACTTTTCTATATTTTAATCATTTTTAACACCACAAATATATGGGCAAAGCAGACAGTTTGCATCTCTCTGGGTGATGCATGTGGACCGGCTATAATGTTACGAAATTTAAAAATTCGTTATGAAGCATTTCCATTTGATTGGACAGTCTCTCCATTTGATGGATTATATGCTGCACTAACCTCAGATTTTGCCTATTTCTTGGAAGACTTAACCATAAGGCCTGGAGGGCAAGGGGTTATTGATCATTATGGAATCCACTTTACTCACGATTGGCCCACAGTGCATAATCCCCACATCAATCCTTTAAATGCAGATTTTGTTCCAAACTGTCAACTCTTTCATGAATGGGAAAAAGCTTTACCTGCTGTTAAAGAAAAATATCGTAGAAGAATCGAACGACTCAGAGCAATGTGTGAAAGTCAAAATAGAATTATTTTTATCAGATCTGGAACTTTTAAATCAGAAGATGAAGCTATCATGCTTCGAGATTTTTTCAGAGCAAAATATCCTGACTTAGATTTTCTTCTTATTGCTATTTCACATCAAGACAATTTTAAAACAGAATGGAATATAGAGGGCATCAAAAACTTCCATCTACAACGCTGGGATGACTCTGCTGGCCTTGCTAGAATATTACAACAAGTTGATCCTATATTTAATTCTTTACGCAATCAGGATATAGAAATATTCAACTCTGAATCAGAACTGATATGCCAAGAATGTCTGTTGAAACTTACTCCTTAAAAATCGGGACCATCTATTGATAAATAGACTTCTTAAGCATATAGTATTGTAACTTGTATTTGGTTCTATCAAGTTCCTATATAATAAAATGCTTAGCTTATTAAACATAAATTAATGCCCTCACCCTATAGGAAAACATATACATGAAATTAAAAACTTCTGTTGCTCTGTTTACAATTTTTTCTGCTTTGCAAATAGCTGCCGTACCAAATTGGTGTGCCTTAACACTTCCTAAATCGGGAACAAATCTTATTCTTAAACTCTGCAAGCTTCTTGCGAACAATTCTAAGCAGCCACATATGCATATTTCAGCTCTTAATTGCAATATTGAACATAAAGATAGATTTAATTTATCAGACTCATCACAACCTAAACCCTCTTTAAAACTATATTGGGGGCATGCATGGAATATATCCAAAAATGGCATTACCTCTAGCAGCCTTTCTCCTAACGGCCAAAGACTTGATATTTTAATACACAATAGGGCAAAACTGCTTCTTATTGTGCGTGATCCAAGAGAACACCTTGTATCACTATTGCGATCACTTAAAAAACCTCTCAATACAAAAACATTACTGTGGGCTATCAAAAACTTCCCCAATCTTCTTAAACTGCAGACGGGCGACTCATCATTTCTCCACTATAAAGATATAAATGAATGCTACCGAGCATATTTACAATGGCACCATGCATATTCTGATACCTATGTGACCCACTTTGAAAAATTAGTAGGCGATAAAGGTGGAGGTGATTCTGCAATGCAGACAGAGGAGATTCAACGCATTGCTAACTTTTTAGATATTTCTCTAGATAGGAACCAAATTACCGACATTTCAGATGAACTGTTCGGAGGAACTCCAACATTTAAAAAAGGACAGATTGATTCTTGGAAACAATATTTTACCCCTCAAGTCAAAACTCTTTTTAAAAAGGTTGCTGGGCAGCTGCTCATAGATTTAGGTTATGAAGAAGATTTAAATTGGTAGCGACTTCTTCATTTTTTAAAAAAAATAATTTTCTCTCTTTCCCGTTCGTGCTGAGTAGCGATGCAAAACTCAGGGCAAGCGGAACCTTCTTATTCTTATAATAGATCTCTTCTGAAACTCTTGTGTAGTAAAAATTTTTAATAATGATTGCAGCCTATTGCTGTTCGTGCTGAGTAGCGATGCAAAGAGCGTATCGAAGCATATTCCAACATGGCAATTAGAATGATTATTGGGCCTGAGATCATCATGTACAACCCATTAATTTATTCGTGAATCTATGTCTAGCCACCCTTCGATACTTTGCTTTGTGCTTACAGCACTTGCGCAAAACTCAGGGCGAGCGGAACCTTCTTATTCTTATAGTCTATACTTTCAGAAGAGTTATTTGCCTCACATCTATCGCCTCACAAACTCTGGATAATATTCCATATGTGCTGATCTATTTTTTACCTGAAATAGAGATGATATATCCATTTTGTAGCCATCTAAAAAGAGATTTAGCAACTCCTGCGGCTTGAATTCATCATTTTTCATATGTGGATTATTGGTATAACTTGTTTGCACTAAGTTCAATGGTAAATTAACTATTTTTGATTGTTCAAAACAGAAGCCCCATCTGCGTTTGATCACTCCAGCATGACCGCTCCATTGAGCCTCAAATGTATTGGGATTGCAATAAGAGATAGTAATAATATTGGCTGCAATATCTTTTTTACGAAATAGCGTCATATCAACAGTATGCGGATATCCCCAATCTGAAACAGGATCTGCTGCGCAAAATTGCCAGAGATACCCTTCATCTATTTTGTACAATTGTGGCACCTGCTGTGGTCTTTGCCATGAATAGAGATAATCAATATCAGGGCAGAGGCGTAAATAACAACCATAAAGATCATATTTTTCAAGAACGGTAATCGCCTCTGAGAGATCCACATAATCTTTGACCACAATATCATCAACACCAAAAAGAATATATGCTGATGAAGAATCTTCAAATGCCCTAATGGTCAAATCTTTAAAATCATTTTCAGGCTCAGATGATTGCCTCATATAATGAACTAATGGAAACCTATTTTGCACTATCTGATAACCCTTTTCATACTGCTCATTGGAAGTACGATAAATCACATAAATATCATGCAACCCCGCAACAAACGCTTCTGTTGATTCAAGCAATGCATAGAGTTGCAAGGGTCTGTCATATGAAAAGATTATGAGATCGGCACGGCGCTCACTTGCATGAGTGAACTGAACTAAACATAAAATTATCAGCTGAAGCAATTTTTTCATTCTATTCCTTTTTTTTCATTCTTTATTTGCTCATCCTGCCTGTCCGCCATAATTTTAATGACGGCGGGAGGACCCTACGAAACTTCCATCCTACGTTAAAACTTCGGAGGACAGACCTACGAAGCTTTGTGCGAAGTACGGTTAGTGAAGTATGGGTATCGAAGGACCATTATTATTACTCGAATAATTAATTATAAATGGTTCGATACTCATACTGCGCTCTTCGAGCTTCGTAGAGTCCTCACCATGAGCGGGATTTATTTCAAACGTTAATTTTACAACTTACCCTCTTTGATTCAAATAAAAATTAATGAAGAAGAATACTATTTAATGGTTTATATCGTTTCAATGAGCAGATATAGCGGCACATCTTTTGTTGCTCTTGTAGATTCACACGCACATCTGCCAATGGATTGGCACAGTTATAAATATAAAGAACATCTTGAATACAGGCAAAATGTCCGGCACACATCTCAAGCATTGGATACATTAATGCTCGATCACCACAAGCTCTCATAAAATGGCCATTATAATAGAGATCATTACTATCTATTTTTTTAAATAACCATGCATAATATGTTCGCAAATGGGTCGATAACCATTCTGACTTTCTATAATTATGATGCTCTATAACGTCACCTGAAATAGATCTACAAAAACCGATCTCACCTGATGGATATTGCTTAAACTGTCCATAGGTTAACCAAATATTATGATCATCATATACATTATTAAGTGTAGACAAAACATCCTCATGCGCTAACCAATCATCGCCATCAACATTGAGCACAATAACATGATCTTCAAGTGATGAGATCACTCTATAATAATTAGCAAGCGCCCCCACGCGCTCACTGTTGTTAATCAACGTGACAAGATCTTCACAGGCATGATCAATAATATAAGCAGTTAATTTTTCATACGTCTCATCAGTAGAAGCATCGTTAATAATATAGACATGATAGTTATCATACTTCTGTGTAATCAGAGATTCAATATTTGCAATGCAGAATCTACTATTATTATAGGTCGGCACAACAATTGCAAACTCTTTTTGACCGTTAATGGTATGATCAACAACAGATTGAAAGATGACATCGGCAAATGAGGATAGTGAACTTGATATAAACAAGCAAAAGAGAGCTAAGCTCTGCCGGCTCATCCTGACTGTTTTGTCGCTCGCCTTGGCGTAGGAACGCTTCGGCGGAGCCTGGTAAGAAAAAATGTATCGAAGGATCATCCTGCTGCGTCCTCCATAGCACTTGAGCGACGGATGAAGGACCTCCCACAGGAGGTATCGAAGGCAGCAACATCAGTCGCAAAATCAAAAATAGGCTCCGCGAGAGGTTCATATGGCCTCATCAAAAAGAGTTTGTCTCTGATCATTCCTTGCATATGACCCGCAATACGCATATCTGAAATAGGATTGGTCGCATTGTAAATATAAAGGACATCCTGCACACATTTAAATCTGCCACCAGACATCTCAATCATCGGTGTCATAAGCACCTTATCACAAGTTGCTTGTACAAATTGCCCTCTATACATAAGATCACGTGGGTCTATTTTTTTAAATAACCATGCATAATAGGTTCGCAAATGAGAAATAGGCAGACCATGTTTTCTGTAACTATTATTTTTTATAACCTCTTTTGGATAACCAGCGCAAAATCCAATATTACCCGATGGATATTCCTTATATTGGCCATACGTTATCCATATGTTTTCATTCTGATAAAGATTGTTAATATATGATAAAACATGAGGACCCGCCAACCAATCATCCCCATCAATATTGACAACAATCACATGATCATCAAGGCTACTGATAACATGATAATAATTGGCCATCGCACCTATACGTTTATCATTATCAATAAGAATAACCCTTGCTCCATAAGGATGAGACTTTATATATTTTTTTATCTTTAAAGAGGTATCATCAGTTGAACAATCATTAATAACATAGACATAATAATTATCATAATCTTGATCAAGTATAGAGCTGATATTTTTAATACAGACGTCGTTGCGGCTATTATTATAAGTAGGGACAATAATAACAATCTCTTTTTGATCATCAAGAGTATAATTCTCAATTGCGCACTTTACCCCATCGGCCATGCTACAAAGAGAAAAAGTTATTAAACTCCACAATAAGCAATAATAGTTCATATATATACCACTCCTTGCATCATTACCATTGAACTCTACACACATTACTTAATAATCAAAAGGCTGTCAAACCTTCACACCTTTTTTTGCTTTTCTCATATTTTCAATATAATCTGTGCGCAAAGATATTATTAAAAAAAGGAATCCCCATGAATAAAAAAATTATCAGTCTATCATTATACATATCAGCTTTAATATGCAAAGCTGATATTGTCGAAGACGCATTTACCGATGTTTACATGAAAAATTTTTGGGCAGATAATGAGAGCCTCTCTGGCCCGGGATCAAACTTAAAACAGACATCAACGCTGCGCAAACGGCTTGCCAATTTCTTTGATCTATTTAACATTCAGACAATTGTTGATGCTGCATGTGGCGATTTTAATTGGATGAAAGAGATAGACTACCCATTAAAACAGTATATTGGTATTGATATTGTCCAAGAACTCATTGTCAGAAATCAGACTCTCTATGCCGACAAAACATATAGATTTGAACACAAAAACATTATTGAAGATGATCTACCTAAGGTTGACCTTATCATCTGCCGTGACTGCTTTGTTCACCTTCATATTGAAGATATCAAAAGAGCAATCAGAAATTTCAAACGCAGCGGATCGACCTATGTGTTAATAACCACATTTACTAAGAAAAGAATGAACACCAATACAGAAATTGGCCAGATGGGCCACTGGAGAACATTGAATTTGCAACTGCCGCCATTTAACCTCCCTGAACCGATACTACTTCTTAATGAAGGTTGCACCGAGGCCAATCCAGGAGATACATTTGATGATAAATGCCTTGGTCTATGGAGACTGGCTGATATCAATATCTAAGTTCTGCTTTTTTAGTATTAACAACAAATAATCATCCGCCAACAAACGCCTCCTTGACCAACCAATTGCCAGCCCAATGGTGAACAGCATATGATTCTGGTCTCATCCATGTTGATCTCGGTTGCCCTTGTTGATTATAACCACATGGATAAAAATAACTTGCTGGAAATGCAATATCAGTTAAGAACGACAACCATTTTTAATCTACAATTGAAATTTTAATCATTTTAATAAAAAAGTTTTACAAAATTATAATATGTGATACCTTATCTATAAGGCGAACTTGTATAATTATAAAAAAAACTTGAAGGAATTCCATGAATGCTAGAAGCACCATTTATTTCATGTCAATGGCATTATCAATTTTTCAATTAACCAACTGCAGTGACTCGAAAAGCATTAAAGTTATATCTTTAAATTGCACGGTAAAAACAATCTCTTCAGAAATAGCCAATAAAAACCCGCTTAGCCTAGAAGAATTATTAATACAAGATCAAAAATATATCCACTTAATAACGGAAGAAAACTTTGCAAGTCTTGCAAGTGATTATTATGGATCGCTTGTTTTAATAAAGGTCATGGACATTCATTCTGAAAATGCTTACCTATTACTGCCATACGCAAAACAGAATTTTCTAGCAATACTTGGTAAGAATAATAATAGCGGAATTACAGTTCTACTAAAGATAATACAACTCTGCCCTGAAGCATGCGAAGAATTTATTCAATTATTACTAACATCAAACATAAGTGAAGAGTCACGCGGCTTTTTTTTATATGAAATGGTAAAAAACAACTCCTCTGCTGCACAAAAAATTCTTAATCTTATAACAACACAACAACTTATCAATCTGGCTTCTACAAGACCAACCGATAACTCGTTTACCGATGAAGCCTATGCTATATTAATATTCGAAATCATAAAGGCTCACCCTGAAAAAGCACCTTTTCTTATTAAGCCATTTATTAATGATTTCGAACTATGGGCAACCTGTGATAATGGAGCCCAAATGTTAATAAACATTATGGACCTATACCCTGAAGCTTCCAAAGATTTTGTTGAACCTTGTGTTAAACTATTGAACAAATCTAATTTGTCCAATGGTAACTACTTGAATAAACATGCTCAAAAGGTCATACTAGCAATCATAGAACATTTCCCTGATGCAAGCATGCATCTCATTTTGCCACTTCTTAATAATTTTTTTATTAATTTTAGCATCAATAATAACATTGCCCTCCTATACAAAATGTTAGAAGCTTGCCCAGAAGCGATCAGGCTGGTCATCCCTTTTGTTATTAATAATTTTGAAGCATTAACTCATTTTTCTGATGAAGATGGTACATTAATAGATAAAATTATAAACCGCTATCCCAATACAGCTGAACTATTTATTGAACCGGCAGTTAAAAATTTTTCAACATTCGATGATGCTGGAAACAGACTCGTCTCAACCATTATCAAACATCATCCCAAAGCCTATCAAAAATTTGCCCCACTAATTATCAATAGGATAAAAAACTCAGGCCCTTTTTAATTTTTAATGAAAGAATCCATTTCATACTCATCCGCCAACAAACGCCTCCTTGACTAATCAACTGCCGGCCCAATGATGAAAAAACTATTGATTAATACATTGCGGCGTAGTACACTATAATGTATTAACATAGATACTTTGGGGAAAAGGATTACATTTTCATGGCCTGGCAAATTGAATATTGGGATAATGGCAGCAAGAAAAATCCTATCGAAAAATGGTTTGAAAAGTTAAGCCGAGAAGAGTTTAAAGCTATCACCAAAGAACTAAATATGCTTGAAGAGCTTGGTAATGAATTAAAGCTTCCTCATAGCAGATCTTTAGGCAAAGGCTTATTTGAGCTAAGAGAACGGAAATTTGGCTACAGGCTCTATTATTGCTTTAAAGAAAATACTATTATACTTCTGCTTACTGCTGGAGATAAAAAAAGCCAAGCCCATGATATTGAGATTGCTCGTGAACGACTTTTAAAATCTTAAGGAAGATTAATGAAAACAAAAAGCTTTCAAAAATATTTAGAAACAAGACTTAACAAAGAAGAGATAGCTGAAATCAGACATCAAGCGCAACTTGAAGTTAAAATTTTAAGATCTCTTCAACAGATGATCACCGATTCTATGAATGAATATATGGATAATGAAAATATCGGTTTTAATGAATTGGTAAGGCGTTTAGATTCAAGCCCAACTCATATAGCAAAAATACAACGAGGAGAGGCTAATTTAACATTATCCTCTCTTGCTCACATTCTTGCTCTTATGGGCAAAGAACCTAAAGATATTTTTAGAACCAAAAAATAGTTCATACTCACCCACCAACAAACGCCTCCTTGACCAACCAACTGCCGGCCCAATGGTGAACAGCATATGATTCAGGTCTCATCCATGTTGATCTCGTTTGCCCTTGTTGATTATAACCACATGGATAAAAATAACTTGCTGGAAATGCGATATCGATATTGCCATCCTGACCTGCAGCTGCAATAAATGCACGGCTAAAATGTATTGGGCCCGATTTAATCACAATCTGCTGGAAGTGATGATCCTCTTTAATAGTATCTACCGCAAATTGCAATACTGGATGATGAGGTTTTGCCGCAAACAGTGCAGCGCCAAGCTGCTCTACACTTGTATCTCTCGGTTGAATACCGGTAAAGAAATCATAACGATTAAAAAGTTCATCAAACGGCTTTAAACATTCAAAATCACAATCGACATACATGCCACCAACCTCATAGACAATTTGATACTTTAATATGTCAGAACGCTCGCCATAGTTGATCGCCTCATCAAAGAAACAACGGTTATCAAACGGCAAATGTGCAATATCAACCAATATGAATGGCTCATCACTAAACCGTAAGGCATCTTGCAAACTTTGCCATGAATCAACAGCAAATGCATCTTCATCATTCTCAATTCGATCGGTCCACAAAACAAACCGCCATTCTGGATGGAACTTATACCATGTTTTGCGTAGATCTTTTTCATCTTGAGACAATGGTCTTCCTAACCAGACATGATGAATAATCTTTGGTATGACCGGTTGTGACCGTACAGGAATTATCTCTGGATTACACCATTCATAGTGCATGCGTGCTTTAAATAACAACTGCTGTGTCAAAAAAAATGGTTGTGCTAAAGCTTCATGGATACCCATGGCATCATCAAAACTGACAATGCCATGTGAAAGATTGCATATAAACAAAAGAGCTATAATAAGCTTAATCATTCCAACCTTCTGTCTTGTTATCATTATCTAAGTTTTGGAACTGCTTTAGCCTAAATCGTGCGGGCATCCAACTCTTTGCCCAATGATGAATGCAGAATGCACCATTATCAACCCACTTTTCATAATCATATATCTTCTCTTGCGCACCTAGTGGATAGCCATAGCTTGCAGGCAATGCAATATCTATATTGCCATCTCTTCCCGCTGTTGCAAAGAATGATTTGGTATAATGAACTGGACCAGTCTTTGTTGGAGCCCCTTTGTGATGCCAATCATCTTTAATGGTCTCAATACAATGCTCTAAAATAGGGTGATATGGGCGCGCACCATAAAATGCTGCCCCAAGCTGCACAAAAAAACCATCCAGTGGTTGAATTGCTGTAATAAAATCATAACCTAAAAGACAATCGAGTGGTTGCAAACATTCGTAATCAACATCTAAATAGAACCCGCCAAAATTATAGATGATCTCCCACTTCATAAGATCAGATCTCACACCCGGACTATCGGTCTGGTCAAAGAATATTCGGTTGTGCAGTTCCATCTTTGCTGCATCTTCGTCTGTCCATAATTTATACAACCATCCTCTTGCCATATGATAATATCTCCATGATTCACAGAGATCTTTAAATGCTTCTGGCAGTGGACCACCAATCCAGATCTGGTGAATAATTTTAGGAATTTTTTCTCCCATTACTATACCACGTTTACGTAAAGCCGTTAGATTATATTGATTATACAGGTTCTTGAAAAAATTATAGAGCTCTTGACCATCAATGCCCACAATACGCTTGGTTGTCGGTATTGCACGTGGATATTCTGACAATCTCATTGAGGTGTCAAAATCAACATATTTCCAAACATCAAGATTATCAGCATTTACAGTTACGCAGGTTAATAAAAAAACAGCCACAATTATCTTTTTCATCTTATACTCCTTGTAAAATAATAACTCACGCAATCAACTTTTCTTTAAACCAGTCGATATTTATTAATCAATCCTCACACTAAAAATCTATTTTTCTTGATACATGACCATCTCTCTCCGATCATCCTGAGGACCCTACGATGCTCAAAGAGCAAAGTATGGGTATCGAAGGACAAATTATTATCACTCGAGTAACAATAAACATCCATTCGATACCTCCCTTCAGGAGGTCCTCAGGATGATCGAATGGAGAAATCTCTTTTCATTAGCAGTGTCATAATATTTCAAGTGCCTTCTTATTTTCAATCTCTCTCTTTAAACTCATCATGCATACAAGCAGATAAAAAACATAGCCCCACATCCTCTTGATCAACCAACCCACTACGCATCACCTCTTTAAAATCATGTAAATCAGAAATATGCGCACCTTTAATCATTCTCTTTACATGATCCTTACTATAAAGACTCATAAATCCAAATGGATTCTTCCAATCAAATTCTCCATTCTTATATTGCCAAGCACATATCTGATCATTAACTTGAAGCATTCGTGGAATTTTTTGCTCACGACTCAACAACTTGGTGCGATTAACATCAGCACCAAGATTAAAATGAAAAGCTAATGCTCCCGTTTGATGTAAAAATTCAATAGCAACATCAAATGATAGTGGCCTGCGTATTGAGCTCTGATCATCAAGACAACAAAAATATCCAGGCCTATATGCAATAGTATCAAGCACCTCTAGTAAATTATCCTTATAACAGATATAGTCCAAACTAGGAAAGAGCGCTTCCAGCAATGCAGCTTGTGATCGATAAGCATCGTTATATAAAATTGTTACGTTGCAATCAACAGAAAAAGATTCAATCAATTGATCAAGCAGATCAACTGCGTTTGATGACCCTGTAAAAAAGAGCAGAATATCGATCTCTTTTTTAGTCACTGAACGCCTATAAGATGTAGCGGGCTGATATTTTGAACCACTACGAATCACTTTGTCACAATGCAGTTGTAACAGTAAACGCTTTTTGTAATCATTCAGCTCAGTCTGTTCATTATAAACATAAAGAACATCGGAAATACAACGTGCATGAGATCCGGCAAGTTCAAGCAATGGAAAGAACATTGCCATATCACAGGTCACTGGGAAATAATCCCCCTCGTACATGAAGCTTTTCAGTTTAATCTGTTTGAACAGCCCTGCATAAAAAGTTCTTAAATGGCTTGTTATCCAATCACATTCACGATAGGCATTCCATTGAATCACTGCCGGTTGCAACGGACGACAATAGCCTTTCTGACCATCGGGAAAACGTTCAAATTGACCATAAGTCAGCCAAACGTCACTGTTTTGATATTCTGCATTTACTCGCGCTAGAACATTATTATGAGCAAGCCAATCATCCCCATCAACATGAACAACAATCTCATCATCAGCACACATCCAGGCAGCTCTATAATGATTTGCCATTGCGCCACAATTATGCCCGTTGCAAATCAAGGTAACTTTATCATAAAGATCATGCTCATCAATATAGGATTGCACTAATGCTCCAGTGCCATCTGGCGAGCAATCATCAATATATATCACGCGATAATTTTGGTAATTCTGAAAACAGATAGAATCTAAATTACGCCTATACCATTGAGCATTATTATAAGATGGCACAACTACAACCATCGGTTTTTCTTCTACCGCTACAAGCAGATTAAAATAAAAACTTAATAACAGGATCGCAATCAACATATCATCCTTTACCAATTGAGCACCACAGCAGCCTGCTTCATCGCCTGCATCTCATATTGCATCATCTCATTGACCAACTCATTAAAGGTAAAAGTTGGTTGCCACCCGAGCTTTGTTTTCGCTTTAGTTGCATCCCCAATTAAAAGATCAACTTCCGTCGGTCTGAAATATTGTGGATCAACATATACATAAGTGTTTCCTGTACGTTTATCAATGCCACGTTCATCAACCCCTTGACCCTGCCACACAAGTTCAATGCCAATATAAGCAAATGCTTTCTGCACAAATTCACGAACTGAATGGGTCTGACCTGTTGCTATCACAAAATCATCGGGCTCATCAGCTTGCAACATAAGCCACATCGCTTGTACATAATCACGAGCATGCCCCCAATCACGCTGTGCATCTAAATTACCTAAATAAAGCGCATCCTGCAGACCATAGTTAATACGTGCAACTGCACGTGTTATTTTACGTGTAACAAAGGTTTCGCCACGCACAGGAGATTCATGATTAAAGAGAATCCCATTACATGCAAAAAGATTATATGCCTCACGATAGTTCTTTGTTATCCAGAAGCCATAGAGTTTTGCAACTCCATATGGTGAACGTGGATAGAATGGCGTTGTCTCTTTTTGTGGAATCTCTTGAACTTTACCAAAGAGTTCACTTGTTGAAGCCTGGTAAAATCGGGTTGTTTCAGACAACCCTAATATACGAATCGCTTCAAGTACACGCAATGTGCCAAGAGCATCAACTTCGGCTGTATATTCAGGCAATTCAAATGAGACTGCAACATGGCTTTGGGCCGAAAGATTATAGATCTCATGAGGGCGTATTTGCGCTATCAGACGAATAATATTGGTCGAATCGGTAATATCTCCATAATGCAAAAAGAAGCGTGCATCAGGATATTGATGTTCATCACGATAAAGGTGGTCAATGCGTTGCGTATTAAATGAGGACGAACGCCGCTTTAACCCATGAACTTCATACCCTTTTGCAAGCAGAAGTTCTGCTAAATAGGAACCATCTTGACCAGTAATTCCTATAATCAAGGCTTTTTTACCAATAAAACTAGAAGCATCTTCCACTAATGGTAATGTAGTAGCTCCACTATTGCCGAACCACATTGATATGGCAATACATAATACAACTAATAACTTCATCTATCCTCAACAGTTTTCAAAAATATGATGCTCTTTGCACCAATCTAATGTTTTTTTAAGACCATCCTGCAATGTAACTTTTGCTTGCCAACCAAGATCTTTTATACGGCTCACATCAAGAAGTTTACGGGGTGTGCCATCAGGCTTTGACCTATCCCATATAATCTCACCATCAAAATCGACAGCCTCTTTGATCAATGCAACAAGATCAGCAATGGTCACATCAGCACCAGTACCAATATTGACAATCTCATCCCCTTCATAATGGTTCATTAAAAAGAGACATGCATCTGCCAGATCATCAACATATAAAAATTCACGATACACAGCTCCGGTTCCCCAAGCAACGAACTCTTTGTCACCACGCAATTTGGCAGTATAAATTTTACGTATTAAGGCCGGAAGAACATGTGATGTTTCAAGGTTAAAGTTATCACAAGGGCCATAAAGATTGGTTGGCATACAGCTGATAAATTTTGTTCCATATTGCCTGTTATATGATTGGCACAACTTAATACCAGCAATCTTTGCAATCGCATAGGGTTCATTGGTCCATTCAAGTTCACTGGTCAAGAGATATTCCTCTTTCATCGGCTGAGGGCAGTTGCGCGGATAGATGCAAGATGAACCTAAAAATAGGAGTTTTTTTACATTAAAATGATGTGCAGCATGGATCACATTGCAAGCGATCATCAGATTGTCGTAAATAAATTCAGCAGGATAATCCCGGTTGGCTAAAATGCCCCCCACCTTTGCTGCAGCTAGAAAGACATACTCTGGACGTTCACGATCAAAAAATTGATACACCTCCTGCTGATTGCGCAGGTCAACCTCTTTATGATCTGCAGTGATAATGTTGTGATAACCTTCAGCATGTAACCGACGAACAAGGGCAGAACCAACAAGACCATTGTGACCTGCAATATATATTTTTGCATTTTGAAGCATTGCTGCTTGCACAGTTGATGCGGCAAGAAAAGCTGCCATAACTAACCATCTCTTTTTCACTACTCATCCTTTTTGAGCGCTTGACGGCGTTACCGTCACATTGCGCGAAATTCCGCCACTCGCCTGGGCGTAGCCACGCTTCGGCGGAGCCTGGTAGCTTCCATCCTGCATCAAAACTACAAAGAACAGACCTTCGAAGCTTTATGCGAAGTATGGTGAGCGACGGCGAATATAATAACTTGAGCAGAGCTTAAAAAATGTTTTGTTAAATGTAAAGATCTCTACATTCTATAAAACAAATTCTGTAGGTTAACTTAAGCTTGATTGTCTGTTTTAGATTTTATTACTTCAAGCATCTGCTTATAGCCATCACATAGATGTGCATCATAAAGCTTACCTTGCTGATCACAGGTTACTATTTGAGCTCCATGCATATTATTGTATGACCTGAAAGCATCACGAGCGCCCTGTGGAATTTCGCTTGTAATCAGGTGGCAATAGCTGTATCTTTTTGATAAGTCATCGGCCAACGCTTCATAATCTTTTTTAGTAAAACTTTTAGTTAATATACCCAAATGCAAATTAGGACAAGACTCTTTTAAATCAATAAAAAGATAGGCTTTCCCCTCTGGCTCAAGGCCAACACCATGACGCAATGTTATTTCAAAAGCTTTATCCTTACATTGATTATTTATCGCTTTGAATGCAATCCAAACCATTCCTCCTACAACCATTATTCCTCCGACAGAGGCAACCGTCTGGGAATCCACTGCGTTGCTTTGCTGCGGCTGCATCAACAAACTGATAGTTAATATCAAATAGGCTCTTTTTAAGATCATAAAATGTCCTTTGTTTAAAAAATGTATTTATATGCATAAAATGCCACTAATGTTAATTATATTTTAACGTTATAATAAAAAAAGAGAACAAAAACCTGATCTAGAGTCAGTGATGACGCACCCGCAAAGCGGGTGGCTTGACGGTCTTGAGCAGTCCCAGGGACTGCCGGGTTATTCAAATATTCTAATTGCTTCTAAAACTGACCTTGTTCATCATAGCCTTGACTATCCAACTGTTCTTGATTCTTGATATAAGAACGTATTTGTTCTAACTCAAAACCAACTGTTGAAATTGCATAACCTCTTGCCCAAAACTTCTCTCCATTAAAATTTCTTTCTTTTCCGCCAAATTTGCGAGCAATTGCTATCGCACTTTTTCCTTTTATATATCCAACAATATCTGATACTGCATGTTTTGGTGGAATACTTATTAACATATGAACATGATCCTGAACCATATTCCCTTTTTCTATTTTACAGCCTTTCTGAGCTGCCAGCTCATGAAAGACACCTGCTAAAAAACTTCTTATTTTACCTTACAGAACCTTCTTCCTGTATTTCGGCACAAATACCAAATGATATTTGCAGTTCCACTTTGAATGACTTAAACTTTCATATGATGATGTTGTTTTCATAAAAATTCCTTTGTTGGACCGCCAAGCCCAACAATAGTTTACAAAACAACATCATCAAAACCTAAATCTAAAGGCTAAGCATTGACAGTCTCACCAGTCAAACTGGTGGTTTACCTATCTTTCAATTAAAAAAATAATCAATACTTAAAAAATGAAATCCCCTGTAACTCTATTTAAGATTGAGCTGCAAAGGGATTTCATTTAAATCACTATTAAGAAATGCTTAGCTTTTTGAAGATGTTACATACAAGATACAACTTGCGGCAATTCCAGCAAGACCATTGACAAGGTCCTGCCGATTGAACGATGCCGAATTTTTGCATAAATTTCCAATGGTAGAACTACAGACTAGCAACCCTGTAGAAATAGCTGGCATAATAAAACTTTTAGTGTTTTCTGCGTAGCAAGAACCTACGAACAGAGATCCTGACAAAACCGCTCCTTGTATAATAACATTCGATGAGCTAAATCTTCCATCATAGGGATCGTTAAGAGCAAGATATACCCCAGCACACGCCATGCCGCACAACCAACCTACGTGTTTTGCTATATAGACCTCGTCCGCTAATTATGGATTAATCCATAAAAGAATATGTAAAAAGTGTGTCATTCAAATAGTCAACAAACTCATCAGCCGCCTTGTCAATATCCTCTATGAACTTATTATGTGAAACTTTT
>JAKBEL010000004.1 GCA_021833825.1 bacterium
ATCTTTATCCTAGCCACTAACGGGATCTATCAGCTTTCTGTAATAAACAGTTTCTGAACACAAATCTTAAACTATATTTATTTTAACACATTTTTTTGAAAGAAATGGTTATACTTACCATACAAGCTATGAAAGCGAAGACGGAACATGTTCCTTAACTATAGCATCACTTTTGATTTTAGTTTAGAACGCATTCAGTCATTAATAGGCTAATTCTTAGAGTATTATCTTCTTGTTATTTTTTTGTTGTAGAAACATCCGAAAAGCACAATTTAATCCATTTTTCAAGTTCTTGATTTTCATTGTCAAAATCATCAGCTAAGAACTTTTCATATTGAAATAGAGATGGATTCATTGGATAAACATTTAACTCATAAAATTTATATCCACAATGTTGCAAAAATTCCTTAATTTCCTGTGGAATTTGAGAGATCTCTGTATTATAAACATCTATTCGCGCATTAAGTTTTTTGGTGGTATTTTCATAATCTTTCATTGTTGCCCTTATGGCAGCAATTGTGCGATTAATAAAAACTTTACACTCCCTCCGCTGTTGAACAAAAGTTAAAAATGCTTTTCTTAGGTCACGTTTACATGCAGTAGCATAGTTAACTAAGTCAGAAATACCAGATATGTCAAAATCAGCCGTATATTCGGGAAGTAATATCACTGTATTAATCCAATACTCTATTTGATCTTGACTCAAGATGTTATTTAATCGCTCAATTATTGTAGCATTGTACTTCATCTGCTCGAACATTTCAGCTATTCGATCCATTGTTTCTTGGGAAAGGGTGCTTTTAAACTGGGGAGAACTGGCTATATTCCTTTTTAAATCTGCTAAACCTTCAGCTTCATATTTAATAGTTCTAGCAAGATCTTCTTTTAAGAAATTTATGGCATCTTTAACAGGATGATCATTCTTTTTGAGATGGTTATAAACCACGACATATAAATTTCGACGGTTACTTTCACTTGTATTCTGCAAATATCCCTTTACAACAGATCGACATTTCTGGGCCTCTTCACATGCACGAACTGCGCTATTATGCTGCCGCCAAACTTCATTTATTGTTCTCTGATCTTCTTTAAGATCTCTTTCTATCCGGTCATAATGAATAAGAAATGAAATAGCACCAGATATAACAGCTCCTCCAAATATTAAGCCATATTTTTTAACAGGTGACCAATTATTACCAAACCGTTCTATACAAGCTCCTAACACGCATCCTACGGTTAAACCACCTACTAATGCTGATATTTTAGGATCGCTTGTCATATGCTTGGTAGATACTTCAAGAGTTATTTGCTTTGTCCATTTAAGCTCTGAAGCTGAATCTGACAGCACTAAAGATCGATCCATAGCACTTATCTGAAAAAGTTGAACCGTTATAATCATCAAAAAGAATTTTTTTGTCAATCGTTTCATGTAAATATCTTCTGAATATCGATAGATCAGTATTATCTTTTGTTATATTATTTTAATAGCAACTTCTTCATCAGCTATTGTTATATTAAGACAATCTTCTTTTAAATAAAAGTCCTCTATCGTATCTTTGAACTGATATTCTTTAATTATTTTTCCCTCACACGATAATATCTTGCAAGAAAGTTCTTCTAGAACTACAAGGTTATTATCCTTAGTGATATGCAACCCTATTAACGGAGTAAAAAACGCAAATAAACACTTAATTTCCATACTATTAGAATCTATAAAAAATAGCTCTGCCCCTGTAGATAAAATAAATAATTTATCCCATACAAGAAAACTGATACTGTTTTCATCATAATCACTTGAAAATGTTACTGAAAATTTATTTTCTTGCGTTAAAGAATCTTTTCCCCAAATACAATAATAATAAATTCCATTTTTATCTTTATCTAGATCAATATTTTTATCAACTTTTTTTGCAATAACTTGATCAGTAAATTCTCTGTATGATTTGGTCACAAAAAAAGAAATCCACAAATTATGACATATAATTTTCATAGTTTATCCAAATAACTCAGCAGTGATTAATCTATTTCCTTCCCAAACACTTTGCATCTTCAACCCACCCGTCGATCCCATTAGGAAGGATTCTCTAACAACTCTTCCATTCTCTTGAAATTTTATACATGAACTTGGATCATTAATAACCTGTGATAAGTGATCAAAAAGATAATTATGCCCCTCTAAGTTATCAAAAATTCCTATACGGCTTAATTGCTTTGCCATTGTAGTAGATCTCTCTACATTATGCAAATTTCCTGACGCCTTTCCAAAGAGATATCTAAATTTCGTACCTATTTCTGGAATAATCCTACTACTATCGCTAATATTATGAGCCGACAATAAAACTTGACGAACAGTTGAAACAGACACTTGTTCTACATTCCGCAACTCTACCAAAGCTGCTTGAGTTGCTTCAGCATATTGAGCAGCTCCTTTTAGGATTTTTGTGCATCCTCTCAACGCATTCGACAAGATAACACCTTCTGCAACAAAGCGTCCACCGAAGCGAGCAAACTCTTTTAGATCCTCTTTCGTTATTTGACCATTATAGTTATGTTTGCACTCTTTAAGCTGTGAAAGGTATTCTCCTATGCTTTGTGCAACGAGAGCGCATTCTTGCTGTATTTTTTCTGATTGTCGCTGAAAGGCTACAGCATTTTTTCGCTCGGCAGCATCAAGAAGCCAGACTATTTCCCCTGCAACATAGCCTAAACACTGCCCAGTAACCTTAGTCACTTCAATACAGTTGCTGACAAGCTCTGGCAAACCAACTATAGCATCGCCAACACCCCGTGCACCACTAAAGGCAACCTCTCCACTATCTTTTACCAATCTGACTAAATCAGCAACAATCGTTGCCGTCTCCATAACAACTCGATCTCTCAGGTCAGGCTCGGACCAACTTCCTTCTGTCAAAAAAGTCTCTTGCAATGCATGTGGATCACTGAATGTCTTTGCTATCTCTGATGACACACCAACATAGACACCCTCAGCAACACCTTTACTTACTGCAATGCTCGCATCAATACCCTGCCAGAGATACTCCACTGCGACATGACAGAAATCAGAAAGGATCATAGCCTCTTTTAGATTACCATTCTGATTAAGTTGACTTCCAGCTTGCGCACATTCAAGCACACCCTCTTTAATCTGTTGCGTGGCTCCTGTTAACACCGGTTTTTGAGCGAGTGTATTCAGTGTCTGCACAAATTTCGCATGCGTATCCTGCTGTAAAAGATTCCCAGTACATGTTGTAAATTGAGTAAGATCAAACCCATTCTTTTCTAATATCTTTTCCGCTTGCGGTGACAGCTCATACGTCTGCTTGTATAGAGCACTATTGCCATCTACTATCTGCTTTAATGCATGCTCACGTGATTGATAATAGTCCGCAAAGGCACCACTTTGATGTGTCGCACATTTTTCTAAAACATTCTCATGTAATTGTTTGTAATCTACATGAGCATTATGCTCATAAGTCTTTTCTATAACCTGAGGGAATTGTACAGGAATATCCGCTTGAGTTATATCTCCCCGCTCTATTGCTCTGCATGCTCGCTCAAACAGTTCCACCTGCTGCATGCGATCAATTGGCGTTGTATTATATGACTGATTAAGATATGTTTGCGCTGCTGTTCGTGCCAAATCACGATAGACCGCCTGATTCTCTTGCGACACGCATGCATCATTAAAGAGAGATACACACTGCTGCGCCTGTAAAAACTGTTCATGACAGGTTAACGGTTGCATCATTACCTGAGTATATAACTTCCGCTCTTGCGTAAACTCTTGAGTCCCAAAACATGCTGGAAGTTCGGTTTTTAATAGCTGTTGATCGTAATTAAACAGTTTGGGCAAATGAGTTTTCGTGTCATGAAATGCTAAGTAAGCATCATCATTATAATTGGTACATACATTATGCAATAACTCAATTCGTTCTGCGTCATTTTTTGCTCCAGCCAACTGATATGCCAGCTCTTGTACATGCTCGGTAAAAAATGGATAGCCTAACTGCTTGCGTAGTTCATGCACATAGAGATCTCGACTCAAAAGGTCCTTGCAGGATACATCTATCTTACCAGGGTCACTTGCCATTTCATTAAGAATAGAGAGAAATTCTGGATCATGACTACAAAGTACAAGCTTATCCATTCGTTGTTGCAGCAATGGTATATTATCAGGATATCGCAATGCAATGTCCTGTATCTGCGCCAGAACATATGCTCGCTGATCAAACATCCTTGTTGCCTTCTCAAATGATGCTTTATCTTGCAATCCTCGTGAAGCTATATCCAAAAATGATGGATCTTTATGGTATTGACCTAGTTGATAAGCGCGATTTAACTGAGTTGCTGTCGGCACACTAATACCTGCCCGATTACAAAGCTCATATGCCTTATTATGATCATGCTGCAAAGCCTGTATGATAACATCGCGTTTGCCAGGATGCGCAATCAATTCTTGTTTATAGACGGACCAATTTGGATGAGATTCCCAAACTTTGGGCATACCATATTCATTAAGATGCTTAGATGATGCTTTTAAATCCTGCAGCATTCTCCTTGAACTTTTATCTTTAGCAAACTGTTCAATGATCTTATTTGCAGCCTTAAGATCTCCCTGCTTCCAACAAGTAGTAATCCCTTTCATAGCAATATACGGCCTATTTTGTTCAGCTCGTTCTAGACGTTGAAAGTTAGGAGCCGCCTCTATTTTTATAGGGCCACTCTTGTACTGATTATGGTATTTTGATATTTGTTCTTTGATATGTTTACAATCCGGAGTTTCTCGAAGATTGCCACTTTTATCAAAAAAATCTATCTTGATACCATTCAATACATTATGCAGTTCCGTTCTCAAATATTCAGCACCACATATTTTTTGCATCATAAGAGGATCTGTCTTATCAATAAATGAATTCTGCTGATGATATAGACTCTGACAATATCTATCGAATGACGTCGCCAATTCTTGCAATCTTTCAAGAGCGTCTAACTGATTTGATATCGTTGAATCTCTATTAAGCTGACCACTTATCTGCAATAGCTCTCTATCAATCGCATCTTTAATAGCAATAACATCATAATCAGCATGCATCAACTGACTTGCATAGCATGGTACTTGCATCTCACCCAGAACTGCTTGCAAGTCTACGGATGGCAAGCTATTATGCCAGTTATCATTAGCCTTAGAATCCATATACTGCATATTAGGAGTAAGGTACGATGTTTCATGTTGAACAGATTGCATAGCGATATTATCAGAGTAATCATTCTCACGGCCAAAATCATAGCTCATCGCTTCAGATATCGCCCTAGAGTTGGACTGGCATAGCTCATATGCATCATTTGAACTATGTCCCGCATAAAGTATTTGGGTTATATATAGAAATATACAAACAATATAGAATATAATATTCATAATAAACAAAATCCTATTTATTTTTATCTATATCGTTTAGTTTCATTTGATCTAATTCTTGTTTAAGATAAGCGACATGATCTCTTGCTATTTTCTCATGTGCACTAAAAGATGTTGTGTAGTAGGTAGTCTCTGAATGCTGAATCCCTTCCCTTAATCGTAACTCTTTATCGTATTCATAACGCTCATCAGCTTTCTTCTCTTGCCTGCTTCCACGCGCTTCAGCGCTTTCAGCTAATTCAAGATGTTTATCAGCGCGCTCTTCATCTCTTCCTCTATTTGTTTTTTCCCATTCAAAATGTTCATCAGCCTTCTCTTCTTGCCTTTTTCCACGCGCATCAGCATTTTCAGCATATTGCAAACTCTTAATTGCACGATCTACATCATCTCTTCGCGCATCTTTTGCTTCCTTGCTATTTTCAACATTAAATTGATGTGACGTTTCCCACTGTCTAGAACTTTGATGCTGTGCAGATAGATGGTTTATGAACCCAAAAAGCTGTAAATCTTTACCTTCTGCCCAATAGGCATTTACAAAACCACCCAGCGCCATCAATGCTCCACCATATTTATAATCCTGATATGATAGACCTAACCCCCCAACAAGCATATATATTGATGCTGCACGTGCCGAAGTTAAATTACTGATATGCTTCTCTCTATCCATCCATACTTTTTCAGTCCATGTCGGATCTCTATATTCATCAAATATAAATTTTAAATGTTGCTCTTTTACGACAGCAGATCCATCCTCCGACTCTTCTCTAGCATATGATTGACTCTCTTTGATAAGATCTTCAATGTCCCGTATAGAATGATGCTCTACAGACTTAGCTAACTGTGCTAAAAACTCATCACTGCAACGGTCTTTTGCAGCAACGGTTGTTGTATAATATCCTAAACATTCTTTCATAACTTCAACAATATCATTCTGTTTCATATGCTGAAATGTAAAAACCTTATGTGCAAAACGAGATTTTAATTGTTCGCTAAATTTTTCAGGATCTTCATTATCAGTACCAATAACACAAACATGTTGATTTTGATTGCGTGCGCAAGCATCCAATGCTTGCCAAACAGATATCGCTGTTTTATTTTGTTGTTCATTTTTGCTATCATTATCATATTTCGCAACGGTCATAAATTCGTCAATAATAACTATAAAAAACTTCTCTGGACGTTCAAGAAGACTTCTAAATAATTTATTTATAAAAGCTGGCCCAGAATTTTGATAAGTATTTCCAACGTCTGATCCTTTTATAAAAAAACAATGTGCATTACAATAACTTGCTATGGATAGAGCAGCATGAGTCTTTCCGCAACCTGACGGACCTACAAACAATAATCTTGACGGAATATTTTCTTCATACGGATTTTTTATACGCTTTATAAGTCTACCTAATTTAGGATGTTGTTTGCCTATCCGATCCACAGTTCTCGTAGCTTCTAAAATTGATGGAAGATCAATTCTATATTGTTCAGCCATTGCAAAAAACTCTTCATCAGAAATTATACGTTTAGGCTTTGGCAACTCTTTAATTTCTTCCTCTTTTTTACCTTCTTCCTTTTTTTTATGCCCTGAATGCATTCTTTCATGCTCTTCAAAAAAATCACCTTTATCCAAAGTGCCACGAGGCTGTTTTCCCCACGAAGAAGAGCTGCCATACTTATCGACACTACTATCAGCGGCTGAATAAAGAGCACCTGAGATAAATAATAGACCAAAGAAAAATAGTTGCTTTGTATATTTTTTGAACATAATGGTTCTCCACCTAAAATGATGTTATAAAGTAAAATGTGGCAACCACTACTACTCGTGATCTTATCAGTAAAAATAAGACCTTATTTTTAATAAAAGTATTTTTTGTTATGAAAGGAGATTGCTAGAACGCAATATAAAAAGAAATAGGATTGTATCGATCCATGATTCGTCTTTCGCTGTAATAAAAATGCACTAACTTGTCTTAAACACAATCTAAGAACCTTGCTTAAATGCTCTTAAATTGTGTCTAACTTTACAGCACAATTAGCGATAAATCAAATTTTGTGAAAAAAATATTGTGAAAAGTGTCATACAGGAAATATGACTAAAAATTGATCTGAAATAAATGCGATTTCACGCAATTATTGCGTAATAAATGAAAAAAATTTATCTGTTTATGTTTTGATAATCTGCCAATGCTTCTTGAAATATTTTGAAATCATTCACCCAATCATCTTTTGTCAAAGCTTGAGGAACAGTAGCATCTGGTTTAAATGAAAATTGTCTGAATGCATATCCCCATGATATACCACCAACACATGCAATAGTCTTATTCTGTTCATCTATTTCTACTGCGTAGGCAAGAGCATCCCAAAAGTAGACTGGTTTACTAAAGAACGAGTAATACCAGCATGGAATATCATAGAACCTTTCACTTCTTGTATAAAAAGGAAGCGTTTCTGGAAAGCAATCAATAAAAACATTAAATTGTGGATCAGCTGAATCCGTTCTCACTATTTGCATCCAACCTGTATGCCTTCTTTTTGCGGTAATCTCAATCACTGGAAAATAAAGAACAAATCCGTGCAGATCCCCAGGTTGGATATTTTAAACATAAAAAACATCAGATTCATTGCCCATAGATTTTAAGGACATATGCTTGCAACGCTCATTCTGATGCACCATCTCATGCCAAGATTGCGCATCTGCTGGCTTTGATTGCCAATCTATTCTTGGGCTTTCCCATTGCGCTAAGTATAAGAATAATAATGCTATAGAAACTGATAAAAGCATGTAATTTTTATTTAAAAGCAGATGAAATATTGTACGAGGCATGGCAAATTCCTTTATTCAAACAAAGCATTGTTGAACATATATTGTATGCCCAATAAGTTTCACCTCTATCATATAAAATATCTGAAGCTGTTTGACCTAACAGATTCTTTGTTGAACATGTATCTAAATCACAATAAGGTGAATGCCATAGTTGCTCCCAAAATGAAGCTGTTGCATATCTTGCGGCAGTGTGAAAAATAGTGTCACCGTTACCAAGCAATATGCTTGACCCTATATCATATTGTTGCGCTTTTTTCATCGATTGTACAAAATGATCATAATCTGAGTTATATATCGCATGCCAAATATCCACACCTACCCGTTTTTCAATCGATGATCGTAGCTGCCGCACTATTTTTGCGGATAAAAGCAACGACTCAATATCGCCACCATGTTCACAATTCTCTTTTATTATTTTTGCACAATGATATGGTGAATCTTTATGATCAGCATGAGCACCAAAAGTTACAAGCAATGCAATTTTTTCATGTCTTAGACGCAATGAGCCCTGACTACGTACAACAGCACTCAAAGGTGTACAACCTGATGATGATACATAATTACTATGCGCCCCCCATTCTAATAGTCTTTTCATAGAAAAAAGGTGACTACCATCTATCTTTTCGCTATTATCTCTAGCGCATTTCATGAGAGAATCATTAAGCCATGTTATTGCATTGCGCACTTTTGCTTTATGATTTTCATCCATCTTTTGAGGCAATTTGACTTCTACTTCAGTAGCGTCTTTAATTTTATATTCTTCTAACGTTCCCTGGACCTTCGAATCGATGTAAAGGCGATAATATGCTGATATTAAAGAGGAATCTGATGCATAAAGCAATCCATTACATAAGCTTAAAATCATCCATCCTGCATACACGTAAAACATGGCAAATTTCCTATAATATAAAAAAAGTTAAAGATCATATCGCATGAGCAAACAAGCTCCATATGCTGTTTCATAAGTACCAACTTTTTTAAAACCAACTTTCTCGTAACATCTAATTGCTGCGTGATTGACAGGTTCCGGATCAACAATAATAGTTGTTGTATTAGGCTCTAGTTGCTGCACGTATGCGATGAATGCCTTGACCATCTGAGTTCCAACGCCTTTACCGATATATTCAGGATTTCCAATAAATTGATCTGTGCCAATGGTATGAGCAGGAAACTCTGGTAAATACTTTCCAGTCTTCTCGCCCGCAGCATCTATGTAATAATACTGAATATAACCAATGGGCTTACCACCAAGGTAGACAATAAAGCCAAATGTATCTTTTGAGCGAATGCGTTTCAAGAAATGAGCAATAACCTCATCTTTTGCCAATATTGGCCACCATTTGGATACATGCGGCTGCTCAAACCATTTTATCATCAATGAAATATCATCTGGGGTAAGTTTTTTGAATGAGATAACTTCGCACTTCTGCACGTTATCACTTTTCTGTGCATTCAAGTTTAATCCAATCTTTGTTATAAAAGCCATACCCACCATTCCTATCATCAGAGTAAAAAGCATTGAAAGATAAAGAATGTTTCTTTTCACGCTAACTCCAACATATAAAATATCATAAGCAATACAAAATATTTGAGTATTATATAGCAATACTGTGAAACGTTTTTGCTTTTTCACCAAAAACGTTTCACAGCAAATGCATTTCCTGAGCCAGATTTCAAATACTTCTCAAATGCAATCGCTCTTTTTTCATCAACAAACGCATGATACATAACTAAACGCCATGGTCTATACGCTGATGTATGAACTGAGCCACCTTCATTATGCTTAATCAATCTTTCTTTTAAGTCTGTTGTATAGCCAATATAAACTTTATTAGGGTATCTTTCAGAAGAAATATGATAGACATAATACATAAGGCCCATCCTTCGCATGAAGCTAGGGCATCCTACGCTTTTGCTTGGCAAATCTTTTTTTATATAAACATTCATTTTTCTAATATGGCCTGCCATCCGTAGCCTTGTGCGTAGGATGGCGGCCCCTCGTTGACGCGTTCCTTAACTATAGCATTCCTTTTGATTTTAGTTTAGAGCGCATTCAAAGCTTAGCAAGCTTTAATGTTTGATAAACAATGCAAAAGAAAAACCTCATCACTACCGTCCTTTTTTAGAGCCAAAGTTATTGTTTATACAAAGCAAATTTCATTGCCGCATATTCACATGGTCTGGGTATACCGTATTTATTCGTGTCATTATTAGTCTGATTTGTAAGAAGACAGCCTTCAAATTCTAGTCGTGCATTTTTAAATTCTTGCATCTCGTCTTCTAATAACTTCTTCAATTTATCTTCAGGGCCAGGAATAGCCGATTTTATCAACTTGCATCCCCAACGCATACAAGTAAGACTCGTATTAAGTTCAGCAGCAACAGGACCCACGGCAGCAGCCTTTGCAGCTCCTGCCGCTAAAGCCGCTTTGATTGCAACTATAGTCCCAGCTGGTAAAACATATGGTGCTAATACAACAGCTACAGCTGTACCACCAACACCAACCGCACAATAAGTGACTACTTGTTTTTTAGACCAACCTTCGCTTTGAATCTTCTGGTCAGCTGCATATAAATTCGCACTTAAAAATAATATGATTATCTTCTTTAACATATTTAATCTCTCTCTCTACATTTATTAAAATAGGCTATACTTCGCTCAGCTTCTTCGCGCTGTCCCAATGTTGCAAACATTTCTGCTGCACTCTCACATACCATTGGTATACCCGATCGACCTCTAACGCCAAATCTGTTATCTATTAAACAGTTTCTAAAGGATGTTTCTGCTTTAATCATTTGCAACCTTTGCATAGCCATGATTTCCTTTAACTGCTGACTTGTAGTAGGAAACCAATGGGATTTAATATCTTTCGCGATTGGATATAATTGCGTTACTCCATAAATTGCTACTCCAACTCCAGCAACTTTAGTAAGCTGTTTTCCAACTTCGGCGAATTGCGTTGCGGCTTCAACTCCTACTTTAGCTGATGCTTCGACTGCTTTATTGGAAAGAGGTTCTATTTGAGCACTTACATTATTGAGAGCTTCAAGTGCCTTAAGAAATGTTGGCGTATGTTTAGTTATAATTTGGTCTCCCAACTTTAAAGCAGCCGTACCTGCTGGAGCCCAAAGCTTAATTCCAGTACTGTCACCAGATTTAATGTGACTATAATGGAATATCATCGCAATCATAATTGCAACATTATATGCGCTAAAATGCTTTTTATTTTCCATAAAATTAACCCCTAATCAACTTAATATTTAAAGCATCAATTTCTGCTTTTAATCGAATCATCTCATTAATGCAATCCTCATACTTTTGAATAAGTCGCATTCTCAAAGAACGCTCAAAAGTGGATCTTATTAAATAAAATCGCAAGGCTTCAAATTGATCTGAAATGTCACCCTGCTTCAAAAGTCCCTTCACAAGCACACCTTCTATATTTTCATTCTTTTCACACTTCTCGAAGAATTCATAAAGAAAATCATCCGCCCATTTTTTGATTGCTACAGCGACCTGTTTTTTTTCTTCTTCTGTTAATGGCTTTCCACCCTTTTTCGCTTCTAATTCGGCTATTTTTTTAGCAGCGGAATAGTCAATTAGATTTGTAACTTCTTCGGAGAACGAGGAGAGGAAACTATCTTGCCGCGATATCATTTCTCCAAGCTCTGACAACTCAAGCTCTTTTTTGAAGTATCTTTCCTGCAGATCGTTAGGAACAATATTTTCACACACACTTACTAGAGGCACTATCAACATAATTAAAAATATATTCTTATTCATAATAACTTTCGTATCAAAACACTCATTTACCAAACATCTTAAAAACTTCAATCATTCTATTGGCCTCTTCATGCCCACCTGCAAGACCAAATATTTCTGCTTTTTCTTGGCAAACATAAGGAATTCCTAAAGGACCCCGTCTTGCCGATCTATTATTAAGCAGACATGTTCTAAACTCTTTACGTAAGGTGACAAGTCTTAGTTGGTTTTCAGTTGTTTGCGCTTTTGCCTGTTCTTGTGCGCTCGGGTTGAAATATGAATGAATATCTTTCCCCGTCTGATATGTTTCTGCTACTAAACCAAGACAATTTGCAGCACCAAAAAAAGCCTTCGCACTTTCTGCTGCCACATTTTTTACCACTTCTTCTGCTACTTTTGTTTCTACATCAGAAGCTTGCATATGTTCGAAGCTTGTAAAAGCTGTCAAAATCAATATGACATTTAAAAATAATACTTGACGCATAATGAATCCTTAAAATAGTTAAGCATTCATTACTTCTCTCAGATTTTTATTAGACTTCAGATCTGCTGACTGTGTTTCTGATGTTATTTGGCTATATCAACGTAAAACATCTTTTATATTGATATATTGCATCCAACTTTTGATCACTGGATAAAGCCATACTAGAAAACAAACTATTAACCCAAAACACAATATTCTTGGATAGGTTATAACTGGCAGTCCATAGTTAGTTATATGATAAGAGATGTTATAAGATAACCATCCCATCAATGAATAAAAAACTACCTTTTTAATATATATAATCATGGTAAAAATGGAATTGAACATCCTATTGCAAATGCCCCTAATGATGCTGATTCAACTGCTGCTATAGCACCAGCAACACCACCTGCTGAAGTAACAACTCCTACAGTTCCCATTACTGCAGCGCCTTCAGCTCCTGCTCCTACTATAGCACCTCCAATTATTGATGATGCCGGAGCTAATCCTGCGCATGTTGCCGCTCCACCCGCTGCAGTACTTGCTAACGCACCTCCCGCAACATAAGAAACCCCTCCTGCCAAAGCACCGCCAGCAGCACCAGCACCGCTAACAACTATTGTTCCTGCCGCTGCTGCTGCAGTACTATAACATGTAACTTTAGTAGCCCAATATAAAAATGCTCCTGTTAAAGGACCACCACCTCTGATACGCCCTTGTAGATCAACAGCATAGCTGCCATCAGAACATTCTTTAAAATCTAAGTAAGCATTGCCACTATTAAGTATTGCCGCAAGTTTACTTGGGCTGGTAGAGCGAATCTGTTTACTCATCATATAATAAGGCACTTCAACATCAATCTCATCTGATGAGAATGAATATCCTGTGAGAGTTTTGTGGATGGTAAGTTCACTAGCTGAAAGTGAGAGTGGTAAAACGGATAAGATTAAAAATAACAATATCTTTTTCATGAACAATTCCTTCTATGTAATATAAATCTGTATAATTCGTTGTCTTAAATTAATCTTTGAATGCAGTGATTGCCATTATGCCATATTAATCCTTTCAGTTACATAGTTCGTATTTCAGCTTCTGCTCCTACGCTCCCATGCTTCTTTAAATTAATATTCATAACCAGCTATACTGCTTTTATGAACTTAATAAATAGTACTCTCGGGTTTTTTTATTCAGAAATGTTTATACAAGAATTGTTTCTACAGAAGATAATAGACATGCTTCATGATACAATTTTAAGATATGAAATGTATCATAAGATGATTTGTCTTTCGCTGTAATAAAATGCACTAACTTGTCTTAAACACAATCTAAGAACCTTGCTTAAATGCTCTTAAATTGTGCTTAACTTTACAACATAATTAGTGATAAATCAAATTTTGTGAAAAAAAATATTGTGAAAAGTGTCATACTGGAAATATGATTCGGGAATCTTAAAAAAAGAGGATAACTAATGGCCTGGAGGCAACATTGGGCATACTTTCTACTTCGCTAAAGCTTTGAAAAACTGGTCGAAACTTTTAGATGGAGTCCACTCAAAGAATCGTTACCTCTAATCAGAAAATAAGGTTAGCTATAATTCATACTTGCGGGTGGACATTCAATTTTTTTGGTAGGGATCCATGTTTGAGTTCCCCTAAAGTTACGCCCATCCTTTAGAATTACATCTTTGAGCTCTTGCGCATTTGCTTCAAATGATAAATCAGTTCGTAAACAATCAAGGCCAAATGGCTCTAACCCATTTGTTTCTTCATTATACATTGTGTTGGCATCTATTTTTAAAGTTCCAAGTTTTTGTGTATGATAAAAATGCCAAAACATCCAAAGATGGCTATCATAAACAGCTTGTTGTAAATGATCTATAGGCTTAGTATTTGCGCCAAGTAGCCACGTTAAAGAATAATAGGCCATCTTATCCAAAAAACTAAGACTCGCTATTTTATGATGATTTATATGATAAAATTCTCCCTTGAGTGCATTATAGGCTCGATAAATATTGAGTTCAACTAATGTTAATTCTATAGATTTAAGTAAATTCGGAGCATGAGCTGTGAGCATATAAAATGAATTTTCAAAAGGAAGCTCACCTCCATCAGCCATGACCATTCCATACTTTTGGAGATTTTGTTTCGTTAATACATCAAAAAGATCTTTTTTTACCATAGGCGTCACATCAAAATCAGCATATACAAAGCAGTTATTCCTCTTAGATCGCCTCACAGTTTCAAGACCAGCAATCACACGTAATAAATCTGCTCGAAAATAGACCGGTGTTTTGTCAGAAAAAACATCTGGATGTTTTTCAACATGCGCTAGTTCACGTATATCTTTTAAAATAATAGGAGCCGCTCGTGGATATTTTTTCATATGCTCAGCGATAATAGATTGGGTATGCTTCACCGTATGTTCTGGCGTTAATGTACTATCAAACCAAAGATTGATTGTACTTTTTGGATTGCATGTTGCCCACCTATAAACATTGCTTAAACAGCTTTGCGCAAAAGCGTCCTCTTTATCTTGAAAAAGCGATTTTTGTGTTTGTAGATCTCTATTTATCCACATCAGATTAATGGTGTACGATAATTCTTGCCTACGATCATATTGTTGTTTTAATAGATATCCTGTGCCAGCTGTAACGCTACCAACAGCACCTAATCTGAGTAATAGTTTTTGAGAAACTGGTTTAAGTGCCTGAAAATTAAGTGCATACGAAGATGAGATACTCAAAAAGAGCAATAGGCTTATTTTTACAAAAAACTTATTATTTCGGCTGAATATCATTGATGGAAAACTCCTTATTAATTATTATGCTGGTACTTGAGCTGCTAGAGCTTGTTGTTCTGCCAGAGGCAAGAGATATTCTAATGCTTTAGATCGAGGATCATGCCATGTCCATCCAAGTGTATCATTAATTTTTTCAACGATACAGAACGGATTAAACCATGAAAAATTTGCTGCACGTTCTTGAGCTGCTGCAATTCGTAAATAAGCCCATTCAACTGCTCCCGATGCACAGTTAGTTTTTGCAATAGCAACAAGATCTGCTTCACGTTCATAATACTGCGTTAAACGCGTAAGTAAAGTCATGAAAATAGCAAACTGTACAATTGGGTTCGTTGCAATAAAATCACATGTTTTCTTTGCAGTCATAATCGCTTTATCTTTCCAGTTGCGTGTTTTACAATTCTGCGCACAACAATCCACAGCTTTTTTTGCAAAAAATAATAGGCCAATAATACAACCAGCGCCCAACGCTATTTTCAATTGATGATTCTGTTTTATATGAGCAAGCTCATGACTCGTTATATAACGTTGTATTTCGTCAGAAAGCGAAAATAAATGTTTGGATAAAACGACAGTATTATTTTTAGCATATATAACATCTTGAGTAACTCTGAAAGCAACGTCTTTTTGGAGATCCATTGCTTTTATAGCATTTTGAATAGCAGCAGGTAGCGCATCTATAGCAATTGGCTCCCCTTCGCTAATTTTGATTCCATTACTATTAATATACCGTCCATGATTCCACATATGGAAAAATATTGCCATCAAACCCCACTGCCCCGCCGGCGATACTAAAGCACTAACACCTTTTTTACCCCATTGCATTATTTTGCAGGCAGCATCCTTTGTCTGTGCGATAATGCTACGTCCTGCTACAATCTCTTCCTGGGCAGAACAGATGGGTTGTAAGAAGAGAGAAACGATCAAAAATAAACTTATAAAACGCATATAACCTCTATCTAAATACTTTTATCTTTTATAAAATTGCTTTCGATTTTTTATACCTTTGCCATAATGTATATCCAACAATACCAGCACCTACTGCGGCACCGCCGGCATAGCCTATTTGATGCGTAAAAGTATCTGCAACATAACGGCATTTGGTTTCATTATCAATAATTGAAGACGCTCCTGATAGGCGAATAATCTCATCTCGAAATTCAGGATTGTTTTTCGCAATTGAGTAACCAATTCCACCTGCAACCATCCCTGCTGTCCATAAACTTCCTAATCCTATCGCTAATGGCTTGATAATATCTTCCATACCTAATTGTGGCCAAGATCCAATGCGCGCCGCACATATTACCGGAATTGCAAGATCTCTGCCAAACCACCAAGTCGCTCTTACACCCCACCATAAAGCTATCTGATTAACATTTGCAGTATTAAGAAGAGATTGTCTAGTTTCAATACTTAGATCCATCCATCGTAATGCTTCTCTATGGAAACCTTCGGTAAAGTATTCTGGACATACACGAGCTGTTATCATATCATTTGCAATACCATATGTAACAGCTGCTGCTATAGATCCAGTAACAATCTTTCCAGCTTGGTAAGTTTCATTAACAGCACCTTTTGCCAAATCTCCTATCAACTGAGTATAGTCTGTAGCACTAATAGATATAGTTTGCAGGAAAATAGCACCCAACAAAAATTTCAGTCCTAATTGTTTATTCAACATAACCAACATCCTTCTTTCCAGGTTAAAAATTCTTTCGAATATTTCTATTAGTAATAATACCAAAAGGACATCAATTGGTCAAAAGCCCCTATCACATAGCTGTTTTTCAGGTTCAATTACCTGTCGCTGATACCTAAAACAGAGTAATTTCTTATGGCTTGTAATAAACTAAACCTGAATTTACCTATAGGTTTCGATAAATAAGGAGGAAATTATGGCGCATTGGTGACTACCTCTATTTTACACTCATGAGGAACCATTAAAAGCCTTACTCCCTTGCCTCTTGCACCTTAAGCTTCTCTTTGGCCAAGATTTCATCAAATGTATCTTTATGTGAGCCATCTGGACAATTTTGCCAGCGAGGCATCACAACGGTGACAATCTTTGTCTGCCCAGCATGCTCGTCCTTATTCTTTTCACTGATAAGCCATTGTCGATAAACAGGGTCATATAACGGCATAGTCTCTCGTACTATGTGGGCGTTTATAGCTCCTTCATGAGCCAAGCCTTGTGCGAAAGATTACACCAATCTCTTTTGCATAAAAGCTCTACCTGAATGCGACTTTAAATATCGTTCAAAGTCTATAGTATTTATCAGAAATTTTTTGAGATTTTATAATGTAGATATAATACATAGACTGTCCATCTTTCTTCGATACAATTTTTCCTCGAAAAATCACTCAGAATGAGCGGAGTTTATCCTGATCTAGTCGAAAGATCGAGACACGCTTCTCTTTTACATTCAATATTATTATTACTTCTGAAACTTTAATGGCAGCGCCATCCAGGCTTCGTTAAAACTACGCCGGACAAGGGCGACTGTGTCCGCCACAGCCTAAAAGGCGTCGGCGGAAGCACTGCGTAGCATGTGCGAAGAAATTATTAAAATAATTGTCCAGGCTACGTTTATCCAGGCCTTCCGGCTTGGCAAACTACGCCGAGACAGTCTTCGCTTTTTCTATTTATATCAATTTCAAATCATTTTTAAATGGCAGCGCCAGGCGAAGCTCCACAGGAGCGAAGACTGGCGGCCCTTAGTTGACATGTTCCTTAACTATAGCGTTACTTTTGATTTTAGCCTAGAGCTGATTCAATCAATCATTGGGTAGCGTGAGAATATACTTTTCTATATTCGTTCACCATTTCTCGAATAGCATCAACAATAATTTCTGGTTGCTCAAACGGAATCATGTGTCCACTTTGTTGGGCAGTTATCTGTTTGCACTCTTGAGATTGTTGTGCAAGCTCTTTCTGGCAAATAAACCATACGTTTGCAAACTCTTCCATCTCTTTTGTGGGTTCTTCTGGACCATCATTTTTTTTACCTGCCGTAATAACTATTAAAGGTTTATTTTCTAAAGTATTATGAGATTGCTCAACCTGCTTTAAACTTTCCTTAAATGGAGTCCCTTCGTCTGTTGTTAAGCTTTTAGTAGTAAGTATTTTTGCTATTAGAACGTCTCTAAGTTGCTTAGGGAACGCTGATGGCGGTGCGTCTTGAGATTTAAGATACAACCGTGTTATTCCTATATATGCCGCAATATCACTTTCCAGTATATAATTTTTGATACGCTCTACAATAGTTGGCTTTGGTCTAGGGAACCGTTGCGCTAATGCTTCAAAACGTTCAATTTGTTTTTCCTGAGAAGAATCTACCAATACAACCCCAAATACATCATTTGGATATGTATTAGCATATAAACGCATGTTAATGCCACCAGAAGAATGTCCTACAAGAATATATGGTGGTTGAGCATGTATGTTTTGCAATAAAGTATGTAGCTCCTCCACTATGAATGCACTTGTTCGCGGGTTAGGACTCTTTTCACTCCAACCAAGACCTGCTCTATCATAACTACATACATGGGCAAACTGCTCAACTTCTTTCTGAACAAAAGTCCAATTAGTTGAAAAAAGACCCATTCCTGCATCTAAAATTACCGTTGGGTTTCCAGTTCCTGAGCAGTTAATATGTAATTTAAACCCTCCAACATCAACCATTTTTCCTGGAGCGGGATAACGATAATCATCAATCTTTGTTGCTATATATTGGTATGATGTACCAATACTGGCTAAAGCCATAATAACTGCCATGCTTATTATCAACATTTTTTTACCATTCTTAAACATTATTTTGAACCTTTTTGATATGCATGCTTAAGTTCACTTGCCGGATATGGAGTCGATTTAGAGTTCCACAATTTATCCATAAACTCAGAATATATAAGAGCGAGAGGTGCATAACGCGTAAGAAAATCTTGAAAGAATGGAGGCAACGATTCATCGCGCCGGCCATTTGCAAATTCTTTTAACACCTTTATATTTTCTTCATGGTTTGTTATGCTTTTATCAACTCTTTCTCTGATGATTATTTCAACAAGAACAGTAATTCCGCGATATAAATCATCATAATCATGCAGTTTTAGAAATGCACGTTCAGTATCCGAAAGATCAAATGCAGAAGAAGATACCGAACCAAAATCTATAAGATAAATCTGTTTACCATCTGTTAACATGTTCCGTAAATGAAAATCCAAATGCGCAAAATCATGTTGACGCATACATTTAGTTAGAGCTTCAATATTTGCAAATACCATTTTTACTGCCGTCTCTGCAGCATCATCTCCTTTTGTGAATTCATTTAAAAGCCATCTAAATAACTCCTCAGGAAAATATTCCATGAATAAAACTATTCGCGCTGATGCATTATGCCTAGCTTCTAATTGTGCACGAATCTCAGGGTTATTTTCCCACAAGCCTGTAATATGCTCCAATCGCTCAAACTCCTCATCATTCATAGGCTTTGGATCAGGACTGGGCAAAACACGCCAATGATAAAGCAATGGAAAATTTGGACATTTGCCTGAAAGGACCCAATTAGTAGTCATGATATGTGCATCCAGCTCTCGCCAAGCACCAAAACCTGCAGACCCAACGCCATATTGATAAACCTGTGGCAATCCAAAGAGGTTTCGCGTAGATCGCATATTTTCAGGCTTTCGTTCAAGATCAGTAAGAGGTATTGATTTTACAAATACAGGAATACCATCAATCTCAATTTGAGAAGTTTGTCCCCAATTTGAAAAGTGTTGTGTTCCTTGTGCAAGTAGCTCTTGTAATTGTTTGTCACTTAAAAGGTTAAGACGTGATGATAGATTATAAAACGTTTGCGAGCGCTTATTTTCTACATTGCCTTGGCATGCATTTATTGCAGCTGGTCTTGTAATACTAGATAACGTAGAAATAATGATGACAATAGCCAAAATACGCAATTTCATATTTTTCCTTACGTCCATATCAGATATTTTGATGCTCAGACATTATAATAGCTACAATATCATTTCCATCAGCACTTTCAGAAGACTTGATCCAGATGTCCCTTGAACCAATTCTTACAATTATTTTTTTCGGTTGTATAGTTTTATAACATGCATACACATCGTCAATATAGTGTGCTAACTCTTTCACAGCTTCTACCGTTGCATGTGGGTATTTTTGATTAAAATCATCTGCAAAATCTTTGCCCATTTTTTCACATACCGCTGCTTTTAGTTCTTCATATATTGCATTCTGATCGTTACGTAATGGTTTATCATTAGTCCAACGTTGCGCTGATATTTTTTTCTTCATATCACGTCTATACAGTCCACGACGAGAATCATAGATCAAAGTAACTTCCCACTCATCTTCCATTCGCTGCAATATCCAATCAATTTGATCTAGCTTTGCTTCTTCCAGAACAAAATATCTATCAACTTGTTGATCCGACATCTTATTAATTTTTGCTTGAATATGTGGAACATATTCCCACAAATTCATGGTAGTTTGCCTTAAAATATCAAGTGCACGTCTTGCCAAAGAGATATCAGAAAAAGGATCTCCACTAATCCAATAGATTTCTTGACCATGTCTGATATTGAACTCATCAATAAGCTTTTTTTCTTCTCGCTCTATATATATCGATATATTAGGTCGAAAACCTGCTCCTGGTTCTGGCGTTAACTGCGCAGGCATTGCAGCAACCTCAGCTTGCATTTTGTTTACAATATTTTGTAATTCTTTATTTTGATAAAGTTCACGCGCAACATTAAAAGCTGATCTGTAATCTTCAAAGATATGGCGTAATGCTTCTACTTCTTGATATTTCAAGTTCTTCAGGTGATGTTGACTCATCTTTATAAATGAGTCTAAAGAACCCTTTTTTAACATGTTAAGAGCATAGCCAAATGATGTTGGAGGACAATAACTCATGGCTTGTGCAACATAACTCTCTACAGCCCCTAATAAAAGCAAGCCTTTTATACCTAAACTAAATAGTAAAATTTGATTTCTTTTTAACATAATAAACCTCTTTATCTTGCTTTGCATATTTCAATTAGAATAATACCATATTATTTGCCGAATATTCTAGATATTTTTAATAATCATATTTTTTTTCTATTCGTCTTCTTCATCCTCATCTTCAGCGATTAGGTCTTGTAGTATAAGATCAGGAAAAAGGTTCAACAAGATCTAAGTAGTACCGCTTGCTCTTCTGCCAGAGGTAAGAGATATTCTAATGCTTTAGATCGAGGATCATGCCATGTCCATCCAAGTGTATCATTAATTTTTTCAACGATACAGAACGGATTAAACCATGAAAAATTTGCTGCACGTTCTTGAGCTGCTGCAATTCGTAAATAAGCCCATTCAACTGCTCCCGATGCACAGTTAGTTTTTGCAATAGCAACAAGATCTGCTTCACGTTCATAATACTGCGTTAAACGCGTAAGTAAAGTCATGAAAATAGCAAACTGTACAATTGGGTTCGTTGCAATAAAATCACATGTTTTCTTTGCAGTCATAATCGCTTTATCTTTCCAGTTGCGTGTTTTACAATTCTGCGCACAACAATCCACAGCTTTTTTTGCAAAAAATAATAGGCCAATAATACAACCAGCGCCCAACGCTATTTTCAATTGATGATTCTGTTTTATATGAGCAAGCTCATGACTCGTTATATAACGTTGTATTTCGTCAGAAAGCGAAAATAAATGTTTGGATAAAACGACAGTATTATTTTTAGCATATATAACATCTTGAGTAACTCTGAAAGCAACGTCTTTTTGGAGATCCATTGCTTTTATAGCATTTTGAATAGCAGAAGGTAGCGCATCTATAGCAATTGGCTCCCCTTCGCTAATTTTGATTCCATTACTATTAATATACCGTCCATGATTCCACATATGGAAAAATATTGCCATCAAACCCCACTGCCCCGCCGGTGACACCAGAGCACTAACACCTTTTTTACCCCATTGCATTATTTTGCAGGCAGCATCCTTTGTCTGTGCCATGATGCTACGTTCTGCTGCAATCTCCTGCTGGGCAGAACAGATGGGTTGTAAGAAAAGAGAAATAATCAAAAATAAACGTATGAAATACATATAACCTCCAGTATCACTTTTTTATTCTGTAATGAGTAATGACTTCACAAATTGCTGCAAAGCTACAGTATCATTTATGTCACCTTGATATACAATATCAGGAATATATGGCTCATTATGACCACGTATTCGATTTCTATATACCTTCATAGGTAATGCAAAATTTCCTTTTTTGCTCGGCAGTTCTGATTGATTAATATCCATATACAATGAATCTGCCCCAGTAGTTTCTCCAATGAGTATTACAGAATGGTCCATCGCTTTAAGGTAATCAATAAAATCAAGCGCTGCGCTAAAACAGCGATTATCCACAATCACTATGATACGTGCTTTTAATGGATTAATCGGTTGTTCTGACAATACTTCATCCTGTTTATTGTTTTTTTGCGTGAAGTAAATCTTTTCATCACTCAGTGCTTGTTGCATACCTTCAATGACATGATTAAGCCATTGCACAAACTCTGTTTGTTGCGAATCACTGCTATTTTTTTCTTTAACCTGTTGAAAATAGGTTATATTACCTTGACTTGCTCTCCAATCGACCGACACATCCTTATATAATGTGTCTGCACAATAACGCGCATAGTCCTGTCCAAACAATGCAAATACTATATCACGTGCAAACATCGAATTGCCTCCGCCATTGCCACGTATGTCAAATACGATACAATCATTTGAAGTAAAGGTTTGTTGTTTTTGTGCAAGAGTATCAATAATGGTCTGAAATGATTCCTTTTCTTGTGCATTTGGCTGGAATGTTGGCAAGGTAATCCAGCATACAGAATTATCAAGATCTGTAATGGCAAAAGGATTGCGTTTCACCTGTTCGTGTGTACTGTTTTTCTGAAACTCTTTATAGCGAATTTGCATGTGTGCATCATTAAATGATGTGATAAAACTTCGTATGGTTTCTATTTTTTGTTCATCAGTTGCACAGGCTTTTAGCTGATCTTGTGCTATTTGGTAATGCAAAGAAAAATGCTCTTTAAAATCAGGATCAAGCTCATTATACATCCCAGGGTGATTGTCACGTATTGCATCATGTATAAAATCTAAATCCTGCTGCGCCCAATCAATATCCTGTGACAAGCAGATGCTTCCTATAAGTAATAATGCTAACATCTCTTTTATAATGTTCATCTAGATTCCTTTAATTTAGTCAAAATCAATAGTAACTTGCTCACCATCAGGCAATGCTGCAACCTCTTTGGCTATTTGCTTAGTCTCTTGCATTGCTTTCCAACAATGTAAAGCTTTAGATCCATCAAATCCTTTATTCCACGGGTGTAAATTCAATAAATTCTGTGCTATCGCTGGACCACTCAATAGAGCAATAAGAGCACCCTTACCAACAGATGAATCACATACATAAGGCTGTATAGATGCTAATGCATAAGCAAGCGCAGGTGCTGTAATCAAGCCTGCTATTGGACCGGCAACAAAATTAACAATGTTTTTAGCACATCTATCTTGATATCGTTGAGCCCAAGCTATATATTCTTCTTTTGTGGTAACAATACTAGAACTCTCTTTATCTTTATTCAAAGATGTAATTCCTGGACAGGTTATTTCTGTTGCATCTGTTCTTCCTGTGTATACACCGGATGCTAATGATAAAGGAGAATAAAAGATCTTTATATCAGGACCTTCGGTAACGAAATCTAACTGTTTATCAATTACTGCATGTCCCAATTCATGGCCTATTGTTGTTAATAATCCAACAATATTCATACCAACATGTAAGAATAGATGCTGAAGCAATTGAGTATGTAAAGGTGTACCACTTCTTTGATTATGCATATAAGATAAGCAAAAATGAGGGATCATAGCAGAACATGCCTGTAATGCAATACTACTCTTATAGTGCGCACATTATCATGATGCCGTGAAGCCCCAAAAAGCATATTTAAAAACTGTATTATTTAGAAATGAGAGTACTTCACGAGAAATGACGTAAATATCCGAGATAAACTTATTGTGTGTT
>JAKBEL010000010.1 GCA_021833825.1 bacterium
ATCAAACGGTTTAAAATAGTCGCTGATCGTTATCGTAATCGCAGAAAAAGGTTTGGCTTGCGATTTAATCTCATCGCAGGTATCTACAATTTTGAGCTCACAAATTAAGTTTCAGAAGAGGTCTATTGAAAAATCTGAAGTTGATGGAGAATTTGAAGCTTAATAGATGAGCTTATTGTCTTAAAAAGCAAAAGTGGCTCGATATAATGTCGAGCCAATTTTGCTTTTTGATATATTCAAGCAGTTATATTAGAATACAAAACCCCCTTTTACCCATACACCCCATTGTGAGAATGCTGATTCAGTTGAGCAGCTATGATTATTTCTAGCAAATTCGCCCATTGCACCCAGCCCAAGGAATGGTCTCCAGCAAGCGCAATCCCAGAAGTGGCTGACATTGGCAAACACTTTGTTTGAGAATCCTTTTGTTCCTGCGCCACAGATGTCAAGGTCGTCGATAGTTAAAGTTACTGGTTGAATAGAGGTATAAGCAAATGTTGATACGCCTGCTGTATTATTGTTTAGACCTACAAAATTGATTCCATTTGCATCTCCAGCGTTAGCTGCCTGTGGATTATCAAGTCCTGTTGAACGATTTGGATTTTTACCTTGATGAATAGTTGCTAGACTTTCACTGCCAGCAAGTGCTACTGCTTGCTTGGAAACAATTGGAACAGAAGAGTTATCAATCTCTGCAAAACCAAATACCGAAGCATCACCTTTTAGAGCCCATGTGTTTGTTGCAAGTGGGCCTGATGTGTTACAACCGGCCGATATCTTTTCTTGCCCTCTATACCAGAGTTCATAACCAAGATCGAAGGTGAAGTTAGAGCGTGAGTAGGTCAGCATGGTTGCCCAATCGATCTGCACATTGGTGCTTACATCAACGCAAAGAGTTGTTAAATTAGCAACTGGCGCAAAGACTCCTGCAAATTTATAATCAGATAATGTGTCTACATTAAGTAAGTTACCATACAAGTATGGAGAAGAATTAGTAGTTAACTGTTCAGCTAACATGTAACGGCTTAATGGTTTGTTTTGCAAATCAAAGGTGCGTTTCTGTTTAGATTTAAACAGATGAGTAATGTTTGCTTGGCTGAATAATGTTACGCGGTGAGTATCATTGCAATCTCTCCACAATACATAATCACCCTTGATTAATGCACCAAGTTCCCAATGATGGCCATTACCAATAATCGGTTCAAAGAGATAACGAGCATGAGGTCTGTTGCCGGTAGGCGCTGCAAGTATTGCACCAATACCGAAACTATAACGTTCGCAGTTTAACCAATCATAACCGAGCCACATACGCAGATCTGCAAGCCCTGTTTTGGTTAATGAATCACATGGGTCGACTGCCCAACGTGCATATTGTAATGTTTGGAATGTTTCGCTAAATGAATTGCCAAGAGCATCAGTTCCGCTTAAAGTTGGAGCGGCTTGACCTGAAACAAATTCGCTAAAACTGCTGAGTAATTTGCCTCCATCAATGCCGCCAGGAGCAAAATAACCTTCAACATAACCAGTTGTTCCGCCAGTGTTGATAACATCTTCGCAAACATGAAGATTCCATTTAGTGCTCGTGATTGGTGCATGAATATAGAAGTAGAGTCCGCATAGCCATTGGTCAAGGCGAACATATCCTTGAATGTCACCAATGAAGGTTGTTGCTCGTGGATTGAAGTTTAAAACACTCTGAAATTTAGGAGAGAGTCCAAAATAATCGGCAAGCCAATCATTATCACCACGGCTTGCAACTTCGCTACCACTAATATTGATCGCTTGACAGCTGCCATTTAAACTTGGTCCAAATAGACGGCGTGTAATATCTGGTGATCTAAATGATTTTTCAAATTCAAGTGTTGCTCCAATAAATCCTGGCCAACATTGGTCGCTGCATGTCAATTCATCAATAATATCGGTGACGCCAACAAGTTGACGCGCAAGATCAACACTCTGTGATCGAGGGCTGAAATAGGGAACTACAAGATTATAATTGTTCTCATCAGAGCATGATGTTGAGCAAGATGATGAGCAGCTAGCAAGAGCGGCAAAAGTGGGTAAAAAGAGCGCTGCTATACAGAGCTTCGTATATAATTGTTTCATACTTTTATATCCTTTTTTTAATATATTTTATTACGACAGATCTTTATAGAGAAGAAACCAAGACTGCTCCTTTCATTTATCTTACTGATTACTGTTTTAATGCGTCGTCTCATCTTTTATAGATATACATAATAAGTTCACTCTCTCTTGTCAATGGTTTAATTGAAAGAGATTCCTCCTTTAATCCAAATGCCCCATTGAGATATTGCATAGTCTTTACAGCCAAATTCAAGCTCGAGTCCAGCACCAATAAAAGGTATGGGTCTGTTGCAAGCTGCATCAGTCTGTAAGTAATTAAAGTAGATAAATAGTTTATTAGAGCATCCTGTTGATTGATCTGCGCAAAGGTCAATCTGCTCTTCAGAAATGAAGATTGGATTATTTGATGTATTTGTCTGTAGGCCATTTGCAGATGTTGTGCGATCATTAAGGGTTGTCGATGCATTATTAAAATCTGCCGCAGCAAAAAAACGATTATCAATGCCAGGGTTGCGTGTTGGGCGTATGCCATCAATGCCCCCCATATCACCATCGAGGCCTACAAAATTATTAGTTCCTCCATGAATGGTCGCTTCACTCTCCGTTGCAGAGAGTGCGATTGGAATATTGTTATCGATTAATGGATTAAAATCACCGGTGAACCCAAAAACATAAGCATCTCCTTTTAATGACCATAATTCATTATCAAGAGTATATCTATTTTTTGCTTTTGTAATTATCTCGTGGCTTCGATACCAACCGTTATAACCAAAATCCATATTAAAATTGTTATGCATGTATGAGAGCATAATCGTTGCATCGATCTGTATTTGTGATTTTACTTTTACTGAGCGTTGTGTCAAATTGGCAACTGGTGAATAATGCGATGCAAATTGAGCAGAAGGTGTTGATAGATTTTCTGGATCTACATTATCGGGCAGTAGTGCAGCCTGCAAATGTTCAACGCGAGAGGTCATCTCTTGCGCTAACATCCAACGGCTGTTAGGTTTGCATTTTAGATCAAACACTCTGCATTGTGTTGCATTAAACATATGGGTTATGTCTGCTAAAAAATATAGCATCCATTGTTTCTCTTCGTTTTCAGAAACATAAAAAGTATGATGTCCCCAGAGTTGCATACCAATTTCCCAATGATGCCCATTGCCAACAATCGGTTCAAAAATAAATTCACCTTTTGGGCGTGTGCCAGTTGGAATAACAGTGCGTAGGCCAGCCCCTACATGTGACCATTTGGTTAGAATAACATTCCAACCAAGAACAGCCTGAATATCGGCCATAGCTGTTCTATTTTTATCACAACGATAAAAATCTGGAATCATCTTTGCAGCTTTTAGAGGGGAGAATGTAACTAGATCTCCTAAATCTGGTCTTTTTTCACGAAATACAAAATCGGTGAAGTTTGCAAGCAGATCAGTTCGGTTAACGCCCACATTATCTCCAGTTGCAATCTCATTGAAATAACCGGGGGGCTGATTGGCGATACCCTCTTTATTGACCGCTTCAAAATAATTAAGGTCCCATTTTGTATAGGCGATTGGCACGTGAATTGTTGCATAGAGACCAGGTTTTAGATGGTTGAGCCCAAAGTACCAATAGAGATCTAAAGTGGTATTGAGAATGAGTGGTTCAAATCGCACGGTACTATTGAAATCTCTTGGAAGGCCCGCATAATCAGCAAGCCAATCTTTCTCTTTGTTTCGTTGAGAAACTCCACTACCGGTTATATCCAGAGCAGACAGGGTGGGGGTGCGTAAATCGGATCCAAAGAGCATGTCAGCGATCCGATTCGGCTCAAATGACCGTGTATATGTTAAAGTGCCGGACCATACACCATAATAATAATCTGATGGTCTATTGATATATTGTGTTAACCCAACAAGTTCACGTGCACTATCTTGCCCTTGTGAACGGTAACTAATATAGGGCATTGCCCTATAGTCTCCTTGTAAAGATGTTATCCATACAATACTTATGCATAGAATATGTTTCATCATAATAGGTTTTCCTCAGGAGAGTATCATGGTACACAATACTCTCCTTTGTAGTATTACTTAATTAAATGAAACGCCACCTTTAATCCAGAAGCCCCATTGTGAGAGTGCGCATCTTCTGCAATCGGATTCATTACAGTTGTAGCAGGTGGTCGATGGAGTACATGACCCAGTTGTGCAAGTTGAAGAGCAAGGATTTCTATTGCAGAGTGATGTTTCACAAGAGTTATCTTTCATTGCAAATTCAACTTCAGCGCCAAAGCCTAAGTATGGGGTCCAATCTTCATTGTCGAGCCATGAATAGCTAACATGAGTGAACACTTTTTGTGACAATCCTTTAGTGCGAGCTGCTTTGAAATCAACATCATCTAATGTCAAAAGAATAGGATTATTTGATGTTTGTGTCTGTGAGCCATTTGGTTGATTTAAGAGTAATACCGTTGCTGCCTGATTTTCTCCGGCAACAGCCCATTGGAGGTTATCAACACCATTGTTAATTAACGAGCCATTATTTGTACCAACATGAATAGTTGCACTGCTTTCTGTTGCAGAGAGGGCAACTGGTGATCCAGCAGGAGTGTCTGGTGTTGTGGGAATGTCACCATTAGTAAATCCAAAGGTGAAAGCATCACCTTTTAATGCCCATTTTTGACTCTGGATAAGTGGTGGGCATGAACAGTTTGGAGTTATTTTTTCACAGGTGCGAGCCCAGAAGTTGTAACCAAGATCCCAACTGAATCCACAACGAGTGTAATTTAATAGCACAACAATGTCAGCTTGAACGCCAACAGTGGTATCAACCTCTTGAAGTGTTAGGTTTGCAACGGGAGCATAAAGATCTTTGAACTGATTATTAGGAACAGTACTATTATCTGTAACATTCTCCATGGTATTTGAGAGTAGTAGGTTGACAGGGTTGTCCATACGCTCTGCTAACATATAGCGACTATTCGGTTTACATTTTAAATCAAAGAATCGATATTGATGCGCTTTGAACATATGAGTTATATTTGCCTGTATCCAACCAGATAAGAATTTCTCTTCACATTCACTTCGCCAGAATGTTGCATGTCCCCATAGTAATCCACCAAGTTCCCAATGGTGACCATTACCAACAATAGGTTCAAAGATGAATTGACCTTTAGGGCGAGATCCTGTTGGTGCAGCGCCCAAAATACCTAAGCCAAAGTGGTAATCAACATCTTGTAAAAAGTTCCATCCTAATGCAAATCTGATATCAGCAAGAGCTGTGTCTGATTTGCTCTCCGGAGAGATTCGAGCAGCTTGTAGTGGTGCGATATAGATGTCATTTCCAAGATTAATGCCATTACAATCAGTCGCATATTCGGTAAAACTGTTTCTTAATGTTGCTCGTGGAACTGCTTGCGGAGTGAAGTAGCCGATTGGGTAATTTGCAGATCCTTCTGCGACAATGCATTCCTCAAAATTTAGGTCCCATCGAGAGTTAACAATTGGCGTATGTATAAAGCAGAACAATCCACATAGCCATTCGTCAAGGCCTAAATAGAGATAAAAATCGACCAAAAAGTTGGTAACTCGTGGCCTGAATGTTAGGTTGCTTTCAAAGTCGGTTGGGAGTCCAAAGTAGTCAGCGAGCCAATCATTTGGTCCGCGATCTGCGACAGTGCTGCCAGATATTGTAATAGCAGATGATTCACAGCCATTAAGGCTGTTGCCAAAAAGAGATTCTGCAATGCGATTATTGTCAAAGGAGCGGGTGTATTCTGGTGTAACGGCAAATGTTCCATAAAATTTTTCCATATCAAAAATATTGATATGATTGGTCAATCCAGCAAGTTCTCGGGCAGCATTGACTCCTTGTGATCGTGGGCTATACAGTTGAGCAACTGAACAGGCGGCTTGTAATTGGTATGTGCCAAAAAGTAGATAGATTAAAGATAGATAAACTCTCTTCATGAAAGGATTCCTTTTTTGTTTGTAAAATGCTTCAATGTAATTTTTTGTTTAAAAAAATGCAGATCTTAACATCCTCCTCTTGCATTATCTCTTGCTTAATATTATGTATGTCCTTACTTTAGTGGAATTAATTTTTTTTTCAATAGAAGTTTGTGTTTAAGATATCAGGGTGTAAGGAGATTTCACTATGATCTGTTGTTATTTTTTAATCGTGATGCAAATTATTTTTGAGAGTTTTCCTATAAGCAGCTCAGGACACTGTTTTTTATTGGAGCATATGTTTATAAACTGTCAGTTGCCATCCCAATATAACCATTTGCGATCATATATTATGTATGCGCTCCATATTCCGACGGCGCTGGTAATTATGCTCTATTTTTTTAAAGAATGGTCTTTTCCATTTAAGCATGTAGAGCGCTGCTGGCCTATTATTTTAAAGATTATTTTATATACTGCATCTGCTGATCTGATTACGCTCTCTTTATACATACTTAAACAATCGGTTGAAGTGCATATGCCACTTTCAATAGGATTCATTGTTACGGCATTGAGTCTTTATAGTCTGCGTTGGTGCAAAGATGTTGAGTTGCAACCTTGGAGTCTATCTAAAGCAATTATATTAGGATTAGTCCAATCAATAGCTTTTTTGCCCGGAATATCTCGATTGGGAATAACGTTTGTTGCTGCGCGCTGGATGTCAATATCTTCTCGAAGGGCCTTTCAAATTGCATTATTGATTCAGTTTCCATTGATCATAATAAGTAGTTCTTACGCACTATACATTTTAAGTCCAATCTATAGTGAACTATTGAATATGATCTCTCTATCGGTTATGCTAGGTGCAGGAGTAATTGCCTATATAGGAATATCTCTTGTTGGGTATATGGTCAAATGGCATATTATGTGGTTATGGAGCATATATATGTTAATTCCTATTATAATAAGTATTTTATGGGAGGTCTGATGAAAAATATATGTGCATATGTTATGTGGTATTTAGATAGATACAAAAGCTCTTTCATAGGATTGTTATTCTTTGCGTCAGCAATGTTTTTGGCTTTAGCGCTCTATTCTTTTTGTCCAACTGATCAATCATGGTTCTATTATGCAAGTGATGCACAACCAGTAGTCAATAGTGGCGGTATTGCGGGTGCGTATATTGCAGGATTGTTTTTATATCTTTTTGGTAGTGCGTCACTCATATGTATACCGTTACTATTTTTTGTTGGCTATATTCTCTTTTTTAATAGAACAATTAAAGAGCATGTAGAAAGAATTGTTGCAGGTATTTTTTGTGTGGTCATATATGCAGGATTATTGTATCTGTATAAAGTTGATCTTTTAGGATATTGGTATGCGGGTGGATATGCTGGGCGCCATCTTATTTTGATTCTTCAGAAATTGCTAGATCGTTTCTGTATACAAGTTTTTTTGCATACTATGTTTTTTGCATCGTTGATTTTGTGGTTGAGGTTTTCGTTTATAGGGATTGTTCATTATGCGCTTCGGGTGGTGAGATTCATGGTCAGCTATCGCCTTTGGTCGCCGGTGTATAATGTTGCTTTGATTATATTGTGGATTACAGCGCAACCAGTTGTCTGGTTTTATAGTGCAGTTATTGGTTTGTCAAAGATTGATGCATTGCCGGGTGATCGACAGGATGAGAGGTTGTTATCATATGTTCCTTTTAATGTAGAATCGCCTTTTGAAGAGCCTGCTCAAGAAAATGAGGTGTTAGATATAGAGTCTTTTGCAAATGTATCTGATCAAGAGGTGGTATATGTTGCTCAAGGTGATATAGAAGAAGATCTGGCAATCAATGATTTTATTGGTGACCAGGATGAAAGTTTTGAAGCACAAACTCAAGAGGTGCTTTCTGTTGAAAATGATGATCAAGGAGGCATGATTACTGAGCAAGAGAATCAAGAAGAGCCATACATTTTGAGTAAAGTGACCGGCTATACATTGCCTAACTTGGATATTTTTATTGGTAACCAAGAGGAGCGTGATAATGCGGATGTATTACAACATTTACAGGAGCAGGCGCAGTTGCTTGAGCAAAAATTAGAACGATTTGGTGTAAGTGGCAAAATTGTCTCTATTAAACGTGGGCCTGTTGTTACGCTTTTTGAATATCAACCAGACATTGATTCAAAAATCAGTAAAATCACAGCGCTTGAAGATGATCTTGCTCTTGCATTACAAGCATTGAGCATTCGTATTATTGCGCCAATTCCGGGAAAGCCTTTTGTCGGCTTTGAGGTTTCTAATCGTAAGCGAAAAAATGTTTTATTAGCCGATGTCTTACGATCAGATGTTCTTGAGCGGTTTGAAGGTTATTTACCATTGGCGCTTGGTCAAGATACAATTGGTAATAATGTTATTGTTGATCTTGCGCGTATGCCGCATCTGTTAATTGCAGGGTCAACAGGATCTGGAAAATCGGTTGCATTAAATACAATGCTTGTCAGCCTTCTGTGTCGACTCACCCCAGATGAATTACGACTTGTTCTTATCGATCCTAAACGTCTTGAATTTGCATCATATGCTGATATAGCTCATCTGTTGTTTCCTATTGTGACTCATCCTAAAAAGGCTGCGCCGGTTCTTAAATGGGTTGTGCAGCAGATGGAGGAGCGCTATGAATTAATGGCTCAATATGGAGCGCGAAATATACAGGATTTTAATATTGTTATGAAAAAGATAGGCAAAGAAGCATTGCCATTTATTGTAGTTATTATTGATGAACTTGCAGATTTAATGATGACTGCAGGGCGCGAAGTTGAAGATCTTATAGCTCGCATAACTCAGATGGCACGCGCTGCCGGGATTCATTTGGTTGTTGCAACTCAACGTCCATCAGTTGACGTTATTACTGGTCTCATCAAAGTGAATTTCCCAAGTAGAATATCATTTAGAGTAACCTCTAAAATAGATTCACGAACTATTTTAGATTGTAGCGGCGCTGATAAATTGCTCGGTCGAGGAGATATGCTCTTTTTGGATTCACAAGATGCAAGTTTAAAACGTCTGCATGGAGCATATGTTTCAGATAATGAGATTGATCAACTTGTTCTGCATATTAAAAATCAACAAGAGGTGCAGTACTTAGATTTTCAGGCTGAAGTAGAACAGCTTGAAGGTGATATTGATAAAGATGATATTTATGCCGATGTTCTTGAGTATCTTGAAGAGATTGATGAGATATCTATCTCTCTGTTGCAACGAAAATTTAGAATAGGTTATAACAGATCTGCTCGGATTATCGACATGCTTGAGGCAGAAGGCTTGATCAGTTCTTCTGGAAATGGAAAGACACGATCTGTCATTAGATGATTAGATAAAAGCATTTATTTAAAATCATTTTTTTTCAGAATGAAAAATTTTTAAAAAAATTTTTCATATACCTTCGGTCTCTTTTTACAGGTTTGATTTTTGATAAAAAATAATTATTGCTTGACAAATGTAAAAAAAATAGCCATTTTTTTCTCCATCATGGTCAGATATGTATACCTTAAACATGTGTGATAAGATCACAGGAAAAGGGCGGAGATTATCAATGCGTTTTGACGAGCATTTTTTGAGAAAAGTTATTCCTGAGGTAACGTTTGCATCGACATCGTTTCCAGCAGAACCATATATATCAGTTGATTCAAGAACGATTCAGCCGGGTGAGATTTTTGTAGCATTGGCTGGCTCTTTACATGATGGGCACAATTTTATTCTAGATGCGCTTAAAAAAGGTGCTTCAGGTCTAATTATGGCTCAGCATAATAAAAAGTTATTAGAGAGAGTTGATGCAGCTTTAATAAAAAATATTTTTGTTGCACTAGTTCCAGATACTTTGGAAGCTTTAAAGCGTTTGGCGCAAGAATGGAGAGCTCAATTTACTTATCCAGTTGTTGCTTTGACCGGTTCGGTTGGTAAAACATCAACAAAAACAGTGATTACGAATATATTGGCATTGCAAGGGGTTGATTATGTCGCCTCTTATGGAAATCAGAATACCAGTATTGGTGTTGCTATAAATATTTTTAAGATGAGATCGACTCATCAGGTTGCTATATTTGAACTTGGCATTAGCAAGCGTGGTGAGATGGCGGAACTTGCATCTATTGCCCGACCAACTATTGGTCTGATTGTAAATGTTGGTCATGCCCATATGGAGGGCTTAGGTTCATTACAGGACATTGCTCTTGAAAAAAAAGATATCTTTAAATATTTTACTGAAAAGAGTATTGGGATTGTCAATGGTGATCAGAGCTTATTAGCGCAGGTTGCATATGTTCATCCTGTTATTAAGTTTGGGACCAAGACAATAAATCAGATACAGGCGCGTAAGATTCAGATTAGCAATAAGCATATAAGCTTTATTTTAAAAATTTATAAACAAAAATATTCGATTGTCCTGAAGCAGACCCATGAAGGGGCAATTTTCAACAGTTTGGCCGCAGCGGCCGTTGCGCATCTTTTAGATGTTCCAGCAGATATCATAGTAAAAGGTATTCAGATGCCTATTGTGATTGCTGGAAGGTTTGAGAGACTTCCTCTTAAAGGAGCAAAGGGCCTTGTGATAAATGATTGTGCTAATGCCAATCCTGAGAGCATGAAGACCTCATTGTTAGCGTTTCAACAACTTGATACAAAAGATCAAAAGATTGCTGTGTTGGGAGATATGTTGGAGCTTGGTGTCAATAGCCCATTCTGGCATCGACAACTAGGGAGATTTTTGCGTAAAGTGCCATCGCTTAATCATGTTATTTTAGTTGGTAAAATGGTGCAATGGACAAAGCGAACATTGCCATTTGGTCTTACAGCTGATATAGTACCTACATGGGAAGAGGCTATTAAAAAGCTAGATGAGAAACTTGATAAAGAATCTATTGTTCTGGTTAAGGGTTCTCATAAGATTGGGCTTTCTCATGTTATAGATCATATTACTGAACGGCAACAATAATTTAATATATGAGCATGATACAGACAAAGCATAAACCGGTATTGACAGAAGAGGTTCTTTTTTATTTAGATCCTAAGCCGGGCAAAACCTATTTAGATGTTACTTTTGGATCTGGTGGCCATACACAGGCTATTTTGGAAAAAGAGCCGGATTGCTCTGTCATTGCTATGGATTGGGATGAACGTGCTTTTGAACTGTTTGGTGAAGGTTTGCAAGAAAGGTACCCAGGTAGATTACATTTTATCTGGGGAAATTTTGCTCTATTGTATAAGTTGCTCAAGCGTGAAGGTTTTGGTAAAGTTGATGGCATTTTAGCCGACTTTGGAACATCTCAAGTTCAGATTCATGAAAGGCCAGGCTTTTCATTTGCAAAGGATGCGCCACTTGATATGCGCATGTCTCCACCTCATCAGAAGGAGACTGCGGCAGATGTGGTCAATCAGGCTGATGAGAGAACATTGAGCGATATCTTTTTTAGTTATGGTCAAGAGCGCTGGTCCCGTCAGGTTGCACGTGCAATTGTTGAAGAGCGCAAAAAGAGCCCTATTGAAACAACTGCAGATCTTGTGGCTATTATTGATAGGGTCATTCCTAAAACTGCTGAAAAAATCCACAAGGCGACACGAATATTTCAGGCCTTGCGAATCTACATTAATAAAGAGTTGTCAAATATACAGTCATTTTTGCCTGCAGCATGCCAAGCATTATTGCCTGGTGGTAGATTGGTGCTCATAAGTTTTCATTCTCTAGAGGATCGCTTGGTTAAACAATTTTTTAAAGATCAAGAGCAATTGGGGCTATTTACTGTTTTGACGCCTAAAGTGGTCAAAGCTACAGAAAAAGAGGTGAAGTTGAATGCATCTTCACGGTCAGCTCTTTTGAGGGCGGCAGAGAAAAAGTAGATTATTTTTCATGAAAAATAAAAAAATATGCATTATATTTGACAAAACTATATGGTATTATACAATAAAGTTGCAATTGGTTTTAAAATCCTAAAAAAAAGGGTGGTATTAATATCATCTAAGGGTTACTGACATGGAAATAACAGAAGTAAAAGTTTATCCAGTTAAGGAAACTGGTAGGTTGAAAGCATATGCGACAGTTGTTTTTGATAATTGTTTCATAATTCGTGATTTGAAGGTAATTGAGGGGGATAAAGGATTTTTCGTTTCGATGCCTTCACGACGCAGAAAAGATGGTAGCTTTCGCGATATAGTACACCCTCTTGATTCTGAAACTCGAAAAGAGATAGAAGATCGTATTATAGAAGAATATAAGACGAACCCTTCTGAAGTAGTTTGATATAGTTTTACATGTGAAAATAGTCTGATTTTGATTCAGTTGTATTGATCAGAATCTTTTCTATTGTCTTTACTGGGGTGTAGCCAAGTGGTAAGGCAACCGGTTTTGGTCCGGTGATCCGGAGGTTCGAATCCTTCCACCCCAGCCACTCAGGTCGATTTTTGATTTGAGCCATGCTATGAAATGGTTCTTTTAGCTCTACAAGAAGCTTTCCAGCGTCTAGTGTTAAGTTCGAATATAAAAACCTTAATAAATGCTGTTTTTCTATCAAATTCGAACTTTCAAACAATAGTTTTGCATGTTTGGCCAGTCCAAATACTATTTGCGCAGTGATTAAACAGCTTTCATCTCCATCAACATGGGATTGCATTTCCTCGGTAACTTCACGTTGTTGTTGTTTATATTCATTAAGTTTAATGCGATAGGTTTCTTGGTCTATTGATCCATCTAAATGCATATCAATTAAGCGAGAAAGCCTATTCTGGATATGATCTAATTTTGTACGTAGCGTTTGTTGAGCATGTTTAAAGAATTCCTGTTCTTGTGTATAGGCTTGTTTTAAATGAGTCGCAACCTCTTGGACTTGGTCATCTGTGAGTTCAATATGATCAAGGTATTTTAAAAGAGTTTCAAGAAGTTGTTCTTCTCTCACCCATATTTTCTTACAGATCTTTTTTGAATTAGCGCAGCTGTAGTATACATATTTTTCTTTTTTTATATCACCAGTGATGGTACAGCCACATTGCTTACAGGTCATGAGTCCACGTAACAAAATAGGTTTTCCTGCATATTGAACTGGAGCCTTATTATGTCCCTGCATGATTCGTTGTACTTTTTGAAAGAGATTTTCAGAAATTAATGGTGGATATGTGTGAGAATACAGATTGCCTTTTATACGCATGGTGCCGTAATAAAAAGGATTTTTAAGAGTTACTTCTATTCTGCTCGGTAATATTTGTCGTCCATATGCATTTTTGATACCCAATCTATCCATCTCATTAGCAACTGTTTGAAAAGAATGTAGTCCTGTTGCATAGAGTTCAAACATTTTTATCACATAAGGAGCCTTATCTTGATCTATGATAATAGACTTTCTTCCAGAGAGTAACGTAATATTTTTGTAACCAAAAGGTGCTTTTGAACTCCATGTACCATTCCTGATACATTGTTCTTTGCTTCTTTTGACATTATCACTTAACTGTCTTACATAATTGGATGCAAATATCACACACATATCCCATAACATCAGCTGAGCGCTATTAGCATTTTGACTTACTATGAGATTCTCGCGTAGGAAATGCAGTTCTAGCTTTCCCTCTTTGCGGAGTTTATCTAAAATAGGAGTTTCGCGAAAACTTCGTTGGAGGCGGTCAACTGTATCAACAATGAGAGCAATGGGCTCTTTTGATTTATTGATAAGAGCGATAATCTGATCAAACTGTTTACGCGTGTCTTTATTAGATGATTCTGCAATTTGAAAAGTGTGCGCTACTTGAAACTCTTTTTTGAGTGCGTATTCTGTTACTCTTCTCACCTGGGCTGGAATAGATTGGCCCTCTTCTTGTTGTTCTTTAGTTGAGACTCGAGCAAGGATTATCGCCTTCATAACTGCCTTTAATGATATTGATTGTGAAACATATATCTATTTTCAATTGTATCCGTTGGTATAGGATGGTTTCATTCTACAGCATATATATACGAATGCAAGAAAAGGTTGCATAGGCTTAATGTTTAGGTTAGTATTGTCTGGATAAAAATGTCTTTGTTTGTAAAGGTTCGTTCTTTCACTAGGAAAAAATTGTTATGGCATATAAAAGAAAGTTTAGAAATTTAACTGACGATGAGCGACTAAAATTACAAGATGAAGATCCTGAGATTGTTATCTTACCTATAAGTGAGCAACAATTTGCTGAAGGTGAAGCTATTTTAAGAGAGCTTCAAGAAGAGTCAGACAAATATCCTATTCTTAAACCAATAAAAGAAAGTGATGAGTTATTTGCATATTTAATGGAAATGAATAACTATCACCTTGGGTTTATTGAAAAACTAGAATATATGCCCATAGTAGCTGCTATTCAAAACTGGCTAATGCAATTAGCAGGATCAACACGTTTAAAGTATGCAGAACTGATGACCGATATACTTGAAAGAAAAATTATACCGTCATTTTTTGTTGGTGGAGAACCATTCACTGTCGGAGGATTGCGCCATATTAGGCATGAGGTTGTGCTTGAATATATAAAAAAGATTCCTGATCTTACTGAACATGCGCAGCAAGCAAGAATTGTTTGTTATGTTTCGTTTACGGCATATCTGTCTAAAATTAGCTATGGATGGTTTAGAAAAGCTTTACCTGTGGATAATAATGGCCGATCAATGTTGTATAGATTGCGACCAAAAGCCTTAAAACAAGCTTTGAGCTTAAAGCAATGGTTCGCTTTTTTAACGGCTCTTGATGAAATAAATCACAGAGATTCACTTATTGCACGGTGCATGCTGTATGGTGGCTTTAGAGTTTCGCAAATCTTAGAGCTTAAGATTAATCAACTTGATGTTGAAAAGAATGTTATACGCTTCATACGAAGTAAAAAAAAGAACTTAGAATTTGCTAATAACTATCCAGAAGCTTTTATTACTGAGCTTCATGAATATGTAAAAGAGACGAGTGACCAGCGGGGCAATTCCGATTTTATTTTTGTTACCAGAAATGGTAAACCGGTAACTCGCTCGCGCTTAAATTATTCATTTACTCATGCAAGTGCGCAAGCTGGGATAGAAAAAGTGACCCCAGAGCTATTACGAGCTACTTGGATTATGTTTAAACGAGAAGATGTTGTTGATGATAAAATTTTAAAGATTTAATCCTGAGATTAAGAAGAAGGATGGGGTTGATAATGATGCAGATAGTTGAAATAAAGTTATTTAATATATTTAACGGTTAGATTCCAAAGGAAATTAATAACGGAAAATGTATTAAGAAATGACCCCGGAAAGTTCGAGCTTTCCAGGATCAATAAAGAAATTGAGAATTGAGACCCTCAACCTATCTTTAATCTTAATGCTTTTTATGAATTTGTATACAGCTAAAATTGTACATAAATCATATTTCTTATTGATTCATTCTGGGATCTCCTTCATATAAGGAGCCTTCTATGTCAGAACATCTCTATAATACTCTCAATGATTTACCTCAATTCTTGAGCTCGAGGCATCTGGTTAAACTGGGACTTTATCCTAGCCTGGATGCAGTCTATTTAGCTCGAGCTCGAGGGCAGAGTCCAGATTTTTTGAAACTAAAACGCAAAGTTCTTTACCCAAAAGATAGTGTGCTTCTGTTTATTGAACAGAAAATGAAAAAGGGGAATGATGTTCCTTTCAGTAATCATGGTGCAGCACAGTCAATATAAGATCGTTTTAGGAGTATTAATGCAAGAACAGGAACCAAAATATGTTTTTTCTCCGGAAGAGATAAAACATTTGTCGGATTTCTTCTTACTTCTTTTTAAAATTTGGCAACGGGTAAGAAGTGAACAGTCTGGAGATGATGGAAAAGCTATTAAATATTGAGACTAACGAATAACAGAAAGATAGCCATTTAGCTCTTAATCCTAAATGGCTAAACATAGGAATTGTCATGATAAATCATAACATACATCATAGTGATTTTGAAATTTTATGCATAAACGATATGGCTGCAAATGGATTAGGCATACGAGAGCCTCTTACTATAGATGGGAAAATACATCGATATTCAATTGATAATAAAAAATATGGAAAAGATGGATGGTATGTTGTTTATGATTATGATTTAAGTGAAGGCATATCGGGTTTTATATGCATCTATGGTTCCTGGCGTACAGGCGTTAAGTATAGATTTCACAAATGTAACAATGGTGGGCATAGTCTGACTTCAGCGCAACAAATACAATTCAAAGAGGTTATAAAGACAAGGCAAAAAGATGCTGAACAACAGATTGCAGCAAAACAAGCTGAAGCGGCTGAAAATGCTACTAAAATATGGGATTCTTCTGCAGATAGTCCAGAATCAGAAGCGTATACGAGGTATGCAAGATCAAAAGGTATCACACCTATCGGTGTAAAATTTGGGTTATTTTATGATCGATATGCTGCAATGATCATCCCGGTGAAGAATGTGCATGGTCAGATACGATCACTGCAATATATTTTTACGGATGATCAAGGCAAGTCACAGAAATCATTCTTGTCTGGGGGTGAAAAAAAGGGAAACTTTCATGTTATTGGATCTATTCAAGATCAATCAATCGTGTATATAACCGAAGGATATGCTACTGGCATGAGTGTTCATATGGCTACAAAAAGCCCCGTGGTAGTTGCTTTTGATGCTGGTAATATTGAACATGTATTGGGCAACTTGAAAGATCAGTTCACCGATAGTAAGTTTGTTATTGCTGGTGACAGTGATAGCAATGAAATTGGAAGTAAAAAGGCATTTAAAGCAGCCAGTAGATTTGGTGGTTATGTTGTTTTCCCAACATTTCCCAAAGACAGGTCTGTTGATGAGGATGGTCAAAAATATACAGATTTTAATGATCTACACAAAGTAAGTGGATTGGATGAGGTTCATAACCAGTTGCAACATGCTGTTGCAGTTCAATCTGAAGCTGAGAAACTTCAACAGTTAGCTCTTTCTTTTTCATCGGAACAGGATCCGTGTGCTGATTTTGATATAACAATGTTGCCAAATGAATTGTATAGATATATAGGATCTCTTTGTGAGACTACTCAAGCGCATCCTATAATGATAACCTCATCTGTGTTAGCAACGATTTCGGCATTTGTTGGACAGCGTGCTATCATCCCCAAAGGGGAATATTTTCAAGAATTGTCGCCAAATTTGTGGCTACTGAATATAGCTGAAAGCGGGCATCATAAGACAACGGCCATGAAATTAGGCGCTGAGTTGGCCTTTGATCAGCAGGCAAAGGTGTCGAAAGTAATTCAGCAGATTGATGATGAATTAAAGACGTGTAAAGATAATGAGCGCAAACAAGAACTTATGAAACAGCGGTTAGATGAATCTCGAAAAGATGTAATATTATCTACACGCGTAACAGGAGAGGGCTTAATTAAGCATTTAAGTGAGGGACATGGTGGTGCAATGTATGCGAGTGAATTTGGGGCATTGTTGCAAAATTTGGATAAAAGCCATAATAATGATCTGAAAGGAATATTGACGGATTTATTTGATGTTCCTTCAAGTTGGCGAAATTTAACTAAAACTCAAGGAGATCATACAATAATAAAGCCATTTATTACTATTTTTGGTGTTTCGCCATTACCATTTTTACAAAAAACCTTGGAAGAAGATGATGTAGCAAATGGTTTTTTCGCTAGATTCTTAATCCTTGCACTTCCATCGTCAAATGCTATTCCAATAGGGCTTCCATCTTATTCTGATCATGTAAGAGGAGAAGCAAAAAAACGGTTTGAAAAGGTGATGCAGCGGATTCTTACTGAAATACAATATGGCCGAGAATATAGATTGTCAGAAGGAGCGCGATCATTTTTTGATCATAAAAAGACTCATAAAGGAGATTACGAAGGTTGGCATCAAAAAATATATAGAATGGTGCAAGAATGTGATGAAAAAACACAAGAAATATTGGCTCCTTATCCTAGAAGGTGGAGTCCGTATCTCTTAAAACTTGCTGTGTTCATGCAACTATTTGAAGATTCAACCTCAGAAGAGATAGATATTCCAGCGATGTGTTCGGCCTTAGCTTTTCTTCTTCCAGCAATAAAATCTACAATATTTCTTTTTAGTGGCCCATTAGGAGAGTCTAAGCATCAACAAGCATGTGAAAAGATTTTAAAATGGATAGCAAAAAGAATTGCAAAGAAAGGCGGCAAACCAGTTCTAAGGCAAGAGCTATTGCAATCGAAGCAGTTGGATGGTGGTTATATGAGTTATGATTATGTTCTTAAGACTCTTATTGAGCAAGGTAAAATTGTATTTATTCAAAAAGAGCGCAGTAATGAATCATTATATAGCCTAGCAGATTCAACAGTTGAAAGTGATTGCAGATAGTTGAAGTGGACTTCAATGCTTGAAATGCATGATTAGATCTATGCTTTGATATAATAAGCAGGTATAAGTTGAAAAGTTGAAGGAGCTTTGATTGAGCTTATGATGTAAGTGATATTGAAGTTTATTCAACTTTTCAACTTTTTAATATAATCAAATCGGAAGGGCGATGATGAGCTATGATCAGGGAAAAAGCAAATTATTCAATTTTTTCAAATATTTCAACTGTTGGCTTAACTGGCTTAATTATGCAGTTTAAGGAATGTTCGCTCAGCATCTGAATGCTCAATGATGAGGTTGATGGCAATCCGAAATCTGTAAGATAAACCTGCTTACCATCAGTTAGCATGTTTCGAAAATGAAAATTGAAATGCACGATCTCATGTGAACGCATACATTTAGTTAAAGCTTCAATATTTGCAAATACCATCTTAAAAGCAGCTGTTGCAGCTTTTTCTCCTTTTGTAAATCTCTCTTATAAGTATTATTATTTGTTATATGAAAATGGCTTTCTATGTAACCAATAATGAAAAAAGTTTCTCGTTTTTTCTTTGCAAAGCACAAGAAGTAATTCATTAGATGAAAGCTTTATGGGTTGTATTTTTGATTTTTGATACCATCTTTCTAAAATGGGTTGCGGCAATGTAAAGCTAGCAATTTTGCTATTAGATTGGCCTTGTATAAAAATAATATCTTTATTAGGTCCTATTACAAAGATAGGGTCTTTTTCACCGCAGAACCAATATTCAGGATAATTAATGTGTATGAAAAATGCGTGAGCATTTTCAGTTACTTTAATAATAGATTTTTCACAAAAAGTATCATTAATAGGTTCTTCTTGAGAATAAATGACTTTCCCATAATTATCGCTTCCACTTTCTTTCCAGTTTTGTGTGTCAAAATGCTGTAAAGCTTGACCAGCTTCTTCAACGCTAAAGTTTTTAATATAATTTCCATTTTTATCAGAAAGAGCAATGAAATATCCTGGAGATGATTTCCAATCATCATCATATTTAATTGCATAAGTTGCTACTTTGGGCTTCGGAGCTTCTGGATCTATTAGTTTACTATAAGCTTTTTCAAATTCTGGAAAATTGACTTTTCCTAATGCTTTTTCGGGTACCTTGGTTATTTCATTGCCTGATGCATCATAAAACGTTGCGTAACCGAAAGGATAAGGAATGCCTATTCCAGGAAAGGAGTGTTCTTTACCGCGAATTATGAAATAAGACGCTCCTTTGATTATAGATGCACTGTCATCTTTGCTCGCTATTGCCATAGGCATTAAATAGGCAAGTATTAATACATTTATTTTTTTGATCATAAAATTATCCGTAGTTTAAAATTTTTTGAAAACAAACAACAATGCTCCAATAAGTCATCTTTAATAGCAGGTTTGTATTGGACTAACATATCATATATAGTATTATATAGAGCGCTGTGAGCAATAAGAAGCTCAACTAATACATTAAATCCTGCTGGAGCTGTATCAATAACCTGTAAAAGTATTTGCATCCAATCTTGTGCATGAGGACAAAATTCTGCATCAGAATAGAGAGCGCAGAATAGTTCTATGGAAGGACATAAAAAATGTGCAGCTGCTTTTGGATGATACTTGATGATCGCAGTCAAAACATTTGGGTGCACTTGAGATTGAAACTGTATTGATTTGCCATCCCTTGCATTAATCACGGTCATATGCATCTGTTTCAGCACAGGAGCAATGAATTTTTCTGCTATGATAGCATCATCTTTGATAAGATCTATAATAGGCCAAGCTTCATGGCATATTCCACAACGATCTACAAATATTTCTACAAATAATGGATTGTTAATGAGAGCGGTCACATTTTCTTTGGGAACATGTTTTTTGAGCAATAGAGCCTCATAAAACTTGTCAGCCAGAATACGCATTGAGTTATGATCAGTTAAGTAACGCTCAAGCTGGGAGGATTCACATGTGCATATATCAACATAATTAACGTAGGTGGATAAACAATATGTTCTTATACTTTGCAACACGGGCGTACTCTTGGTTGTAACTGGTATTATCAATACGCTTGCTAGTGTTAGTATCTTTATTTTTTTTGACATATTTATCGAACCTCTATTAAAATCTTACTGGAAAGCCATTACAACCAAGGTATTAAACCACCCAATGTAAGTGTATTAGCTATAGCAGAAGATAATACCCCTGTTACTTTTCTTTTTATTGATGCATGTCGTACAAAAGATGCATAAGGAACATCATACTTAATGCTTATATCTTTATTATATTTTTGACAAGAGGCGATATATTGTTCTAGTAACGCTGTATTAGAATGTTCATCTAACCAACTAGTAGCTTTCAATGCTGCCTGCTCTAAATCAGTGCGTTCCTGCAAATTAATCCACTCATTTGCTAAAAATTGCTCAAAATCTTCTTTAGTTTTATACCCAATCTTTAAGTTATTGCAGATCCTAAAATTGTGGAAGGCATCTTGTTGGAAATAAAAATTAATATCATCTAGCGCATATCCCAAACAAATACCACTCAAGTATCCGAAGGTTATATCACGTGTATGCTGCTGCAAACAATAGTGATAATTATTTTTATATGTATTCAAAAAATTCAAAGCAGCCGCAAGAAGAGCTAAGGCCTTATCCCGGCCTTCATTCCTATATAATAATAGCATAGAACCTTGTGGCGATTCGATTTGCGCACAACGCATATCTGTTGTATTTTTAAGCAAGAAATGGATATCTCTATCATTAAATACATACTGAAAATCTAACCAAACAACCGGTTTTTTTCCCAACAATAGACCTAATAGATGATAAGCATCGGAATTACGACCGGTTCCATAAAATTTTTCAGCGTCAAATACAGTTTCTTTATTAACATTATAAATAACGTAATCATCCGCTTTTTGTATTCCATACCGCGCTTTAACACGCGCAAGAACCGTTTCAACATTAGACTTTGACTCTGATGTACAAAACCCCAACACTACGGTCATATAAGCTATTATCAAACATTTATTCATATAGAAACCCCTAAAAAATATAAACCCTTAATCATTTATTAAAAGACTTTTTAGAACAGATGAGGTTATATTGCCCTTCAACTGATCGACTTTTATACATTATGAATTAGCAACTCGATGAGCCAGAAATTCTGTCCATTTCATCTGTTCATATAGTGATAATAACTGCTTAACACCAAGCAATCCCACCACTTCAGCAGCAAGAAACAATCTATCGGCAGTCTGTGATAGCGTTGTATTCGAGCTTTTTCGGGCAGCAGCGCGTGTCACCGCATAAATTACCAAAAGGCGGTCGTGCATAGAGCCTCTATTCATGATACTCGCTATTTCTGGATCAGTATTTTTGGTTAAAGGAGTCGTATACATTTGGCCAGAGAAAAAAGCATGTGGAGCCTTTTTGTATACAATATTAATAAAATCAATCAGATCTTTTTCGGATACTGTATCTATTTCATTAGCAGCCATTGCAATAGCACGAAAAACAAGATCGCCATCTTTCAAAAGAGCTTCAGGTGATGCATTATTACCGGCAGCATCATTCTTTGTAGCATTATAAATGATAAGACCTACTGTACCATACAAAGGAACCTCTTTGGTTCCCACTTTTACAATAGTGCGCGGTGGGTGCGTTTCCTGCCATAGCTTTATATCGTCGCTTACAAGACAACCTAACCATTCTACAGCCTCTTGAGTAGGCTCTGGAAATTTCCGTTCAAAAAGGTCATCAAACCCTTCAAAATCTACTTTATACCGGTCTAAAACAGCCTTTTTAAGAGTATTATAGCAAATAAGATCATCTTCACTTAGTGTAAATGAAGCTTCTTGCGCCAAAGATAAGCCAGCAAAACTGAATAAAAGACAAAAAAGAAAGTTGCGAACCATAGATTTCCTCCATTAGATCTATTTTTTACATATGTCCATAATAACAATGTAGCATCAAAAGAGTCATTTGCCAAATATGATTTACGCCAAAGCCTCTTCTAATGAGCATTTTAGCACAGGTTCGCATGCCTGTTTTCCCCCTCAACAAATTGGTCAATGAATTCAACATATATATGAGTTTTAGATAGCTAAATCAAATTTAAAAGACATGTTTTATAGGGATCTATGCTATATTGAACCTGCATTTTCCTATAGATTTCGATAAATAAGGAGAAAATTATGGCACATTGGGGTTGGTACTGGGGAATAAAAAAGAAGCATATAGCAAAGAGGTTATGCTCTAGTTTGGCAAATATAGACTCCTTTCAGCTTCAAAAAGCAAATAGTATGAAAATATTTTACATTCAAAGTAATGGTACAACTGTCGTGACTGGTGTAGAACACAAAGATCACCTTAGGATTAATATCGGCAAACAGGCTCAAACGGCCTATGAAATACCTATTGAGAAGATACCCTGCCATTATGGTGGCTTTAGACCCTATTTTAGGTGCCCTTTATGTGAGCGTCGATCAAGGATGTTATATTTTGATGGAAAAAGCTTATTACTTTGCAGGAAATGCCTTAACCTTAGCTATGAAACCCAGCAATTACGAACTTCTCGCAGACTTGATTATATGGCAACTAAAGTTAAGAAGCTCATAAAAGAAAAAGGTGGCAGTGTAAAATATAACAAGAAGCCACCTCACATGCATCATGCTACCTATTACAATATGCGCAGCAAAATTATTGATTATGAAGGAAAATCTGAACAAGCGCATATGGATGAAATGGTTCAATGGTTTGGCGCTGAGCGAGTGTCAGCGTTTTTTAATGGTTTTTGATCAAAAATATGTATTTGGTTATCAAAGAATTTGAGCATAGGTTTAATGCTATTCCAGTTAAAAGTTCGAAGTGTTGGGATTATCTCCAGCCACGCTTCGCACCTGCTTCGCAGGGCTACGCCTGGCGCGGCCACTAAAGTTGAAGAAGTAAAATTAATATTGAATGTAGAGAAGAAGCGTGGCTGGGCGAAGTTCTGAATCTTATGAAGAACGTAGACGGACAGAGTAATTTAATCGTTTCATTGTAACCTTCACTCCTGCTACGCAGATTCTTCAATTCTTATGTATTTTGTTTATATTATAAAATCTCAAAAAACTCCCGATACATTTTATGTTGGTTATACTTTGAATATAATATCAAGGTTAGAGAATCATAATACTGGCGGATCAGTTTATACTGCCCTTGATAGACCTTGGGAATTAGTATGGGCATGCTCTTTCAATGATAAGATAAAAGCGATTGACTTTGAGCGATATTTAAAATCACATTCAGGTAGAGCCTTTATGCAAAAGAGATTGGTGTGATAACTGGCATTTATACTGAAATATCAGCCTTCGCGTAAAGCTTCGTATGGCACGGCCAGCTTCTCTAACGGATTGATGTTATTAATATGTTGATATTGCTAGTACCAAGCGAAGTATGGCTGGTGACCTTCGTCCTGTCCTTCGAAACTCGTAAGAGTGTAGTAGGAAGTAAGTGAGCGATAGCGAAACACGAAGTAGGTCCCTTCGTTTTTATATGAATGTTTCTTTTGATAAATTATTATCATGTATTATGTATATTTTCTTAGATCAACTACATATCCTGAAAAAACCTATGTTGGTTTTACCAATAATCTTTATCAACGTCTTGATCGGCATAATGCTGGTAGAGTTCCATCAACAAATGATTTTAAACCATGGGAATTGGTTGCTTATGTTGCATTAGAATCAGAAGGCAAGGCTAAAGAATTAGAAAAATATTTTAAAGTTGGCTCAGGTCATGCCTTCGCGCAGAAGAGGCTTTGGTAAAGTTTATTTCTACAATTTGCCCGTCCTCCATAGCTCCTTGAGCGACGGAGGACAGCGATACTTAAAGTTTTTATGCACAAAATATTAATCGGATAAGCTTTTAAAGTGATTTATCTTCTACGCTGCCATAAAAACGCATTTTTGAAGCACTATCAAGAGCTTTCAATGCAATCTCTTGTGTTTGTTTACCAGCAAGATCAGTTTTTTGTGTTAGATGCTTGATAAGATCGTCTTGTTCTTTGATTTTAAGCTGTAACGTTGAGATAATCTGCTGATTCAATTTGCATTCACTCGCATGTGCAGCTTGATCCAATGCGATGCGCTGATCATAATCTCGTGCGATGCGCTCTTGTACCTCTTTTTGTGTGGCTTTGATTGTTTTTTCAAGCTCTGCAGGGAACAGTTCAACCTGTTTTTTATAATGGGCGAAATCATCTTCATGAGCTTTGATGATCAATTCTCGCTCTTCTAATGCTTTTAAGGTTTCAATTTTTAGATGAGCTAACTCTCTTTCTAGAGTCTCTTTTTTCTGTTCATAGGTATCCAGGTCCTTCTTTTTTTTGAGTTCAAAAGCATAATGATATTCGTCCTGTTCACGTGCTAGCTGACGTTTGCGATTTTCAGTACGCTCTTTCTCTTCAAGCTCAATGAGCTCTTTTTCATGTTCCCATTTTGCGCGAGCTTCAGCTACTTCTTTGTCAAAGCGATTTTTGCACTCTTTTTGAGTTAAAAGTAAAGCTGCTAAGCTATCTGCGCTTTTTCGTATTTCATGAATTTCGTGTAAGTTTTTTGACTCGATTTGAATTGCAGTGCGAATATCGGTTAATCTTTTATATTCTTCTATAAGCTCCTGTTCTAGCATATCAAGTGATTGCCCAACATGAATTTTTACATCAGCAAGTTTTTTAACAATCTTGTTATCAGTCATGCTAGCAGCAATATTTACCAATTCTTCCTCTTTCTCTTTTACGATCATCTGTTGATGACTTATTTGATTTTCTTGATTAACTTTTTTAAGCAATTCTTCATATGCTGCTAAAATCTCATTTTTTTTACTTTTTTCAGATATTTCCATGGTATGCACCTGTGCTATTTGGTTGTGTAATATAAGATCTATATAAGTATATCATGAAATAGTTCAAATGTTGACAGGCGTTTTTGCTCTAACAACAGTAGGCTAATTGCTTCTATTATTGTGATCATATGATACAATTATATGCTATAAAGAAGTTTAAAAAAAATTGACTGGAAGAGGTTAGACTAGCAAGGGATTATAAATGAATGATATTTACAAACCATGTATTTGTAATAGTGGAAAAAAATTTAAATTTTGTTGTTACGGTAAAATAAGTGGAAGCAAAAGTAAGGCGATTCCGGCTCAGTTATCAATTTCATACCCTTTGCATCTCTGTTTAGCAACAAAAAATTGGCAAGATGAAGGCTTAGCTCAGACGATGCTTGTAAGAATTATGCCTAATGGAAGATATATTTTTGCTATGTATTTGATTGATGTATGGTTCTTGGGTGTAAAAGACTGTGATATAAGGGTTGATATAAGTTTGGCTGAGGTTACTGCGATTAAAGATATCATGGCAATGAGCCAGACTCTTGTCCCTATTTCATATGAAGACTTGCGAAGCTTAGTGTTTGGAAGCATACATTATGCATACGATCAAGGATTTGCTCCTCATGATGACTGGGAACATGCAAAGTATATGCTTGAACCGGAAAGATCATTTGATAATAAATTTAAATTTGGTCGAAACGGTAAGCCATGTTATATACAAGGTCCTTATGATGAAGCAAATGGCGTATTTGGCCATAGACGGATAAAACATCCGCAAAAGCTTGAAATGCAAAATGGTTAAGTTTAAGGAGGATCGTACCTATATAAGTTTTTTACAGCTTTAATCAATTTGTCGGTTAAAGCCGGTAATTTTCAGCGACAATGAATAACATTATTATTGATTAATACAGCGAAAGAACAACATGAGCAAAATGATACAATTATTATGTATCAGTCTATGCACCTTTTTATCATCATATGGGGCGAGTGATATACAAAATATCTCGGACTACCTACACAATCTAAAAGGATTTAGTGGCGCTGTTGCAATCAAGCAAGGTTCACAGTTATTGTTTAAAGAATGTTATGGCTATGCCAATTATGAATTTGATGTTCCTAATAACAATGATACTCGATTTTGCATAGGCTCAATTACAAAAGCATTTACAGCTATTGCCATACTGAAATTGCAAGAACTGGGCAAACTTACCGTTCATGACTCTATTAGCAAATTTATTCCTGACTTTCCTAAAGGAGATGTTATCACATTGCATCACATCCTAACGCATACTTCTGGCATTAGAAACTATCGATCTACTGATGTTATTTTTTCTCGCTATTATACGCTCAAAGAGATGGTTGATGCCTTTACACAATGGGAACTTGATTTTGAGCCAGGCAGTATGTATCGTTACGGCAACACCGGATATTTACTCCTGGCCTATGTTATCGAGCAAGCATCCGGAATGACCTTTGATCAATTCATAGCAGAATATATATTTACCCCTGCAAACATGACCTGTAGTGGTTCAGTTGTAGATGGTTCTATTATTAAACAGAAAGCTCATGGGTATTTTAGGCAACATGACAAACTGTTCAATGCTCCTATAGCCGTAGCGCCACTGACTTTATTAGGTTGTGGTAATCTTTACGCTTCTATTGACGACATGATACGATATATGGATGTTCTTTTTACTGGCAAGATTGTTAGTTCTGAAAGTATGCAAAAACTAATAGACAAACATGTTCCGATGGATAGTTCTATTATTCGCTTTTATGGATACGGTTGGTTTGTGGACAAGCTCAATGGTAAACCATATATCGAATGCACTGGCGCATTGCGAGGCTTTTTATCTAGGATTATCAGATTTATTGAGGAAGATATTACCATTATTATCTTGACCAATGTAGAGGATCAAGAACTATTCTTTGAAGTAACTGAGGCGTTATCAAAGTTAATACTTGAAGCGATTACTGAAAAAACTGATTATCACATTCTTTCATACGAGCAATATGCACAAAAAAAACATGCTGAGCCTTATGTATTCTCATTATCAAAACAAACTCAGCATCTTTATTATTTTGGTGCGAATCATTCATGTGACCCTGGAGATGAACAATATCCTGCATTAGAAAAACACTGGAATGATTTTCTACAAGTAACTCAAGCTAAAAATTGTGTTGTGATTATTGAAGGTAGTAAACGAAGGTTGTGTAAGACTAAAGGGGAAGCTATAACTCAAGCTGGCGGAGAAGGCGGCTTTATGACCTATGTAGCGCATAAAGAAGGAATACCAGTTATATGCCCAGAGCCTCAGGACGAGCTCTTGCAACAAAAGCTCTTAACCTATTTCATGCAAGATGCCATTACCTATCGTAAGTTTGCACAAGCTGTTCAACAATTTCATCGCTATAAAAAAAATGATGTTTCTTTGGAATTTGAGTCTTTTTATCAAAGATATACGTTACCTTCTCTTGATGTTATGAAAAATATTCATGTTACATTATTTAAAAGTGACTTAGATATCAATGATGAGCTTTTCTTTTACAATATTACCAATCCAGTAGTCACTGATACGATTATTAATAAGGTGTGTCGACAAGCAAGTATGTTGCGAGATCAGTATATTGTTGCATCTATAGACCAGCTGATACAAGAAGGTAAAAATATATTTGTGGCGTATGGTGCTACTCATGCTGTCATGCAGGAGCCTGCTATAAAAGCTATATGGAATATTCAATGAATATAAGAGTTATCGGCAAAAATAAGATTAAGATATTTTTAATTTTTCTCCTTGCTATAGTGAGTAAATCCTATAGTTATAGTATTGAATATAGATATCATTATACTACGCCATTGTGTTTGCATTTGGTAAAGGGTGAAATGGCCTCCTTTTTTACCAAAGCACAATCAACTACTGAAGAAGAATGTTGTAAAGCGATTGATGATTATATTGCTCTTTGGAGGAGAAATAGTGATAGTCCAAGGGGTGTTTTGCATAGTTTAAAATATCATTTAGAGCATCGAATATCATCAATTGAATATCAGCTAGAGCATAAAAATCGCTTTAATTATGTAGATTTAGCTATTGGTGCGGCATTGGGAGCAGCATCACTAGCCCTCTTATATGTAGTTTATTATTACTATAAAAACAGCTATGTGAAAAATAATACTGATTATGTTGCATTAGTAGAAAAATTGGCAACTAAGGGTATAACTGTGCATGAATGGCCTCGAGAGATTCATCTGAGTGGGAACAATGCTTATCTATATAGTGAATCAGGAAGAAAACTTGCACAATATGCGAATGATAACGAAAATTTATTTTCAGGGTTGCTATTGGGGTGTGGTGGTAGTGCTACTTGTGCAATTTTATCTATGGGTGGATTATATAATGGACTACATCCAGACCACGATAATCAATATTTATCAAAATATAAGAATCTATTGCAGTATATAAATGATCAAATCAAAAGCAAAAATTTAAGTGAGGACTATTAACTTATCAGTGGGATCACATATGAAAATTAAATTATTTAATTATTTGTTACCCGTACTATTTCTTTTTCCATGCAAGCTATCCTGCTCTGAAAGTCTAGTGAAAGATTGGCAGAAGTTTGGTATTTCAACTGCAATGATTACTGCCGGATTAGCACTTACTGGTCTAGCAATAAAGGTTATCAAAGAAAATTTTGATAACTCACAAAATTATTGGCGAGAACGAAAAATCTTTGAAAAAAAAGCATGATATTCAGATTAAGGATGTTAGAGAGACAAAGTATTTAATAGGTAAAACAGAATATACTCACCGAATTTATATTAAATTACCTGAGAATGTATTACAAGAACAACAAGCTCAGATTGAAAAAGACTGGAAGGTGATTAATAAGCTTCATGCATTTGATAATGGAAGCGAGATAATTTTACCTTGGACTATATCAGGAGCTCTTTGTTTTTTATGTGCAGGAGTAGGCTTGTTAAAGCAAAGTTGTAGGGGCAGAGTATGAAAATGCGTAGGTTCAAACAGAATAAATTATGGCGGGATAATGCGCCTGTAATGATGGAAAAACATGGTTCTGTAATTCATTTCAAACAATTAAGTGATCAAGAGTTTGATCATGAGCTGCGGTCGAAGCTGCTTGAAGAAGCCGATGAAGTCAAAGCTGCGTCATCGAACAAAATGCTCATAGAAGAGTTGGCAGATCTTTATGAAGTGATCGATAGCTTAATTGCTTTGCATAAGATAGATAAAGATCAGATATTACGAGCACAAGAACAAAAAAGGGATGAACGTGGTGGGTTTATGGGCAGAGCATATATCACCGTTGCAGATCATCCTGAAGGAAGTTTTGGTGTTGAATATTGCCTTGCAGCGCCAGAGAAATATCCTGAAATTGCTTTTGAAGATGACATTATATAAATTTGTTCCTTATTTTATCTTCTTATTTTATATTGAAAAGATGGAAAAAGAATATTTAACAGAGCCCCTCATAATCTGTAAACTCAAAAGTAACTATAATATTGATGTTGTAACTATTAATGAACTTCAGCTTGGTGCCGATGCTGATGCCCTTATTTATAAAGCTCAAGCAGATGATGACAGATTATATTTTGTAAAATTAAAGCGCGGTCATCATGATATCTGTGCAACATTACAGCTCTTACTCTCTAATGCTATTATTAAAGAAGTTATTCCGCCGATCATGACGTTGGATGGAAAGCCTACGTCACACGTCGATGATTTTAATTTAATCGTATATCCGTTCATAGAGGGTCAAGATGGATTTAGTAAAAGATTAACTGATGATCAATGGATTGAGTTAGGTAAGGCTTTAAGGCATCTTCATGAGTTTCAACTACCTGCATCAATTGCATCGCAGATTAAACAGGAATCATACTCATCGCACTGGCGAGAAACAGTTCGATCTATGTATGAGAATATTGAATCAGTAAAGCCTTGTGACAAAATAGCAGCAGGTTTTTTGGTTGATCTACAAAAATACAGATCAGTCATAATGCGCTTGGTAGAACGTGCACAACAATTGGCACTGATTATTCAAAAACAGTCTGTGGATAATGTGTTATGTCATGGTGATCTTCATGCTGGCAATGTGCTTATAGCAAAAGATGGTAGCTTCTATATCATAGACTGGGATCAGCCTATATGTGCACCTAAAGAACGTGATCTTATGTTTATTGGCGCTGGCATTGGAAACGTTTGGAATAATAACAGAGAAGTTGAGCTTTTTTATACCGGATACGGTAAGGTCGAAATCAATCAAGAGATCATTGATTATTATAGATGTGAACGCATCATTCAAGACATAGCTGAATACTATCAACAGTTACTTTCAGATACTATTGACTATAACGATAAACTGGCCAGTTATAACCATTTTGTGGCAATGTTTGCACCAAACGGCGTTGTGGAGATTGCGCTTTATGATTATTAACATATAACAAATAAGGGATACAACATATTAATGGCTCTCTATTGGCCGTTACTGGATATCTTTCTGTGGGTATTTCTTTATAATATCTCTTTTTGGTATTTACTCACTACGTTTGCTCTTTTTGTTGTACCACTCTTTTTTTCTGCATTATGGATAGGGTTTAGTGCATTACTGCCTATTATTACTTTCGGCAAACGTGGCATTATGTGCAATCATGCTTTTTATCTGCTGTTTTAATCTCAGTAAGCAAAAAGGTTTAGCAAGGTTAACCGATTAGGATTTAGGTATTTCTAAAGGAAATCTGAGTTTGTTTTTTTCAACAATTAAAGAGCAGCCTAGTGCGCGCATCATTTTAAAAAAGCTTTGCATTGTTATATTTTGGCTTGTTCCTGATCGAATACCTTGAATAATAGTTGGTGAAATACCAGCAGCTTTAGCAAGTTCTCTGATGGATATGTCATCTTCTTGCATGATTGCAATCAATAACTCTGAGAGTAACAGATCACGATAGCCCTCTTCAAATTTTTTCTTTCTCGCTTGAGACATGCCTTTTAGATGTTCGTCATATGTTGATTGCATTTTTTTATTCATAATAAGTTCCTTTGCATGAATTTTTTTACTTTTTCTCAGGTTTGAATAACACTATTGTACCATTATTCCGGTACAAATGTCGAGAGGAAATTTGATAAGTTGAAACTGGGGGGGAGCCTTTTTGAGCTTTTTTCCGTTGCATTAAGGTCTATTTTAATTGATACTCTAAAGAGATCATAATAGGATAGCTCAATATAGTTTTACTATTAGGAGGAAATAAAAATGGTCAAAATAAAGACATCACCAAAGCAAAAAAAATCTTCAAAAAGCAAGGCATCTTATCATAGCTTAAAGAGTAAAAACCCAACAATTAAAATTCTTGCCAAATTAATGCACGCTACAACTGCTGAATCAAGAAAGAGCTTTTTAAAATAAAGATGGGGTATAAAGATTATTTATCTGTCATACACCAATAGATATTGCGCAGCACCGTAAAGTTGTATCTTTGGATGCGTGGCCAAATAAACAGGGATCTCTTTTAAATAATCGAGGAGATACTGATTACCAGTATTGAACATCTCTTTTAAAAAGTTTGGATCTTTAAATAGTTCCGGATATTTTTCTGCCACGGTGTTAGTGATATAAAGACCATTGTATGGTAACTGTGCATACGCAACATTACGAACAAGGCGCGCATAAAGTTTCATATACAGCGCAACAGCATCTGCGCAGCGTTCATCATCGTTTCTGTGTGCAAAAACATCTGTATACTGTTCATACTGTTGTGCTGCTGATTTATATTCTTTCAATTTCTGTTGATCAAGAAAATCATAAATACGTAAAATGCCACCACTCGCTCCTAACACTTTTCCCCAAGAATGGCTCTCAGTATGTTTTTGCAAATAGTGATAGAGTTTTAGTTCAAGCTCAGTTTCAGCAGTAAAATCAACGAAACTATAACTTAATGGTGAAGGCATATATGATTGCGATGCAGCATCCCATAACATGAGGCCAGATCCCAAACCATTACCTGCTCCTACAATAACCTGCGTCCCTTTTGCACGGGGCTTGCCCTCATGCAAAGTAACAATCTCTTTTGGGTTGATCGCTTGTATGCCAAATCCTACCGTTTCAAAGTCATTAACCACTAACGCTTTTTCAATTGAAGAGCCATTTTCAATAGCAACTCCATCAACAACGAATGTAAGATGTGGCGCTTTGATGCAGTTCTTTTGCGCATTAGTATTTCCGGGCGCTGCAAAACATGCACGCTTGACCGTTATGTTATTCTCTTCATTAATCTTCTTAATAAGAGGCACCATATACTGTGCAAAGTCGGTAATCTTATCTGTTGCTATGTTATATTCACGCACAAGCTCAGGTTTACGATTGCAAACCTTAAACAGTCCTGTTGTCACCTCGCTCTTAGAAACATTGCAGCCGATAATATATTCTGTTTTTTTAGCCACTTTTTCAGCTGCGCATAGCGGTAACGATAGTATGCACAAAAGGGCATAGAATAGCTTTGTCATGATCGATTCCTAATAATCTATTTTTTTTCGAGTTTCCTGATGTTATAAGCATAGCAATATAACCTCTGAATGCAAATGCACCCATTCAAATGTGTAGTGCGCATGCTTTTTATCTACCTGAAATCCTATTGCATACATTCATTAGAAAAGCATATGCTGGAGGAACTGGACTCAATACAGCAGGCTCATCGAGCATATCGATGCGAGAGAATGTACCTCTTTTGCCATACCACCAGTCATACAGGAAATTTTGATTTGTATCTTTGGGTATAATAAGCTCGATCTCACTCTCTGAAAGTCGTTTTGATTCTATTGGGTGCATGTATTCATTGTTACTGCAAAACTCTCGCGCCACTGGCCCAGGTAACAGAAATTCACCATTATCACATCCATTCTCTGAATGCATTACGTAAATTACTGGCCCATAATGATTATAAGAACCGATCATAAATAGAGGGTTTTTATCACGGTAAAAGAACATTTCTGGACGTTTGATGTAGATAATATAGTGATCAGAAGTTTCTACCGCTTTAATAACAGCTGTAGCAGAATCTATTACCTCTCGAACGTATCTATCTTCATCTTCTTGAGTATAGAAACCTATGTCATTATTCAGCAAAGAAAGCATGTTATTATCAGACTTCATTTCAAACCAAATCACTTTTGCTAGAGCACGATCTGTTGCCTCTGGCGACCCGATTTTCCATGGAGAACCAGAGCGATCCTTTGGTTCATTTAACTGAGCAAACAGTTTTTTATAATCAGGCTCACCTCTATTGAGAATGCTCGCATCGGCAAGCATAAAAACGCTGGCGATCAATGTTAATTTTACATAAAAATTATTCATTTAAACCTCACTTATAGATTATATCTTCATTGTAGCATAAAAGCGGCTCCCAATGGAACCTTTTGAAGAAAAATGCTTATATAATAGTTGCTGCTTGCTGCTGGGCCAAAGGTAATAGATAATCAATCCGTGTTTGCAGTGAAGGATGAGCCTTCCAATTCAATGTTGATCCTAAGAACGAGAAAAATCGAAAATAGAGTATCCAAAACGAATCTACTGATTCCTGAATCATGACATTATCTACCTGTTCTTTAATTATTGTCTCATTAAAATAATCAACTCCTCCTTGGGCGCAATTCAATGTAGTTGCCGACAAAAAATCTGATTCATTTTCCCAGGATCGTGCAAAATATGCCTGCAACGTTCGAACGGAAATATATGCTATGACAGGGTTCTTGACCACAAGAGAGATCATATTCTTTACGCATGCTAAAGAAGTATACGTGTATGTATCTTCATCTGTGGTTTTTAATTGATCTTCTATTTTTTGCACTATTTTGTTTCCACAAATAAAACCGCCTAAACATAATATGAGCAAGACAAAAGCTTTTATCTGATGATTCCGCTGTATATGGGCAATTTCATGCCCTACAACAAATCGGAGAATAGAATCAGAGCTTAACAAAAGGTCTTTTCCAATAAATATGGTTCTTGAAAATGCAGCTAATGCACCATCACCATCAATATATTTAACTGGTATATCCTGAGCATTCATATCTATGAGAGCATCTTTGATACTTATGGGAAGTTGATCTAGTGGTACAGAAGGAGTAATAGCTTCAAGAGACTTCATTCCATCATGCATTAATCCACCAATCACTAATTGTTTAAAAATTTCGGGAATAAGAAAACACCATTGCAGCTCTGCTGTATTGCTAAAGATAAAAGAGATTCCTTGCTTGCTTAATGATGCAGCTTGAACAATAGATGCTTTTGCACGTTCAAATAGGCTTTGTTCAAAAAACTCTTCCTGGGCAGAACGTAAAGGCTGTAAGAAAAGAAAAATAATCAAAAAGAAACGGATGAAGCGCATATAACCTCTTCCATTAACGCTCTAATGAAAATGTAACCTTTGATAGCAGGTTTATGCTCAACTAAGATATCATATATATCATGATATAGGACATTATGAGCAATAAGAAGCTCAGTTAATACGTTAAATCCTGCTGGAGCTGTATCAATAACCTGCAAAAGTATTTGCATCCAATTTTGTGCATGAGGATAAAATTCTGCATCAGAATAGAGAGCGCAGAAAAGGTCTATGGAAGGACATAAAAAATACGCAGCTGCTTTTGGATGATGCTTGATGATCGCAGTCAAAACATTTGGGTGCACTTGAGATTGAAACTGTATTGATTTGCCATCCCTTGCATTAATCACGGTCATATGCATCTGTTTCAGCACAGGAGCAATGAATTTTTCTGCTATGATAGCATCATCTTTGATAAGATCTATAATAGGCCAAGCTTCATGGCATATTCCACAACGATCTACAAATATTTCTACAAATAATGGATTGTTAATGAGAGCGGTCACATTTTCTTTGGGAACATGTTTTTTGAGCAATAGAGCTTCATAAAACTTGTCAGCCAGAATACGCATTGAGTTATGATCAGTTAAGTAACGCTCAAGCTGGGAGGATTCACATGTGCATATATCAACATAATTAACGTAGGTGGATAAACAATATGCTTGTATAGATTGCAATACCCCTTGAATACCCCTCGCTTCTGCCTGAGTTATCATTGATAATGTCAGTAAACCTATACGTGATAAGTTGCGAATCATAGATTTTCTCCATTAGATCTATTTTTTACATATGTCCACAATAACAATGTACCATTAAAAGGGTTATTTGCCAAATTTGATTTACGCCAAACTGCTTCTAAAGGGCATTTTAGCACAGGTTCACAAACCTGTTTTTTTCCTTTCACAAATTGGCAAATACAGACTCCTTTCAGCCAGCCTGCTCTTCGAAGCTCGCAGGAGGGCGTAATAGAGCTATTCTTTTATTTAGATCGTTTTTTTGATACGCTTAGTAAAGAAGCGACTATAGCTAAAATAGGATTAATTGGCGCAGGGATTAAAAAAGCCGCTCTTACAGTAGGGGCTTTTTTTACAGCTATTATTTGGCTCCCTTAGTATTACAAGAGTTTCAAAAATGTTAACCTACGCAGACTATATTATATTGGGGATAATAGGGACATTCAGTGCGATGTTCATAGAATTTGTTCTTTATGATCGCGTGGTGAATAATGAGTGATTTCTGGGAGGCATATCTATGGTTTACTTTGACATTAGTGCTTTGTAGATTGACTCACATACGATATCATCATAACAAAGGTAAGTTGAGCTGCTTTTTAAAGAATTGATATGGTTACATAAAGTCGTCCGCTATTTTGTGGCAATGTTTGCACCAAACGGTGTGGTAGATATTGCGCTCAAAGCAGGACTGCACATATAACGGGTAGTAATTATTCGGATATCCGAGTTTGATTAATTGAATAGAGTCCAGGCTCTACTTTTGAGATTTAAGATTATCTATGAAGGCCTTGGCATTGTATGAGCTTATCCACCGGCCGATGTAACAATACTTTTACCTCATCCTCGGTTAGCCATTCTTCATTATCAATAAGATGATGTAATTGATAGTGGGCTATATCTTTATTTAATTCTCCAGGCATGTACAGTGCCCCTTGGTACTCGTAGCCGGTAAAAGGGATTCCTAGTTTATGCATAGCTTGAGAGACTGATTCTAGATTTGATCTCTTATCATCAAAAAAGATAACACGCGTTGGTTTTAATTTGGCATGCTCAAGAAATGCCGTGAGTACATCTCCTTTTGATGAATCACTGGTATATAATATTCCATTATAAAAAACAGGATATTTGCCGTCATCATCAGTTGATTTTGTAGGAAGTTCGCTGAACTCCATATTAGGAATTCTTGCTTTGCTAAAATCAATCCCTACCTCTTTCAATTTGTTAAATCGCCAGATAGGAAGAGATGGAATACTAAAACACGAACCAGTGTTTGTTGTGGTTAAAGCTAGCACAGTAATGCCATGATTTTGCAATTCGCGTATAATATTCACAATGACAGGTTCAATTACGACTGGCGTATCGCGCTTTAACATTATGCTAAAATAATAAAAGGGATCATGCTTTGCTTTTTTGAACACTTCATCATAAAGTTGGCCTAGCCATTGCTCATTCTCTTTTTCTATTTTTGGCCAAAAGACTTTGCAAGATCTTTCTATTAACACCTGGTCAACATCAAATACAACTATTGCTTTTTGCTCGACGTTGTTGAAGTTACATTCGGTAAATGATTTTATAGTACGAATCTCCTGAGATTTTTTATTAGAACAGGCAGAAATGAAAATTAATATAAGCAACGCTAGCTTTCTCATACTGATTATCCTACTGTATAGTTTCGATCATAATCAATGCTATTTTATAATGTAATAGTATGTTCCGGGGTTTTTCAATAATCAATTTTTCTTTCATGTATAGGACAAACAAGCCATTGCTTATCGTCATTCTTTGTTGGACTAAAGAAATGAGGGACTGCATTTGATGATGCTTGATCATCAAAGCCGAGCATATGCATTAATGCCCAATAGACACCGCCATGAGCCACAATAAGGGTAACATGATCTGCATGCAATATTTCGTGCAAAGCTTCAGCAATTCGCTTTTTAAAGTCATCTATACACTCACTACCTTCAGCAGTTTGTGTATAGTTATGATTAACACTAGTCAATGAAGACTCTGTTTTTACTGTACCCTCCAACTTACCCAAATAACGCTCTTTTAACCCTTCATGAGTATGCAAAGGCACTTGAAGTATTTCTTGAATTATTTGTGCAGTTTTATGAGCACGTATCAAAGGGCTGGATATGATCCTTGTAATTTCTTGATTGGTCAGAAGTGTAGCAGCTGATTTTGCTTGATCAAGGCCCATTTCATTAAGTGGGATATCAATATGGCCTTGTATCATATGTTTGAGGTTCCAATCTGTCTGTCCATGGCGAACAAAATAGAAAGGAATGTGGGGTATAATAGATTTGTTCATACTATGAATATAGCATAACTATTAATTTAGTCCATGAGCTGTGCAAATGTTTGCTACAGTAAAACAATGCTACAGCTTGATATCATGGATCAATAGAAGAGAAAAGCAAAGACCGGGCATAGGGATTAACCCGTGTACGGCCTTTGTTAAAAATGTAATATTGCTATTTTCAGAGTTGTTGATTTATCTCGTCAAGGACTTTCAGCATCATTCTCATTTTATTTCTTTGAATGCCCGCGTAGTCATCGGTACCTTCATTAGCATAGAGATCTCTTTTGGTGTCCTCAGTGAGATTATCTATTGTCTTTATAAAATTTCTCTTTAATTCTGGTTGGGCCTCAATCATTTTAATCCCTCGCAAAATAGAGTCTGGTATAACAATCTTTGAATAAAACGGCAAATAATTAAGATGATTATATTTGTTTGCTTCAAAGATATCGTTAGGAATCTCTTTGAAGTTATGCAAAGCCAGCCATTTATAGGGTTCGTGATTCATGTAAAAACTCAAATTAGCTTGTTTGCGGTTGATTCGTGCAGTGGCTAATGAGTCTAAAAGCTTACTATTAGCAAAGCCAAATGGTTTGCCATTAAAATCAACCAGTCCATTATTATCATTATGTGCGCTTGCCAGTTTATCCATTATTATTTCAAACTCTGAATCCCCATAAGATTGTGGAGAGCGTAGCATTCCCTTTGCTTGATATATGTTATATTGGTTTTTAAAGTAATTATGTAGTGGTCTGAATCCAAACCATCCACCAACTCCCGCTGCTGCTGCCGCTGCAAGGGTGGTAGGCTCTACAAATTGTCTTGATTGATAACCAAGCTTTTGATTTAAACGGGGTATCGCTTGTTGGGCAAATATAGTCTGTTTAGGTAATGATGAGAGCATGCGTCGGCCAGTTTGATGGATATAGGGCAACATTCGTTGACTTGCGCTCATCATTGTATGGCTCTCATGCTCTATACAGAGTGTTAAGGCCATAAGGGATAGTGATATTACCTTGTTCATATAATACTCCTGATATTAGATTTTATAATTGAAAATATCTTATAATAAGTATAGCAAAATCCCCCCCCCCGTCAAACAGTTTTGTTTTCAAATTGAAATGTTTTTACTTTAAACCTGCTGGGCGAGGCTATTATGTAAAGAGTTGGGCGATTCCACTATTTTGTACAGACTCGTAGATGTCTGGGTTTAGATAAAATCTTAATAAAATTACAGCCTTAGCCCTTGCCATAGAGTCCTGGATCAACTTTTAGGATTATCTTTTTTGTTTTGTCAGTTCCATAAGTTTTTTATACAAAGGTATTTGTGGAAGATCTGTATTTAGGAAATTTATATTTAGAAGGCCCTTATTGTCAACAAATATACTATAAGGATAGTCGCGAAAAACGTATCTATTAAAAGGATGGTTAGGATTATCATGATACTTGCGAATACATTTTAATGCAGCAGCTTTTTCATAAGGAATTCTATAGTATAGGGGATATTGGTGTTGTAAATGGCTATATATTTTTTCAGCTTTACGATATAAAGGCTGATATTCTTCGTTTGCGGCAAGAAGAGAAGATGGGTTATAAACATTCTTGTCTTGAGATGCGCGCCTTCTAAGATCGTTTGCTTCTTCTTGTATTTTTGATAAGAGTTCTTTTTTAATGCCACTAAGTTCATGTTTAAATTCATGGCTCATTTTTAGAGCATCTTGCATTAAACGTTCATTATTATTTTCTTGTTCATTTTTTACTAAACCAGGCTCAAGTTCACCTTCAACGATTCGCATAACAGCCGGAACAAGCATAGACTTGATTTTTTGATCTATATTTCCAGGATTTAATTCTAATGCTGAGTTTGCCTCATTGTGTCTGTGTTTAATTCTTTTTTCTTCTGGTTCAACATGTAATCGTGCAAATGAATCTACAGCTGCAAACATATTTTGTAAAAGTGTGCACGGCTCATTATAAGAACCAGGTTTTTTGCAGGCCTGTTTAACTATGCCTTGAGGTAAAAAATCAAAAGAGCTTAAATCTTGATGGGCAACTTTTTCAGCAAATAAGGGTGAAGTAATTAAAAAGAGGTTTGTCAGAAGGTAAAACAGGTTTGGCTTAGTGATTTTATTCATGGCGAATCCTAGTAATTATTTTCATATAGTAATAATTTTACTGCAAAATGGGCTAATTTGTCAAGAGCCTGTTTGGGGTTCAGTACATAAACTTTTGTACGTAATCATTCGCAGGGATGAGTTAGGGCGGGGCAAAGATATGCTTTTGGTTAAAGATCGTGCTATAATAGAGTTGGACTAAAAATATACATAAAGTGGCATAAAATATGATAAAAAGACAGAATAAGTTAAAGAAAATAGAGATGTATGGTGAGGAGATTTTTGTTGATTGTAGGTATTCATTTGTGTGCGAGCTCATCTCTGAAGACTATCAGGAGCAAGCAGAATTGTTGGATGACATCTTTGATAGAGCTCCTAAAGAGCTTTTATTCAATTATATTGATAGGCTTTTGCAGGATGAGGATATATTTGATGATGTCGCGATGATTTTCTTTTTGGGCATGCTGTTGCAAAATCATGGTGAACTTATAAAGGCTAGCAACATCATTACGCGCATGTATAAAAGAAAATCTTCAGATTTGCTTGCTAAATGTGCATTTGCGCATCAACTTTTCTTTTATGGCAAAATTGATGAAGTTCCTGCGATTTTTAATAATGATTTTAATTTTACACAAGTAACTATTCAGCGCACATTTCCATTGCCAACTATTGTGCATTGCCTTTCTATTGCATGTGATTATTATTTGATTAAGAAAGATGTTGCAAGTTTTAACAAGGTATTGTCATACCTCTTTGAGGTGGCGCCAGAGCATGATGCAACTCAGAGATTGCTTGTTTTAAGCAATAAAAAATAAGCAATCTCTTTATAGCATCTAGCAAGAGCCGCATTGGCATGACATACGCATTTGAGACATAAAGTTTTGCATTGCTCTCTGGCTTATAATCTTTTTAAAGATGCTTTTACCCTGAGCAGTTTGTAGCTGAGGAATCATTCCTTGAATCTCTTGAATCACATTTTTTAATTCGACAGCTCTTTTCTTTAAAGAGGATATCCCATCAAATCCGTTGCTGTAAAATTTTTGAATAGGTAAATTTCTAGGATGCATTATAAGCATGCTGATACTGGCTTGTAGCTCTTTTATTTGATCTTTTAAAATAGCATTATAAATTTTAAGCTCTTGATCATTATCATGTTGAGATTCTATCTTTCCAGCAGAAGCGTTCATCCATTCCATCTCTATGCTTAACAATGAATAAAGATCATTGTTTTCATAGGCAACGGTAAGCTTCTTCATCAATTCTTCTTTCCAAGCACGTTTTTGGCTATCACGCTCTAAGTCAGGGTGCAGAACGCGCACTAACTGTTTGTACATGGCATGCAAACTTTTTGATTGCATATCTTTAATTGCCTGTTTCTTGGACTCTTTTTCTAGCTGTTTTTTTGTTTTTGGAGATTCTTTAAAATTCTGTCTGCGTTGAGATGCAGCTTGCCCTAGTTTAAAAAATATATTTTTCATAACATCATCGTACGATCCTTCCAGGTTGACATCTGAAAGATCTACATTCATGTCAAATTCATTCTGCATTCTCTCTTGCAGCTCTTTCATTTCGGCAGCAAGATCAGTTTCGTAGTTTGATCCAGAGAGTTCTTTAAAAATATCTTTTATTTCATTGGGGATACTGCTCTGGGTGCTCATTAAGTAGACTTGGTCAATCTCTTCTAGTAACCATGTTTCAAAAGGCTTACGTTCGTTTTTAGATAGTCCTTTTGGTTTTTTATACAATTGATAAGCGATTTTGATACGCTCTATAAAGCATTGTGATAATATAGCCTCATCAGGCTTCATAGTCTCATAATAAAATTGCAGCGCGAGGTCAATATCCCGTATGGTCTCTTCTTGTTTGATCTGAAGGTCTTTTATTGTTTTTACCAATCGATTAAATGTTTTTTGGCCAGATGTTAAGCTTGATTTTTCTTTTTTGGTAATGGTATTAACTGGAGCATTAATCATGACTGCTTTATTCTCATCGTTATATTGATTTTAATAATAATGGCTACTTTTACTAGTTTATCACTCTCTTCTGTTTGCGTAAAATCATTTAAGCATCTATGTGGAGTTTACTCTTTAATATATCAATCTTTTATTACATGAACTATTTTTACAAGTGTTTCATCAGATTTTTCTTGTATATATGCCTTAGTTTTTAGCATTTCAGATCTCTGCTGCCAAGCCTCATAAGCTCTTGGGCCATCAAGTGAAGAGCTTAATGGAAGAAAATTTTCCAATTGATTACAAATACTCAGTATACAGGCTCCTTTAAACCATCTATTCTGAAACAAAGTTGGGCATCTTCGTTGAATAAATTTAAGCATGGTATATCCAGATATTGTTCCACTAACAGGGCCAGCTAAAAGAACTTTTATTGTATTCAATTGATACTTATCATATGCATCTATATACGTTAAGCAATCCTCTTTAGTAACCATTGTATCTGCTTGATCACACAGCTGTATTGAGGGGGGCACTGTGCCGCTAACTGTATATCCACCATAAGCACCTGAGATCAACGTTGTATAATTACCACCAACAATTCCTATTTCAAAAATGTGGGCATTTCTGGTATTACGATCTATAACTGCATGGCCAAGTTCGTGACACAATGTTTGTATTGCACCAATGCCATGAGAAGCTCCCCATAGTAGACCATGATGTACTATTTTTAGTGGTATGCTTTGGGTGGTTGATGCACTGGCTAGTGCTCCATGCAATAATGCGGTATGGGCTATATAAATCTTTTTAAATGATGAACTCCATTCACCATTATGTACTGTCACTGGAATATTCAGTATAGGTATTACGCCGATCTGTTGCTCAATATTGACTTCATAAGCTGCTCGCATTTGTAAGCAATGTAGTACTGCTAAGCAGGCTAGTGTTAACACTTTTATCTTATTAATCATGTAATCCTCCGATATATTTGGTTACAAATTGTTGCAATACTATGGTGTCATTTATATTGCCTTGGTATATAATATCAGGAGCATATGGCTCATTATGACCACGTATTCGATTTCTATATACCTTCATAGGTAATGCAAAACTTCCTTTTTTGCTGGGCAGTTCTGATTGATTGATATCCATATACAGTGAATCTGAACCAGTAGTTTTGCCCATTAAAACAACGTCATGATTCATGGCTTTAAGGTAATCAATAAAATCAAGCGCTGCACTAAAACAGCGATTATCCACAATCATTATGATACGAGCTTTCAGCGGATTAACTGGTGGGTGCTGTATGTCATCAAGTTGCGTTTTATTTTGTTGCCTGAAATAGGGCTTACTTTCATCAAGCGCTTGCTGCATGCCTTCAATGACATGAGTAAGCCACTGCACAAACGCTACCTGCTGCGGATCGTTACTATTTTTTTCTCTAACCTGCTTTAAATAGGTTATATTACTTTGACTTGCTCTCCAATCGACCAATACATCCTTATATAATGTATCTGCACAATAACGCGCATAGTCCTGTCCAAACAATGCAAATACTATATCACGTGCGAACATCGAATTGCCTCCGCCATTGCCACGTATATCAAATACAATACAGTCATTTGAAGTAAAGGTCTGTTGTTTTTGTGCAAGAGTATCAATAATAGTTTGCAATGATTCCTTTTCTTGTGCATTTGGCTGGAATGTTGGCAAGGTAATCCAGCATACAGAATTATCAAGATCTGCAATGGCAAAAGAATTGCGCTTCGCCTGTTGGTGTGTACTGTTTGTCTGGAACTCTTTATAGCGAATTTGCATGTGTGCATCATTAAATGATGCGATGAAACTTCGTATGGTTTCTACTTTTTGTTCATCAGTTGTACAGGTTTTTAGCTGATTTTGTGCTATTTGGTAGTGCAGAGAAAAATGCTCTTTAAAATTAGGATCAAGTTCATTATGCATTCCAGGATGATTGTCACGTATTGCGTCGTGCATAAAAAGTAGATCTTGTTGTGCCCAATCGATGTTCTGAGAAATGCAGGCATTTGTTATGATCAATGATATCAAAATTGTTTTTTTAAACATTATTTTTCCAATTCGTTGATAATAACCATAATGCTGGAAGAACTGCGATATAGCGTCCTTTGCTGGAATTGAAGAATTTTTTACTGATAACTTGTCCAGTATGGTACCAATTATAAAGTGCTAACCCAAGTCCAGGTCCCATACCAGTATTGAATATACCGGAATCAGGATGAGCAGATAATTTTTTAATTCTTTTATAACCATCTTGAATGTGCATTAGTGGAGGCACAGTGCCTATAAAATATCCAGCGCAAATACCCAAACCGAATTGTAAGCATAGGTCCCTTGCAAAGGAATTAGATTTTTCAGCGGTGCTTGTTAATGTTATAATCACTGCACTTGCCAGTGTTAACACTTTTATCTTATTAATCATGTAATCCTCTTGTTTTTCTGTAAAATTAGTTAAAATAACTCTCTATTAGTAATAATACTAAAATATGGATAATTGGTCAAAAGCCCCCCCCGGCATATCTGTTTTCAAGGTTTACAAATCTGTCGTTGATACATTAAAACAGGGTAAATTTTTATACTTTGTGGTAAACTAAACCTGATTTTTCTATAGATTTCGATAAAATAAGAGAACTTGCAAAGGTAGTGGAAGAGCATGATAAAGAGATTGAAAAAGCCTGGAAAAAGCATTTTGGCAAAAGCTGAGATACAGAATATTTCCAATGTAGGGATATGGATTTTTGTTAAAGGACAAGAGTTTTTTATGCCATTTGAAGATTTCCCATGGTTTTTGAAAGCGACCATAGAACAGATTTATAACTTAGAATTTTTCCATGAAAAGCATCTTCATTGGCCTTTATTAGATGTTGATATTGAATTAGAATCTCTTAAACATCCTGAAGCATATCCTTTAACCTATTCATGAAATAATTATATCAATTAATCAGCATTTTCGATTTTTAAAATTATCTATGAAGACTTTTGGCACGGTATGAGCTTATCCATTGGTCGATGTAACAATACTTTTACCTCATCCTCAGTTAGCCATTCTTCATTATCAATAAGATGATGTAATTGGTAGTGGGCTATATCTTTATTTAATTCTCCAGGCATGTGCAGTGCCCCTTGGTACTCGTAGCCGGTAAAAGGAATTCCTAGTTTATGCATAGCTTGAGAGACTGATTCTAGATTTGATCTCTTATCATCAAAAAAGATAATACGAGTTGGTTTTAATTTGGTATGCTCAAGAAATGCCGTGAGTACATCTCCTTTTGATGAATCACTGGTATATAATATTCCATTATAAAGAACAGGGTATCTACCGTCATCATCAGTTGATTTTGTGGGAAGTTCGCTGAACTCCATATTAGGAATTCTTGCTTTGCTAAAATCAATCCCTACCTCTTTCAATTTGTTAAATCGCCAGATAGGAAGAGATGGAATACTAAAACACGAACCAGTGTTGGTTGTGGTTAAAGCTAGCACAGTAACGCCATGATTTTGCAATTCGCGTATAATATTCACAATGACAGGCTCAATTACGACTGGCGTATCGCGCTTTAACATTATGCTAAAATAATAAAAGGGATCATGCTTTGCTTTTTTGAACACTTCATCATAAAGTTGGCCTAGCCATTGCTCATTCTCTTTTTCTATTTTTGGCCAAAAGACTTTGCAAGATCTTTCTATTAACACCTGGTCAACATCAAATACAACTATTGCTTTTTGCTCGACGTTGTTGAAGTTACATTCGGTAAATGATTTTATAGTACGAATCTCCTGAGATTTTTTATTAGAACAGGCAGAAAGAGTTAGCAATATAAGCAATATCCAGTTTTTCATGCTGATTACCTTGCCAAATGAGCTTTAAGTGTGGTTTTTATAAGAATTGATTGTATCACTATGTTTTGCGAATAGATAGGATTTTGAAAGTTCTCTTTCTTTTAAGATTAACTGGTATTGAAAGTCTCAGCAAATATTTTATAACGGATTATCCAGTTGATCAATGAAGAATTGCTTGCACAGTTTTTACATAATAATATTTTCTATTTACAAATGTTTTAACAATCTGTTAATATTGAATTAATATAAGATAAAGTAAAAGTTATTCTTATAGAATTATTTGCATTTATATTATGTCAATTATTATGATTCTTAAAAGTAATAGGGTATTTATGACAGTAGATAGAAAACAATTATATGTATTATTTTGGATCGCCATTATGGGGATATCTCATAGTTCTTATTCTATGTATCGGCCTGGATTAAGATCCGTATGGCAACAATATCTAACGTCTGCAGGGAATATCTATGCAAAATCTTTGGCTTTCAACAAAAGTCTGAGTACTGTTTCAGCATTGGGACTCGCTACCAAGAGAATTCCTTTTTATAGAGCATGCACTCTTCCATTTTACAATCAACAACGGTTCTTAAGTTCTGAGATGAAAGAAAAACTTCTTGAACGCATAAGAGTAGCGAGTAATCAAGGAGATAATAAAACTGTAGAGCAAACAATTGGTTTTATACAGCAAAATGTTCCAGAGATCTTGCAGCTTGCTCAACAAGCAAAAAAAGAACCTATCACTCAACAGGAAAAATCGCATGCTGAATTTACATCGGATACTCAATTTACGCATGACTTTTCTTCAAAACAATTTTATGATGAGTTTGAAGAGATGTTAAAAAGACAAAAGAGTGCGGATCGTTCTCCCTTAAGGCAAGTTGAAGATCAGATAGAGCGTAATTTTGAGGAGTATGCTAAGCGTAAAACTTACGCTACCATCAACAATGTCAGTCATTTTCCATCGGCAACATGGAAAGAGTGGGTAACCAGGGATTACAATCAATATATGGATCGTGTATATGCGTGGATTTTTGATGAAAATAATCTGACATTTACTTTCGAACCATTTTCTGCCAAAGAGCAGCATGATCTATTAGGTGCATTGCGCAGTTATGTGCAAACAGAAAACAAGAAAAATGGTAGTTTAGAAGAGCTTAGAGATTTGATTAAGTCGTGGGATCCTGTTTTTGGACATATGTGTAATGAACCCGAAGCTATTAGAGTTGGGATTAAACTATTTGGTAATACTTATAATGAAGCTATAAAAAAGAATATTCCTCTTATGGAAAGTATCAAGAAGAATGTGCCATACTTTACTCCTACTAATGAAGATTTGGGATGTTCATATGCCGCTGGAAAATTAATTCGTAAGCATTTGAGAGAATTAGTGAAGTTTCATAGAGCAGAACTTAAGCAGTTACTTGATGATGAATTAACTTCACGCTAACCATCTAGTCGCCTTAAAGAGATCGTTCTCTTTTAAAAATGAATATAACTGTTGGCATTTTTCATCACCATGTAAACAGTACCATCTTTCCTTTGGATTAACGTAATCTCTTTCTGGTTTTTGGTTGTTATTAGGAATCTTACGGCGAAATTCAGTAACTTTTTGGCTTTGACATTGATAGTTATATGAAATAGAAGCAATATTGCCGGTATATTCTAACGGAATGTCGAGCGGTTTTTTGTCATTCCGCTCTAGAAGGAAGTGACCAGTATCATGACCTGCATCATAATCATAAAATATGGCAGATGCATTACTTTGTGTAACAACATTTTGATGTTTGTATGGGAACCCTTGAACTTTTTCCGAATCTTCATATTTAAACAAAAAGCCATTGGCAATAAGTTTTCCTTTTGATGGATTGAGCAGGTCATATATTTTTGTTAATGTTCCAAAAGGATCCACCAAGTGGCGCAGAGTCCATCTTGAGACAATGAGGTCTAGCTTCTCCTTTAAATCAAAACCTCTTTTTGCAAGTTCTTCATCGATGTTTTCAATCTTAAATTGATGTAATTGGTGTAATGTAATATTTCCTTCTGTCCAAGTTACTTCTTTACATTCTTTGCTGCCAGTAATGCTGAAAATATGAAACTTTGTGTTGTTTTTTTTATATTGTGTTTGCAATAAGTTAACAATTTCTCTTGCCCATTCTCCTTTTGCGCATCCTATATCCATAATGTAGATATCTTTTTTATCAAGAGATACAAGATGTTTAATAAGCTTTTCTTCATGAATGTTGAGTAATCCATACCAGCCCCATTCGCCGTTATATAGCCATTTACTTTTAGTTTTTCTATTTGATTCAAATGCTTCATCTGCGGCTTCTTGGACTTTTTGCGGACGAATAAAAGGTAAATGTTGTGACTCATGATTGCTGATTTCTTCTGCTTGAGCGCTACTGTTTTTGATGTGATATCCATATAAACTTGCACCCACCGCTCCAATTGCTAGGGCTTTTTTGATACTGCTTGGTTTGGAGAAGGTTTGAGTTGCAAGCTGTTTTCCTAAATGTATTATTCTAGAGGTCGTAGAATAGGCATTTGCAGAGAATAATAAGCTGAAGAGTAATATTGTTTTATAAATAATTATCATGTAACCTCTTTATTTTTAAGCGGATTTTGATCTTAGCGCTGATTGAACATCACTAACAAAACGGGCAAGCAAATAAAGGATACCAACATGACCAACGAGCCATGATACGGGAACGATAGCTGCATAACGGCCTATATCCGTATGGCACAGCATATTGCTCATATACTGGCCGGCTGTATACCAAGCTCCAATTCCACCGGCAAATCCAGCGATAATAGATCCTGATAAGGCTGTTTTCTCCAAAACCGAAAGTTTATCATCAAAACAAACACCCAGTAAAACCAACGGACTGACCGTCGGGACCTTATCGGTATTAACAACTCCTGATGCCAAAAATGCTGAAGGTCCAACAGTTGTTGCATTTAAACCGGCGTAAAAACACCACAAAGCTTGCATAGCTCTGTTTTCTTCAGAGTTGAGTATACTTGGTATTGCTAAACTTATAAGTACTAGCATCTTTATTTTTCTATTCATATTCATTATTTACTGAATTAACCCAATATTAGTTTAGCGAAACAGAACAGAAATAATGTGTAACTATCGATGCAATCAATATCAGTAGAATTGCTTGATGCTATTAGGGTAATAAAGCGATCAATTTGCTCAAGAGTTAATCCTGCTTTAATCAACTTAATTGCACGTATCAAGCATTGTTCTGCTTCTGGAGATGAATGCACTTTTTGCATAACTATGTCTTGAATTTCGAGATATTCTTTTTCATCAAATTCATCATCTTGCATGTCATTATGTGCATACATCGTGACTAGTTTCATTGCCTGTGCAGGTGATTGCTGTAACAATATAATAGCTATACAGCTGATGTAATAAAAAGTATCTATCTGCGCAACATTACGCGCACAATGTAAGGCTTGTACAGCAAATGTGCAAGCTTCTGGCCAGTTACTGTTTGTATGTTTATGCAGATCAAATGCTCTCTGAACAGCCTTTATAACAAGGGGCGATTGCGCATCATAATAACCAAATTCTTCAGAAAGAACAGCCTCTATTTCCATTTTTAACTTCTGATCAAAATTATTATGCATATCTGAATGATTGTCTTGTATGGCATTATGCATAAAATGTAAATCCTGCTGTGTTCGTAATGATCTATCTTCAGATGCATTATTTAATCCGACTGCTGATATTAAAAGCAGCAACCCTATATTTCTGAAATCCATAATGTGTTCCTTATCTTATTGTACTTTTTTACGAAAACCACAGCGACCATCTGTCCAGCCTAATAGGTCAGGTTCTTCAAAATATTCCCATTTTTGCAACTCTTCTTTTATCATTTCACTGATCGCATTAAGACGCTCTTTTTCAGATACAACATATGCATCTATTTGCAGAGCAGTTTTGTCGCTCATTATCTTTTTCGCTGTTATAACACGTTTTAAAGCTTCATGACGTAAATATGGTAAAAGTTCAAGAGCACGTTCATGCAGCTTTATTGCACTAATATGTTGAGCATTAGTTTTTAACTCATGCCGTTTTGCATCAATATATCTATATATATTGGGAGTGAAACCATGTCCTGGTTGCGGTTTTGGCTGCGCAGGCATCGCTTTAATCTCTTGATGCATCTTTACCATTAAATCATAAAGTTCAGGTTGAGTGTGTAATTCAAGTGCGATCTCAAGAGCTGTGACATGTTCTGCACAATGATCTTTTAAAGATTCTAAATCAAAGTAATCAAGGTTAGCAATATAGGATACGCCCCGCTCTTTAAAATTCTCTACCGAACCTTCTTTGATCAGCTCTTTTAAAATAACTAATCTTTCATTTTGCTTTGTATAGTCTAGTACATACACAGTGCCCTGATCCGATCCACTGATCACAGGAGCTGGATAATCTGCATGTACATGCAATCCTGCACTTAAACCACAAATTATAAATACACGGCATTTTTTTAACATAATAAACCTCTTTTAAATAACATGAATCTTATATTTCTTTTATCCAGGAAAATGGCCTGAATATTGATTGACAAGTTTTACTAAACCGGCTGAGCCAAGGCCTAAAATTGTTGCTATGCCTAGCTTTACAGCAATAGCCTGATCAACAGTGCTATTTTTAAATACATTATATGCAGCAGCTCCAAGCAAATAAACAGTTCCTGCACATCCGGCAGCAGCCACTACAAGAGCACCTTTTAAGATAGAATCTTCATCATATTTTGAATGGCCCCATCCAAATGCATTCATATTGCCGGCGCTCAGACCTACTAACAACAAAATAGCCATACATCGTTTTACTATATTCATAAGATATCCTTCAGGTTAAAAATTCTTTCGAATATTTCTATTAGTAATGATACCAAAAGTGTGCCAATTGGTCAAAAGCCCCCAGGTGGTCATTTTAATGCAAGCAAAATGACTGCCCCCCCGGCATATCTGTTTTCGAGGTTTACAAACCTGTCGTTGATACCTTAAAACAGGGTAACTTTTTATACTTTGTGGTAAACTAAGCCTGATTTTTATATCTATTGGGGTATGGTCAAAAGGGAACTTTTCATTTTGCTAAAAGCGGAAGTTTTCGCCTTGCTTTGACACTTATTCGCATGTTCTCTTTATCTACAACCTTAGATGAAGTATACTATCAATCTGATATTTCATATCTTATAATTCAGGAGCGCTATGCCCGTTCTTACAGTGTACAATCTGACCAAAATATTCACATCAGGCTTCTGGCCGTTCAAAAAAGTGCAACAGCACACCATTGTTAATAACATCTCATTTGAACTTAAAAAAGGTGAAATACTTGGCTTTCTTGGGCCAAATGGTGCTGGGAAGACTACCACGATTCAGATGTTATTGGGAACATTAACAAATACAAGTGGTAGCATTAATTACTTTGGTAAAGATTTCAAAAAGCATCGTACTGAAATTCTTAAGTACATCGGCTACGCAAGTGGTTATGATAAACTTCCTGCGCGGTTAACTATCACTGAAAATCTTGATATTGTTGCGCGTATTTATGGCATGACGCATGCGCAACGAATCGAGCAGATAGAAAAAATGCTTCACTCTTTTGGGTTATTGAGTATCTGTGATCGTCAAGTTGGATCACTTTCAGCTGGCCAGATGACACGTGTTATGCTTGCAAAAGCGTTTATAGCAGATCCAGAGATAGTGCTTCTTGATGAACCGACAGCATCACTCGATCCTGATATTGCTCATGAAGTGCGTCAGTTTATTCTTGCACAACGCAAAGAGCGTGGCACCTCTATTTTGATCACATCACACAATATGGATGAGGTTACAGAGTTATGTGATCGTGTATTGGTGCTCAAGCAAGGGGCTATTATTGCTAACGACAAACCGGAAATCTTGGCTGCTACTATTTCAAAAGTTCATTTACATCTGACTATTACAAGCGGGTTTGAAGCTTTAGTTGATTACATCAATGATAATAAGTTGATACATACAGTAGAAGAGAAACAGTTAACGATAGATCTTGATGAGCATGCAATTGCACAGTTTCTTGCCCAACTGAGCGCACATAACATTGTTTACTCACATATTTCAATAGATAAGCCGACGCTTGAAGACTATTTTTTGAGTGTTGCTCAAAGCAAGGGGATATGACATGATCAGATTGCAAGCTATATGGGCATTAACATTGCGCCATCTGTATGTCTGGAAACGTGATGTGAATCTGATATTAATGGCTCTCTATTGGCCATTATTGGATATCTTTTTGTGGGGATCTCTCGGGTTGTGGGTTCAGCAAGCACAGGCGCTAGATGGCACTGATTATAAACTTATGATGTTATTGGGTTTACTTTTGTGGCAGGTTATTGGCCGTGGATGCAATATTATGGTCAATGCATTTATTGAAGAGATTTGGGCCAATAATGTGATTAATCTGTTCTCATTGCCATTGCAACTGGCAGAATGGATATCTGGAGTGGCGCTCTTTTTTACTATTATGATGAGTGCCGGCTCGTTGTTCTGCATGATCATGATGGCAAAGCTTTATAGCATCTCTCTTTGGTATCTACTTTTTACTTTTGCGCTCTTTGTTACACCACTGCTTTTTTCTGCACTATGGATAGGGTTTAGCGCATTATTGCCTATTATCACCTTTGGTAAACGTGGTATTGAATTCTGTTATGTGATCATATGGTTCTTAATGCCATTCAGCGGTGCTTTGTATCCGATTGAAGTGCTGCCAATGTGGGCACAAAGAGTTAGTTCAGCTTTACCTATGTATTATGTATTTAAAGGTATGCGGGTATATGTTATGCATCAGGATCCTACAGGGTACCTCATTAAAGGGTTGTTATTAAGTTTGCTATATGCAGCATGTGCAATCATGCTTTTTGTTTGGTGTTTTAATCATAGTAAACAAAAAGGGTTGGCAAGGTTGACTGATTAATTATGAAGGTGGTAATTATTGGATATTCTCAGGAATGTCACCCCATTTTTAATTGTTAAGAGCAAAAGATTTTTCTTTTTAGCTATAATACTTTTTTAGTATTTTAGTTTTAGATTCTCCAGCTGCAACATATTGCATATACTCTTTTTTGCATTCTAATGGTTCACCTGTTTTATCTTTATACAGGTAGGCTGTTGTAAATCTGTAATAGATCCTGTATGGATTTGACCAAAAATAACAACTTTTAAATTCACCATAAGCATCTTCCAAATCTCTTGCACGCATTAATTCTCTTTTTTGATCATTGCTTAAACTTACCATCTGATTAATAACTTCATTCTGAGCTTCTATTCTAAGAAGTTTATTTACAGCTTGGTCACGAGCAAGCTCGCCAGAATACCATTTAGGGAGATAATTAACTGCAGTGCGGGTAGCTTCTACTGTAACAAATATTCCAGCTGCAATAGCAGTAATCACAGGCAGCTCTTTCACCAACGTATTAGTAGCTTGAGATCCAAATTGATTTCCAAAAGCTCCCGAAGCCGGAATTAAATTATTATCAATAGTATTCGAGACAGTATTTGCAGTATTAACTACATTTTGAGATGCAATAATCGCGTTCTGTGAAGCAGGCAATGCAGCATTTACACCAAAATTGTCCCCAATAGCAAGCGCTTCAGATACTGGTACAGTTATAATCAAAAATAACATCCGTTTCATGTTTCCCCAATTTAATTCACTGCTTGTTCAAATTGTATTTTAATTATTTGCGCAGAAAGATCTGCATACTTCTGGCACAAAGCATTTAAAAAGAAAGATTCTACACATAATCGCACTATCATGCTTTGCAATCTATTCAACTCATTGCGATGGATAGTAAGCTCCGGACACAAAGGCTGCATCACCGCTTGGTCAATATTTATATTATTGTTTATAGCATGAGCGATATATTGTTCTAACTTATGTGCTTCTTTGCAAATCGAGTTTATTTGTTCTTGATCATATTCATTAAGTGTATGAAACAGATATGTCGCTTGTTTATTTATTTGCTCAATACGATTTTCTCTTTCGACTATTTCTTGTCGTAAGGACTCAAGTTTATTTAGTTTAGCCATAAGCTCATCATCTTGGGGATTATTTTTCACAAAAAGCGGCATAATAACTAAAACTGATAATAATATTCGTTTAATCATTGTAATCTTTCTTATAATCCTATAATTCCTAAATATTTCTTTAATTAATTTTATGGCCCAAATTATATTTTAAATATATCCACAACAATATCATTGTATTGTTGATAAAGCTTCATTAAGAAAAAATACTCTACACAAACTCGAACCGATTCATGCTGCATTCTGTTCAGCTCTTTGCGATGAATAGTCAGTGATGGGCACAATTGTTCGTTGATTGCATTATCAATATCAATATTATTTAATAAAGCATGTGCAATATACTCTTCTAATTTATTGAGTTCTGACCAAATCAATTTCTTCTGTTCATTATCATAACCGTAAGAGAGACAATCAAAAAGCTCAACGCCTTCTGCATTTAACTGATCGATATATTTCTCTTTTTCAGAGATTTCTTTTTTAATCTGTTCTAGCTTATTTAGTTTAGCCATAAGCTCAGCATCTTGTGGGTTTTGTTTTGCCAAAAGTGGCATAATTATTAAAACTGATAATAATATTCGTTTAATCATTGTAATCTTTCATTTTTCGTAATGATATTTTTCTTTTTTCTAGCCATCTTTTTACAAATGGATGAAAAAAAGTTCCACAAATAACTGTCGTAAAATAACATAATAATAACTTTTTATTATCTGTACCTTCAAACATTAGACAGGTCCAGTTACAACAGCACCCATCAATTCATGGACTGTTCCACCAACGATTGCAGCTCCTTCAATTGCAGGTGCAAATTGAGCAGATAAGGCCATAACTGTAACAGGATAAAGTGGTCTCCAGTAGCTAATGAGAAATCTTTTCATGATTCAATTCCTTCTTGAGAAAATATATTTTGTATAATAAGTTGTCTTGATCAATTTTTTAATGCAAAAACTGCGATTATGCCATATCAGTCCTTTCAGTTACATAGTCGTATTTTAGCTTCAATGCTACACCCCTATGCTTCTGAAATTAATAGCCCATGCTCTCACATATTTATTTAAAATTGATGTTATACCAGAATTGCTTCTACAGAAGATAATGAGACATGTCTGATAATACAATTTTCAATAATATGAATGTATCATAGATTGATTGTCTTTTTTTGCTGTAATAAAATGCACTAACTTGTCTTAAACACTTATTTCCGTCGTCGCTTTATATAGCTATGCCGGACCATCGAAAGAGCTTTGCTTAAATGCCCTTTAAATTGGTTTTCACTTTACAGCATGATAAAACATAAATCAAATTTTTTTTGAGAAATGATATTGCAAATCGTAAGCTCCATCAGATGCTGTTAAGGGGTAAAAGATTGCGTTGAGCCTGTTGGTCAATCGATGCAACTATCTTATTCAGAAAGAATGGCTTGTCAGACGTTTATAAAAAAAGTATGTTGCTTATTGATAAAAAACACCTTACAAAAGGAGGTTTTATGAGCAACATACTGATTAAATTGTCTAAAAAATAATGAATAAATTGCAAGGCTGATTAAAACGTAAAATTTTGAACTTGCTACTCCGGCTTATTTTCATTGAGTGGTTCCAAAAAATCTAATGCCTTATCTAGAGCAGGCCCGTATAGACCGCCTGCTATAAGAGATAGCAGAATCTTATTTACTAAACTATCTGATGGTATATAGCCCCAGGCGCTTAGCATAGCTGCTATCGCACGAGCAGCACTAGCGAGTTTACGACTCTGGGCAAAGGCTTCTGGGCTTTCGGAATTGCCTTGCCACCATTTGTTAAGAAGGGATTGCGTAATTAGTGGTGCAAGTAGAGCTGCTGTAGCATGACCTGCAGGATAATTTTGAGATATATATGGCATAATATTTTGCCTATTAATATAAGCTACATAGGGAATGAATCCACTTAGTGCAGATCCCCAGGTATAAAGACCCTGTTTTGGTGAAAGCAAGCTCCTCCAAGAGCTCTCTGGATTTGTGCCTTTAGGATTATCTTCCATAGCAAAGCTATTTGTTGAGTTTATTATCGCAATGATTGCGATTAATGGTAATGCTCTGTTTTTTATTGCAGACATTGTTTTTTCCTTTTTTTTATAAAAGTATTATATAAATATATTCTCATGATTAATAATACCATTTGTAACCCCCCCCCTTGTCAAGTTTTAAAGAATTGGCAACCAGGGTCTACGCATGAAAATAAGCCAAAGTAAAGGGTTTTTAGGTAGAAAAATGATTGATTTTTAAGAAGCTGGCTTATTTAAAAAGAATGGCTTGTCAGACGTTCATAAAAAAAGTATATTGCTCATTATTAAAGGATTATTATTACGCTTGCTATATGCAATGTGCGCAATCATGCTTTTTGCTTGGTGTTTTAATCATAGTAAACAAAAAGGGTTGGCTCGATTAACTATGAAGATCGCAATTATTGGATGCCCTGGATCCGGCAAATCAACTGTTGCCAAGCAGTTACATGAAAAGCTGAACATCCCGCTTTATCATCTTGATCAATATTATTGGCTTCCCGGTTGGAAACGGCCTGATAAAAATGCATTCCAAAAAGTTCATCATGCGTTGTGTGATCAGCCAGAATGGCTAATTGAAGGCATGGCGATGCGCAATCTTGCTTATCGTATTGCAAAAGCTGATGTGGTTATATTCCTTGATGTGCCTTTGTGGGTTTGCTTGTACCGCATATTCAGACGTGCATGTACAGGATTTGGCACCATACGTGACACCAGCGCTCCTGGATGCCCTGAACGATTTCCTGATCGTGAATTTCTTTCATATGTATGGAACTTTAATAGCAGACATAGGCCTGTAATTGAACAGCTATTGCACCAATACAAAGATCAAAAAAAGATATACGTCATAAAAAATAGTAATGAGATAGAGAATTTTATTTTTGATATACCGGCAAAATAGACTATAATGAAACTGTATATAGCTTTAATAGCATGCTCTGGAAGGGAAAATAATGTTTAAAAATTGTTTATCTATCTCGTTTTTTATCTGCCTTACGGCATTAAGCGGTTGTTGTGGTGAGCAGTGTACAAAAAAAAGATCCGATCAACCAACAGCTACATCGTATAAACAAGGATTTTTAGTTGGGTCTGTTCATGTTGACAACCAAACATTTCAAGATTTGAATGTATCAGGTAGTTTTCATGGTCAACATATCATCGTTAATGAAGATGCTATAATAAGTGGCGCTATAGAGGCAGATGATATCAAGATTAAAGGTAATTTAACTGTAAACGGTTCATCGATATTGCAAAATGCATCTATTGCTAAAAAAACAGTAATAAATGGAGTTTTGAATGCCTCAAATAGTACCTTTACAGATGTTCAAGCAAGCACTATAGAAATAGTTTTCAAAAATAGTACTGTTAATTCAATTATAATACGCAAGCCAAGCCAATCAGAGGAACATAAGATACAAACTGTTGTACTCAACCATACGACTATTCTTGGAAATATTACTTTTGAAAAGGCTGGAGGCAAAGTTATTGTAGATAATGGAACTGTAATAAAGGGTTCAATTATTGGTGGAACAATTATTTAGTATGAGGAATCATAATGACAACGTGTCCTAAAGCAAATTTACAACTTATTTATGTATCAGACATTAAGCGTTCAACAGATTTCTATACAATGATTTTTAATATGGAACCTGTATTTTCAAGCCCTCGTTATGTAGCATTTGCTGCGGGAAATGAAAACTTTTTTGCTCTTTGGACCGGTGGTGCAATTCCAGATATATCTGTGCCAAGGTTTTCTGAAATTGGTATTATGCTACCATCTAATCAAGACGTTGATGATCTGTTTGAAAAGTGGAAAAATAATCCTTCTGTTAAAATTATTCAAGAACCCCAAAATGAAGTCTTTGGGCGTACCTTTTTAGTGCAAGATCCTGATGGCCATGTTATTCGAGTTTGTCCATTGGATTAGATTAAACATGCTGCAGAGGCTCCCATTAGAGTTATTGCTGTTCTAGATGCATCATAATAGTTTTGATAATCTCATCTGATGATTGTTCATGGGTATCAAACATGAGGTCATATTCAACTTCAACATGCACACGCTGGAGTTGCCAACCACAAGACTTCAGCTTTCTGTCGCCACGATTTTTCTCCCTCTGTTCAAGAACTTCTAAAGGAGCAGTTAATCCTATCCATAAAACATCATAATCTTTTAGAGCTTTTCGCCATTCATCAACCTCTTTTTTGCCAAAAGAGACGTCATCTACGATAAGATAATGACCGGATTGTGCTAAGGTAATCGTTATGTTTTTTAAAGCTTGCACCATTTGCTTGCCAAATGGGCCCGTTTCTATTTTATATGCACAGGTATTTCCTGCAGCATCCTTAACCGGTTGCCAACTAAATCCAATAGCTTTTGTACCGTAATGCCAATCATTAAGCTTTTCTGGCATGAGCGATATAACCATATCAATGCCAACAAGTAAAAATGGCTTTGGCAGAGCATCTTGCAATTTTTTTGCTAGTGTTGATTTGCCGGCGCTCGTTGGACCATTTATGTAGATAATTTGTTTAAACATTGCTTGTACCCAAAATTAATGTACCATCCTCAACCACATACGTTCTATCAATAGCTATAGCATCTAAAAATGCTTGATCATGAGAAACAATAATCATGGCGCCGGGATACTCTTTTAAAACCTCAATAATATGTGCTTTTGTATCAAGATCCACATTATTGGTAATTTCGTCAAGCAAGAGAAGATAATAGTTGGCAGCAGCTATTTGTGCTAAGGATAGACGAGCTTTTTCTCCACCTGAAAGATATGCCACTTTTTTGTTCCATTGTTCAGGTTTGATAAACAAAAATGAATGTAACAATAAACGAATCTCGTGATCATTCTTTTCTGGGGCAACACGTTGTACTGCTTGCATAACGGTCTCTTGCGGCTGCAACGTTGCATAATGTTGATCAAGATAACCAATCTCACTTTTTGGTGGCATTACCCACTGGCCAGAGGTAACTACTGATGGGTTACGCAATAAGGCTTTTAATAACGTTGATTTTCCAGAACCATTATCACCCAATAATGCAATATGCTCAGTTGGCCCTATCTGTAATGAAATATTATTTATTATCGGTTTTTCATAACCACAAATGCCATCAGTAATAGAAACAATCGCTTTTGCTGATGATAACTTTTGAGCATTGAGTGAGAATGAAGCGGCAATTTTTTTGTGCACAAATGATGCATCAAGCTCTGTATTGATTGCTTTATCAATATCAGCAAACTTTTTGCTCTTTTTGCCGGCAGTTTGCGCTCCTCGTTCTTTCATTGCACTCAGTAATGATTTATCACGCTCATCTCTATTGGCAGCTCTGCTTGGAGCGGCGCGCTCCTGCTCTTTCTGTTTTGCTTTAGCCAAAAGGCGCTTTTCTTTGTGTAATCTTTCGCGCTGCATGATAAGCTGTTGTTCTTTTTGAGCAGATAGCTGCTGATATGAGTTATAATCACCTTTGAATATCGTGACAGTGCCCTGTGCGATGTGCCATATTTCATCAAAATCGAGCTGCATAACATCAGGATCATGCGATACGATAACAAGAGCCCCTTTAAAAGATTTTAGCATTTTGATCAGCGATTTTTTGTTAGCAGCATCTAAATGATTGGTCGGCTCATCAAGCAATAAAACATCTGGTTGATTGCTCAATGCCTGCGAAAGCGCTTTGTTAAAACGCTGTCCGCCACTTAAATCTGGATAATCGATTACCGTTTGTGGCACATATCCAAAAGTCACTGAACCTTTATAGCTCACTTTTCCTGCGCAAGGACCTTTTATCCCTTGAATAATATCAAGCAATGTAGACTTGCCAGCACCATTATTGCCTATGATTAAAATCTTTGCATTTGGCTGTATAAAGGCAGAAAAATCTTCAAAACAGGTTTTATCGTTAAAATAGAGAGAGACGTTGTTGAGTGTGATGGTGGACATACATTTTCCTTAGAAACGGAACTGATAAAAAATCATCAGTTCCGTACTATTAATCCTTTATATCTGTTTGTTTACCCAGTTACCAATGAGATCCAAAACGCTTGGCGCTATTGTCTCTTCAAGAGTAGCATACTCGGACAAGGCGTATAACACATTACACAATTAAGAGCTTATCCGAAAATTAAATAAATAGAGCATCCTTTTTATTTATTGGCTAAAATAGCCAGTGAACTCAAACAAAAAGGATGCTCTATGTTTATATAATACCAGATAGTATGTGGAATGAAATTAAAAATGTTATTCCGTCAAAAACAAGTAAAATTGGCAGACCTCAAAATGACCCAAGGATCGTATTAAGCGGCATTTGGTATATCATGACAACTGGAGCCCAATGGCATAAATTGCCAGATTATTATGGCCGCCCAACAAGTGTGCATGGTCGATTCAGAATATGGATAAAATCAGGAGTATTTGATGCAATATTGATAAAATCTGTTGATGCCGCAATTAAACATTTTGGTATCCCAGAATCATTTTTTAGTGATACTTCATCTGCAAAGGCGCCACTTGCAAAATTTGGTGGAAAAAATCCTACCGATCGCGCTAAGAATGGCGTCAAAAAGGGAAGCATTGTTGATTGGAATAGCATTATTTTGTCGGTTATAGTTGATGCTGCAAATAAACATGACTCGAATCTATTAATGCCTCATATCACTAATATCAAGCGTTTTTTAGAACGACCAAAAGTGTTGGCTACAGATTCAGCTTGGGATATTAAAAAATTACGCAGCGATTTGGCAAAAGAAAACATTGCTCTATTTGCTTCTACAAATGTTAGACGTGATAAATCTAAACGAAAACTTCGACCTGGTGGTCGCTGGAAGATTGAGCAAATTTTTGGCATTCAGCAGTGGAATAGGGGTATCAAATTTTGTTGGACCAAGACAAAAGAATCTTTTTTGGGCCTTTGTCAGTTAGCCTCTGCTATTCACAATTTTAAAGCGGGCAGCAATTTTCGGATAAGCTCTAAGATCATTATTGGCGATAGGCGTAAGGTTTATACAAAACTGTTGTATTGCATCAAAGAAAGCAATAGACTTCTTTTGATTTTATAATTTAAGAGTAATTCATGATATTTCTGGTTTTGTGTATCATACCATTATCTATAATCGCGGAGATCCCATTGTTCTCTCATACTGATATAGAAATAGTCGAATTAGAGCAGCAATACATTCAACAAGCTAAAGAAATTTTCTACCACATAGTATATGAATTTCAATTAATGCCATGCTCAACGATTCAGGACGTACAACATCATTTTATACGTATCGGCGTATGCAAAGATTATGATGATGCAAATGGTTATTATTTCAATAATCGCGGCACCTTTCTTGTTGTTCTGCATCAAGGTAAAGTTGTTGGTACGGGGGCTTTTAAGTTTTTTGATGACACCACATGCGAACTAAAACGGTTTTATTTCTTTCCGGAATATCGCAGTAAAGGTTTAGGATCAACACTTATGCTCAGTCTCATCGATCGCGCGCGTACATTTGGTTATAAAAAAATAATCCTTGAAGTATATAATCCTATAAAACAGTATGCTGCTATTAATTTCTATAAACAATGGGGTTTTTATGAGATTGCTGCATATAGAGAAAGTAATGCACAGCTCCAAATGGAATTAAAATTGTAGTATATCGATCCAATAAGGAGCCGACATTTTTTTATCAGCTCCTTATTGTTTTAGTCTTTTATATTCGTCTCTTTATCCAATCACCAATGAGATCCAAAACGCTTGGCGCTATTGTCTCTTCAAGAGTAGCATACTCGGATAGCGCTCCTGTTGTACATGTTTGAAATGCATGATTCAGTTTAGGTAGCGTCATAATAGTATACTGATCATTATCAGCATTATGCACTGCTTGTGTAATGAGGGGCACCATAAGGTGTGGCGCCATAAAATCACGTTCACCATAAAGTACCAATAGTGGTATTTTAATAGCGCTTAATATAGCATGCATATCTTGCTTTAATATCCAACGATACCATGGTGAATTAAACACCTGTATCTTTATTGTCATATTGTTCAAACTGGTAGCAAATGGATATTTTTCAGCCTCTTGTTGTAATGATTCTGGTAACGCATGCAATACTTGTGTTGCCTTCTCGTGTAATAGTTGTTCTGCTTTAAGAGGATCTTGCTCATCGCGTACAATCGTGAGCATATCAGCAGTTAAAGTTCTCATAGCATTAATGAGCTCATCTGAAGCTCCATCCATACGCAATTGAGTTGCAATCTGCTGCGCAAGAACTTCGGGACTGTTTGCAATTGCAGGTGCCATGCATACAGCAAAGGCAACATCATCAGATTGCCCTGCCAGCATCGATGTAATAAGGCCACCTTCGCTGACTCCAACTAATCCGATCCGTTTAGGGTCAATATCATCACGATTTTTAAGATAGCCAATACCGGCTAACACATCATCTGCTAAATCACGTGAGGTCACTTGTGGCCCAAATGATCCTGTTGATTTTGCAACTCCACGCTTATCAAAGCGCAATACTGCTATGCCTTGTCGCGTTAGATAATCGGCTAATACGAGATATAGTTTGTGACCAAACATATTGCCATCACGATCAACAGGTCCCATGCCGGCAATAAGAATAACTGCGGGCAATTGTTGGTGTGTTGATGGCTTAGTTAAAGTTCCAGATAAGGTAATGTTGGCTGATTCATTGGTAAAGGTAACTTCATGCTCTTGGTAGGGAAATGGTGCATTCGGTTCTTGAAAATGTTTCATTGAAATACTTTCATTAACAGCATCTTTATGCAATACACATAAAGCATGTTTCTTTGTAAAAAATTGATAACACAAATATACCTACATGATGGGTAGATATAAATAAATAGATAAAGAACAAGAAGAATTCTGTTCTATTACAATGAAATGTATTCCATAAACAAACCCCTTTAACTTATAGGAGGGTAAACTAACATATTAAGTATGAGTATATGGCAATGATACTATTTTGCAAGGTGTTATGAGGTCTGAGTGTAATTAAAAGTGTTTTAATGTCCGTTTTGCTTCACTGATCAATTACAATGTTGATATTGCCTATTTAGAGTCACCTTTGCATTATGCGCTTGTGCAAGCGGGAAATAGATTGGTTGTAATTTCATCATCAAACAGGCAACCGGGATTTCTTTCGCGAACAAGCTCAAGCATCTTGCTTTCAACTTCAAAAATAGTTCCAATCTCATCAATAAGCCCCAGTTGTAATGCTTCAGGAGCACTAAAGTTTTTAGCATCTGCCCATTTTTCATATTCATCTTGGTTCAAATTTCTGTTTTTTGCAACAAGAGCTATAAAATGTTGATAATCATTTTCAAGCATCTTTTGAATATATGCTCTATCTTCGTCAGAAAGTGCTTTATAGGGGTTAAAAATAGCTTTGAACTTACCTGTAGTAAATAGTTCAACATTCATTTTAGCCTCTACACTCCCTGTTATCTTTGCATCTTGATATTTTGCGATCTCTATCATAACGCCAATATTGCCTATGTCTGAAAAGCTATGTGCAAAAATGTAATTGGCGGCGCTAGCGATCATATAACCACAAGAGCAGGCACAGCCGGCAACCAAAGCAATTACAGGTTTGATTGTCGAAACTTTTTTGATCAGGTCATGTAATACAGAAAATGATCCTGTAGGTCCGCCGCCGCTATCAATGATTATTATAACTCCAGATATCTGATTGTTCTTTGCTGCGGCGATCAGGCTGAGTGAAGCTTGTTGAAAATTGATAGGGTTGGCAAGAAGTATCACCTCAATTTTGGCTCTTATTTTGCTGTTCGATTCTGTTTGGCCAGATTGTGTGGGCTCTTGTTGCTCGGATAGAGAGCCAAATGCATTGGTAGTTATGCCTATAAGCAGTAAGGTTGTAATCATTTTTTTCATTGATTCCTCCTGAAAAATAAAGAGATGTGGCTTTTTTGTATGAGCTGGCTACACCTATAGACTTGTTATTTATATTATACATATTACGCGAAATTTAAAAATGTGCAAGAAGGGTCTTTGGTTGGACATCTATGCAATATATTTTCTATATGAAATTGATTAAAAAAGGTGGGGGTGAAATTTGCTATTTTTTGCCTATTCCTATACTATTTTCTACAGTTATAAAAATAATTTCATTTAGTGGGTAATATATATGTTGCGTCAACTTTCTATTCTATGCGGATTGTTCAATTTTCTCTCTTTGCTATCAATCACCGATTATCAACAGATCAATAATCAGTTAGGATTACTCAAAGCCGATCCAATGAAAACATTGACTATGATAGAGCATCGTATTAATGGTGGCCTTGTTGTACTCTCTTTGCATGAACGGGAAGAGTTAATTCAGCAGTTGACTGAACTTCAAGATCTATTGTGTTCTCGTCCGGGAGCGGGGTTGTTGATATTGCCGATATTGGCTACCATATTTTTTGGAGTCAGAAGTTTCTATTATTATCATGAAGCTCGTGCATGGTCTGAGAGTGATTTAATTTGGCCACTTATGTTTGGTTTGCAAAGAGACGCATTAGATAAATGTGCCGATAGTTTTATGTGGTGCATGATGGGCATTGTTGTCTCGATGGTAACAAATTTAGAATATCAGGAACATGTTTCAGCTCTGTTTGCCAAAGAGCGTGCTATTAAAAGAAAGATTAATACTCTGATCGCGCTATTGAAGCAGTAGTTTTTTGTCTTTTTAAAAATGAGTAAAAATGGTAGAGCAGATAGGGATGTATTGGTTATAACATTCAAAAAAATATATCTTTGAAAAGATGAATATGATATGGTATGGCAGATAATTTGTTTATCATAACGGCTTTTAAGTCGTTATGCGCTTCATATGTTGGGAGATATGCCATGTATACATACCTATTTATATGTTTTGTTATAATGACCTGTCAATTACTTAAGTCTGCAGTTTATGATTCTCACATAGCTGGTTGTTCTATACGTATTGATACTCCTGGATCTATTAAAATGATGCTGCCCGGTGCAGATCTTATTCATACTATACTTCTTGATAAAGTCTGCCCCTTTACTGAGAGATCGATTCAAAATCATCTTGATCAAGCGCGAAAGCATGACAATTTTTTTATATTGGGAGCATATGCTTGCGATGATCTTCTGGACGTTGCTTATGTTGATGGTAAATCATTGCTTGCGCGTCTCTTTTTGCTTCAGGGATCTAGAAAGTCTATAGATCCTTTTAAAAAAATGAAGATAAAGCGGACCGAATTTTTTGAATGCACTTACATTAATGATCGTTTGGAGATAAGGGCGATTGGTGATATTGCGCATGCGCAATGCAGGGGCACATTGTTACACAATATTACCCGATATTTATTGGCAAAAGATGGGGAGTTTGCTTTAAAATGTAATGGTCTGCTTGCGCAAAAATTGCAAGAGTATGGTCGTTTATCATTATTATCAGACGATTCTTCTCTCTGTGCTGCTCAAATAGCATATCAGATGGGTGACTTGCATCGAGCTCGCAAATGGTATCAACTTATTGATCATGAAAATATTTCTGCATCAACAGCAAGAGAATTGAGCAGGGGTTGCTTGAATGTTGCATTAGCTTTTGGGCTTGACAATGTAACATATGTTACACCATTATTACAAAAGATTGTTGATCTGAATAGTTCACCAGAACTTGTTGCTGAGGCTGCTGGAAGATTGGGTGAAATCTATTACAGACAAAAAGATTATGCAAAAAGCTTAACATTTATGCAACTGAGTGCTGAAAATGGTTCGGTAAAGGCGATGTGTAATTTGGGTACTTATTATCGTAATCATGAAAATATTAAAGATGCCCTAAAATGGCATTATGCAGCTGCTGATAAGGGTGCCCTGCCTGGAATGTTGAATCTGTTTGTTGATCTTGCTATCGAATCAAAAGAGCATGGTATTGGGGTCGATACATTGTCTGATTATGCTGATGAGTTGGTGCTTGTTATAAATAAAGGCTATGGATCTAATGAGGCGGAAAAGTATGTGCTTAATGTTTTTCCTAAGCAGGCCCCTGAGGGATATAAGATTGCTCTAAAAATGATTAAGCGATATACCACAATCCCATTGTTAGAGAAGTTTGCATAGAGTTTTGGAGACAGGCGCTTCTTTTAACTATTGCTTGAAGTGGATGGTCATTGATTTTTTTATCAAAAATTATTAACTTAACATATAAATATACCTTCAGCTTTAAGGTCAACCTCATGCCGTTATTACGTATTAAACATATCTCTAAAACATATCATACTCAAACGGGCGAATTTCAGGCTCTCAAAAACGTCTCTCTTGATATTAACAGGGGTGAGATTTTGAGTCTATTGGGTGTTAATGGTGCGGGTAAATCAACATTATCAAGCATTATTGCAACACTTCATCCTGCAACATCGGGAGATATTCTTTATAATGGTATCTCTATCTATAGGGATATTCCAAATTTTAGATTGCATATTGGCTACTGTCCACAACGGCCCAACTTGAATCCTGCTCTGACGCTAGAAGAGAATTTGCTCTTTGCGGGCCGTTTTTATGGTGTTCAAGAGTGTGAGCTAAAAGAGCGTATCAAAGAATTAATTTCTCAGTTTGAGCTTGAGAAATATCTTCCTGAAAAGGCATCGATTCTTTCTGGTGGTTACAAACAGCGGTTTATGATTGCACGTAGTCTTATTCATAAGCCGTCATTTATTATTCTTGACGAACCGACTGTTGGTCTTGACCCTCATATCAGAAGAAATTTGTGGGAGATGATTAAAAATCTAAAACAGGAGGGCATTACCGTTCTTCTGACCACGCATTATCTTGATGAGGCTGAAAAACTTTCTGATCGTGTCTGTATTTTGGATAGAGGGCAGATCAAGCTGGTCGATACGCCTGACAAATTGATGGCAGATTTTCAGCAGAGTAATCTTGAAGATATGTTCATTGAACTGTTAAAAGCAAATCAAAGTTAAGTTGTGAAAGAATGTTATTATGAAGAGTGTCTCTTATTTTGCAGTCTGCAAAGAATTGATTCGTTGTGATCTTGTGATATTTCGTCAGTTGGTGATCGATAAGATTATAGATTTTGCTGTCTGGGCATCTATATCCATTTTTGTAAATGCTTATATCTTACCCTATTTTGGTGTACAAGCAGGATTTGGTCTATTCCAGTTTGGTGGCATATTGGCAGCAGTTGGTATTTTTGAGATATATAGAACAGCGGTCGACTTAGTGTTAGATTTTGAGGGTGATCGCATTGTGGATTACCGCTTAACATTACCAATACCGTCATGGTTAGCGTTGTTAAGTAAAGTTGTCTATTTTGTGATGATATACTTTTTTTTAGCGGTCTGCATGATTCCTGTTGGTAAGCTGTGTTTGTGGAACCAGTTGGATCTTATGCAGATTAATTACCCCAAACTTGCTTTAGCTCTTATATTTCAAAGCCTGTTCTGCGCATGCTTTGCTCTTTTTGTATCAAGTTGGATAGAGCATGTGGGCAAAATGGGAACGATTTGGTCCCGATGTGTCTTTCCTATGTGGTTTATGGGTGGTTTTGCATTCTCATGGAAAGCGCTCTATAGTGTCTGGCCAGCAGTTGCTTGGATCGATTTGATTAATCCTATGATCTATGTCACTGAATCAACTCGTGTTGCAATATTGGGTCAAGAGAACTTCCTTAATTTCTGGTTATGTTTAGTTGCAATAGCTTTCTTTTCAGCTCTATGTTTTGTTGTTGGAATGCGTAAGCTAAAAAGAAGATTGGATTATGTGTGAAGGCTTACTCACCAATCCACTTCTTAATTAATGGACAATTATCAATCTCGCTAACATTCTCACATTCTTCAGCAACCTGTCCATCTTTAATGAAGTAGATGGTATGAGCAATTTTGCGCACAAAGCTCATATCCTGGCTTGAAAGGGCAACTGTCAAACCTTGTGCAGCTAATGATTTTAATATTTCAACTAAACGATCGGTGTTTGCAGGATCAAGTGACGCAGAAGGTTCATCAAGTAATATCATTTTAGGCTGCAGTGAGAGCGCACGTGCAATGGCAACACGTTGTTGTTGGCCACCTGAAAGTTCTCCTGGATAATGATCAGCATACTCTTTCATGCCGAGGTTTTGCAGCAGTTTTAAAGACTGTTCTGTTGCCTGTTCATATGATCTTCCATGCACCATGAGAGGATCGACACAATTTTCAAGTGCGGTAAAATGTGCAAACAGATTAAACTCTTGAAACACAAAACCAACTTTTTCAGCACGTTCATATGCATTGAGTTCATTGAGTTGTTGGCCATTGACGGTAATGATGCCATCTGTTATTGGAGTGAGCCCTGCGATCGTTTTGAGTAATGTTGTTTTACCTGCGCCACTGCCGCCAATAAAGACTGAAATAGTTCTCGGTTTTAACCGAAGCGAGATTTTTTTGAGAAGTTCTTTGTTATTAATTGTGACTGTTAGTTTATCAACGATAATCATAAAATCTCCTTTGTTGATGATAGAGTGATACAATCATATTCAATAGCCCAGAGAGCGCTAGATAGATTATTGCAATGGTGAAATATATAGATAATGGATTCAGTTCGCGAGATATAATATTCATGCCAACGCGTGTCACTTCAGTTACCCCAATGGTTGCCAAGAGTGCGGTGCTTTTGAGCAGTTGTTCAAATTCTCCTATAATCGTCGGCATGGTCAAACGGAACATCTGTGGAGCGATAATCCGTCTGATCGAAACAGTAAGCGGATAACCTAAAACAAAACTTGCATGCCATTGTCCTTTTGGAATTGCATTGATTCCTGAGCGAATAATTTCTGTCATATATCCACTTGAACATAATGCTAATGCAACCGTTGCCGCAACAAAACCGGAAAGATTGATCTTCAGTAGTGAAGGGAGTGCAAAGTAGATAATCAGAATCTGAACATACGCAGGAATACCTTTAGTGATGAATGTATAACATTGAATGCTCTTTTGAGCTTTTTTGAATCCTAAATAATCGGAGCTGATGATTCCAAGAATAATACCAATGCACAAACTTACTGCTCCCGATATTGACCATGCAGCTAGTGTTATGCCAATACCTTGTGCAAAAAGAGAGCTATAGTTAAGGACGCTATTCATTGCATGTTCCATTTCAGCTCAAGTGCTTTAAGGGAACCATCCTTTTTCAGTTCATCAATTGCAAGAGTTATCTCATTAATCAGTTGTTCATTATCTTTTTTGATAGCCATCCCAATGCCCAGAGTTTCTTCATTCTCTTTTAATGGAACATCAACAAGCTGAATCTCTGGATATTTTGCTCTGAATTTCTTTGCGATGTCAGGGTCTAAAAATGCTGCATCAGATTTTCCATACTGAATGTTGAGAAGCGCATCATCTACTTTTTCGGTTGTTAATATGTTGATTTTAGGATAATGAGCTAAAACACTTGCCTGAAATGATGATGGTTCAACTGATATAATAAGATCTTTTGCATCATCTAATGTTTTAAAGTTTTCAGGAACGCCTTGCCAGAAGGCCAAAGGATTTGTTTTGGTATTCTTGCCGGTATAGTGGACCATTGCCATCTTATTGAGTCTCTCTTGTGTTATGCTTAGCCCCCAAATGATCATATCAATCGAGCCTTGATCAAGTGCTATCATGAGTGGAGTCATAGAGCCGAGATCTTTGAGCTCTATTTTTTTATTCAATTTGTCGGCAAGTATACTTGCAACATCGATGTCAAAGCCTTCATATTGGCCCTCTGCATTAATGCTAATATATGGCGCATAACCTGCAGCAATGCCGATGGTTAAAGGTTGTTCAATCTGTGATGGTTGGTTGTTGAATGTGATGTAGAAGATGCTTATTATAGTCACTATGAGTGAGAGTGATACTATTTTTTTATTCATGTATATTCCTATGTTATTCCTATGTTCTTTTGATTACAGATTTATTATAAAATAAGCTTTCGCTTACCCGGTTCGCGCTGAGTAGCCCGTTATTTCTCAAAGCAATATATGAAGCGTTGCTATAGAATTAGTCTATATCTATAGATCAAGGGAGGAAATGACGGGCATATCGAAGCGTTATTGACTGTAGATATTAAATAAAACTATCGGGTTGTAATTGTATATTTCAAGCTTGATTGTTTTTTGATGAAACAAGTTGGTTTATGGTTCGATACATTCTCTTACGTTCTTTGAACTTCAGAGAACACTCACCATGAGCGGGAAATTTGATCTTATCTTAGTTAAGAAAATAAAATTTAATTTATAACTCATGATTGACTGGAGGGCTTTATTTTTTTTCTTTTCTGATCATCCTGAGGACCCTGCGCAGAAGGGTATCGAAGGACCATCTTTTCCAGTATTGCGGCGTAGCCTTGATGGGGTTCTGTCTTTAAAAATCGTGCAACACGCGTGATAGTGGCAAGGCTTGCACCAGTCTGTTCATGAATCTCTCGATAAGAGAGGTCCTCTCTATTTAGTAACTTGCAAACTTTCCAACGTTCAGCAAGGGTCTCCATCTCCTGAGGAGTGCATAAATCTTTTAAAAAACGTTCGGCCTCTTGCTTGTTTTCTAGCAGCAATAATGCATCTATGAGCTCTTCTATTGAGCTGTTTTTTTCTGTTGTTACTCTGTTTTTCACAATCCTATCCTACTAATTTCTTGTGCTATCGTTATATCATGATAGCACGGTGATGCAAGGATTGTCAATAGGAATATAGTTAAAATCTCAAAGATTTATGCAATAAAAGCTTGATAATAGAGATTTTAACCTTCTTGTACAAATTTAAATCGGGGTGTTATGACACCATCTATATTAATGGTTTCGCAGAACATAGCGGCTGGCCTTATCCAATAATCATAATCGCCATAAAGAGCTTGATAAATAACAGATTCTTCTAGCGTTTCAGTGTGGCGAGCGATACCTATGACTCTGTAAAGTTGTCCTTTATAGTGCTGATAGATTCCTGGTTTGAGCTTGTATTGTAATGGATTGAGTGGTGCATTCTGTTCATATTGATTTTGCATGATACTTCCTTTTGGGTCTGTTATTGTTATAGAAGTATAGGATATAAAAATAGATATGAAGAGGGGGTATAAAAAAAATCGCTTCATCTTGTAATCTTTATATTATCTATGTTATTCTACGGCCTGATTATCAGGCTAATATTTTTTATATATTAGAGGAATAATTGTGAAAATGCAAAATAATAGAATGATCATTATTGCCTTGGTGTTTGTTAATAGTTTGAGCTATTCAGCTTCTGACGATAAAAAGGGTGAGCATTCATTGATTAATACAATTGCGGCAACTCAGCTTGAAAAAGAGTTGATTAATAGCGGTAGATATGCGCTTTTTAAAATGGTTCGTACCTTGTATGCTATGCTTGAGCTCAATGTTGGTTTAAATGAGAGAATGCTTGTTGAATTTAAGAAAAATACAGATTTAGGAATCTATATTGTATTTAATGATGTTTATGCATTGAGCCCTTCAGATATATGTATGCCATGGGGAAGAATCTATCTTTCAGGAAGATATTCTTCTGATCAGAAAAATGGGATAGAATCACTTTTGCGCAAGCGTTTAAAAGTTCGGCATGAATCATTTTTTCAGCATTTATCATGTTATCAGGTTTTGCAAATAGATGATGAGCCCATTCCGAACCAGGTAGAGAGAGAGGATGAAAAGAGGCGTTCTATATCTGAGGTACAGAGAGAGTGGGAGGTGCTTAATTTTATGCATAAGCGTGAAAAGACCCTAGCTTGGCTAAGTGAATATAAAAAATTTTATCAGTCTCCATTGAAAAATTTGGATGATGTTGCTGATTAACACTGATATTTTCATATATTAAAGTATGGGGGGAACAATGCGATATCAAGGATTGATTATTGTTGTGTTATATATGGGGGCACTCTGTTATGGTGCAGCGCAGCCGGTGATTGATGTTGTCGATATGATTGCAAGAAGTTCTATTGAAAAGGATCTTCTTGACAGTGGTCGTTATGATCTATTTAAAGAAGTTTTAGCGATATATCATTTTGCGCTCGATATAAATGAGAAGTTATCAGAAAATCTTTTGGATAAAGATCCAAGACCAGTGCCTGTGCAGGGTGCTGGATTAGGATTATATCTTGTTATGGATATGAATCCAATTTATTTATGCATGCCATGGGGAAGACTTGATATCGATTGTGGAATACATTCTATAAGTTTGGCGCAGTGGGTTGCAGATGCTTTTTTTAGAAAATATCTTCTTGGGTTTGAGTCGCATGAGGCAGAGCGTCAATATCGGCGGCATAATGTTAAGATAGATCCTTCGCAATCAATTACATTTTATGGACGTCAAGATCGAGGTTTGTTTGAGATACCTGAAGATGATTTAAAAAATTATCGAGGTACGAGCACTTTAGTAATGAGTAATATACCAGGAAATTTTTCATGTTATAGCATTAAAGGTATCGATGGCAAGCCATTGCCCGAACAGAAAGAGAGGCCTCAAGAAAAAGAGAGGTCTATTTATGATATTAATTATGAATGGGACTTGTTGAACATTATGTATGCAAGAGAGCTACATCTAAATTATCAGCAAGAGTTGTTGAGAGCGCAAAGACTATTTCTTAGTTTAGAGAATAAGGAGGAGCATTGATGTTTATAATAAAGATTGATCTATGCTGTTTGCTATTTGTACCATTATTATTATTAGCTGATGAAATGACCACCTTTTTTGGTACATTTAATGTTGAAGATCCAGTTGTTTTTGCATTGCTTAAAACAGATGCGATGCAGCGATTGAAAAGAGTTGAGCAGAGTGGGATATGTTCCTTTGTTAGAGACACATATAGTTTTACGCGTTATGATCATTCAATAGGAGTTTTTCTCTTGTGTAGGATGTTTGGTGCAACATTGCAAGAGCAGGTTGCTGCATTATTGCATGATGTATCACATACTGTCTTTTCACATACGGGAGATTTTGTTTTTGATCATAATGGTGAAGGTGCCTATCAAGATATGATTCATGAATGGTATATAAAACAGACAGATCTTTATGCAGTATTAGAGCAATATGAAATGGCGTATGTAATTACTGATGAATTTAAAGATCAGTGTAAAATTCTTGAGCGGGATCTTCCAGATATCTGTGCTGACAGATTAGAATACAATCTTCATGTTGGCATCTGTGAGGGGCTTATTTCTCAAGATGATGCTTTATTTATTTTGCTGCATCTTAAGTATATTGATGGTAGATGGTATTTTGATGATCAATCTGCGGCGAGCCGGTTTGGTCTATTGACTATTGATTTAACGAGAAATCTTTGGGGCTCTCTCTGGAATGGTTTTGTTAATATCTACGCTGGGGATATGCTTAAATATGCTCTTGATAAAGAAATATTGACGATTAATGAGATGCATTTTGGTTTTGATTATGATATATGGCAAAAATTGCATGCAGTTAACAATGAAGTTCTTAATGTTTATCTTAAGCAATTAAAAAAATATGCTAATGCATATAGATTTGCAATAGATGGCTCTTATGATTATTATTATAGACCTAAGTGTCGAGCTGTTGATCCATGGGTTTTGTGTCAAGGGGAATTCTTGCGGTTATCAGAGATTGATAAGCTCTATAAGCAGGAATATCAAAAGCTGAAAGATCAATGTGATAATGGATGGTATATAAAAGTTTTATAAAATCAATTTTTTACAACGATCGTAATAAGATGAAAAGATTATATTTGGCATCAACATCTGCATCACGGAAGATGCTTCTTACACAAGCAAGAATTCCATTTACTATTATCCATCAATCGGCAGATGAATCGCAATGTGATTGGAGTCTTTCATTGCAGCAGGTTGTAGAGAGTATAGCGCTTTATAAGATGGAGCATGCATCTCTTTTTCAAGGCCAGGAGGATGATATTTGCTATGTATTGACAGCTGACACATTAACGTTAAACAGTCAGGGTGAAATTCAAGGTAAGCCGGTTGATCGTCAAGATGCTATTAAAAAATTACAATCAGCTCGTGATGGAGCGCGAACGGGAACTGCGTTTTGCCTTGAGCGTCGCATTTTTAAAGATGGTGATTGGCATATGCAGGAGCGCGTAGTTCAATTTGTCCAGGCTGATTACCGGTTCAATGTTCCAGATGATCAGCTTAACTTTTATCTTGATAATATCGGCTTCTGGGGTTCATGCGCTATTGCAATTGAAGATTTTGGCGCACAATTTTTAGAGAGTGTAAATGGCTCATACACAACTATCGTTGGACTTCCTATGTATGAGCTTCGTCAAGCGCTTATCAGATTGGGATTTTTTAGTTAGCAATCTGATCCTTTTTTGGTTTCCAACGTTTTAAAAGTTCTTTGTAGAGTGCTTTTTTTGCAGTCTCATGTGAGCTTGTGTATGATCGTGTTGCTTTTTCTATACTTCTGCGAATCATAGATGCATTACAAGTTACACTATCTATCTGATCGATAGCGGGTAATAAATTTTTTTGTATAGCTCGTTCCATTGATTGTTCATGCAAGGCATCGATCATGTGTGATTCTAAAATGCCAAAAAAATCGATGATTGCTTGTTGGGCATCCTCTAGTAATTGTTGATCATTCATATGGCGATTTCGTCTAATTTTATCTTTAAGGCCAGATGCGAATGCTTTATGGACCATTTTTGCCATAGATCCATCTTCATGTTCAATGATCCATAATATTAATGAGAGAAGTTCATGTGTTATCACAAATTGATTAGTGTTGCTTAGTTCATTTTCAAACATGGAGATTTCCTTTTATGCAGATTAAATTAATCATCTCTTGCCGTTCTTATTGTATAGCCTATACAGTATTGTATAGTTTTTAAAATAGTTTTTTATGCAACTCATGTAAACGTGCAATACGTTTTTCCATGGGAGGGTGGGTTGAGAATAGGTCCATATATTTTTTGCCGCAAAATTGATGAACGATTCCAAGAGCATTTGCTGGTCTATAGTTATATTCCTGTTTAGTATAATGTGTATGAAGTTCTAATTTTTTCAACGCAGATGCTAGTGAAAGAGGATCTGCTGTTATGTGTGCTCCAGTCTCATCGGCCTGATATTCTCGTGAACGTGAAATAGCAAGTTGAATCAATGTTGCAAAAAGCGGAAGAATGAGCCCTGCAATAAAGAGAATAAGACGGTTGTTTTGCGAAGATGATTGTTTGCGATTGGTAGTTTGAGCGCCCCATAATGCTGAATAGCGCAATGTGTATGATAGATACCCAATGGCACTGACAATTGTTGCAGCAATAGTGCTAATAAGAATGTCGCGATTTTTTATATGTGATAGTTCATGTGCAAGTACACCGCGCAGTTCAGCTTCGTCTAAAATAGAGATAATTTCTGTTGTTAAAGCAATAGATGCATGACTTGGATCTCTTCCGGTAGCAAAAGCATTAGCTTGCGATGATTGCACAAGCCATACTTTTGGTTTTGGTATATTCATGCGATGTGCCAATTCTTCGATCATTTCATGAATATGATGATAGCGCTGTTGATCGAGTGGTTGTGCCTTATACATGCGCAATACCATTTTATCTGAATAAAAATAGATAAAAAAGTTCATAATAACAGCCATGATCAGAGCGGTGTAGGCACCATTAGGGCCAAAAAGACTTCCCACTGCCATGCAGATGAAGCTTAATAGTGCGAGCAATGATATTGTTTTAATGGTATTAAAAAACATATGAAGATCCTCTTTTGCTTATCTGTTTCACTCTTCGTCGTATTCAATGTTCCAGTTGTCTATATCTATGACAGATTCTCCAATATTCTGTTGTTGAGAAGTTGTGTTTCCAGGTTCTTTTAGACGAATCAATTGGCGCGCGGATGTTTTTACGGTCTCTTTTACCTGTTCGCTCTCGTCATCAAGTTGTTGTTGTGCCTGATCGAATACTTTATTCATATCTTTTTGCATCTTACTGATCTTCTTTTTTAGCTTCATGATCATCTCAACTCCAGCAAGATTAATACCAAGCTGGTGGGTGAGATAGATCACCTCTTCAAGTCTGTCAATATCCTCTTCAGAAAAAAGGCGGGTATTACCAGAAGATCGTTTGGGTGTTATGAGCCCCTCTTTTTCGTAAAGGCGTATTGTCTGTTGATGAACAGAGAACATCTTGGCAACTGCTGAAATTGAAAAAAACCCTTTATTCTTTTTCACTCTCATCTTTGTTTTTGTAACCTTATCTAGCTTTATTAAACGTTATGATTAAGACCAGTTTATACTATTTTACCACAAAAAGAGATAAAATCACGGTTTAGGAGCTATTTTTTTGAACATCTAAATGCTATTTGAATAACGATTCGATGATACTCTTTTTTCTATTGCATGAACCGGAGAAAAAGCTAAACTGTAGAGGTCTTGCGGAGTAATTTTAGAAAAAAGAGGTATAATATGAAGTTTGTATTCTTTAAAAAGATTCTATTTATTCAAATATGTGTTCTGTTTTACGTTGCCAATTCATGTGGTTTTTTTGGTAAAACATTGATATTACCCCGCTCGCAAACGGTTAATGCTGCTCGTGAAATTGCAGGTTGGCAGGAGCATATCAATGATTATGAGGTTGGAAGGACCTATTGGAGCTTTTATATGGCTCCTGAATACCAGAGATCATGGAATAATGCTCAGATATCCCGTTTTTTATTCGGTTGTAATGACTGTTTTGTGGTTCAAGGGAGCCGTGTAGCAAATAGGCAGAGCGATGCTCTTTTGGCAGATTATTTTGGTCTGCCTTCTGATTTTGAGAGCGCTGTTTCTGTATCTCCACAGATCACCCAATTCATTTGGGATATGAACTTCTATTTAGGGCTTGATGGCCTGTGCCAGGGGCTCTATTTGAGGTTCCATGCGCCTGTAGTCTATGCAAAATGGGATTTGAATCTCAAAGAATGTGTTAAAGAGCCGGGAACTCTCATTTATCCTGCAGGTTACATGGGGTCACAATCGATTTCTCGTAATCAGTTGGTTGCTAATTTCACTGAAGCGATGACAGGTCAGTTCTGTAATAAGAATAAGCAATGTGGGCCATATACTTGGGGAGATATGGAAAATGCTATGCAATATGGGCTTGTGTATGGCAGAAGAAATGAATCGCGCTTGAGCGATGTCCATATTATTCTTGGATATAATTTTTTTAATGATGAAGATTATCATGGAGGGTTAAACCTTCGTATATCAGCTCCTGCTGGCAATAGACCAAATAGTCATTATTTTTTTGAACCGATTGTGGGCAATGGTCATCATTGGGAGGTTGGCGCCGGTTGGACATCTCATATCATCTTTTGGTCAAGTGCTGATGAACTTGACTATGCGGGATTCTGGTGTGATCTGAACGTTACGCATCTGTTTGCAGATACTCAACTGCGGTCATTTGATCTTTGTGGTAACCCAGGAAGCCGTTATATCTTATTGAGTAAGCTGACCTCAGTTGTAGATTCAGATGTCTTTGTTGATGGTGAATCTATTACAAAGCAGTATATTGGTAATCTATCGCCGGCCATTAATCAGACTACATTAGATGCAAAGATTAGCATGAGGGCTCAGGTTGATATGGTTGCAAAGTTTAGTGTTGAGCTCAATGGGGTTCAATTTGATCTTGGCTATAACTTCTGGTATCGCAGTGCTGAACATCTGATCGATCGAGCATGCTTAAAGTCAGGATATGCATTAAAAGGTGATGCGCAAGTTTATGGATTTGTATCACAAGATTCAGCTGGATTTACCATGAATCAAGCGTTACCGCTTAATGTCACGCAACATGAAGCAACGCTTATAGGTGGGCAGGGTGATGGCAATTTTGTAGTAGGATCAGCATTTATTAATGCCAATGCTGATAATCCAGGATTAGCATCTGATAGTAATGCCAATATTCTGTATCAACTGAATCAAACAGATGCGACGGCTTTAAGCATTGTACAGCAACAGATTAATGGTTCAAATGGCCCTATGTTACTCACTGATGCGCATATTGATATTAATTCTGCTCTGAATCCACATGCAATTTCTCACAAAATATTTGGTAATGTTGCTTATACCTGGGAGAGTCCTCAGGTGCAGTATGCACCATTTCTTGCATGTGGCACTGAATTAGAGTGGCGATGTGGGTGTTTTAAGTCCAATAGTGCTATTTCACAATGGGGCATTTGGGCAAAGGGAGGTTTGTCATTTTAATTATAAGTTGCATCTATTATTCTTTAGGGCATACTGAACTGTCATAATAAGTTCCTATGGTGAAAAGGTTTTTTATGAAATGGTTCATATATGCCCTTATTTCTACAACCATTTATGCCTTTATTCCTATTCTTGATAAAATAAACTGTTCTCGCGTTGATCCTATTGTTATTGCTACGTTAAGTTCAATAGCATCAAGCCTTTTTCTGATTATCTACTGTGGTACTGAAAAGAGGTTTCTTGATCATATTGGCGCTATCACCTGTATAGATTGCCTCTTTATTCTATCAACAGCATTGCTTACTGCTCTTTCATGGGCATTCTATTATGGAGCGGTCAAACATGGCCCCGTTTCGAAAATAACCAGCTTTGATTCTATGAGCTTTATCCTGACCATACTTTTCTCATCACTCATTCTTAATGAGAGCCTGGCGCCACATACCCTTTTAGGGATTATATCTATTCTCTTTGGGGTGTATATTATCGCTGCTTAGTATTTACATAAACAGCCATTGTTTTTTCCAATCTGTTAATTTACGGAATGCTTTTGTGACCAGAGTTCCTTTCTCTGCTCAATATGTAATCAAAAAAGCAGAAGGGACAACGCAAGAAGAGTTTGAAAAGATTAAGGATGATCTTGCAAGAAAGTTGCAGAGTCAGCTTCCGCCGCCGAGAGCTACGCATTTGGTATCTCAATTGTCTGCTTTTTCTGACGCTGAAAAAAAAGAGAAGAGGGTTGTTGAGGATGTTGCAAAAAGGCTTGCTGTGTTGCAACAGTTAACAAACACTAAACAAGAAATATCAATAAGTCAGTTACAAGGTTTGCATAAATCTATTCAAGAAATTGAAAGACACCTGGAATCTTTACAACTTTCACGTGAGCGGCAAGAGGTTCAGCAGATTGTAACAATGAAAGATAGTATAAAAGAAGCAATTAGAAAAAGTCTCTCTGATTATATTAAAAGTAGATCCTTTAATAATAGACCTCTTCTGAAACTTAATTTGTGAGCTCAAAATTGTAGATACCTGCGATGAGATTAAATCGCAAGCCAAACCTTTTTCTGCGATTACGATAACGATCAGCGACTATTTTAAACCGTTT
>JAKBEL010000015.1 GCA_021833825.1 bacterium
TTACACCAACTATACGACGAAAATTTTTATCATTTGTTAATTGTAAATTTGCTAGCTTCAAACCTGTTCTCCTTAAAAAATTGCTTGTAGATTAGCATATTTTTTATAGTTTCAGAAGAGGTCTATTATATTTCATTCTCTTATGACCAATCACACCACAAACTTCATCTTCTTCACACTCTCTTTTACAATCCTTTTTGAACTCAGCGGCATCATCAACTGATGGAAAACCTAATACACCGGGGTCAACGCTAGACTCAAATGAATAACCTTTTTCTGCAAGCTCCAAAATCTCATCATAATCCATAGAGACTTCTTCGCATGCCTCCTCCAGCAGATCTTCATACCCTTCTTCATCAAGACTCGCTAAATAGATCAAAGAATCTCTAACTAAAGAATCTGCAAGAAGATTCCTTTTATGCGCCAATATCATATCAGAATAGCGCTTTTGATCTTCACTGCCTTCAGATAAAGACCTTAGCCTTACCATTGCAGGAAGATTACCCAAACGTGCAGCATTTTCTAAGCACTTCCATTCAAGCTTGCTATCTGAAGTTAATCCCGCTAACAGGCCCAACCTTAAATAGGTATTTGATGTAACTTTACCTGGACAATAAGATATCTGTTTAGCAAGAACATATTTCTCCAAACGAGAAGCCTGAGATACATCACAAATATAACCACATTCATTTAGCAAAGCGGCAAATTTTTGTGGCGCCAATTCATTGCCACCATCGATTAGATCGTCGATACATCTCATTAAATTAGCAAGTTTATTCACTGCTTTCTCATCACCAAATTCGTATGCAGCTAATTCATATACATTTTTTACATAGCATATTACTGAATCACTTATATCATAAAGATATTCATTCCAAAGATTATCAGCACATCTTACCATATCTTTAATCGAAGCTTTATGGCCTTTTTGATCAACAGCTCTTGCATACCATTTTGAGGCCTCCAGAAATTTATCCTGCCTCTCAAGTCTATCTGCAATTGCACGCATAGCACCCAAATGCCCTTTTTGGGCCAATTCATCAAAAGTATCTTTAACATATTTACATAACTCTGGGCTTCGCAAATTTACCGGAAGACGCAACAACTCTTTATCTAGATAAGAAGCACAATCAAATGGGGCTAAAACCCTACTTCCCAACAGACGGGATCTCTCATACCAATTAAGTACAGCCCTCTCATTACCAGATGATTGTAAGCCTGAAGCAATTCGACGCGCTAAAAAGCTCTTTTCTGAATTACTTATAGGGCGATTATAACCCGCATATGTCAGTACTCTATTGACTGTAGAATCTTGAACAGAAATATCATTCATGCTGCCCAAGCGTACAAGCTTAATAGAATTCCCACTTGTTGAATAATAGGCTTCTAAAACATCCCCAGAGCCCACGATTGCAATTTTAGAAGCGTCTCTTCCCGCCCCTTTTGAATAACCTCTTTGACGAGCATTCAGGAAAGAGGCTACATTTTGTGAATTCTTTCGTAACTTTAAAAAGTCCCCAATAGGAAGAACAACATCACTTCTACCCGAAGCGATCGATGAAGCGATAAAATTGGTCACATAGAGAAATGGCCTTTGCTGCAATTTGCGCTCTTGCGCAAGAAGGATTAAGTCCTCAGTCACCTTAGAATGGATGTCAATAATATCTCCACCATAGAGATTAAAGCCTAATGCAAGCGACATTAAAAAATAGATAGAAAAAAAAATTTTCATACAAAATCCTACGTTTAAAAATAGATTAGAAAAGTTATAAAACTAGCTAAATCACTAAATATCTTTTTATATTCAAGAAAGCTTTTTTAATATAAATAGAGCTCTCAATCTGCAAATAAAACTAAATTATTCAGATTCAAACTCCCCATTAAATCTCATTCTCTTATGAGCAATCTCACCACAAACTTCATCTTCTTCACGCTCTCTTTTACAATCCTTTTGGAACTCAGAGGAATCATCAACCAATGAAAGCTCTAATCCATGGGCCTCAACGCCAACCCCAAATGGGGAGGTCGTTTCTGCAAGCTTCAACATCTCATCATGGTCTATAGATACCTCTCGACAAGCACTCTCCAATAACTCAGCATGCGCTCCCTGATCAAGATAGGCTAAATAGAGCAATGAATTTCTAATTAAAGATGTTGAAACACTATTCTGCTTAAGCGCTGATATCATATAAGAATAACGCTTTTGATCTTCAGCACTTTCAGATAAAGACCTCAGTCTTACCATTGCAGGAAGATTACCCAGACCAGCTGAACGCTCCAAGTATACCTTTTCACTATTATTATCTTCAGTTAGCCCTGCCAATAAACCTAACCTTAAATAAGTATTTGCTGTAGCTTTATCTGGAGAATAGACTAGGTGTGCATTAAGAATACTCTTTTCCAAATAATATGGATCATGACTATCAAGGGGATAAGAAAAACTATTTAATATATCAGCAAATTCTTTTGCCACTAACTCATCGCAACCATCTATTTTTTGATCAACTATAGCTACTAAATCAGCCAATTTATTTAAGGCCTCTTCATCATGAAATTCATATGCAGCTAATTCATACAACCCTTTTACATAAGATATGATTAAAGGACTTAAGTTATCATCAAGATCATCCCAAAGCTCATTTGCACATCTTACTATATTTTTAATTGAAGCCTTATCTCCATTTTCAAAAGCTTTTATATAACAGGCTAAAGCTTTCATAAAGTCTCCTGCGATCTCACACTCATGTGCCTCGAACCTCAATTGCATAACGCCATCTGTAATTCTAGGCGGAAACGGACAGATACCTTCGGTATGAATTACATCATAAGATAATTGTTTGCGACTATCCCCCTCGCATCCCGCTATGTTAAGATCTGACATACGAAAATCAACACTAGGCTGAAAAAAAGAATCTTCTGCAAGCCTTACTATCTCTTCCTCATCCATAGAAGCTTCTTTACAAGCATCGCTCAATAGATCTCCATGCATCCATCCATTAAGGGGTGCTAAATAGACCAAAGAATCTCTCATTAAAGATTCCGAAAAAATATTTTGTTTAAGTGCCAATATCATATCAGAATAGTGCTTTTTATCATTGCCATCTTTAGATAAAGACCTCAACAGAACCATTGAAGGAAGATTGCCCAAACAAGCTGCCGCATTCAAATACTTCAATTTAAGCCTATGATTATGCTCTTTATCAAAGAAAACATCTCCTAATTCAGAATTAGCTAAGCCTAGCAAAAGCGCTAACCTTAAATAGGTATTCCCTGCAACTTGATCTGGGCAATGAAATAGCTGTTTATCAATTGCAGAGGTCTCAAAATAGCAAGAGAAAACAGCAGAAGTCCCATTATTTTTATAATGATCATTAGCAAAAAAATACTCGCTTAATGTATCAGAAAGTGATTTTATTACCTCATTGGGTTCAGCGGCATCTCCTAATTCCCCATCGATCATACACATTAAATCGGCCAATTTATTTACTGCCCCTTCATGACCAAATTTATACGCAGCTAATGCATACAGTTTTTGTATATACGGTATTATTGAAAGATTTTTATAATCAAATTTTTCCTTATCCCAAAGATTATCTGCACATCTTACCATATCTTGAATCGAAGCTTTATGGCCTTTTTCAAGAAGAGCCTTTCTATACCACTCTGAAGCCTTCATAAAGTCTCCTGTTCTCTCGCACCTCTTTGCAATTGCACGCATAGCACCCAAATGCCCTTTTTGGGCCAATTCATCAAAAGTATTTTCAACATATGTACATGACTCTGGGCGTCGCAAATTTACCGGAAGACGCAACAACTCTTTATCTAGATAAGAAGCACAATCAAATGGAGCTAAAACCCTACTTCCCAACATATAAGATTTATCATACCAATTAAGCACAGCTCTACAATCACCAGATGCTTCCAAATCTGAAGCAATACGACGAGCTAAAGACCTTTTTTCTAAATTAGTTATAGAGCCATTATAACCTGTATATCTCAATACGCTGTTGACCGTAGAATCATGAGCATGAATGTCATTCATGCTGCCCAAGCCTATAAACTTAATAGAATCCTCGCTCCTTGAATAATAGGCTTCTAAAACATCCCCTGAACCCAAAATTGCAATTTTAGAAGCATCCCTTCCCGCCCCTTTAGAACAACCTCTTTGACGAGCATTAAGGAAAGAGGTCACATTTTGTGAATTCTTTTGTAACTTTAAAAAGTCACCAATAGGAAGAACAACATCACTTCTACCCGAAGCAATCGATGAAGCGATAAAATTGGTCACATAGAGAAATGGCTTTTGCTGCAATTTGCGCTCTTGCGCAAGAAGGATTAAATCCTCAGTCACCTTAGAATGGATGTCAATAATATCTCCACCATAGAGATTAAAGCCTAATGCAAGCGACATTAAAAAATAGATAGAAAAAAAAAATTGCATAGAGCGGCCTAGATTTAAAGATAGATTAAAAGAGTTATAAAATTTTTATAATAGCCCTGAATCACACGGGAGTCAATATTTTTTTTTAATATAAGTCATTAAGTCCAAATTGAAAATTATTGTAAGCGCCAAGGCTTGTTAATAAAACTAACTATCTCTTTAATTGCAATCGATGAAGCTAATTAATTAAGCTAAAAGCAATAGAACTCTCAAGGAGAACATTCATGAACAAAAAATTATTATTATCTTTGCTTATCTGTCAATCGACTCTCTGCTCAGATGTATTTACATTTCCACTACACGGAAAGACATTTTTATTGACTCGATCTCAAAGCGTCAATGCCGCTCGTGATTTAGCCGGTTGGCATAGCAATATATTTCCTACATGCAAAGAGAAAGAATGGTGGGGGTCATTCACTGTTACTCCAGAATATATCCATTCATTTCGTCCTGATCAGATAGCTGAATATTTTTTTGGGACACCGCTCTTACAAATATCGGGAAGCCAAGTTCTTGCAAGAGGATACAATGACATACTAGCTGATTATTTCGGACTGGGACAGACATTTAGAAGCTCTCTATATTTAAAACCAATATTAGAAAATGCATTAGCAGATTTTCGATTTCATATTGGTCACAAAAGGTGGTACCTACATGCACATGCACCAATTGTTTGGGCAAAAAGTGAAATCCTCATCGAGGAATGTATAGAAAACAATGGGCTTACAACCCCCTTTGAACCTCTATATATGGATGCTAACACCATCACTCCGGTTGTTTCCAGCTTTTGCCAAGCAATTTCTCAAGGCGCTGTCTATGGACAGATTACTGAACCATTAGAATTTGGAAGATTTGGTTGCCCACAATCAACCACTAAACTCTCTGAAATTCAGGTAGCCCTAGGATGGATATTTTTAGAACGCCCTAATGGTTGGATGAGTATAAATGCACGTGGCTCAATCCCAACCGGCACTCGACCAAATGGTAAAGTTCTATTTGAACCAATTGTTGGTAACGGGCATCATGGTGAACTAGGAATAGGCTTTTATGGACAAGGATTATTGTGGCAAAAAGATGATGACAAATCAATAAGTCTCTGGTTAGAGGCAAATTTTACACATCTATTTAATGACACGCAATGCCGCTCTTTTGACCTTTGCTCTGTATGTGATGATTGTTACAATCCCATAACACCTGCTAACGGCTTCGGAAGTCGTTATATATTAGCAAAAGAGTTTAACTCAAGCGGAAACTATACCGGAGAGACTATTCCATTAATTAACCGCACAACATTGCTTGCAAATATCAGTGTTGATATTCAAGTCGACTTTGCTGTTATGTTCGCAATTGATATGGGCAACTGGACATTTGATATTGGATATAATGGCTGGATACGCAGTGGTGAACGAATTGATTTGAAAAACTGCTTATCGGCAAATCGCTTCGGTCTTAAAGGTATTCAGAATGTTGCTCTTTTAAGTGGTGGTCTTTCAAATGTAACAGAGAGCAAGGCAACACTGCATGGAGATGAATTTTCAGCTCAAATATTAGTCGCTGATACAAATCCACCAATATTTACAAACAATGCCCAAATTGATGTCAATTCTGGAGCATCCTCACGTATGCTTACGCACAAAATATTTACCCATGCACAATATAATTGGCATAGATTATTCTGTACAACACAACCATTTTTAGGAATAGGATTTGAGGTCGAATTTGAAGGCAATCGACCAAAAAACCTACAACCGAATAAAAATGGTGTTTCACAATGGGGCATATGGCTCAAGGCCGGCACCGGTTATTGATCTATTTTTTACGTCGCGAATGAACATAATCAACAAGATCTGAAAGGGTTTTAAGCCGCTCAGCATCTTCATCATTAATCTCAATGCCAAACTGGTCCTCAAAGAGCATAATAAGCTCGACAATATCCAATGAATCAGCTCCCAATGCTTGCAATGTAACATCTGCGGTTATTTTTTGTCTGTCAACATTCAATTTAGTTGCCACAAGCGAAATTATTTTATCTTGGGTCTCTTTTTTATCAAATTCTGCCATGTTACGATCCTATAGTTTCATCTTTTTCTTGTACAACTTTTTCACTTATATCGTCTTTTAATATTAATTTTTTTATCAACTCTAAGTCAGATGGCTTATGCACTATTATAATCTCTTTGTTCGGGTAGAGTTGCTTAAGCATATCTTGCATAAAATCTCCAGGACCAACAATACATAACACATCACAATCATGCAATGCCTGCATTATTTTAAACCATTGTATGGATTTAATTTCAGCATCCAACAACTCTTGTCTTAATTGTTTTCCGGTAGTTAAAAAAGTTGCAGAGCTGTTTGCTATAATAGGAGTCTCAACATCCTTAAAATCAACTTTTTCAAAATAGACCTCAAATTGCTCGATCACAGGAAACATAACAGTTGAGTGCAAACCATATTCAATCGGCAACTCTTCAACTTTAACTTTTTTAATCTCTTTGGCCTGTTGCATACATGCAATCACTGCCTCACGATCACCTGCAATCAGATGTTGATTCGGCATTTCAAATGATGATATATGCACAGATCCTAAAACAGATGTCTTAAAAATCTCCAATAGTTCTTCATGGGAACAACCTTTAATACGGGCAACTGCATAACTATTTTTATCAAGCAACTCTTCCACAAATAAAGAAAATTTTGACAAAAGATACAATCCATCAGGAAAAGTAAGGCCATTAACAGCATGTGCCGCAGCGTATTGACCAACACCATAACCTGCAACAACATCAGGCTTAATGCCGATCTCTTTTAATATCGCAGCTATCGATGAACCGACTAAAAAGAGCGCTGTATATGCATTATGCATTTTTGAAAGCTCACTATCAGATGAAGCAAAACATAATTTAACAAAATTTGCATCTAAACAATGAGAAGCCTGTTCAAAATATTCCTGCATAACTCGAGATTCATCATAAAGCTCTTTACCCATGCCAACAAATTGGCTTGAATAACCAGAAAAAATCATACCTATCTTCATATGTGTCCCCCCATATTATAAGGCAGTAAAATAATTATGAACGCTGTTGCAAAAACAGCACAAAACGTTCTAACCTCATTAAAGCTTCTTTCTTACCCAAGATAGCAAGAAGTTCAAAAACGCTTGGACTAGAACTTCCCCCTACCAATGCTATTCGAATAGGCTGAGCAATCGCTCCTAATTTCTTATTATGTTCTTTTGCATAGACTGCTAACAATTCTTTAATATCCTGCAACGCAAATGATGCCAGCGCATTTAATTTATCCACAAGATCTTGTAATACTGATAAGGTGTGAGAATCAACCCACTCTGAACAAGCTATTGCATCATAGTCTTGAGGTGCCTGCCCAAACATTTTCAAATGATTTGCGAGTTCTACTAAAGTTTTTGAACGATCTTTATATACATTGATCAATTCAATAATTTGTGATTCATTAAAAAAAGAATCTCCAAAATCTAATCTTAAATCGCTCAACATCTTTTTTAATGCATAGTTATCAGAATTGCGAATATAAAGACCATTAATCCAATCAAGCTTCTCTTGATCAAATATAGAACCTTTTTTTCCAACCTCTTCGATACTAAATAGATTAATGAGCTCTTCTCGTGAAAATATCTCTTGATCACCATGCGACCAACCTAATCGAACAAGATAATTAAGTAGCGCATCCGGTAAATAACCAAGATCTCGATATTCTTGTGTTGCTGTTGCTGCATCACGCTTACTTAAACGTTGCCCCTCTTTACCTAAAATCAATGGCAAATGAGCAAAAATCGGCTGCTCCTTTTCAAGCGCCTCATATAGAAGAATCTGTTTTGGAGTATTTGAAATATGATCTTCACCCCGAATAACATGCGTAACTCGCTGATGTATATCATCTGCAACAACAACAAAATTATACATCGGCCTGCCATCTGAGCGAGCAATAACAAAATCATCTAATTGTTCTATTTCAAAAGAAAGAGTTCCTCTAATAAGGTCATTAAAAGAGACCGAGTGCCGATCAAGAGGCAACTTAAAACGAACAACGTACGGCTTATCTTGATCTTGCGGCTGATCGCGACAAACAGCATAAGCTTTTACAAATTCAGAAATGCCAGTCTTCTGTTTATAAAGCTCTATAAGCTCCTCTTGAGAGTAATAATCTTTATAAGCTTTGCCCTGCGCCATTAAATGTTCAATCAATTTAGCATGCTCAGCAAATCTATGAGACTGTATTACAAGAGGCTCATCAGACTGTAAATCCATCCATTTTAAATCATGTATAATAGCATCTGTATATTCAGACTTTGAACGTTCAATATCAGTATCTTCTATGCGAACTAAAAAAGTACCTTTATGATGGCGAGCAAATAACCAATTAAAAAGGGCAGTTCTTAAACTACCTATATGTAAATATCCTGTTGGAGATGGTGCAAAACGAACACGCACTGATTTGGCATCTGTTTTCATCATAATTTTCCATAATATTAGTTAATTTCGCCCTGATTTTATAGTATTACTGGAAATCTCTCTTTAACTTGCATTGCCCATGAAGAATTCTTAAAGGTAGTCTCCGATCCATTAAGCAGCAATTTCCTAATCTCTTGAGCCTTTTCAAATGCATCATGCGCAGCATAATATTCAGCTAAATAATATAGAGCAGCATCTTGAAAAATATTCTGTTCATCATGAGCTAACCGTTGTAACTCTAATAGACCTTGCTGCTGTAAAGAATCATCCTGCATATCAAGTTGTATAAGAACCTTGGTCAAATGGTAATAACTTTTATATGGCGAATCAGAAGAAAGTTCACGCTCCACCTTATTAAACAAATCAATAGCCTCTAAAAATTTACCTTGACGAGCTAAAGCCTGCGCCTCCATGATCAAAAAATAGGGCTTCAAAGACGAGGCCTGCTCACGCCCCAACTCATTCATAAGAAGAACTTCTGACCATACAGCATCTTTTGATTCAAACATCTTCTGATATTCATCAATACATTCGGATAAAATAAGCTGTGATCTTTTTCCTTGATTTACTGAATACCAACTATATGCCAACCATGCTACTATTCCAAGCGAAAATACCACCAAGCAACCTAATGCTATTCGGGTCTTTAATTGTGACAGTAACGTTTGCCCTGCTGTCTGCATCATGGGTAAAACTCCCTACATGAATATTTTTTACTACTATCCAAAATACTATAGAATTTACTAAGAAATATACAATAAAGCTATCTGTTAATTAAATAACAGATACACCTCCATTTAATACGACTATAAAATATCGCCGTACTACTTATAAATTTTCGCTGTCTGAGTTAGCCGCTGCATTTTTCTTTTTCGCTGCAGCCTCTTTAACCTTACGCACTTCAGTGCGTAGCTCAGCACGCTCATCTTTAGTTCTTAAGACCTTTACCCCTTTATAATGACCACATTCAGGGCAAGCTTGATGTGTAGGCAAAGGGTGCTCACATTGCAAACATTTTGTAAATACTTTAAGTTTCAAGCTCTTATTTGCATGTCTTGAATCACGGCGGGCTCTGCTCCGCTTCCGTTTTGGTACTGGCATGACATAGTCTCCAACAAAATTTATTACTAATAGAGTGACAATTTTAACATTAAACTATAAAACTATGCTTTTACAACTCACTTTTTATTCCTTTTACTATACATCTTTTGAGCAAAAAAGCAAAAAAGGCGTCTGCTTTTGCTTACACAATCTATCGAATTCGCCATAAACCAAGCGCATCTTGTTCTATTTTCCCAGCCAATTGGAGGTTAAATAGATGATCATATAGCTCATCTAGAGGGATATCGATCTGATGCAATAAATCGTCAGTTGACATAATGTTATTTAAACAACATCGAATGATCTGCTGCTCAATAGGTTCCATCTCTAACAATATTGATTCTGATGCCGATATTAATCCAATCTGCTGCTGATAAACCTGATCATTATCTTGCTGATGCTGATGCTCCGGCAAAACCTCTCCCAACTCTTCCATAAGTTCATCAACCGAACTTATAAGCATGGCCCCCTCTTTAATCATTGCATGACACCCTTCATGCAATGGATCAAAAACAGATCCTGGAACAGCAAAAACCATTCGTCCTTGTTCCAGAGCATACTCTGCCGTGATGGTCGCACCACTTTTTTTTGCAGCCTGTACAACAAGGCATGCTCTGCTCAATCCTGAAATAATACGGTTGCGTGCTGGAAAATTTCCTGGATGTGGCCCTGTACCTAAAGCAAACGAGCTCACAATAGCACCCCCTTGATCAACTATCTTTTCAAACATTTTTATATTCGAGCGCGGATAAGGAGATAGCAGGCCAGAGCCTAATACAACAACCGTCTTGCCTTGAGCGCTAAGCGCTGCCTGATGAGCCATAGTATCAGCTCCAATTGCTCCTCCACTGACAATAGCCCAATTGGCCTTAATTAAAGAAGGAACCCACGACTGTATAATTTGCGCTGCATAATTATTTGCCTTGCGTGATCCAATAACCGCAATATTTTTATCTAAAGTAAAAAAATCTATACCTTTATAATAAAGAACTGGAGGAGGGCTATAAATTTGCTTAAGCAAAAATGGGTAATCATCTTGATCAAATGTGATGCATTTAATGCCATATCTTTCAATAAGATAGAGCTCTTGATCAAGTAATTTTCTATCTTTTAGACCCTGAACTATCATAGTCGCCTGTTTTTGACTAACCCCCCAAGCCATCAAATCATTCTCTTGCATGGAATAAAGATCATTCCTAACAAAATCTTTATGAAAAATAATTCTCTTGATAGCCTCCGGCCCAATACCATCAATAAGATTGAGATGCAATATAACTAAATTTATCTTCATTGGCACATACCATATATATTTACATATACTAAAAAAGACCTCCTTGAAGGAAGCCTCTTTTAGTATACATTTTTACATAAATATGTCTTGTGTAAATTTAAAATTGCTCTAGAATACCATCATCAAAATCAAAAAGCCCCCTTTGATAAATTTCGGTCTCTTCCTGATTTTTAGATATATTAAGCTGCTCTTGATCATACATAGCAAGATCATCCAATTCGTCATGATCTATAGTCGCGGTATTAAAGGTCATACCATTGCCACTATCTTTGGATGAATCATCGCCGGAAGGCTCCTGCACATTTTTATCCGAACCAGAATTGTTATCTCCATTATCAATAGATCCTGATTCTTCAAAAGCAACTACAGCGGCCAACTTTTGATTCTCTTCTAATCTAATGAGACGAACCCCTTTGGCTTGGCGACCCATTGTGCGAATTTCAGTAGGCGAAAGACGAATAATCTTTCCTGCACGATCAATCAACAGAACAGTTGATTGATCATTCACCCATACCAATCCAATCACTTGGCCATTACGAGCATTTGTTGGAATAGTACGGACTCCAACACCGCCTCTATGCGCAACACGGAAGTCTTGAATTTTGACACGCTTACCGTAACCATTTTCGGTCGCAAACAGAAGATCTCCCTCTTGCCCTACAACTTGCATGCCAACTACAAAATCATTTTTCTTTAAGCGAATACCAATAACCCCAGCCGCTTGCCTTCCCATAGAACGAACTTCATTCTCATTGAATCGAATACCTTGCCCTTGTGCAGTAGCTATAACAATAGAATCATTTCCACTGCTTATTGCACAAAATACAAGCTCATCGCCTTCACGCAACGTAACTGCACGAATACCGGTTTGACGAACCTTGGCAAAAGCCATGGCATCGGTTCTCTTTATGATACCCTCTTTGCTAAGCATCACTATCTGCTTACCTTCAAGTTCTGGCGCGCAGAGCAACTTAACCACTTTTTCGTCTGGCTGAAGAGGCAATAGATTAACAATAGCTCTGCCACGAGCTGTACGTGACGCCTCAGGGACTTGAAATACTTGTAATGTATATATACGACCTAAATTGGTAAAGAACAAGAGTTCATCATGTGTACGAGTAATATAAATATCTTGCACAACATCATCAACCTCATCGAGAGCCGTCATTCCCATCTTGCCTTTACCACCACGATGTTGAACATCATAAGTCTGCAGTGGTAAACGCTTAATGTAACCTTTCATAGTCAAAGTCACAACCACTTCTTCTTCTGGAATCAAATCAGCTTCAGTTAAGATATCGATCGCGCCCTCTATTTTAGTTCGGCGATCATCACCATAAGCCTGCTTGATCTCTTCAAGCTCTTTTTTGATCTCATGTTTCAATACAGACTCATCTGCCAATATCAATTGTAGTTGTGTTATTGTATTTTTTAATTCTTGCATCTCACTACGAATCTTGTCTCTTTCAAGACCAGTCAAACGCTGTAAGCGCATCTCAAGAATCGCTTTTGATTGCACTTGTGACAACATAAATCGCTTATTAAGTTTAGCAATAGCATCATCTGGAGAATCTGATTGCTTAATAATAGCAACAACTTCGTCTATATTTTCTAATGCTATGATAAAACCTGCAAGTACATGCTCACGCTCTTGTGCTTTTTTCAGATCAAATAATGTCCGACGATAGACCACTTCTTTACGATGAAACAAGAACTGTTCAATTAATTGACGCAGATTAAAGACCAAAGGCTTGTTGTCAAGAAGGCCCAACATAAGCATCGAGACTGATACTTGTAATGTTGTATGTTTATATAATTGATTTAATACAACACTAGGAATCTCTCCACGCTTTAGTTCAATAACTAAACGCATACCCTTTTTGTCTGATTCGTCACGTATATTTGAAATACCATCAATAATTTTCTCTTTAACAAGATCTGCTATCTTAATTATCAAGTCTGCCTTGTTGACCATATATGGCAACTCTTTTACAACAAGACTTGTTCCTTTTCTTTCTGACTCCTCAACATCGACCACTGCTCGCAAAATTAAATTACCACGGCCTGTTTTATAAGCCTTGACAATTCCTGCGCGCCCACAAATAATACCACCTGTTGGAAAATCTGGAGCCGGAATAATAGAGAATAATCGCTCATCAGAAATTTCTGGATCTTCGATAAACGCTAAGCAAGCATTAATAACTTCACGAAGATTGTGTGGAGGCACAGAAGTTGCCATACCAACAGCAATACCAGTTGTACCATTTACTAGTAGATTTGGTATTTTACTTGGCAACAAAACTGGTTCAACAGTGCTTTCATCAAAGTTAGGAACAAATGGCACAGTCTCTTTATCAAGATCTGCTAAAATTTCTTGTGCAATTTTTGCCATTCTAATTTCGGTGTAACGCATGGCAGCTGCATTATCACCATCAACAGACCCCCAGTTACCCTGGCCATCAAGAAGCGGATACCGCTTTGAAAAGTCTTGAACCATTCCTACCATGGTATTGTAAACCGCTTGATCACCATGTGGATGATATTTACCAAGAACATCACCAACTACGCGAACAGATTTACGATAAGGTTTATTATATTGTAAACCCATCTGACTCATTGCATACAATACACGACGATGAACAGGTTTTAACCCATCGCGAATATCAGGAATAGCACGACTAACAACAACTGACATTGCATAATCAAGAAATGAATTTTTAAGTTCATCTTCGATTAAAACAGGCTTTACAAATCCCTTTTTCAGATCATTCTGATTGTTTTGCTCCATGAATCAACATCCATAGTAACGATATAAATAATTTTTAATTGCAACACGTAAACTTAAGAATACCTTGATTACTAAAATAACACAAGGTAAAGCATATAGATCTTAGTAATGAATATACAGAAATAAAATGTCAAGAATTTTATTCTTCGTAAATGCTTTGCCTCAATAAAACAAAAACCTCCAGCGTAAAACTGGAGGCCTTTGTTCATCAGAAAATATCTGTCTGTATATTACGGAATCATATTAATGTTATCCCATGGAGTTGGTTCCGCTGTAAATGGCTGTGTCTGTTGAATGGTAGTCGTTGTTATAGCACTCAATCCTTGGCAATAATTACGAGCTAAACTTGGATTTTGAGCAAAGTTGCTCAAGATCGAGTTTGGACCATTCAATGAACCTTCAACCAAGTTAATATTACCATTTTTGATCAATGTATTTTCATGAATATAACAACCGGCTGTCACAGGAGCTGTACCATCTAAATAGATACCATTATTAGTGTTGGTCATAATATTACATCCAATCACTTCACAATCTTCGCAACTGAACAGATACACCCCATTATTCGCATTTGACATAGCCACACACTCAATAACTTTAGAGGTGGTTGTAAATTGTAACGATACACCGCTATCACCATTAGAAATTGCTGCACACTCTTGAATAATATAGTGTGTACCTGAAACAACTTCAAGACCATATGAAGTATTAGCATTTGATGCACAATTGTCTATCTGTATGCGATTAGAGCCTGTGCTATAAATACCAACTCCACCATTGCCTTCAACATAACAATTGACCACTTCAGCGTCAGTTACTGCACTCATGTTAATACCATTTGATCCAGCACCACTCACGTTGACTGTATTTATAGTAACGCTAGAGCTTGAACTTACATTCACACCAAAGTTGGTCATATTAAGTATCGTACCACCCACTATAGCAATATTTGTTCCAGTTGCACTCACACCATTCACACTTGCTGTTGCATTTGTTTGGGATATGGTTCTATCATTCAAGTCAAGATAAACGTTATTTGCCGTAATTGTTATTGCATTCGCTGCACCAGATGGAGCAAAGCTTATATTATCAGCTAAGCAATACTTACCTGAAATCGTTATAGTATAGCCTGTTGTTCCAATCATAGCTTGAGTTATAAATGTACCACAGCAAGGTTCAGCATTATCTATTGCCGATTCAATTGCAATAACTCTACTATCGATATCTTCAACATATGACAAGATGGTCTGGTCTGTGCTGTAGATTGAGCTTGTTCTTGTATCGATCACATTAACGGTCGATTGTGTACTGATCGCTCTAGGGTCGATGTCCTCAACGTATGAAAGTATTGTTCTGTCAACATCATAGATTGATGCTGTTCTTGTATCGATCACGTTGACCGCACTGCAACAGTTAATATTGTTATCAACCGCTGATTGTATTGAGATAACTCTATCATCAATATCTTCAACGTATGACAAGATGGTCTGATCTGTGCTGTAGATTGAACTTGTTCTTGTATCGATCACATTAACGGTCGATTGTGTACTGATCGCTCTAGGGTCGATGTCCTCAACGTATGACAAGATTGTTCTGTCAACATCATAGATTGATGCTGTTCTTGTATCGATCACATTGACTGTCGATTGTGTACTGATCGCTCTAGGATCAATGTCCTCAACGTATGACAAAATTGTTCTGTCAACATCATAGATTGATGCCGTTCTTGTGTCGATCACGTTGACCGCACTGCAACAGTTCACATTGTTATCAACTGATGACTGAATCGAGATCACTCTGTCGTCGATATCTTCAACATATGACAAGATGGTCTGATCTACATTGTAGATTGAACTTGTTCTCGTATCGATCACATTGACTGTCGATTGTGTGCTGATCGCTCTAGGGTCGATGTCCTCAACGTATGACAAGATGGTCTGATCTGTGCTGTAGATTGAACTTGTTCTCGTATCGATCACATTGACTGTCGATTGTGTGCTGATCACTCTAGGGTCGATGTCCTCAACGTATGACAAGACTGTTCTGTCAACATCATAGATTGATGCTGTTCTTGTGTCGATCACGTTGACCGCACTGCAACAGTTAACTGAATTATCAATTGATGATTGAAGCGATATCACTCTACCATCAATATCTTCAACATATGACAAGATGGTCTGATCTGTGCTGTAGATTGAACTTGTTCTTGTATCGATCACATTGACTGTCGATTGTGTACTGATCGCTCTAGGGTCTATGTCCTCAACGTATGACAAGATTGTTCTGTCAACATCATAGATTGATGCCGTTCTTGTGTCGATCACGTTGACCGCACTGCAACAGTTCACATTATTATCAACCGCTGATTGAATCGAGATCACTCTGTCATCAATATCCTCAACATACGAGAGTATTGTCTGATCTGTGCTGTAGATTGATGCTGTTCTTGTATCAATCACATTGACTGTCGATTGTGTACTGATCGCTCTAGGGTCTATGTCCTCAACGTATGACAAGATTGTTCTGTCAACATCATAGATTGATGCTGTTCTTGTGTCGATCACGTTGACTGCACTGCAGCAGTTAATATTGTTATCAACCGCTGACTGAATCGAGATCACTCTGTCATCAATATCTTCAACGTATG